>NZ_JAWHTP010000001.1:0-762126 GCF_033052815.1 Chromohalobacter sp. HP20-39 | reverse complement strand
TCAGCAGTGAAACCGCTCAGCGCCGATGGTAGTGTGGGGCCTCCCCATGCGAGAGTAGGTCATCGTCAGGCATTTATCCCGGAAACCCCCGTTGGCCCATGCCAGCGGGGGTTTTTTCGTGGGCGAGTGGAACGCCGTTTGCCTGTGAGCGGGGCCTGTGCTTTAGTAAAGGCGTACATGGAGTAAGCACCCACCTCAAAGGAGAGAGAACCGATGCGTAGTGAATGGCTCAAGAAGCTGGCGCTGATGCTGGTGATTGGAATGACCGCCTTCGGTGTCGTTGCCTGCGACAACGATGAAGGGCCGGCCGAAGAAGCCGGCGAGTCCGTGGATGATGCCATGGACAACGCGGGGGACAGCATGGAAAATGCGGGTGAGGACATTCAGGACGCTGCCGAAGACGCCCAGAACTGACGCTACCCTGAATCGTGGAATACCGAAAAGGCCGGACAGATGTCCGGCCTTTTTCATGGCAGGTAGGGCAGAATGCCGTTGAAGAGCGCTGGCGTTCAGGTGCCGGGGTTCTGCTCGATTCCCTGGACGTACCAAGGCGCATTATCACGTATGTCACGGATCAGGTGCCAGGTCTCGTTGAACTCGGTTTTTTCGCCGTTTTCATCGAGAATGCCGTGGAAAAGGACGCTGGCTTCGGCTTGTTGTCCGATTTCTCTGACATCTCCTAGCTCGGCGAACAGACGCACGATCTCTGTCCGGTTATTTGCGGGTTGCTGCGCACGCTCTTCGCGTAGCAAGTTATAGAGTGTTGGCGTGACGTACTCTTGAATCCGGGCCAGATCGTTATTGTCCCAAGCGCGCTGGAGCGTCATGAAGTGTTCTTTGGCGCCGCCGAGAAAGCGCTCTTTATCGAACCACTCAGGCGCTGAGCCGGCGCTTCTGGTGGCTGTGCCGCCGGCATTGGAAAAGGACGGCGTATCCTGCTGAGTATGGGATTGACGCTCGTGGTGCTGTGGCCCACTAGCGGTTGAGGCGCGGCGTGTCCTCAAGAAGCGGAAGACCAGCCACGCGACGAGGGCGACTAGCAAGATGTCGAAAAAACGGATGCCATCGAAGGCGCCGCCAAAGAACAGCGAAGCCAGTAAGCCGCCCGCGAGGATGCCGGCAAAGGGCCCGGCGAAACGTGATAATCCCGCGCTGGGTTGGCGCTGAGTGGTTGCTGCATTGGTTCGGTTTGTGGCGGCGGGGCTATCCGCAGAGCGCGAATAACTGCCAAAGCTTTTGCCACCGCCGAGGCGCCGAGCATCGGCATGATCGGCTGCCAGGCCGAAGCCAAGCAAGCCGACCACGAGCATTACAAAAATGTTGCGCATGCACGTTCTCCCGCAGAATGAGAAGAGGAGTAGAACCGGATGCTCGATTCTAGCGGGGATTCAACGTTGAAGATATCAGTGCTTTTGTGCGGCTGAACCCTACTCGCTCTAGTTATTCGGTCAGGCGCTCGCTGCTTCGCTTTCGCG
Organism: Chromohalobacter sp. HP20-39; assembly: GCF_033052815.1. Taxonomy (NCBI): domain Bacteria; kingdom Pseudomonadati; phylum Pseudomonadota; class Gammaproteobacteria; order Oceanospirillales; family Halomonadaceae; genus Chromohalobacter; species Chromohalobacter sp. HP20-39. Next base: position 760,651 of record NZ_JAWHTP010000001.1, on the reverse strand, counting down.
GCGTGTAAAAACCCAGCTATCGCCGTCCGACAGGCTGCTATTGAATTGGTAGCCGCCAACGTCGAAGCGTTTCAAGTCTTCGGGGTCGTCGACACGCTGGCGAATCATCCAGGCGGCCATCAAGCCCCGGGCTTTCTTGGCATAAAAGCTGATGATCTTGAATTGACCGTTCTTCTCATCCTTGAAGACCGGCGTGATGACACGGCACGTCAAGCGTTTGGCATCAATGGCTTTGAAGTACTCGTTGGAGGCGAGGTTGACCAGCACCGGCGAACCGCTTTCTTCCACGGCTCGGGAAAGGTCCTGGGTGAGGCGCTCTCGCCAGAAGGCGTAGAGATCCTTGCCCGCCGGATTGGCCAGCTTGGTCCCCATCTCCAGGCGATAAGGCTGAATCAGATCGAGTGGACGCAGTAGCCCATATAGCCCCGAGAGAATGCGCAGACGGCGCTGTGCCTCCTGGTTGTCCTGCTCACTGAATGAGGGGGCGTCCAGCCCTAGATAGACGTCGCCCTGGAAGGCCTGCGCGGCGGGCTTGGCATTCTCCGGTGAGAACGGCGGTGCCCATTCGGCATACCGTGCGGCATTGAGTCCTGCCAGCTTGTCACTGATGCCCATCAACTCGGAAAGCCGTTGGGGAGAGTAGTCGCGGAGAATGTCGATCAACTCGGCGCTTTGTTCAAGATACTCGGGTTGGGTGTATGTCGCAGTCGTCGGTGGTGTCTCGAAATCCAACGTCTTGGCCGGTGAAATGACGCTTAGCATGCGCAGTCCTCGCGTTCGGGATCGAAATGTTCATTACCGTTAGTATAACAAGCGCACCAGGGCGCTCCGATGATGGCGTGCCTATCGTGGTGATAGGCACGCCATCGGCGTCAGGGGCAAGGGTTGGGGTGCTGTCGATGCACGGCCTCGATAGCTTCGAGCACGCTAGCGTCCAGCGTCAGATCCTCGCTGGCCAGGTTGGCGTCGAGCTGCTCGAGCGTAGTCGCGCCGATGATATTGCTGGTCAAGAACGAGCGTGAATTGACGTAGGCCAGCGCCATCTGGGCGGGGTCCAGACCATGTTCGCGTGCGATCCCGACGTAGGCGCCGATCGCCTCCTCGGCCAGGTCGGACGTATAGCGCTTGAAACGTTCGAACAAGGTCAAGCGTCCCTGAGGCGGGCGGGCACCATCGAGGTATTTGCCGGTGAGCGCGCCGAAAGCCAAGGGCGAGTAGGCCAGCAGGCCGACGTCTTCACGATGGGCGATCTCGGCGAGCCCGACCTCGAAGCTACGATTGAGCAGGTTATAGGGGTTCTGCACGCTGGCCACGCGCGGCACACCTAGCGTGTCAGCGAGTTGCAGGCTTTGCATCACGCCCCACGGCGTCTCATTGGATAGCCCGATGGCGCGAATCTTACCCGCATCGACGAGCTCCTTGAGGGCCGTGAGTGTTTCCGCCAACGGTGTGGCATCCTCGTCCTCGTCATGCTGGTAGCCCAGCTTGCCGAAGAAGTTGGCGCTACGGTCGGGCCAGTGGAGCTGGTAAAGATCGATGTAGTCAGTGTTGAGGCGCACCAGGCTGTCGTCGACGGCACGCTGCAAATGCTCGCGAGTCAAACGCGGGCCGCCGCGTATATGCTCGAGGCCAGGGCCGGCGGCCTTGGTGGCGATGACCAGGTCATCGCGTTTGCCGCGTGCCTTGAGCCAACTGCCGATATACGCCTCGGTGAGTCCCTGGGTCTCGCCCTTGGGCGGGACAGGATACATCTCGGCGGTATCGATGAAGTTGATGCCAGCGGCAGTGGCGCGATCGAGTTGCGCATGGGCATCGGCTTCGGTGTTCTGTTCGCCGAAGGTCATAGTGCCTAGGCACAAGCGACTGACATTGATGCCGGTCTGGCCAAGGGGGCGTGTCTGCATCTGGGGCTCCGATCGGGTATCGAAAAAGGATGGAAACGGCATGGTAGCGGTGCCGCGTGCGGGCGGCAAACGGGGGTTGAGTCCCTCTGAGGGTAGGCGTATGCTTGGCGCCCCGTTGCCGGGGATAAGGGCGCTAAGCAGTATGTCAGGCAACGGTGACAGTGATTTTATCCGGGGTGTTGGCGCGTGCAGGGAGAGCCCGAGCCGACGCAATCGTTTACGTACCTACTCGGTCACGACGACTTCAGGGTCGATGGTTATGCAACAGGTATCCTCTCTGCGGATTCGGCTCGAATACCGTCTCGCAGCCCAACTGTTACATGCCCGCTGGATGACACGCTCTCCCGGCAAGCATCGTTTGACGATGCGACTTTTTCAGCGCTGTGCCGAAGCCGGTCATACCGCTGCGCTTTCGTTCTATGGTCATATGCTGTTTCATCGTGGCAACTCCCCACAGGATAAGGCCAAGGGCGCACGCTACGTCTTTCAGGCCGCCTACGCGGGCGATGTGCATGCGCAGTACCAGGCGGGTCGTATCTACGAGTTCGGCTGCGCGCAATACGCGCGCCGCGAAGAAAAAGCGGTGACCTGGTACGCACGTGCCGCCGAAGCCGGCCACGGCCTTGCCGCCGAGCGTATGGCTGAAGCCTACCGCTATGCTCACCTGGGACTTCCCGTCGATTCCCGGCGTTCCTCGCAATGGGCGGCGCTTGCCGAACGCGCGCAACGCAGCGAAGCCGGTGAGCCGATCGCGTCCCTGACGCACTGAGGCGTACTGAGAGTAGTGCCGTGGGGGCTCGCATCGCGTCCCCCGTTCACGTAGTCTGATTGGCATGCCCCCTGTAGACATCGTGGGCACGTTTCGTTCGTGACAACCCCGCTTTGAAGAGGAATGCCGCCACGTGTTGCCGATACTGCTCGATATCGAAGCGTCCGGTTTCGGGCGTGGCAGCTATCCGATAGAGGTGGGCATTGCGCGGGCCGACGGCAGTACCTGCGCCTTCCTGATCCAGCCCCTGGAAGAGTGGACCCATTGGGACCCCAAGGCCGAGTTATTGCATGGCATTTCGCGTGGCCGACTGCACCGCGAGGGTTACCCTGTCATCGAAGTGGCGCGCTGGCTCAACGATGAGTTGGTGGCCGACGGCATCGCCTATAGCGATAGCTGGGGGTACGATAATACCTGGCTGTCGCTGCTGTTCCATCATGCGGGCATGCTGCCGCGCTTTCGCCTCGAGGCATTGCGTCGTCTGCTGGATGAATCGCAACTCGAGCGGTGGGGGGCGATGAAGGAGGTCATCATCCGCGAGCGGGGCATTCAGCGCCACCGAGCCGGTGACGATGCACGCCTGTTGCAGCTGACCTACCAGCGTACCCGTGATGCCGCAGGGCAGGCCTAGAGTCCTGGTAAGGCCCTCTAGAACCCGCCTTGTGTACCATAGGTCTGCCGACCGTCGTTATCCCTCTCCGCTGACGCTCAACAGCACCTTGCCTGTGTTGGCATTGTCGATCATGTGCTGCATCGCGGTATCGGCATCTTGAATCGGCCACGCCTTGTCGACCAGCGGTTTGATATCGCCATTCGCTAGTTTGGGCCAGACATGGGCATGCAGTGCATCGAGGATGGCGCCCTTGGCGTGAGGCGAGCGCGAGCGCAGCGTCGAGCCGATGACCCGTTGGCGCTTCATCAGCATGAGACCGAGATCGATCCGGGCGTCGCGTCCTCCCATCAAGCCAATCAAAACTACCCGCCCGTCGGGATTGAGCACCTGTAGATCCTGGGCGATGTAGTCACCACCCACCGGGTCGAGAATCATATCCGCACCGCCCCATTCCTTGATCGGCGCGACGAAGCTGCCTTCGTGCCTGTCCCAGCCGGCATCGGCACCGAGCCGCTTGCAGGCATCCAGCTTTGCCTGGCTGCCAACGGTCACGAAGCACGGGTTGCCGAAGACACGACACAATTGAATGGCGGCCGTTCCCACCCCACTGGCCCCGGCATGCAGGACGATTCGCTCGCCGTGTTTGGCGGCGCCTTCCATGTACAGGTTGAGCCACGCGGTGGCGAAGACTTCGGGCAGCGCGGCGGCGTCACGCAGGCCGAGTCCTTGGGGAATGGGCAGTACCTGGGCCTCGGCGACCACTACCTGCTCGGCGTAACCGCCGCCGGCCAGCAGGGCGCAGACTTTATCGCCGGGCTTGAAGCGCTCCACGTTGTGGCCTACTTCGGCGATGGTGCCGCTGACTTCGAGCCCCGGGATGTCGCTTTCCCCTGGCGGCGGCGGGTATTGCCCAGCACGTTGCATCACGTCGGCGCGGTTCATCCCCGCCCAGGCAACATCAATACGCACTTCGTCGGCGGCAACACCGTGCGGCGCGTCGTGGGTTTGCCAGACCAGCGTCTGGTCATGGATGGCGATAGCGTACATCGAACGTTCCTCCTTGAAACTGGGGTCACATTGCACGGCATCTGTGAAGCGCGCGCTCACGAGGTCGTCGAGGATGCATGTTGCGCTGCCATCAAGTGATCGAGCAAGTGATCGGGGTCGGCGGCGGAAACGAGTCGCGCGCGTGTCTCGGGATTGAGAAAGCCGTGCGCGACGGTATGATCCAGGAACTCCAGCAATGGACGATAAAAACCGTTGACGTCGAGTACGCCGACTGGCTTGTCGTGAAGTCCCAGGTACTGCCAGGTCCAGGTTTCGAACAGCTCTTCCAGGGTGCCGATGCCGCCGGGCAGGGCGATGAAGGCATCGGCGTGCTCGGCCATGGCCGATTTGCGCGCATGCATATCATCGACACGCAGCAGCTGTGTCAGCCCCTCGTGGGCCATTTCGCGCTCGACCAGATGATGGGGGATGACGCCGATGACCTCGCCGCCTTCGCGCAGCGCGGCGTCGGCCACGGCGCCCATCAGGCCGACGCGGGCGCCACCGTAGACCAGCCCCCAGCCGCGTTGCGCGATGCGTCGCCCCAGCGCCTCGGCGGCGTGACGAAAGCTGGCATCGCGTCCTTCACGCGATCCCATATAGATACAGATGCGCACGCTTCCCCCCTATCAGATCGGTAGATTTGTCTCGACATTCGTGTCTTGCGCGATGACCGGCCAAGTGCCATAGAACGCTAGCGCAGACAGGCGAGCACATCGTATTCGGTATCCATCCAGCGTCCGATGGCGTTGTCGCCGCATAGATGATGGGCGTATTGCATATGCAGGCAGCGCACCTGATCCCAGTTGGCGATGCCGCCGATGCCGCGCCGCGTAAAGAGGTCGCGATAGCCTCGGCGGTCGACGATGTCGCGTTCCACGTCGCTCATGGTTTGCCAGCGCTGGGCCACGTAATCCTCGTGGCTACGCCGATACGCGGCCATGAAGTCGGCCTCTTCCTGAAGGCGTGACTCGAGGGCCTTGATAACGCCTTGGGCCTCGATGCGCGAGATGGTGATCTTCAGGTGATCGGAGCACAGCCAGAAATGCGTCGGGAACGGTTTGTCGTCGACGATGGCATGCATGCGCAGCACCAGCGGCGTGCCGTCTTGCGTGGCCGCAGCCACGGTCTGGATGCCACGCGGCGCGCGGCCCAGTTGTTGAGTAATGAGGGCCAGTTGGCGCTCGTCGGGCGCCGTTTCAGGGCGAATCACCATCGCGGGGGTCCAGTACGAATTTCGGCGAGTGGGCCACGGCCCGAAAGAATGCCGTATTGAGCTGCGCGGGCGTCGGCACGTAGTGCCATTCACGCTCGCAGTAGTCGCGTGCTCGTGCGAGTAAGGCGTCATACAGGCGGTTGAAGGGAGCATCATAATCGTAGGGGTCAGCGCCGGGCAACCGCAGGTGAGGATAGTCGGCGAAGCGTGCCACGAAGAAGCGCTCCAGCGCCTTCTCGACCATGCGGTGGCGTGGCTTGTCGTCGGGCGTGAGCCATAGATCGTAGCGAATCGCCATGCGAGCCTCCCCGCCTATCGAAGGTGTTTCATGCCCGCGTCAGCGGGGCTGTGGTCGCCTCGAGCAGGGCGATCAATGCCGTGGGTGTCAGGCATATTTCCAGGCCGCGCCGACCGCCACTGACGTGGAGCGACGACAAGGCGCGGGCGCTGTCGTCCACGAAGGTGGGCAGACGCTTGCGCTGTCCTAGTGGGCTGATGCCGCCCACGACATAGCCGGTGGTGCGCTCGGCCAGGGTGGGGTCGGCCATCCTGGCCTTGCGTGCGCCGGCGGCCTTGGCGAGTCCTTTGAGGTCGAGCGTGGCCATGACGGGCACCAGAGCGACGACGAGACGCCCATCATCGAGTTGTGCGAGCAAGGTCTTGAACACGCTATCCGGCGCCAGCCCCAGCGCGGTCACGGCTTCCTCACCGTAGGCGGCGACCTTGGGGTCATGTGTGTATTGGAGCACCTCGTGCGGGATGGCGTTGCGCTCAAGAAGGCGAATGGCGGGCGTCATGCGGGGGCAGGCTCCTCGTCGACCAGGTGCGCGGCCAGCGCTTCGCGAAGGTCGCCGGTCAAGGCCACCGCCGAGCCCTCGGTGTGATCGTAATGTACCAGCACCACATGGCCTCGGGCGCCCAGGCATCCTTCCTGCCAGGCTTCCTGGGTGACGGTGAAGGAACTGTTGCCCAGTCGCGAAAGCCAGGTGCGAATCTCGACATCCTGCCCATAGAACAGCTCGGCGCAGAATTCTACGTCCAGCTTGGCCATGATCAATGGCCACTTGCGGGGATCGAGGTCGGGCACGAATAGGCGAAACAGGTCGTTGCGTGCCAGCTCGAACCAGGCGGGAAGGCGCGTGTTGTTGATGTGCCCTAGGGCGTCGGTGTCGTAGAAAGCCGGCTCTACGCGGCGTGTGAACATGTCATTTCCCCGGGTCGTCGCCATCGAAAAAGGTGCTTTGCAAGCTAATTAGCATCGACTGCTGGTGGCATGTGGTCAAGTTCGCTCTTCGCCCTCAGATAAGACGCAAGGCGTCCTGGTCGACCCAGGCGGCATCCAGGGCCTTGGCAAGCGGTTCGCGCAAGTGACTCGGCAAGGCCTCGTGGGCGGCGTCGAGGGACTGAAAATCGCGGTTGCGCAGCCAGCAGTAGGCCCAGGCACAGGCTTCCTCGTCGTCGTCGGGCGTGGGGCGTGCGGGCATCTGTACAAGCAGGAAAACGGCGGTACGTGCCGCCCACAGCGGCGGTTGGCAGTTGCTGCTCCATTCACGCAGAGAGCGCCCATCGGGCTCGACTTGGGGGTCGCCGAGCCCGGCCAGGCGTGAGGTGTCGGCGAGAATCATCGCCAGGCGATCGGGGGCGGCTTGACCCAGCATCAGCCAGCGCCTCACCACACGTGGTGTGCCCCGCATGGCCTTGGCATAGAATGAGGTTTCAGGCATGTTCGAGAGTCTTCCGTTCGCGTCGATGAGTCTTAGCATGCCATATGATTTTGCCACGCCGCTGGATCGGCGACAGTATCCTTCCCAAAAATGGCAGCGTTATGCCGAGGATGTATTGCCGTTGTGGGTCGCGGACATGGATTTCGTGTCGCCCCCGGCGGTCGTCTCGGCGCTCGAGGAGCGCGTGTCCCACGGTGTCTTCGGCTATGGCAGGTTGACCGATACGTTGCGCGAGACGCTCTGCACGTGGAGTGCCGATCACTACGACTGGACGATCGAGCCTGATTGGCAGGTCTGGATCCCTGGCGTGGTACCGGCCCTGCACTTGGCCGCGCAGACCTTCTGCAGCCCGGGCCAGGCGGTGATGACCGCGACGCCGATCTATCCGCCGTTTCTGCGTGTGGCCGAACGCAGCGGTCGCATTGCAGAACGTGTGATGCTGACCGAGCCCGAGGCACCGGGCGCGTCTTGGCGCCTTGACCTTGAAGCGCTGGAAGCATCGATCACGCCGCAGACGCGTCTGCTGTTGTGGTGCCATCCGCACAATCCCACAGGACGTGTCTGGGACGACCAGGAATTGCACGCCTTGGGAGAGATCGCTGAGCGCCACGACCTGTTGATCGTCTCCGACGAGCTGCATTGCGACCTGATACTCGACGAGACGCGCCGGCATCGTCCGTTGGCGTCTTTATCGCCGGCTCTGGCCCAGCGCACGATTACCCTCTGGGCGCCCTCCAAGACCTTCAATATCGCCGGGCTGTCGAGCGCCTGCGCGGTGATTCCCGACCCCGAGTTACGGCGGCGTTTTCGCGAGGCGGCAACAGGGTTGCTGCCCGAGGTCAATGTCTTGGGGTTGACCGCCTCTCAGGCGGCGTATGCGCACGGCGAAGCTTGGCGCCGTGAATTGCTGGTGACGCTTAACACCAATATGCAGAGATTGCGTGATCATGTAACTCGGTGGCCTGGCGTCACGATGGCACCGCCCGAGGCGACCTATTTGGCTTGGCTCGACATGCGCGAGGCGGGGCTTGGCGCCTCGCCGCAGCAAACCCTGTTGGACTCGACGCGCGTCGCGTTGTCCGATGGGGCCGATTTCGGGTGTCCGGGGTTCGTGCGGCTTAACTTCGGCACGCCCACCCATCTGCTCGAAGAAGCGCTGGAACGACTCGATGCACGGCTTTGTCCTGCCGGATAGCCATTCTCAAGGTGGCGCGAGGCGCAGGGGATGTCGTGACCGGGGCATCCCCTGTGGTAGGGCTTAGTAGAGCAGCGCGAACATCTTGCGGCGGTAGGCGACCGTCAGGGGATGGTCGGCGCCGAGGGCATCGAAGACGCGCAGCAGGGTCTTGCGGGCTACGTCATCATCATAGGCGCGATCAGTCTTCATCAGCGCCATCAAACCGTCCAGGCCAGCTTCGTATTGGCCATCGGCGACTTGCCGCAGGGCGCGCTTGAATTGTGCCTCGCTATCGTCTCGCTCGCCCAGCGCGGTCACTTCTTCGGCACTGGGGGCTTCCTCGCCGAAGTCCAGACGCGCGCGGACACCACGTGCCTTGGGCGTGTCGCGATGTTCCGGTGGCAGATTGTCGAGCAGCGCCCGGGCGTCGGCCGTATTGCCTTCCGCGAGTAGTGCGCCGGCGAGTTCGATCTGGTAGTCATAATGCTCGGGCCATTCCTTGACCAGCGTTTCGTAGATACCACGCGCCGTGGCGGCATCGCCTGCGTCCAGTGCCTGCTGGGCTCTCTCCTCGGGTGTGGCTTCGGCGGCCTCGGGCGCCTTGAGATACTGCGACAACCACTCGCGGATCTGCGACTCGGGCAACGCGCCCTGGAACTGATCGTAAAGCTGGCCTTGCACGATTAGCTTGACGTCGGGCACCGAGCGGATGCCGAGCTGTGTGGCGATTTCCTGATTGTCCTCGATGTTCAGCTTGGCCAGGGTGAAGGCGCCACCGTATTCGCGTGCCAGCTTCTCGAGCACCGGCATGAGGTTCTTGCACGGCTCGCACCAGGACGCCCAGCTGTCGAGCAACACCGGCCCTTGCATCGAACCTTCGAGCACGACCTGCTGGAAGTTGGACATGTCGACATCAACGATGAACTGAGAAGCATCCTGAGTGCCGGCAGTGGTTTGCGCAGCGCTGGTGTCCCCGTCTTGAGGAGATGTAAGAGGTTCGCCGGTACGCGGGTCGATGATCGGCATGGCAATGGCCTTTCGATAGTAGCGTGTGGATCGATAGTATCGTGTGAGAGTAAAGCGTGAAGACGCTATTGAACTGCCTCTCGTTATGCGGGTCACGCGGCGCGGATTCAAGCCCCGGCGCTGGCGCATGGTGGTATGTAATGAGTGCATCACTACATCTGGAGACGGTCGCATGCACCGAGTGATCAAGAAAAGCCTATGGCTGACGGTGAGTCTGGCCGTCGTGCTGGCCTTGTTGCTGGCTGGCCCAGCCTACATGCTGGCAAGTCAGCGAATCGCGCTAGGCGGCGTCTGGTCCCAGGCGGATCGCTCGTCGGTGGGACTGGCCCCAGCGCCTGGCACCCATCCCGAGGCTTTGGTACAGGTATATGCGGCCCGCGCCTTCGACTGGCGTGGGGCCTTCGGCGTGCATACCTGGATCGCCACCAAGCCGGCCGGTGCGAGGCATTACCAAGTCCATCAGGTTCTCGGCTGGCGGCGGCCCACGGTCTCCTCGCGCCCCGACGTGCCCGACCGCGCCTGGTATGGAAGCGCCCCGACCTTGCTGACCGAGTTGCGAGGTAAGGCGGCCGAGCGCGCGATTCCCAAGATTCGCGAGGCCGTGGCGGCGTATCCGGTGACTGGCCGCTACCGGGTGTGGCCGGGCCCCAATAGCAATACTTTCGTGGCCTGGGTGGTGCGTCGGGTGCCGGGATTGCACGTCGATTTTCCGCCCACCGCCGTGGGCAAGGATTACCTGTTGGACACTATCGTGGCCGAGGCGCCGAGCGGGACCGGTTATCAAGTCTCGCTAGGCGGAGTGCTGGGACTGACCGTGGCCTATGACGAAGGCGTCGAGTGGCAACTGCTGGGTCTGACGCTGGGCGTCGATATCACCCGGCCAGCGCTCAAGTTGCCGGGAATCGGGCGACTTGGGATGGCGTCATCTGAATATACACGAGGGCCTGGCGAGGCTGATTGAGGTGTGACGCTTGGTTCGGGAAGCACAAAAAAGCGGCGCCCTAACTAAAGGACACCGCTTTTTATCTGTTTGGTAGCGGGGATCGGATTTGAACCGATGACCTTCGGGTTATGAGCCCGACGAGCTACCAAGCTGCTCCACCCCGCATCAACTGAGGCGTATTCTACGTTTTTTATGGCCTGAGTCAAGAACTGATTCGTCGACCGTGCAGCATGGCCAAACTCGATCATACTGAAGGCAGGCAGGACGCCATGGAGGCGGGCCAAGTAGGCGTTTCTCACCATGAACGCCATACAACAACAGCATGGGGAGGTGGACATGACGACGCAAACAGCACCCGTCGCCTGGGTCACTGGCGGCACCGGTGGCATCGGGACCGCGATTTGCCTGGCATTGGTCGAGGCTGGATATTTCGTCGTGGCGAGTTACCACAACCGCGAGAAAGCCCAGGCCTGGTTGGCGGATCGCCGCGCCGAGGGTGTCGACAATGTGGCACTGGCAGGTATCAACCTGACCGACTTCGATGCTTGCCACGCCGGTGTCGATGACATTCGCCGTGAATATGGCCCGGTCGAACTGCTGGTCAACTGTGCCGGCATCACGCGTGACAGTACGCTCAAGAAGATGTCACCCCAGCAGTGGCGCGAAGTCATCGACTGCAATCTCAATAGTGTGTTCAACACCTGTCGCTGCGTCATAGAGGACATGCTCGAGGCCGGTCATGGGCGCATCGTCAATATTGCCTCGATCAATGGCCGCAAGGGCCAGTTCGGCCAGGCCAATTACGCTGCCGCCAAGGCGGGCATGCACGGCTTGACCATGTCGCTGGCGCAAGAAACGGCAACCAAGGGTATTACCGTCAACACGATCTCCCCGGGGTACATCGCCACCGATATGATCATGCTGATCCCCGAAAAGATTCGCGAATCGATCCGCGAAGCTATCCCGGTCAAGCGCTTTGGCGAGCCGGAAGAGGTGGCGCGTGCGGTGGTATTTCTGGCCGACCGTGGATCGGGGTTCATCACCGGTGCCAACCTGGATATCAACGGTGGGCAGTTCATGGGCTGAATCGGCTGTAGTAGCGCCCCGCTAGAAGTAGTAGCGCCCCGCTAGAAAATGTCGGCGGGGCGGTCGTCGCTTGTGTCCTTAGGTCGCGCGCTGGGCGATAACGCCGAATAGAGCATCGAAACGCGTGACTCGGGAGGCCCAGACATCGGACGCGATGGGCCCGGTTTCCAGCAATTGCCGCAAGACATCGGCCAGTTCCTGATCGGGTTGCGGTGCCTGGCCCAGGCCATTGTTGAGGCGTGCGACTTGCACTTCCAGACGCAGCGGCTCGTCCTGCACGGCCACCGGCTCGTCTGCGAGCAGCGCCACTTGAACCACCAGTCGGTTCAGTTCGTGATTCGCCGCTTCGCTGTCGCCCTCTCGGCGAGCGGCGTTACGTGCCGCATGGGCATCTTGTAGGTCCTGGGGCATGCCCTCGGGCAGCGCGACATCCGCTTTTTGGTCGTCGCGCAAGGCTGCATCATCCGCATTGACGTGGGCATCGAGCAGGGGACGCAGGCGCGTCCAGCGCTCGGCTTGCTCGGCGAGGATCAGTTGCGCGAGGCGCTCGCGCCGGGCACGGACGATGCCTTGCCAGCGGCGGCGCATGCCCTCGCTGCGGCGACCACCGGGCAAGGGTTCCAGGGCCTCAGCGTCACGCACGGCACTTTCCAGCGTCTCGCTGTCGTCGCTGCTTTGCGGCTGCCAGGCATCGAAACGGTCGATCAGGGCCTGCATGCTATCCAGGCGTGCTTGGGCCTTTTGAGCACGATTCTCGCGTTCGGCCTCACGGGCGGCGAAGATACGATCGCAAAGTCCGCGGAAATGGCGCCAGAGCATCTGCTCTTCACCCTTGGCGGCACGCCCCAAGGCTCGCCAGCGGGATTGGAGCGCCTTGGCCGCTTCGGTGCGTTGGGTCGAGGGCATGTCGGCTTCCATCAGGGCTTCGGCCTCGGCGATCAAGCCGCGCTTGGCGTCACCGATTTCATTGGCCCGACGGTCGATTAACGTCTGCAGTTCATGGCGGATGTGACCAAAGCGCTGGCCGAGTGGCTTGGCTTTCTCGCGCGGCACGGGCGAGAACTGCTGCCATTGTTCGCGTGCACGGTCACGAATCTGACGCAACACATCCGGGTCGGCTTGGGCATCAGGATGTGCGATGAGCTCCTCCAATTGCTCGCACAATGCCTCACGGGCCTCGAGATTACGGTTGCGCGCGGCATCGCGCTGCTGATACCAGTCGTCGAGTGCCGCATGGATGCGCTGCGATGCGCTACGAAAGCGCTGCGAAAGCGCTGCCGTGGCGGCGGCATCGCCCAGTGCCGCCCATTCCTTGACCAACTGACGGTGTCGACGATCGCGCTCGGCATCGGGTGACTGATTGTCTTCGGCCAACGCCTCGATGCTATCGATGAGTTGGGTGCGCTTGGGGCCGGCGACGTAGCCACGCCAGTCGCGCAATTCTGCTAGCCGTGCGCCTAGTCGCTTGAGCCGAGCTTCCAGGTCACCACGAGAGGCATTGGGCAAGGCATCGAGGTGCTGGCGGATCTGCCGGTACAGACGACTCGCGGTCTTTAGGGTGCCACGATCGAGCTGATTTTCGAGCTTGTCGAGGTCTGTGCGCAGCGCCGAAAGGTCGACGGGTGTGCTCGCATCGGCCGTCTCGGCGTTACGCAGTTGACGGGCTTCCTGTATCAGTGGCGTGGGGGGCAGATCGTTCGGCCAATCGATCCGCGCCAGGCAGGCATCGATGGCGGCATGGTCGTCGCGCAGGGCGGCCTCCAGTGACTGGGCCTGCGTCGAAACGCGGTCCCAGGCGTCACCGATGCGCTGGCACTGGGCTTGTGCCTTGGCGTAGCGAGCCTGGATGTCTTCATCCGGGGGGTAATGATCGGACAGAGCCAGCCAGCGTTCGCCATGCAGGCGTTGCTGGGCACGTAGGCTGTCGATGTCCTGATGGGTCAGCTGGGATGCCTGCTGGAGACTCGCGACGGCATCCTCGAGTGCTTCGACGAGTTCCTGGCGGGTGCGGGCCGCCTCGTCTTGGCGTTGTATCGCCTGGTGCTGGGCATGCCCTTCGGTCTCATGATCGGAGAGCGTCTTGCGGCAGCGCTGACTGGCTTCCTGAAAACGCCGCTCCTGCTCGTCGCTGGGGGTGTCGGTCAGTGCTTCCCACTCGCGCACAAAATGGCGATAACGCGCGCCGTAGAGCGGCTCCCAGGCATGTAGGGCATGCGCCTCGAGGGCTTCCAGAAGACGTTTTCGAGCGGCCTGCTGGGCCTGGGTTTCGGCGGCATCGGCGCGTTGACGTTGCAGGCGTTCGCGGGCCTTGCGCGTGACGACCTTGTCGCGCCGCGCCTCGCGCGCCAGGCGTTGCAGCCCCTCGGTGCTCGATACGCGTTCGGCGGCGGCGTGGCGGACCACGGCAATGCCATTGTCGCGTGCCTGCTGGAGCAACGTCGCTTCGTCATCGAGCTTGGCCAGTGCGGCCAGGCGCAGTTCCTGGTTGTCCCCCCCCTCGACGAGTTGAACGAGCAAGTCGTGATCGTCCAGTGTGTCGAGTAAATCGAGGCGTTGTTGCAAGGGCGGTGCATCGGGCACGCTCCCGGATAGAAGCTGTGCCAGGCGCGCCCTCAGCTCAGGGCTGTCATGCGTGGCGAGCCATTCGAGTAGCGTCGAGGGGTCCTCGAACTGGGAGAGGGCTTCGCGCCGTACGCTGGCATCCTCATCGTGCGTCAGGCGCTCAAGGGCGTGGCGGTCGGCCGACTTGTGACTATCGAGTTGTGCAATGGCAGCATGACGGACGCTAGGGTCGCGATGTTGCCAGCGTGGTGCAAAAAAACGGCGGAAGAATCCAGACATGACCCGGCATGCATCCCTGTTCTTGGCGTATTGAATGCGTGGCGATAACGCTGAGACAGCGTTCCTGTCGTCTCACGTCGGCCACGATATTAGCAAAAAGCGTCACATGAGTGAGTGTCGTGTGTGCCATAGCGTATCAAAGCATGCGAGCCGGCACCGGGAAAAGGCGACGATGGCAAGGGTGTCGGTTCCCGGAGACACCTGACAAAGTCGGGACGCTGGTCTTATCATCAGTTGCAGCCATCACGACCCTCGCTTAGCTTTACCTATATACATCAGTCATCAGCTGTGGAGTGTGGCCATGAGCCTCAACATGGATCGGGTAGCATCGGCATTCACCTTCAAGGGTGGCATGTTGCCCATGACGGTCATGGAGCTGACGAGCGCCGACCCTGAGCAGATACGCGCCCAGTTGGCCGGCAAGGTGAGCCAGTCGCCAGCGTTTTTTCAACATACGCCGGTGGTACTCAGCGTAGAGCAGCTCGATGAACCGCACCTGGCGTTGGAGCGTATTTGCGCCGTGTGCCGTGCCCACAAGCTGTTGCCGGTGGCCGTGCGTGGCGGCGCCGACCCCGTGAAACAGTCTGCCTGGGCGTTAGGGCTTGGTTGGTTCCCGCCGCAAGAAGCGCGTCCGCGTGCTGTCGAGGAACCCTCACTCGCCGCTATCGAGCCGGAATCCGAGGCCGAAGTAGCCCCCACTTCGGCCGTGGGGCGTATATACCGTGGTACAGTGCGCTCGGGCCAGCAGGTCACCGCGCCCGAGGGCGATCTCGTCGTGGTCGGCGCGGTCAACCCGGGGGCCGAAGTTCTGGCGGCGGGCAGCGTGCACGTTTATGGCCCGCTGCGTGGCCGCGCGTTGGGCGGCATTCACGGGGACCGCCAGGCGGGCATCTTCTGCAAGGAATTGCATGCCGAGTTGTTGTCGCTGGCCGGCAATTACAAGCGGCTGGAAGATATCGACCCGCGCTTGCTGAACCAGCCCGTACAGGTTCAACTGCGCGATGACCAATTGAACATTTCATCGCTCGGCTAGTCGGGATGTCAGGGCGCCATGTCGCGCCAAAATGGATGGCTAGTACGAACGACTCAATAGCAACAGGAAGCTCATCTTGGCCAAGATCATTGTAGTGACCTCCGGCAAGGGCGGAGTTGGCAAGACGACCAGCGCCGCGGCCATTGCCACGGGCTTGGCGTTGCGTGGCAACAAGACCGTGGTGATCGATTTCGACGTGGGCTTGCGTAACCTTGACCTGATTATGGGGTGCGAGCGTCGCGTGGTGTACGACCTGATCAACGTCATCCAGGGAGAGGCTGGCCTCAACCAGGCGCTGATTCGTGACAAGCGGACCGAAAACCTGCATATCCTGCCGGCCTCTCAGACACGCGATAAGGAGGCATTGACTCCTGAAGGCGTGGAGAAAGTGCTCGAGACGCTGTCCCAAGAGTACGACTTCATCGTCTGCGATTCGCCGGCGGGCATCGAACATGGCGCGCAGTTGGCGATGTATTTCGCCGACGAGGCCATCGTGGTGACCAATCCCGAAGTGTCGTCGGTACGCGATTCCGACCGCATCCTGGGGTTGCTGGCATCCAAGACACGTCGCGCCGAGCGCAGCGAGCCGCCGGTCAGGGAGCACCTGCTGATTACGCGTTACGATCCCAATCGCGTCACCTCGGGCGACATGCTGACGCTCGAGGACGTGCGCGAGATACTGGCCATCAATCTGGTGGGGTTGATCCCCGAGTCGGAAGCGGTGCTGCGTGCCTCGAATCAGGGCGTGCCGGTCGTGCACGACATGGATAGCGACGCCGGCCAAGCTTACGCGGATACCGTTTCGCGCCTGCTCGGCGAGGACGTACCGCTACGTTTTCATGAGTACCAGAAGAAGGGACTGCTCTCCCGTATGTTCGGAGGAGGTCGCCGGTGAAATTACTCGAATTTCTCAAGCGTGAACGCAAGAAGTCGGCGTCGGTGGCCAAGGAGCGCCTACAGATCATCGTGGCGCACCAGCGTGGCGAGCGCGACCAGCCTGACTACATGCCGATGCTGCAGCAAGAGTTGCTCGAGGTGATCAGGCGTTACGTGCAGGTCGACCAGGATGCGATCAACATCAGTCTAGACAGCGACAATGACTGCTCGATACTCGAGCTCAACGTCACCTTGCCACGTGATGAGCAGGGACGCCCAAGCTGAGTCGATGAGCAGGGTGTGCTAGGCTGAGCGCTTTTGGCAGTGGGGAGACTGCGGCCATGGCGCAGGGCAAGAGCGAACCGACCTTTCTTTGGCATGATTATGAAACTTTCGGTGCCGATCCTCGGCGCGACCGCCCAGCGCAGTTCGCCGCGATCCGCACCGATCTCGATTTCAATCCGATCGGCGAGCCGCTGACGTTCTATTGCAAGCCGGCGGATGATTTCCTGCCGCACCCCCAGGCCTGTCTGATCACTGGCATCACCCCTCAAGCCGCGCGCCGTCGAGGTCTCGCCGAGATCGAGTTCGCCGCGCGCATTCATGCCGAAATGAGCGTTCCCGGGACCTGTTCGCTGGGTTACAACACGCTGCGCTTCGACGACGAGGTCAGTCGCCATCTCTTCTACCGTAACTTCATCGATCCGTATTCCCGCGAGTGGCAGAACGGCAATTCGCGCTGGGACTTGATCGATGTGGTGCGTACGTACCATGCCCTGCGTCCGGAAGGCATTGAGTGGCCGATGCGCGAGGACGGTGCGCCGAGCTTCCGTCTCGAGGATTTGACCGCCGCCAACGGCATCGAGCACGCCGGCGCCCACGACGCGCTGGCGGATGTGCGGGCGACCATCGACCTGGCGCGCCTGCTCAAGTCGCGCAATCCTCAACTGTTCGAGTATCTGCTCAAACTGCGCGACAAGCGCACGGTCGCCAAGATGCTGGACATCCAGGCACGCAAGCCGATGCTGCATGTCTCCCGGCGTTATCCTGCCAGTCGAGGGTGTAGCGCTCTGGTGGTGCCGCTGGCCGAGCACCCGAGTAATCCCAATGGGGTGATCGTCTATGATTTGTCGGTGGACCCGGCGCCCTTACTCTCATTGAGCGCCGCGCAGATTCGCGAGCGGGTATTCGCCAGTGCCGATGAGCTGGCCGAGGGCGAAGCGCGCATCCCGCTCAAGGTGATTCAAATCAATAAGAGTCCGGTGATCATGCCGACCACCTCGCTCAAGGACACCAGTGGTCCTCGTCAGGGCGAATATGGCGACATCGTGGCTCGGCTGGGGCTGGACATGGACGCCTGCCGGGGGCACTGGAAGCAGCTTCAGGCCGCACCGGATGTGGCGGCCAAGGCCGCCGAGGTATTTGCCGATGGTCCCGGAGCGCCGCCCAGCGACCCGGACCTGATGCTGTATTCGGGAGGCTTCTTCTCACCGGCGGATCGTCGTGAAATGCAGCGTGCCCGAGAAATGGCACCCTGGGACCTGGCCGATGCGCGTTTCGCCTTTCAGGATCCGCGCCTGGAGGAAATGCTGTTCCGTCTGCGGGCGCGCAATTATCCCGATACGCTGAGTGGCGACGAACAGGCGCAGTGGGAAACCTATCGTTGGGCGCGCATGAACGATGCCCAGGTGTCGAGTCTGACGCTGACGGGGTTTGCGCGCGAGATCGAACGGCTCAACCAGGCCTCGCTGGATGCCGAACAGCGCCAGGTGCTCGAGGAACTGGTCATGCACGTCGAAGCGATGATGCCGCCGCAGGCGTTCGATTGACGCGCGACATGTGCTGACCAGACATCAAACGCCCGGGCCATGAGCCCGGGCGTTTTGCATGATGGATGCCGTTGGCGACCGTGTTCAGTCGTGGGCGGGGAGCGGCTGGAAGTCGCGGGTCAGTGCCATGACATTGCTGGGCTGAGTATGCGCGTCGTAGCTGACCGTGAGTGGTCGTGTGTGCCGTAGCGCGCGCCATGCCTGGCGGATTGTCGAGGCATCTACGGCTTCGACACGGTCTGCCAGTTTTTCGCGACGTGAAAAGTTCGGCTCGGCATAGGCCAACGTCTGCCAGTGTCGATTGGTCAGCTCGCCAAGGCTGTTGGCGCGCTCCCTGAGTTGACTGCTGACCGCGTCGCGATAAGGCGCCAGGTCGCTATCGTCGAGTGCCTTAATGCGTGTGTCGAAGTCCTCCAGAAATGCATCCATGCGCGCGGCGATACGCTTTCTTGGGGTATCCGGGGATTGCACCAGCATCGCCAAGCCTGGCGCATCGAGCACGGGCGAATAGCCGGCCGTGACGATATAGCCGAGCTGCTCCTGGGTGCGTAGTTGGTTGTAGAACGGTGATTCGAGCATTTTGCCGAGCACGGCAAGATGCGCCTGGCTGTCGAGGCTACGATCCGGGCCTTGCAGATAGCGTAATACGGCAGCGTCGTTGCGGGTGCTGCGTGGATGCAACGTCGGCGGGGTTTCGGGGATCGCCAACGGTGACAGGGTGGGAATATCCGAAGCCTGAAGACGAGGCTTTAGCGCATTGGCCACCTGCAATCCTTCGCGGCGGGCCAGGTCGGCATCCAAGTTGCCCACCGCCATGGCTTGCAGATAGAGATCTCCGAGGAAGGCGTCGCGATAGTCGCGCAGGTCATCGACGCTCAACGTATTCAGCGCCTCGAGCATCGAGGATGTCGTCCACTGGGGACGCATCAGCGACTCGCTGAGCGTACGATACATCTGCTGATGCAGCGGTGCCTGGGGCGCATTTTGCCATTGCTGCGAGAGCCGGTACTTGACGCGCGCGAAGCTGGCTTTACTGATGTCGCCTTCCTTGAGGCGCTCGACGACACTGTTCATCAGGCGTATCTGGCGATCGCGCCAACCCGAGAAGGTGAGCGTGATGCCACGGGCATGGGCGTAGGCATCGAAGGATTGTCCGGCCAGCCGGGCTGGATAGAAGCGCTCGTTGAGGCTGTCGGTGACCCAGCCGGCGAGCAGGCGCGTCAAGGCGGCATTGCTAGCGCTGTCGGAGGCATCGGGATTCTGCAGGCTGAAGCGCCACTCCACGCGGGGCGTGCCGAAGCGGTCGTTGGCGAGGTGCCAGAGCTCGACGCTGGGGGCCTCGACGATGGCCTGGGGTTCATCGCCACTAACGTCGAGAACCTCCAGGTCGCGTGCAATGAAGGGGTTGTGCGGTGGCAAGCCGAGGTCGTCGAGGGGCGCGGCGTCCGGCCATGTCGAGAGTCGTGTCAGCGTGTAGGGCGTGTCGAAATAGGGCGAAGTGGTGTCGCCGTCGATGTCCGGGCCGCTGTAGACGCGCAACAGATGCGCCGGCGTCATGTTGGCTAGATAATCACGAATACGCGCAGCATCGAATCCGTCCATGCGGTATGGCGCGTATTGCACATCCTTGAGCGGATAATCGGCCAGGTTCATGGCCAGTTGGCTGGCCTGATCGATGGGCTCCCCGGGTTGCTGAAAGCGAAACGCCTGTTGGTTGAGGCGAGCCTGCTCAGCGTAGCGCCACTGCTGCAGCCCGTCCTTACGAATCCGCGCTATCTGATCGAATAAGCTGGCCTGAATACGATCGATATGTTGTGCGCCTTCCGGTGTGAGGCTGACCGAGACGGCGAAGAGCGCATGTTGGCCATCGCCGTTCATGGTGCCTGCCGAGAGGCCGTCGGCCCATCCCTTGTGCCGTAATGCCGCCAGCAGGCTGCCTTCGCCTTCATGGCCCAGCAGGTTGGCGAGATAGTCGGCTGGCTTGGTGCGATAGTCGCCTTGAGGGTCGGGAATCGGAAACAGGAAGCGCACCTGCTTGTCCTGCGACAGACTCTTGACCTGCAGGCGTGCGGGCAACTCGTCGTCGGTCACCAGGGGCGTATCGATCTCGGGGCGCGACAGGTTGCGGTCGGGGATCTCGGCGAAACGATCACGAACCAGGGTCTCCAGCTTATCGAGCGGTTGGGGCCCGATGACGGCCAGATGCATGACGTTGGCGCCGTAATGTGCCTTGTAGAAATCGACCAGTCGATCGCGAAGTGACGCGGTGTCATCGCCTTGGAGTGTCTCCAGGCTGCCGACCGAGAAACGGGTCATGGGGTGCTCGGGGTTGAGCGCCTGATTGATGGCCTCCTGGAGGCGTCGGCTGTCGTCACGCAGGCGCGCTTGATACTCCGAGTGGACGGCGTTGCGTTCACGGTCGACGTACTCGGGATTGAAGCGGGGGGCGATGAAGAAACGACTGAAGCGATCCAGGGCCTCGGGCAGTGCTCGTGGCTCGATGTCGAAGAAGTAGTTGGTATTGCGCGAGGCGGTGAAGGCGTTGTGATCGCCGCCGTGCGCGGAAATGAAGTTCTGGTAGGCGTCGGCTTTCGGATAACGGTCGGTGCCCAGGAACAGCATGTGTTCGAGGAAGTGCGCCAAGCCGGGCGTGGCGTCGGGATCGTTGGCACTACCGACGTCCACGTTCATGGCGGCGGCGGCCTTGTCGGCCTGCGGGTCGCTGACCAGCAAGACCTCGAGACCGTTGTCGAGCGTCAGGGCGCGGTAGTTGCGCGTATCGTTGGGACTGACGGTCGGCTTGACGACCTCGGTCACCGGGTCGCTGGCGCGTGCCGTCTGGTAACCAGCGACGAGAATGATGAGCGCGCCGAGCAGCCAACGGCTTACAAGGGGGAGGGATGAAAACACGGTGAAGACTCCTCGTTAGTGATCCCAGTAGGTCATCGGGCCGGTGGGATGTCCGCAGGCCCAGTCCTGGTGTGTTGGATCGTTGACACGTCTTGATACAGGAAAAGCGCCCAACAGTTCCAAGGGAGCAGGGGTCAGCATCTCGTGGGCACGTTCGCTCGAGGTGGTTGGCGCCAGCCACTGGTAGGCATCGTCGGCCTCGATGACGGCCGGAAAACGGTCGCTGAGTGGTGCCAGCAGCGGATTGCTGGGCACCGTGATCAAGGCCGTGGAGTCGTTGTACTCGGTCAGCGTGGTGTGGTAGCGACACCAGACCCCGGCCAGCAGCAGCGGCGCTCGGTCGACGCGCGTGATCAGAAACGGCTGCTTCATGCGTGGTTGGGGCTTCCAGACATAGACACCGTCGACCGGGATCAGACAGCGTCGTGCCTGGAAAGCCTCGCGAAACATAGGACGTTCCTCGAGCGATTCGGCGCGAGCGCAATGTGGGGCGTGGTCCAGCACCTTGAGCCAGGGCGGCGTCAACCCCCAGAATGCCGTGACCCAATACGCCTCGCCCTCGCTCTGACGAATGATCGAGATCGGACGGCGCGGCGCCAGGTTGGGACCGACGATCGGTTGGCTGTCCTGGCGCAGCGCGTCGAGCGGCGGCGTTGTCCAGGGCTTGATGTAAAGACGGCCAGCCATGCTCTCTCCTCGCGATCCGACGCGCCAGGGTAAGCCAAGCTGGCGGGTGCTTACCAGCGCTGCTGTTGATTTATCGCAGGGGTTGAGACTTGCGTTTGCGTGCGTTCCCGATATGCTGGGGGAAACGCTGTTCGACCACGCGCGGTTCGGGCTCTTGCGCTCGCTAAGTGCAAAGTAGCGAGAGTCAAGTGCCGCGCATGCTCATCACGAGGAATCCGATGGCTCGTCCCAGACAGCATGCACCCGAGGTGCTGCATGGCCAGGTCATGGCGGCATGTGACGCCTGGCTACGCGAAAATCCCGTGCATACGCTGTCGTTGCGCTCTCTGGCGCGCGAAGTGGGATGCGCGCCCAGCACGCTGCTCAAACTCTATGGCAGTTTTGGCAATCTGCTGCAATACGTCAACGTCGAGACGCTGGGGCGTCTGCGGGCGGCAGTGGAGGGGCTCGAAGGGGCCGAACCAGAACCGCGTCTCAAGGCGCTGGCGACGGCCTACTGGATGTTTGCGCAGCATGAGCCCTATCGCTGGCAGATGTTGTTCGATTATCCGCTGGCCCAGGAAGGCGAGTTGGACCAACGTCAGAACGACATGATCGAAGGCCTATTCGTTCGCGTTGAAGCGTCGCTTACCGAGTACCAACCGCTGATGGGCGAGGTCGAGGCACGTCGTATGGCGCGCACCCTGTGGGGCAGCGTGCATGGCCTGGTCCAGTTAGGACTCAATGAGCGCCTGGGCGTCTGGCAGGGCCAATCACTGGAAGTTACCGAGTTGCTCGATCAATTGCTTAATACAACGCTGATGGGGCTCAAGTACGGTCCGAGAGAGTCGTGATCCCTCGCTTGCTTACCCAGCGTCGATTCGCTCCCTTCTTCTGGACACAGGCCTTGGGCGCGTTCAACGACAACGTGTTCAAGAATGTCCTGCTGCTGCTGCTGACCTTCGTCGCCGTGCCTCGCTATGGCTGGGACACGGGACTGCTCAACAATCTTGCGGCGGCGCTTTTCATCCTACCCTTCCTGCTATTTTCGGCATGGGGCGGCTTGCTCGCCGACCGTCTCGACAAGCGCCGCCTGGTCAGGCATCTCAAGGTTCTGGAACTCGTGACCATGAGCATGGCGGCCGCTGCCGTCTGGTACGAAGCCTATGCTGTGCTGCTGGCACTGTTGTTCATGATGGGCACCCAGTCGGCGCTTTTCGGGCCGGTGAAGTACGCTATCCTGCCGCAACACCTGTCGCCGACCGAACTCGTCAAAGGCAATGCCTGGATCAGTCTGGGCACTTTTCTTTCGATCCTGCTGGGAACGCTTCTGGCTGGCCTGCTGGCGTCGCTGGACGGTGTCTGGTCGCGGGGCAGTATCGCCGCGACCCTGGTGGCGCTGGCACTTTTGGGGCTCGTCGCCAGCCTATGGGTACCCAGTGCACCGCCTAGCCAGGCGGGCACTACACAGTGGCGGCCTTGGCGGGGCGGACGTGAAGTGATGCGCGATGCCTGGCGTCAACCACGGGTATTCCGTGCCTTGCTGGGCATCAGCCTGTTCTGGTTCCTGGGGGCCTGCTATCTGACCCAACTGCCAGCCTGGACGCGTGATGTCGTGCATGGCGACGAGGCTGTAGTCAGTGCCTTATTGGGCGCGTTCGCGCTGGGCGTCGGCGCGGGGGCGCTGCTGTGCGCAAGGTTGTCGGCGGGGCGCCTGGAAGTCGGGTTGATTCCAGCCGGCGCCATGCTCTTCGGTTTGGCGGGTCTCGACCTGGGGCTGAGTCAGCCGCTGACGGGTAGTCAGTCGGGGTTGGCGGCATTGAGTCTGTCACCGGGGTTCTGGCGCCAGGCACTGGATTTTGCGGTGATCGGTCTGGGCGGCGGCTTGTACATCGTGCCCTTGTACACGCTGATTCAGCTCGAAAGCGGTGACGACAACCGCGCCCGCATGATCGCCGCCAACAATATCCTCAATGCGCTATTCATGGTGCTGGCGGCGGTCTTCGGCATCGTCGTGCTGAGTGCCCTCGATGCTTCGCTCAACACTTTCATGCTGGCCTTGTCTGTGGTCTCGCTGACGCTGGCGGCGGTCATCTTGTGCCTGGTACCGCGCCCGGTGCTACGGCTATCGATCTTCGTGCTGATTCGCGTGCTGTACCGGCTGCGTTTTCGTGGCCGCCAATCGGTACCCGCACGCGGCGCGGCATTGGTGGTGTGCAATCACGTTAGCTTTATGGATGCCTTGATTCTGGGAGGGGGATGTCCGCGCCCACTGCGTTTCCTGATGGACCGGCCTATTTACGAGTCCCGGTGGCTGAATTGGTTTTTCCGCATCGCCGGCGCAATCCCGGTAGATTCTGAACGCTGCGACCCTGGTGGTGTGCGGCGTGCCCTGGATGAAGTAAGCCACGCCCTGCGTCAGGGCGAGGTGGTGATGCTATTTCCCGAGGGACGCTTGACGCCCGATGGCGGTGTGCACCGATTCCGGCGTGGCGTGGACATCATCCTGGCGCGGGACCCGGTGCCGGTGGTGCCTGCCGGGCTGGCCGGCCTGTGGGGATCGTGGACGTCGAATCGTGGCGGCAAAGCGTTGACCAAATGGCCGCGGCGTTTTCGGGCTCGGGTGGCGCTGCATTTCGGCGACCCCATTCCGGTGGGCGAGGCCAAACGTGCCGACATGGAGCGTCGTGTGGTCGAGCTCAAGCGCAAGGCCGAAGCCGAGATCGGCGTGACTGAGGATTAAACCAGCGATCGGGCGCGGCGCGCCGACTGCCAGCAGCGTGCCGAAGTGATCAGGTTATCCTTGATCTGGAGGATTTCCATGCGGATCGCCCCCAACTGCAGGCAGGCGGGTGCGTCGGGGAAGGCTTCCAGGTGCTCGAGGATCAAGCCGTTGAGCGTCTTGGGGCCGTCGGTAGGTAACTGCCAGGCGAGTACTTTGTTGATGTCGCGGATGTTGGTAGTGCCCTCGATGATATAGCTGCCGTCTTCCTGAGGGTGAATCTCGCGGTGCGTGGCCGCTTCGTCGGTGGTGAACTCGCCGACGATCTCTTCGAGGATGTCTTCCAGTGTCGCCAACCCTTCCACATCGCCGTATTCGTCGACCACGATGCCGATACGACGCTTCTGTTTCTGGAAATTGAGTAGCTGGGTGTGCAGCGGCGTCGACTCCGGGATGAAGTAGGGTTCGCGGGCTTCCTGGACGATGGCGGCCTTGGTCACTTCGGGCTTCGAGAGAAAGCGCGCGGCATTGCGTAGGTGCAGGATGCCGATGATGTTATTGATATCGCCTTTGTAGACGGGCACTCGCGTGTGCTGACTGGAGCGGATCTGGGCGAGAATGGCCTCGAGGTCGTCGTCGAGGTCGATGCCGGCGATTTCCTGGCGCGGTACCATGATGTCGTTGACGGTCACGTTTTCCAAGTCGAGGATCGACAGCAGCATGGACTGGTGACGCCGGGGAATCATGGTGCCGGCTTCGTGAACGACCGTGCGTAGCTCGTCGCGGGTTAGATTGTCGGCGCCACCGTCGATGTCGCGGATACCCATCAAGCGAAGTAGGCCATTGGAGATCGCATTGACGAGCCACACCAGTGGGTAGAAGAGCTTGAGCAGGGGCTCGAGCGCCATGGAGGCCGGGTAGGCGACGCGTTCGGGCTTGACCGCGGCGAACGTCTTGGGCGTGACCTCGGCGAAGATCAGAATCACGATGGTCAGCACGGCGGTGGAAATGGCTGGCCCCGAGACGTCTCCGAAGAAGTGGATGGCGATGATCGTGGCGATGGAGGCAGCGAGATTGTTGACGAAGTTATTGCCGATGAGAATGACGCCAATCAGCCGGTCGGGGCGGCTCAGCAGCCGCATCACGCGCTTGGCGGTGCGCTCTCCGCTATTGGCCTGGTGAGACAGGCGATAGCGGTTGATCGACATCATTCCGGTTTCCGAGCTGGAGAAGAAGGCGGATAGGCAAATGAGCACGAACAGCAGCGTTAGCAGCAGCCCTAAGGGTATGTCATCGCTCAAGGTGGAGAGGTCCTCGCTGAAAAGCCAACATCGTTTGTAGGGTTTCCCCTTGGAAGTGTCAAGTTGCCGCGTGTCCGCCTAGATATCGTGAAAGATAAGCTGTAGCGCGACCTTGGTACCGAAGTAGCCGAGTACCAGCAACAGGCAGCCGCCCAAGGTCCAGCGCATTGCGCGCGCGCCGCGCCAGCCTAGCCAGTGCCGGCCGATAAGTAGCCCCGTGAAGATCAGCCAGGCGGCGAGGGAGAATACCGTCTTGTGGACGAGATGCTGGGCGAAAAGGTTGTCGATGAAGATGAAACCACTGACGATGGCTGCCGTGAGTAATAGCAGACCGGCGCCGATGAGTTCGAACAGCAAGCGCTCCATGCTCGTGAGCGGTGGCAGCACCTGAATGATGCCGCGTGTATGACGGCGTTTGAGGGCGTGGTTCTGAAACGTTACCAACACGGCCTGTACGGCCGCGATGCTGAGCAGTGCCGAGGCCACGCTGGAGGTCACGATGTGAAAGACGATGCCGGCTGAGACGTTGGACTCGACCATGCGGCTCGGATAAAGCATGAGTGCAATCAGCGTCAAAGCGGCCAATGGGAAGAGGCCGACACCGGCATTCAGCAATGGTTTGATCAGACTGACCGCGATCAACAGGGCGGCAATCAACCAGCTAAAGAGTGAGGCGCTTTCGAAAAGCCCTAGATGCAGGCCATGGCCGAGAAACACACTGTGCGCCACGACCACAGTGTGGGCGCTGACTGCGAGTAAGCCCAGCGAACGCACCAAGGTCGTTCTGGTTGGGACACGCCTGGCAAGTGCCAGCGCCTGCCAGGCGCCCGCAGCGAGGTAACAGACAATGGCGAGAATCGCAAAAGGCAGCGCCTGCATCGGTGGCCAATCCCTGCGCCGGTCGGCGTCGAAGAAAGTGAAGCGTCAATATCACGTGAGCCTGTCACGCGGACTCGGGAGCGTTACTATAGCGAATCCCCGCGCCGTAGCGAATCCCCCCATCGCTCGCGCTGTGCAACGAGTGCATGGAGAGAGTCGCCACGAACGCGTATAATCGATGTTCCATGCCTAGGCAATTCCTGCCGGAGAGCGCCATGTTTGAAAGTTTGACCGATCGCCTGTCGGGCACACTGAAGTCGATCACCGGTCAGGCAAAGCTGACCGAGGACAACATCAAGGACACGCTGCGCGAGGTGCGCCGTGCACTACTGGAGGCCGACGTGGCGCTGCCGGTAGTCAAGGCGTTCGTCGAGCGGGTGCGCGAGCGCGCCGTGGGACAAGAAGTCTCGCGCAGCCTGTCGCCGGGGCAGCAGTTCGTCAAGATCGTCCAGCAGGAGCTGGAAGCGATCATGGGCGAGGCCAACGAGGCGCTGTCGCTCAAGAGCACGCCCTCGGTGGTCCTGATGGCCGGCCTGCAGGGTGCGGGTAAAACGACCTCGGTCGCCAAGTTGGCGCGCTTCCTGCGCGAGCGGGAAAAGAAAAAAGTGCTGGTGGTTTCCGCCGACGTCTATCGTCCGGCCGCCATTGACCAGCTTGAGACGTTGGCCAACGAGGTAGAGGTCGACTTCTTTCCCTCGACCAGTGCCCAGCAGCCGGTGGACATCGCCCAGGCGGCGATCAAGCATGCCAAGATCCAGTTCCATGACGTAGTGATCGTGGATACCGCCGGTCGACTGTCTGTCGATCAGGCGATGATGGAAGAAATCCAGGCCTTGCATGGGGCGGTGTCGCCGGATGAGACGCTGTTCGTGGTCGATGCCATGACCGGCCAGGATGCCGCTAATACCGCGCAGGCTTTCCATGAAGCGTTGCCGCTGACCGGGGTGATCCTCACCAAGGCGGATGGTGACGCCCGTGGCGGGGCGGCGCTCTCGGTGCGCCATGTCACTGGCAAACCGATCAAGTTCATGGGCATGGGCGAGAAAGTCGATGCCCTCGAGCCGTTTCACCCGGATCGTGTCGCTTCGCGGATTCTAGGCATGGGCGACATGCTATCGCTCATCGAGGAAGCCGAGCGCAGTGTCGACCAGGGCAAGGCGGAGAAACTGGCCAAGAAGGTCAAGAAAGGCAACGGTTTCGATCTCGAGGACTTCCGCGAACAGCTCCAGCAGCTCAAGAAGATGGGCGGCATGGGTGGCTTGATGGGCAAACTGCCCGGCATGGGGCAGATGGCCGAGGCCGCTCAGGGACCGGGTGCCGAGAAGGAACTGGGCAAACTCGAGTCGCTGATCAACTCGATGACCCCGAAGGAGCGTCGCAAGCCGGAAATCATCAGCGGATCGCGCAAGCGTCGTATCGCAGCGGGTGCCGGATTACAGGTGCCCGATCTCAATCGTCTGCTCAAGCAGCACAAGCAAATGCAGAAGATGATGAAAAAGGCCGGCAAGAAAGGCGGCATGCAGAAAATGATGCGCGACATGGGCGGTGGCATGGGGGGTCCTGGTGGCCCTGGCATGGGCGGCTCTGGCATGGGCGGTGGTCGCGGTGGCGGCTTCCCGCGCCGTTGATAACGTCTTTCCTTGTCAAGGAAAAAGGTTTCCAATACGTGCCTTTTTCCGTAGAATGCTGCGTCTTCGCAGGTGGGTGTTGCCCGCCGCGACAGTCCGTGGCGTAACGTAAAACTTCAACCGTAGGATTATAGCGCATGGTTACCATCCGTTTGGCCCGTGGTGGCGCCAAGAAGCGTCCCTTTTATCACCTCACCGTCAGCGACTCGCGTAAGTCTCGCGACGGTCGTTTCATCGAGCGTATCGGCTTCTTCAACCCGGTGGCCCGTGGTCAGGAAGAGCGCCTGCGCGTCGATCTCGAGCGTGCCGAGCATTGGCAGGGTCTGGGTGCCCAGCTCTCCGATCGCGTCGCCGAGTTGCTGAAAGAAGCACGCAAGCAGCAAGCGTGAGTGGAATGCCCGCTATGTCGTATGAGAACGGTCGCGCCGATGCGGCGCAAGGCGACGAGCACGTGGTGCTTGGCCGCCTGACCAGTCCCTACGGCGTAAAAGGGTGGTTGAAGGTGTATTCGTACACCAGCCCCATCGAGGGCATCTTCGAGCATGCCGAATGGGTGTTGTCACTGCGCGGCGAGCACCTCGCGTGCAAGCTGAACCAGGGACGCCCCCAGGGCAAAGGGCTGGTCGCCAGCCTGGAAGGCATCTCGAGCCGCGAACTGGCCGAACGTTGGGCTGGCGCGGACATTCTCCTGCCCAAGCAGGCATTGCCGGCGCTCGCGCCGGGCGATTATTACTGGTACCAGCTCGAAGGCCTGCAGGTCGAGACGCTGTCCGGTGAATGCCTGGGGCAAGTGAATTATCTCTTCGAGACGGGCGCCAACGATGTGTTGGTGATCCAGCCGAATGCGGCGAGTCTCGATGATCGGGAGCGGCTGTTGCCGTTTCTGCCCGATGGCGTGATCCGCGAGGTGGATCTCGAAGCCGGGCGTATGACAGTAGATTGGGATCCCGAATTCTGACGCCGTTCAAAGGTGTCGCTGGCCGAGTGATGAAGCCGTGTGGATTGGTGTTGTCTCCCTGTTCCCGGAGATGTTCGAGGCCATCACCCGTTACGGCGTAACGGGACGTGCCGTCGACCAGGGATTGCTAGCGGTGGATTTCTGGAACCCCCGGGACTACGCCACGGATAAGCACCGCACGGTGGATGACCGGCCTTATGGCGGTGGCCCCGGCATGCTGATGAAGGTCGACACGCTGCGACCTGCTATTGCCGAGGCGCGCCGTGACGCCGAACACCGTGGCTGTGAACCGGCGCGTACGCGCGTGGTCTACCTGTCGCCCCAAGGGCGGCGGCTCGACCAGCGTGGCGTGCAGGAACTGGCTGAGTTGGACGCTCTAATCGTCGTCGCCGGTCGTTACGAGGGTATTGACGAGCGAGTGGTCGAGGCCGATATCGACGAAGAATGGTCGATCGGCGATTATGTGCTCAGCGGCGGTGAATTGCCGGCCATGGTGATGGTCGATGCCGTGTCTCGTTTGGTGCCAGGGGTACTTGGCCATGGCGATTCGGCACTTGAGGATTCCTTTAGCGAGGGGCTTCTGGATTGCCCGCATTACACGCGTCCCGAGGTGATCGATGGGCGCCGTGTGCCGGACATCCTGCTTAGTGGCAATCACGCGGCGATTCGTCGCTGGCGACTGAAGCAGTCCCTCGGGCGCACCTGGCTCAGGCGGCCGGACCTTCTCGAAGGTCGCGCTCTGGACCGCGAGCAGCAGCAGTTGCTTGACGAGTTCATCGCGGAAGATGTCGCAAGCCAGCACGTCGGTAGGACGGAGGAGCGACGGACGCTCGATGAATGAGCGCCGCGCGTCACCCACAACGTCGATTCCCGCGTTTCGCGACGCCGGGATCACGACCGACTCTCGAGCCATGAAGAAGAGGCGGTCATCCAAATATCAAGGAGTTTAGTCATGAGCAGCAAGAACAAGGTGATCCAGGCGCTCGAAACCGAGCAGATGAGCAAGAACGTTCCGGAATTCTCGCCAGGTGACACCGTGACCGTTCAGGTCAAGGTTGTGGAAGGCAACCGTGAGCGTCTGCAGGCCTTCGAAGGCGTTGTGATCGGCAAGCGCAACCGCGGGCTCAACTCCGCGTTCACCGTGCGCAAGATTTCCCACGGTGTCGGCGTCGAGCGTACTTTCCAGACGTACAGCCCGCTGGTTGACTCCATTGCGGTCAAGCGTCGCGGTGACGTGCGTCAGGCCAAGCTGTACTACCTCCGCGAGCGTAGCGGCAAGTCTGCTCGCATCAAGGAAAAGCTGACTCGTTAAGCGGCTTGCGGCGTCGTCGAGACGTCATGAGCGCTTCCTTTGAGGAGCGCTCGACGAGAACCCCGCGGGCCATTGGCTCGCGGGGTTTTTGCATATGGGGTGAGCGAAGGCGACGCGTGGAGGGCAGAGTCGGTGGATGATCTTGGGTGGCGTGACGCGTTTCTCGATGGGCTCTGGCTGGAGCGCGGACTCAGCCAGCATACACTGGATGCCTATCGTCGCGATCTGGACGCCTGGCTGGCGCATCTCACGTCGCGCAGCGAGCGTCTACTGGCTCCCGGGGAGGACGCCTTGGAGACGTTTCTGACGGCGCGTCGCGAGCACTACCATCCCCGCTCGGTCGCGCGTCTGTTATCTTGTCTGCGGCGTTTTTACCGTTGGGCGCTGGCCGAAGGGCATATCACCCATGACCCCCTGGCCGAAGCGCGTGCTCCCAAAGCCGTCGCCAAATTGCCCAACACTCTGGATGAAGCCGAGGTCGAGCGTCTGCTCGAGGCGCCTGACTTGGATACGCCGCTAGGACTGCGCGATCGCACCATGCTCGAAGTGTTATATGGATGCGGCCTGCGCGTCTCCGAACTGGTCGGTTTGGCGGTGGATGCGGTCAACTTGCGCCAGGGTGTGTTGCGGGTGCTCGGCAAGGGCGATAAAGAGCGCCTGGTGCCGCTAGGTGAGGAGGCCGCCGTGTGGCTCGAGCGCTATCTACGCCAGGGGCGTGGAGCGCTGATGTACGACCCGACGCGTCCCCCCTTGTTTCCCGGACGCCATGATGGGTTCATGACCCGCCAGACGTTCTGGCATCGTATCAAGCGACATGCCGTGGTGGCCGGTATCGACAAGCCTCTCTCGCCGCACACGCTGCGCCATGCATTCGCGACGCACTTGTTGAATCATGGGGCCAATCTGCGTGTCGTACAGATGTTGCTGGGTCATAGTGACCTGTCGACCACGCAAATCTATACCCAGGTGGCACAGGCGCGTCTGGAAGCGCTGCATGCCCAACATCATCCTAGAGGTTGACCAATGTCTAGAGCCGTATTGTCGGTCATGGGAGGCGCTCTGGTCCTCCTGGCCGCACCACTAAGCTTTGCCGCGCCGCCTGAAGGGCTGGCCGACAATCTTACCCACAATGGGCAGCCGTTGCCGGTGGCGTCGATCCAGGAATCACCGCTACCGGGGCTCTATGAAGTCCGCCTCAAAGGCGGCGACACGTTCTATACGGACGCCGATGGGGAATACCTGGTGGTAGGCGACCTGTATCGCAACCGCGATGGGCAGATGGTCAACTTGACCGAGCGTGCTGCCAACGAACGCCGCCAGGCGCGTCTCGCTGACATTCCCGAGGAGGAACGCGTCATCTACAAACCCGCCGGCGAGGTCAAGGCGCGTATCACCGTTTTTACCGATACCTCGTGCCCTTATTGCCAAAAATTGCATAAGGAAGTTCCCCGTCTCAATCGGATGGGAATCGAGGTAGACTATCTGGCCTTTCCACGTGCGGGTGTCGACTCCAAGGCGGCGCGTGTGATGAGCCAAGTATGGTGCGCAGACAATGCCTCTGCGGCGCTCACCGCCGCGATGCGCGGAGATGCCCCGGATAGTACGGCGCAGTGCAAGTCCTTGGTGGCCGAGCAACATGCTCTGGGGATTGAGCTAGGCATTCGAGGCACGCCCGCCATCATGCTGCCGGATGGCCGTATGGTGTCGGGATACGTGCCGGCCGAGCGGCTGGCGTCGATGCTTGGCATCGAAAAATGACCGGCCGACGATAATACGATGGCCTTCGGCGCCAGGCGCTGGAGGCTCGCAGGACACATACACTGAGCAAGAGGAGCGTGACGTTGAAACCGGTGAGAGTAGGTATCTGTGGGCTAGGGACCGTGGGTGGCGGTACCTTCAATGTGTTGACGCGCAATGCGGACGATATCGCCCGTCGCGCCAGTCGGCCGATTATCGTCGAGCAAGTCGGTACGCGTCGCGATAACCCGCAATGCGAAACCGCCGGGGTCAAGGTCACCCGTGATGTCTTCGAGGTGGCACGCAATCCCGATATCGATGTGCTGGTCGAACTGATCGGCGGCTATGACGTGGCCCGTGAGCTGGTGATGACCGCCATCGAGAACGGCAAGCATGTGGTCACCGCCAACAAGGCGCTGATCGCCGTGCACGGCAACGAGATCTTCCAGGCCGCGCATGAGAAGGGCGTGATCGTGGCCTTCGAGGCGGCCGTGGCCGGCGGTATCCCGGTGATCAAATCGCTGCGTGAAGGCCTGGGGGCCAACCGCATTCAATGGCTTGCCGGCATCATCAACGGCACCGGCAACTACATTCTGACTCACATGCGCGACGAAGGCCGTGCCTTCGACGACGTGCTCGCCGAGGCGCAGGCACTGGGATATGCCGAAGCCGACCCGACCTTCGATGTCGAAGGCATCGACGCCGCGCACAAGCTGACCATTCTGGCGTCGATCGCCTTCGGTGTGCCGCTGCAGTTCGATAAGGCCTACACGGAGGGCATCTCGCGGGTCACGGCCGATGATGTCGAACAGGCCGATCAACTGGGCTACATCATCAAGCACCTGGGAATTTCCAAGCGCACCGAAAAGGGTCTCGAACTTCGCGTGCATCCGACATTGATCCCCAAGGAGCGCCTGCTGGCCAGCGTGCATGGCGTGAAGAACGCCATCGCCGTGATGGGCGATGCCGTGGGCCCGACGCTTTATTATGGCGCCGGCGCAGGGGCCGAACCCACGGCCTCGGCAGTGGTCGCCGACTTGCTCGACGTGGCGCGCGATATCACCACCGAGCATCATTATCGTGTGCCGTATCTCGCCTTCAGCGGCATCGACGAGGCTGACGGCTCGCTGCCGATCCTGCCCATGGAGGATATCGTCACTGCCTACTACCTGCGTCTGCTGGCGGTGGACCGTCCGGGCGTGCTGGCGCGGGTGGCGACGATCCTCTCCGAGCAGGGGATTTCCATCGAGGCGATCATCCAGAAGGAAGCCACCGAAGGCGAGCTGGTGCCCATCATCCTGATGACGCATCGCACTCGCGAGCAGCACATGAACGAAGTGATTCGTCAGCTCGAATCGCTGGCCGATATCGCCGGTCCGGTGACCCGGATTCGTGTCGAAGCCCTCGACGAGCAAGAATAAACCAGGACGGAAGAGGGAAGGGACAAGAAGTAAGACGTAAGAGAGAAAAGCGGCCTTTCAGGTTCTCGCTATGGGGTCTCTTCGTTCTTCCAGCTTCCAGCGGCGAAGCCGCGCTCTTCCTTCTAGCGAGGAAACCGAGCAATGCGCTATATCAGTACGCGCGGCCAGGCGCCGGCGCTGAGTTTCGAAGAAGTAGTGTTGACCGGGATGGCCAGCGATGGCGGTCTCTACGTGCCGGAGACGATTCCCACGCTCTCGACGGAGGATCTCGAGGCGATGGCGGGGCTGTCCTATGCCGAGATCGCGTTTCGCGTGATGAAGCCCTTCGTCGGCGGCGAGATCGACGACGAGACCTTCCGAGGCCTGGTCACGGATGCCTATGCCTCCTTTAGTCACGAGGCAGTGGTGCCGCTCAACCAGCTCGCCAGCAACCACTTCCTGCTCGAGCTGTTCCACGGCCCGACGCTGGCGTTCAAGGATGTTGCCTTGCAGTTGCTGGGGCGCATCCTCGATCACTTCCTGGCCAAGCGGGGCGAGCGTGCGGTGATCATGGGCGCGACATCCGGGGATACCGGGTCGGCGGCGATCGAAGGCTGTCGGCATTGCGACAACCTCGACATCTTCATCCTGCACCCGCACAACCGTGTATCCGAGGTACAGCGTCGACAGATGACCTCGGTGCTGGCTGACAACGTCTTCAACATCGCCATCGAGGGCGATTTCGACGATGCCCAGGCGATGGTCAAGGCAAGCTTCGCCGATCAAGCGTTCCTGAATGGCACGCGCCTGGTGGCGGTCAACTCCATCAACTGGGCGCGCATCATGGCGCAGGTGGTCTATTACGTGGCCTCTGCGGTAGCCTTGGGCGCGCCGCAACGCGAGGTAAGCTTCTGCGTGCCCTCGGCCAACTTCGGCAATGTCTTCGCCGGCTACGTGGCCTATCGTATGGGACTGCCGGTCAAGCAGTTCGTCGTAGCGACCAATGCCAACGATATCCTGCATCGCACCTTGGCCGACAACGACTTCTCCAAGCAGGCGCTCAAGGCGACCCTGGCACCGTCGATGGATATCGTGGTGTCGTCGAACTTCGAACGCTTGCTGTTCGAGGCTTACGAGCGCGATGGCGACGCCGTGCGCGATCTGCTCGAGCGCTTCCAGCACGAGCCGGCGGTGCTCGCCGAGGCGCCACTGGCACGGCTACGCGAGAAATTCGTCAGCCACAGCGTGGATGACGACACCATCCTCGAGGTGATTCGCGAAGCGCATGGGCGTACCAAGGAGTTGCTCGATCCGCATACCGCGACGGGGTATCGCGCTGCCGAGCGTGTTCGTGCGGATGTCTCTACACCGATGATCACCCTGGCGACCGCGCATCCGGCCAAGTTCGCCGATGCGGTGCTCCAGGCGGGCTTCGAGGGCGTGCCGCTGCCCGCTCACATGGCCGACTTGCTCGAGCGTGAAGAACGCTACACCGTACTGCCGGCCGAGCTCGAGGCCGTGCAGGCCTTCGTCGCCGAACAGCGCCGTTGATGTCCTGGGGCGTCGTGGTGCCCCGCGACGCCTCGGTTTGCCATCCCGCCGTCCCCGAGGAGTCATTCGTGTCAGTCGCCGAGCATGATCCGCAACGCCTGCTGAATCGCCGTATCCTGTCTCGCCCGCGCGATGAGAACGTCTACCGCCGCGCACAGTCGGCCGGGCTTAGCGAACTGCAGGCACGGATACTCGCCGGGCGTCTGCATGACTACACCGACGATGTCACATCGCTGATCGACCCCAGCCTGCGTTATCTGGCGCATCCCGAGCGTCTGCAGGACGCACGCCGTGCCGCGGAAAGGGTCGCCCTGGCGGTGGCTGAGGGCGAGCATATCGGCATCTTGACCGATTATGACGTCGACGGTATCACCTCACACGTCGTTATTCTGCGGACCCTGAACGAGCTGTTCGGTGTGCCGATGCATAAGCTGCACAGCTTGATCGGCCATCGTATCTTCGATGGCTATGGGATCAGTTTGCCGCTGGTGGAGCGCACCCTGGCGTTGTCGCCACGCCCCAGTCTGGTGATCACGGCCGACTGCGGTAGTTCCGACGAGCCGCGTATCGCGCGTCTGCGTGAGGCTGGGCTCGATGTCGTGGTCACCGACCATCATGCCTTGCCCACGGCGGGACCGCCGGCGTCTGCCTATGCCACCGTCAATCCGACGCGCAGCGATTGCGATTACCCGGATCCCACTATCGCCGGTTGCATGGTGGCGTGGCTGACCATGTCACTGACGCGCTCGGTACTCATCGAGCAGGGCGTGGCCTCGCCCTCGACCCCGAAATTGTCGCCGTGGCTGTCCTACGTGGCGTTGGGCACCGTGGCGGATTGCGTCTCGCTGGGGGCGAGCCCTGCCAACCGCGCGGTGGTCAGCCATGGACTGACGCTGATCAACCGCATGGGTGCCGCCTGCTGGCGGGTCATGGCCGAGCGACTGGGGGACGACAGCGTGCCCTTCGATGCCGAAACCCTGGCCTTTCAGATGGGGCCGCGGATCAACGCGCGCTCGCGTCTCGACGACCCCTATGCGGCGCTGCATTTCATGCTCGCCGCCGACGACGCCTCGGCGCGGCGTCATCTCGAGGTGCTGGATACCGACAATCAGTCGCGCAAGGCGATCGAGGCGGATATGGTCGAGAGCGCCCGTGCATTGGCGCTCGACGCGCTGGCCGAGGGGGCATCGGCTATCGTGGTCTTCCTCGAGGATGGGCATGCCGGTGTGCAGGGCATCGTCGCCTCGCGGCTGGTGCAGTCCTTCGGGCGTCCCACGCTAGTGCTTACACCGGCCGCTGCGCCGGGCATGCTGACCGGCTCGGGACGTTCCATCGAAGGGCTGCACCTGCGCGATGCATTGCAGCGTGCGCATGAACTGGCCCCCGAGACGTTGCCGCGTTTCGGGGGCCACCGGGGGGCGGCGGGCATTGGCGTACCCCGCGAGCGTCTGGCGGAATTTCGCGATGCCTTTCTCACGGCGGTCGAGGAACAACTCGGTGACCGAGAACTTTTTCCTTACGTGCTGACCGACGGTGCCTTGACGCCCGAGCAGCTGTCGCTGGCGGCGGTGGATGAGCTGGCGCGCCTGGCGCCCTACGGTCGCGAGTTCGACGCCCCGCTTTTCGACGGCGAGTTTCGCATCGAGCAGCTACGCCCGGTGGGGGCCGAGGGCAACCATCTGATGCTCGAACTCTCGTGCGGTGCGGTGAGCCTCAAGGCGATCTGGTTTCGCGCCCTGACGCCCGGCGAGCTGCCGCCGTTCGGGCTCGGCGACCGTCTGCGCTGTGCCTACAAGCTATCGCGCAATCGCTGGCGGGGGCGTGAGTCGTTGCAGTTGATGGTCGAGCACGCCGAACCTGTTGAATAAAAGAGGGAAAAGCCGCGCAGCGGCGCTCTTCCAGCTTGATTAGTAATTCGGCCAGACGCCGGGCGTGGCCAGTTCCAGCAGATGACCGTCCGGGTCGCGGAAGTAGAGGCTTTCACCGCCTTTCGGCCAGTGGGTCCGGCCTTCGATGGGAATGTCGTGTGCGGCGAGCTGGGCTTCCCAGTCATGCAATGCGTCGCGGGTGATGGCCAGCGCCAGATGCACGCGCCCGGTGCCGTCGTGGGGCGGTATGGTGCCCATGCCGTGCGGCAGGTTAACGGTTTCCTGGGTGCTGCCTTGTTGAAACAGCAGCAACACGCTGCCCGGCCCGGCCTCGTACGCGGTGAAGCGATGATCGGCGGTGAAGGCCGACAGCGTCATCACGCTCTCGAAGAAGGCCCGGGCGCGGGCCATGTCGGTGACGTAGAGGGCGGTTTCGAGAACGCCTTGGATGCGTGGCATATCACTCCCCGTTTACCGCGACGCGATGGCCCCAGCATAGCCATCACATGGCAATGATCTCAACGTGGCGATAGCCAGAACCACCAGACGATGCCGGCGATCAATGCCAGCCCGATCAGGTTGATGAGAAGTGTCATGCGGCCTCCTCAGACGTTTTGGCACTGTGTGCCGTGGATTTGAATAGCCTCAACCGGTTGGCGTTGCTGACCACGGTGACCGAGGACAACGACATGGCTACGGCGGCGACGATGGGTGAGAGCAGCATTCCCGTCAGCGGATAGAACACCCCGGCGGCGATGGGGATCCCCAGGCCGTTGTAGCCGAAGGCGCCCCACAGGTTCTGTTTGATGTTGCGCAGCGTGGCGCGGCTGATCTCGATGGCATCGGCCACGCCGTGAAGCGAGTTGCGCATCAGCGTGATGCCTGCCGACTCGATCGCCACGTCGGTGCCTTGGCCGATGGCGAAGCCCACATTGGCTTGGGCCAGGGCCGGGGCGTCGTTGATGCCGTCGCCGGTCATGCCGACGAGATGCCCGTCGCGTTGCAACTGCGCGACGATCTCGCGCTTGTCTTCGGGCAATAGCTCGGCCTCGACGCGCGCGATACCCAGCGCCTTCGCCACGGCTCGGGCGGTATGCGCGTTATCGCCGGTCAGCATGACCACCTCGATGCCATCTGCCTGCAAGCGTGCCACAGCGTCGCGGCTGTCCTCACGCAGTGGGTCGCTGATGCCGAAGACGCCCAATACCTGCCCGTCGGCGGCCAGGTAGAGCGGTGTCTGCGCCTTGTCTTCGAGCTCGGCGCCCCAGGCCTGAGCCTGGCCCAGTTCGACATCGCCGTCGCGCATCAACGCGGCATTGCCGAGTCGCAACGACTGGCCCGTGTCGGTGACGGCAGTGACGCCACGCCCGCTGAGGGCCTGAAACTCGCGTAGCTCGGGAAGCGCGGTCTGCGTGACACCCTGCTGCTCGGCGTAGTCGCCGAGCGCCTCGGCGAGGGGATGCTCGGAGCCGCGTTCGAGGGCCGCCACCCAGCTCAATGCGGTGTGGGTATCCTCGGTGGCCCACTGAGCAGCGGTCACGCGCGGACGACCCTCGGTCAGGGTGCCGGTCTTGTCGACGACCAGCGTGGTCAGCTTGCTGGCGGTCTGCAGCGCATCGCCGTCGCGCACCAGGATGCCGTGCTCGGCGGCCTTGCCGACGCCGATCATGGTCGACATCGGTGTCGCCAGCCCCAGGGCGCATGGGCAGGCGATGATCAGTACGGTGGTGGCGGTAACCAGCATGTGGACCAACTGCGGCGCGGGACCGACATTGAACCAGACCAGTGCCGTGATCACGGCGATGATCAACACGCTAGGCACGAAGACGGCGGAAATTCGGTCGGCCAGGGCGCCGATGGGGGGCCGCGAGTTCTGGGCGCTGGCTACTTGCTCGACGATGCGTCCCAGGCGACTGTCGGCGCCGATACGGGTGGTGATATAGACCAGCGTGCCGCGGCCGTTGACCGTGCCCGCGCTGACCTCGTCGCCGGGATGCTTGGCGACGGGCTGGGGCTCGCCGGTCAGCATTGATTCGTCTATATGGCTGTCGCCTTCCTCGACGCGACCATCCACGGCAAGACGTTCGCCGGGACGCACGCGAATGCGGTCATCGACGGCAACCTCCTCGAGCGGTACATCGTGTTCGTTACCGTTGCGAATCACTCGGGCGGTGGGTGCCTGCAGGTCGAGCAGGCGATTGAGCGCCCGGGACGTGCGTCCCCGGGCGCGCAGTTCCATGGCATTGCCGAGGCTGATCAGGCCGATGATCATTACCGAAGCTTCGAAATAGAGCCCGCGCGCGGCGACTGGAATCGCCTCGGGGATCAGTACCACCGTCATCGAATAGAGCCAGGCGGTGCCGGTGCCGACGGCGATCAGGGTATCCATGTTGGCCTGGTGATGACGGAAGGTTTTCCAGGCATTGATGAAGAAGCGCCGGCCTGCCGTGGCCATGATGCCTAGTGTGACCACACCGATCAGCAGCCAGACCCAGCGCTCCATACCGCTCAACTGTGGATGATGAAACAGCATACTGCCCATCAGCAGCACCCCGGGAATGAGCCCCAACGCGGTGTCGCGGAGCCGTTGGCGGTACTCGTGCGCCTCGTTGTGTTCACGAGTGCGTGCGGCCTGGCCAAGATCCTCGATGGGCTCGGCACCGTAGCCGACCGCTTCGACGGCATCGACCAGTTGCTGGGGACTCGCATTGCCGAAGACCTCGGCGGTATGCGAGCCGAAGTTGACGCTGGCCGAGCGCACGCCGGGCGTAGCGTTCAAGGCCTGGGTAATGGTGTTGACGCAGCCGGCGCAGGTCATGCCGGACAACGACAGACGTACCGGCGCCCCGCCGGGCGTTGTTTTCGTGTCTTGCCGATCACCGCTCGAGGCCGTCGCTGATGCACTGTCGTCAACGGCACTGGTCATCGTTTCCGGTGGGTAGCCGGCTTGCTCGAGCAACGCGCTCAGGCGCTCCGCGTCCAGAGAGGATTCGACATCGAGGCGCTTTTCCCCGGGCTCGCCGGTGACCTCGGCTTGACCATCCTCGGCTTGGATCGCCTCGCGCATGCGTTTGACGCACCCCTGGCAGCTCATGCCGGGGACGGTGAAAGAATGGGGAGCCGTTGTGCTCATCTTGCGTTCTCCGTTTGGGGCGCTCATGGCGCCTGGCGTGAGAAACCGTCGTCACTTTCCATGGGCAGGCTCTCGATCAGCCGGCACAAGCTATGGCCGTCGGGTGTGCCATCCGGCATGTCTCTCCAGGCGGCCAAGGCGCGTTCCATGCGTGTCGCCAGGGCCTGCAACTCACGAATGCGCGATTGAATTTCCGGCAAGCGTTCGGCCAGCAGGTCGCGCACCATGGGGCACGGAGAGTCGCCATGGTCGGCGTGCTCGAGAATCTCGCGCACCTCACGCAGACTGAACCCCAGCGTGCGAGCGCGCTGGATGAAACGCAGGCGATTGAGGTCGTCGGCATCGTAGAGTTGATAGCCGTTGTCGGGATCGCGTTGCGGATGCAGTAGCGCCTCGCGTGTGTAATGGCGCACCGTTTCGCCGGTGACGTCGGCGGCTCGGGCCAGATCGCTGACTTTCATGGCACCCTCCTGAATGATAAGAAAAGTCTAGAACCTTTGGGTTACACAAAGGTCAAGGCGATCCTAGCCTATTTTTACTGCCCTACGATAAAAAGCTGAAATGCTTGAAGAAGTATCTCGCATGTCCTGACAGAGATCAGATGAGGGACTGCTTATAAGACTAAAGAATGAGCGTTCCTGAGATTAAAACGAACGTTTGCTCTTGACTTGAAAACGCCCATCGGCCAAAACGAAGAGG
This sequence comes from Chromohalobacter sp. HP20-39, assembly GCF_033052815.1. Lineage (NCBI taxonomy): Bacteria > Pseudomonadati > Pseudomonadota > Gammaproteobacteria > Oceanospirillales > Halomonadaceae > Chromohalobacter > Chromohalobacter sp. HP20-39. Next base: position 719,803 of record NZ_JAWHTP010000001.1, on the reverse strand, counting down.
CACGCCATTATTCGGGCAAGGGTAAAAAACCTAAGACAATTTTCGCCTCCACGTCTCCGCAGAAGAGGACGTTTTTCATGCATAACAACATCAACAAGCTCACGCTTGCCGTGACCCTGGCCTCCGCCGTAATGGCGTCCGGCCAGGCCGCAGCCTCAGGATTCCAGGTTCGTGAACAGAGTGCCAAGGCGCTGGGTAACGCCATGGCAGGTGCGGCGGCCGGTGCCGAGGATGTCAGCTATATGACCTATAACCCGGCAGCCATCGGTAATGTCGAGGGCACCCAGGTGGCTGGCGGTATTTCCTATATTGATGCTGGCTTCGAATTGACCGATGCGTCAGCGAGTTCCGTCAGTGGGGCAAACTATTCTGGAAGTGGCGACAACGAGGGGGGCGAGGAGGCCTGGGTGCCCAGCTTCGCCTTCAAGACGCGCCTGAGTGAACGCTTTGATTTTGGGTTTGCGATCTCCGCGCCGTATGGTCTCTCGACGAAGTATGACAAGGAGTGGATCGGCCGCTATCACGCCGTCGAAACCGAGCTCAAGACCATCGATATCCAGCCGACGTTGAACTTCCGCGCCACCGATCGCCTCGATCTGGCTGTGGGGCTGCGTGCCCAGTATGCCGATGCCACGCTGTCCAATGCCATCGATCTGGGGAGTCAGGTCGGTGCAGCGGGGGCTTATGACGGTATGGCCGAGGTGACCGGCGATGACTGGGGCTACGGCTACACGCTGGGGGCATTGTTCCAAGCCACCGAGCGGACCCGCCTGGGGATTAGCTACCGCTCGGAAGTCGAGTTGACGCTGGAGGGCGAGGTCGATTACAGCGCCAACGGACCGGTCGGTCAGCAGGTCCTGGCAGGTGCGCAGGCATCGGGTCAGCTACAAGATGCCGGAGGCAAGGCGGATATCACCACGCCGGCCAACCTCAACCTGGGGATCTATCATCAACTGACCGATCGGCTCGCCTTGATGGCCAATGCAGAATGGACCGAGTGGAGCAGTTTCAAGGAGCTCACTGTCGAGTCTGGTGGCAGCGAACTGAGCACCACGACCGAAAACTGGGACGATACTTGGGCCTTCTCGGTCGGGGCCAACTATCGGCTCAACTCGCAGTGGATGCTGAGAACGGGGCTGGGGGTCGATGAATCGCCGGTGCCGGACAGCGAGCACCGTACACCGCGTGTACCGGATACCGATCGTCGTTGGGCGACGCTCGGGGCGACCTGGATGCCGACGCCGGATCTTGGCGTGACAGTGGGCTATATGCACGTATTCGGTGACGATGGCGATATGGACCAGAACGCAACGCCGACCAACGAGAATGCCAGCCGTGGCAACCTTTCCGGCACCTATGAAGTCGAGGCCGATGTCTTCGCGCTGTCGATGGATTATCGCTTCTGAGTCGAGAATGAAAGCGCTCAAATGCGTTATATAACGACGAATCCCGGCATTTGCCGGGATTCGTCGTTCCGGGGTGAAGGCCAGCCCAAGCAATGTCAGTGACGAAGGTGGCACTCGGCCTTCTTTGAACCCCTCACTTGAGAGGCTTCAGGGGGCTCCAGTCCTTGCGGTTGGCCAGAAACTCGGGTCGCGGACGGTTGCCGCAGTACGGGTCGTGCAGCGTGTTCTCGACACTGTTGTAGACGAAGAATAGGTTGCTGCGCGGCCAGCACGACATGTTGATGTTCGAGCCATGTAGGGTATTGCACTCGAACATCACCAACGAGCCAACAGGCCCCTTGGGTGCCTCGATATCGCCCTTGAGCATCAGTTCGCGCAGACTGGCATCGTCCGGCACGCCGATTTCTTGACTCTTTAGCGACTCTTTATAGTTGTTCTCCGGCGTGCGGCCCACGCAAGGAACGAAGTAATTGTGCGAGCCGGGCACCAGCATCAGAGGGCCGTTGAATTCACCGTTTTCGGTGAGAATGATCGAACAGCTCACTGAGCGCATGCGGGGCATGCCATCTTCGCTGTGCCAGGTCTCGAAATCGGAATGCCAGTCGAAACCTTTGCCTTTGAAGCCGGGCTTGTAGTTGATCCGCGACTGATGGATATAAGCATCGCCACCGAGGATCTGCTGTACCATCGCCAACAGGCGCGGGTCGCGCGTCAGGCGGCTGAAGCGCTCGGATACCTCGTGGATACCGAAGATCGAACGAATTTCCTGTTTGCTGGGCTCGAGGATGGTGCCTTCCGAGAGCTTGAGGTCATCGTCGTTCTCGTAGTCGGCCAACTCATCCAGGAACGCGGCCATCTCGTCTTCATCGAAGAATCCTTCGAAGGAAAGAAAGCCCTTGCGTTCGAACTCGTCGAGCTCGGCTTCGCTGAGCGGCCCCTTGCGTTGCTTGCCCTCGCTATGCACCACCGGGTCGATGCGCTCGAACATCCCCAGCTTGCGTTCCAGGCGCGTCGGGAATAGATCTTGAGTCTCTTTCATTGCAAACTCCTCCATTAGTCTGCTTTGAAATGATATCGCTACTGTCCACACATAAAAGTAGCCGGGTAGGACAGCATCGACAACACTTCGTCGCCTATCGGTAGTCTTCCTGACCACCTCACCGAAGCTACGCCTCAATTCTTCGTGTGTATTTAGCCTATGTTAAGGCGCGTTCGATTCGTCTCCCTGCAGTAAGTAAGTCCAAGGCGCCCATTGCGAGGTGTAAAGGGACGAAACGCCGGAATCAGGCGGCGTCGACGAAGGCGGCCCTCATCAGTTCCTGGGTGTAGCGCTCGCGCGGGTTGGCGAAGATCTCCTCGGTAGTGCCTTGTTCGACGACCTGGCCCTCCTTCATCACCAGCACGGTGTCGGCCAGCGCGCGCACCACCGAAAGGTCGTGGCTGATGAACAGGTAGGTCAGGTCGTGCTTGCGTTGCAGGTCGCGCAGCAGGTCGATCACCGTCACCTGCACGGAACGATCGAGCGCCGAGGTGGGCTCGTCGAGCAGCAGGAATTCCGGCTTGAGCACCAGCGCCCGGGCGATGGCGATACGCTGGCGCTGGCCGCCGGAAAATTCGTGCGGGTAGCGGTTGCGCATCGCCGGGTCCAGCGCCACTTCCTTGAGTGCCTCGATCACTCGTGTCTCGCGTTGGCGGCGGTTAAGTTCCGGGTGATGCACGCGCAGCCCCTCGCTGATCACTTCGCCGACGGTCATGCGCGGCGACAGCGAGCCGAAGGGATCCTGGAAGACTACCTGCATGCGCGAGCGCAGCGGTCGCATGCTGGCGGTATCGAGGTTGGCGATATCGCTGCCGTCGAAGCGGATCTCGCCGCGGCTCTTGAGCAGTCGCAGCAACGCCCGGCCCAGCGTCGACTTGCCCGAGCCGGACTCGCCGACGATGCCCACGGTCTGGCCGCGGCGGATGGTCAGGTCGATGCCGCGCACCGCCTCGAAGTATTCGCTATTGCGGAACAAGCGCTTCTTGAGCGCGAAACGCACACGCACGTCTTTCGCCTCGAGCAGCATCGGCATGGTCTCGTCGACCGGCGTCTTGCGACCACGCGGGTCGGCATCGATCAGCATGCGTGTGTAGTCGTGCTGTGGATTGGCGAATACCGTGGCGGTGGTGCCGGATTCGACGAGTTCGCCGTGGCGCATCACGCATACCCGGTCGGCGAAGTGGCGCACTATCCCCAGATCGTGGGTGATGAACAGGATCGCCATGCCGTAGCGCGCCTGCAGGTCCTTGAGCAGCGCGAGGATCTGCGCCTGAACGGTGACGTCGAGCGCGGTGGTTGGCTCGTCGGCGATCAACAGCTCGGGTTCGCAGGCCAGCGCCATGGCGATCATGACCCGCTGGCGCTGGCCGCCGGAGAGCTCGTAGGGATAGCTGTCGATGCGCCGCGAAGGGTCGGGAATGCCTACCTGCTCGAGCAGTTCGATGACCTTGGGGCGCGCTTGACGTCTATTGAGGCCGAGGTGCTTTTCCAGCACCTCGGCGATCTGTCGGCCGATGCGCTGCAAGGGATTGAGCGAGGTCATCGGCTCCTGGAAGATCATCGAGATGGCGTTGCCACGGATACGGCGCATGCGCTTGGGCGTGACGCTCAACAGGTCCTCGCCCTTGAAGCGGATGGCGCCGCGGGTCTTCGCCAGATCGGGTAGCAGGCGCATGGCGGCGGTCGATGACACCGACTTGCCGGAGCCCGATTCGCCGACCAGCGCCAGCGTCTCGCCGGGCTGGATGGAAAAACTCACGCCCTTGACCGCCGAGACCGTGCCGGTGGGCAGTTGGAAGTCGACCGTCAGGTTGTCGATTTCGAGTAACGTGTCGGACATGGTGTTTCCCTAACGGGTCTTGGGATCCAGGGCATCGCGCAGTCCGTCGCCCAGGAAGTTGAGACAGAATAGCGTCAGCGCCAGGAATACCGACGGCACCAGCAGCAACCACGGTGTGCTCTGCATCATGTCGGTACCTTCGGAAATCAGCACGCCCCAGCTGGTCAGCGGCTCCTGCACACCGAGGCCGAGGAACGACAGGAAGCTCTCGAGCAGGATGACCTTGGGCACGGTGAGTGTGACGTAGACGATCACCGGGCCGATGGCGTTGGGAATCAGGTGGCGGGTGACGATCTTGCGATCGCGCACGCCCAGCGCATGGGCGGCCTCGATGAACTCGCGCTGCTTGAGCGCCAGCGTCTGGCCGCGCACGATGCGCGCCATGTCGAGCCACTCGACCGCGCCGATGGCGGCGTAGATCAGGAAGATATTGCGCCCGAACACCACCATCAAAAGGATTACCAGGAACATGAACGGCAGCGAGTACATGATGTCGACGAAGCGCATCATGAGGCTGTCCAGGCGTCCGCCGACGTAGCCGGAAATGGCCCCGTAGAGCACCCCGATCACCAGGCTGACGAAGCTCGCCACCAGCGCCACCGACAGCGACACGCGACCGCCGTAGAGGGTGCGGGTAAGCAGGTCGCGACCGTTGGCGTCGGTGCCCAGGAAGTGGCCGTTCTCCAGGGTGGGGGCGACACTGAAGGCGTTCCAGTCGACTTCGGCGAGTCCCCAGGGCAGCAGATAGGGACCGATCAGGCAGGCTGCGGCGATCGCGATCAGCAGCATGAGACTGACCATCGCCGCCTTGTTCTGCTTGAGCCGCCGCCAGGCATCTTGCCCGAGGCTTTTGCCCGCCACGGGATCGGGCTCGGCGGGCGGATTGGGGCCGCCGGGCGGCATGTTGTGGCCGCTATAGGGTGTGGTATCAATGGTCATGGTGCTGGATCCCTGGCCGGTCAGTCGTCATAGCGGATTTGCGGGTCGAGCGCGGAGTAGATCAGGTCGACGAGCAGGTTCATCAGTACGATCAGTGCGCCGTAGAACACCACCGTGCCCATCACCAGGGTGTAGTCGCGGTTGAGCGCGGCCTGAACGAAGTAACGTCCGATGCCGGGAATGCCGAAAATCTGCTCGATCACCACCGAGCCGGTGATGATCCCGGCGATTGCCGGCCCCAGGTAGGACGTCACGGGGAGCAGCGCCGGACGAATGGCGTGGCGCCAGATGACCTGACGCTCGGAAAGCCCCTTGGCGCGCGCCGTGCGAATGTAATGGCTACCCAGCACTTCGATCATGCTGGCGCGCATCATGCGTGCTATATAGGCGATCTGCTGGATCGACAACGCGATCACCGGCAGCATCAGGTTGGGCCACGCACCGCCGTTCCAGCCGCCGGCCGGGAGCCAGGCGAGCAGCACGCCGAATACCAGCGCCAGGATCGGCGCGATGACGAAGTTGGGCACTGCGATGCCGGCCAGCGCCGTACCCATGACCGTGTAATCGATCATTGTGTTGCGTCGCAAGGCCGCGATGATCCCCAGCGGGAGTCCGGTCAACAGCGCGAGAAGCATTGCCAGGCCGCCGATCTCGAGACTCACCGGGAAGCCTTGGGCGATCAGCTCGGTGACCGAGAAGTCCTTGTACTTGAATGACGGCCCGAAGTCGCCCTGCAGCAGGTTGCCCATGTAGCGCAGGTACTGCATCGGCAACGGCTCATCGAGGTGATACGCCGCCTTGAGGTTGGCCTCGATTTCCGGCGGCAATTGGCGTTCGCCGTCGAATGGTCCACCCGGCGCGACGCGCATCAGGAAAAACGAGATCGTGATCACGATCAGCAGAGTGGGAATCGCCATGAGCAGGCGTTTCAGCGTATAGGTCAGCATGGGGCATTCCGTACATTGTCTGCAGACGGGGCGGCATCACCGGTATGGACTGGTCCGCTAGCAAGCCTGCGCGAGGGCGCTGTGAACCCATCCTTGGGCGCTACATTCGTCGTCCATGACGAATGACCCTCGCGTCGGCTCGCTATCGGCGTCCACCTTTCACTTAGAGGTTGTGAAAAGGTGCCCTCACTCAGAGAACTTCACCCAACGTGAAGGATGGTCATCCTCGGCGTTGTCCTGCCAACCGCTGATCTCGGGATCGACCAGGTTGCGCGTCACGTAGTAGAGCAATGGCACCAAGGCGTAGTCGTCGAGGGCGACGTTCTCGGCCTTCTCGAGGAGCGCCTCACGCTTGTCGAGATCCAGTGTCTTGGCGGCCTGGTCGAGCAGCTTGTCGTACTTGGGATTGGAGTAGGCGCCATAGTTGTTGCCGACACCGCTGCGCAGCAGGGTCAGGAAGTTCTCAGCGTCGTTGTAATCGGCGATCCAGCCGGCGCGAGCGACGTCGAAGTCGCCAGCCTGAATGGTCTGATAGTGAACGGTGGCTTCGGCATTGGTCATCTCGATCTCGACACCGAGTGGTTTCCACATCGCCGCCAAGGCGATGGCGATCTTCTTGTGCTCGTCGGACGTGTTATAGCGCAATTGCAGGTGCAGTGGATGATCGGGGCCGTAACCGGCTTTCTCGATCAGTTGCTTGGCCTTGGCCAGACGTTCGGCATAATCGCCTTCGACGCTATCCATATGCTGGACGTCATAGTGGTTGGTGCCCGGCGGGACCAGGGAGTAGGCCTCCTTGAAGCTGCCGGCCATGATCTGCTCGGAAAGCACCTTGCGGCGCACCACCAGATTGAGCGCTTCACGCACGCGTTTGTCGGCGGTCGGCCGGCCGTCGCGGGCGTTGAGCACGTAGTAGTAGGAGCCCAGCATCGGACTGAGATGGGTGGCCTGTGGCAGGTTCTTCTTGAGCCACTGATAACGGCTCGAGGGATAATCGCGGATGATATCCAGCCCACCAGCGCGAAAGCGCGAGATGGCGGCGTTGCGGTCCTCGGTATTGAAGTAGTTGACGCCGTCCAGCGAGACCTCGTCGGCGTCGTAATACTCGGGATTCTTCTCGACGCTGATACGCGATTGCGAAATCCACTCGACCGGCTTGAAGGCGCCGTTGGTGACGATGTTGTCCATCTTGATCCAGTCGTCGCCATACGTCTCGACGGCATGCTTGGGCACCGGGTAGGCAGTGTAATGGGTCAGCAATTGCAGGAAATAGGGTGTCGGCGACTCGAGGGTGACCTTGAGGGTCTTGCCGCCGTCCAGCGATTCGGCACCCAGTGCGTCGAGCGGTTTGTCGCCGGCGTTGACCGCTTCGGCGTTCTTGATCGGGTAGAGCAGATAGGCGTATTTCGAGGCGCTGGCCGGATCGAGGAGATGTTGCCAGCCGAACACGAAGTCTTCGGCGGTGACCGGTTCGCCGTCCGACCAGGTGGCGCCCTCGCGCAGGTGGAAGGTATAGGTCTTGCCGTCCTCGGAAATTTCCCAGTCGGTGGCCATGCCGGGCATGACCTCGCCCTTGGGATTCTCCTTGAGCAGCCCCTCGTAGACGTCCATGAGGATCTGCGACTCCCACACTCCGCCGGAGACCTGTGAGGTGTCGAAGGAGGCGAGCTCGCCCATGACGCCGATGTTGAGGGTCTCTGCCTGGGCTGGTGTCGCCAGGGCCAGGGATGTCAATGACAGAGAAGACAGCGCCATGGCGCCGAGTAAGGTATGCGATTGTCGAAGCATGTTGTTGGTCCCGCTTGTTGTTGTGTCGGATGCCTGAAAGGCACCACAACTGTTGGATTACCTTCTCCCTGTTGGGTGAAACGTGTCCATTGCAAATTTCGTATATGCTTTTTCATAAATTCAATAGAGCGCTCACGAATGCCGCCTAGCGCGGCATGGGATAGCCGCTCGCGGGTGCATTGGCTACAATGTGTCTCTTTTCTTCACCGTGTGCCGGCAAGCACGCCGCTGCGGTGCGAATCAGCGCACCTGCAAAGGATTCCCATGCAAGAGATCAACCCGATCAACCACCTCATCAAGGACCTGTCCGAACGGACAGACGTCCTGAGGGGGTATCTTTGACTATGCCGCAAAGAAAGAACGGCTAGAGGAAGTCACCCGCGAGCTGGAAAACCCGGATGTGTGGAGCGATCCGGACTACGCGCAGAAGCTGGGCAAGGAGCGCGCCACTCTGGAAGCCGTCGTTGAGACCTTCGACGTGCTGGAGCGTGGCCTGACGGATCATCAGGAACTGCTCGAGCTGGCGGTGATGGAGGAGGATGACGCCACCGTTGACGAAGTGAGAAGCGAACTCGAAAAGCTCGAGACACAGCTCACCAAGCTCGAGTTCCGGCGTATGTTTTCCGGTGAGATGGACGCCAACAACGCCTATCTCGATATCCAGGCCGGGTCCGGTGGCACCGAGGCGCAGGACTGGGCCAACATATTGCTGCGCATGTATTTGCGTTGGTGCGAACACCACGGCTTCAAGACCGATATCATCGAGTTGTCCAGTGGCGATGTGGCGGGCATCAAGTCGGCGACTTTGCATATTCAAGGCGATTACGCCTTCGGCTGGCTGCGCACCGAGACCGGCGTGCATCGCCTGGTACGCAAGAGCCCGTTCGACTCCGGTGGGCGCCGGCATACCTCGTTCGCCTCGGTGTTTCTATCGCCGGAAATCGACGACAACTTCGAAATCGAGGTCAATCCCTCCGATCTTCGTGTCGACACATATCGTTCCAGTGGTGCGGGCGGCCAGCACGTCAACACCACCGACTCGGCGGTGCGTATCACCCACGAACCCACCGGGATCGTGGTGGCATGCCAGGGCCAGCGCAGTCAGCATGCCAACCGCGACTTCGCCATGAAGCAGCTCAGGGCGAAGTTGTGGGAGCTGGAAATGGATAAGCGCAACGCCGCCAAGCAGGAAGCCGAGGACAACAAGTCGGATATCGGCTGGGGCAGTCAGATCCGTTCCTACGTGCTCGACGACCAGCGCATCAAGGACTTGCGCACCGGCGTGCAGTCCAGCAACTGCGAGAAAGTGCTCGACGGCGATCTGGACCAGTTCATCGAGGCGAGCCTGAAACAAGGGCTATAGCCTCGCGCTTCTAGCCACGGGTGGCGAGCGATGGCGCCCGTGGCCCGTCGTTCGCACCCCGTAGCCAATTCTTCATAGGTAACGACATGGCCAACCAAGACTCCTCTCAACACGACGAGAATCATCTGATTGCGGAACGCCGTGCCAAGTTGGCGGCACGCCGTGCCCAAGCCGCAGAAGAGGGCGGCAGCGCCTTCCCTAATGATTTTCGTCGCGATAGTCTCGCTGCCGAATTGCAGGCTGAGCTGGGCGACAAGGACAAGGCCGAGTTGGAAACGCTCGACCGTCAGGCCTCGGTCGCCGGGCGCATCATGCGCCAGCGTGGGCCCTTCATCGTCATTCAGGACGTTTCCGACCAGATTCAACTGTATGTCGACAAGAAAGGTCTGCCCGCCGAGGTGCTGGAAGACGTCAAGAGCTGGGACATCGGCGATATCGTCGCGGCGCGCGGGCCGGTGCATAAATCCGGCAAGGGCGATCTGTACGTGATGATGGGTGAGGCGCGCTTGCTGACCAAGAGCCTGCGGCCCCTGCCCGACAAGTTCCATGGCCTGACCGACACCGAGGCGCGCTATCGCCAGCGCTACGTCGATTTGATCATGAACCCGGAGTCGCGGCGCGTCTTCGAAGTGCGTTCACGAGTGATCGCCGGCATTCGGCGCTTCTTGGTCGAGCGCGGCTTCATGGAAGTCGAAACGCCGATGCTGCAGCAGATTCCCGGTGGTGCCACGGCGCGGCCATTCGTCACGCATCACAATGCGCTGGATATCGACATGTACCTGCGCGTCGCGCCGGAGCTATATCTCAAGCGGCTAGTGGTCGGTGGCTTCGAGCGGGTGTTCGAGATCAATCGCAATTTCCGTAACGAGGGACTGTCGACGCGTCACAACCCCGAGTTCACCATGCTCGAGTTCTACTGGGCCTATGCCGATTACCGTGACCTGCTCGACCTGACCGAAGCGATGATCCGTGAGGTTGCCAGCGATGTGCTGGGCACGACGACGATCGACTATCAGGGGGCACGCTACGACCTTGGCGAATCCTTCCAGCGCCTCACTCTGCGTCAGTCGATCCTGGAATACGGCGACGGTATCGGCGAAAGTGACATCGATACCTTCGAGGGGGCTCAGGCGACCTGCGAGCGCTTGAGGATTCCGGTCAAGCCGAACTGGGGGCTGGGTAAGCTGCAGACTGAAATATTCGAGCACGTCGCCGAGGAAAAGCTCGAACAGCCGACGTTCATCACCGAATATCCGGCCGAGGTCAGTCCGCTGGCGCGGCGTAACGATACCAATCCTCATGTCACCGACCGTTTCGAGTTCTTCGTCGGCGGCCGCGAGATCGCCAATGGTTTCTCCGAGCTCAACGATGCCGAGGATCAGGCCGAGCGCTTCGCCGAGCAGGCGGCTGAGAAGGACGCCGGCGATCTGGAGGCGATGTACTATGATGCCGATTACGTTCGCGCACTGGAGTATGGCCTACCGCCGACGGCGGGCGAGGGCATCGGTATCGACCGCCTGGTGATGCTGCTCACCGATAGCCCGTCGATTCGAGATGTGCTGCTGTTTCCGGCGATGCGGCCAGAATAAGGCTGAGCTGCGCCCAGAGCTGTAAGTTAGAAGCGAAATCTATCGCGACGAGCTACAAAAAACAGGATGCCATCGTCTCGTCGCTCAAAGTCATCGGTGTTGACCCTGGCTTTTTCTTACAGCTTAAAGCTTACGACTTATCGCTCCCGGCCCGCGGCGACGCTGGGAAGAGTTGTTGGTAAGGGGCGCATCGAGCGCCCATAATGGCTGCGGTTCGAATTCCGCCGACTCCGGGCGGTTCCCAAAAAGAGGTAACACCGATGAAGCTGCTCAATCGTTCCGCGCTGAGCGTCAAGCCGACCCAGGCGTTTGTTGACTGGATCAACTCGCTGGAGCCCACCGTCGGTGAAGACGATCTGACCCTCGACGATGTCGAGCGGGAAAGCACCGTCTATCTCATTCCCGAAATGGACACGCCCGAGGCACTGGCCGCCTACGTCCGCGAGCGTCATCTCGATCTGCTCGAGAACGAGCTGAGCGCTTGGGAAGAAGACGCACGTCAGTGGCCGGAGCCGCTCGGCTGGGCGCTTTTCGAGCAATTCCTTATCGTCGAGCACAGCTATCTGGCGCTGGATCTCGATGATGAAGTGCCGCTCGAGATTTACGAGATCGACGACGAATTGCTGCTCGAAACCGACGAGGATTGATCCATTCGGTGAGTGGTATCGAAGGTCGGTACGCAGGGCGCTTGAGCCGCCGGCGCGTCGCCGCGCGAAGCACGTCGCTACGCGAGGGGAGTGTGGCAACGTGCTGATGAAGCGTCTGTTCGTGACACGCCCTGGCGACGAAGGCTTGCCCGGCCCGCAGCGCCGCCTGGCGATGCTGGTGATGGTGTTGGGGACGCTGATGTCGGTGCTCGATAACGGCATCGTCAATATTGCGCTACCTACGCTTGCCAATGAGCTTTCGGTGAGTGAATCGCGCGTGGTGTGGGTCACCAATGTCTACCAGCTGGTATGCGCGGCTCTGTTGTTGGGGTTCGCCGCCCTGAGTCGGCTCATTGGGCGGCGGCGTCTGTATTTGGGGGGCCTGGCGCTGTTCGTGCTGGCCTCGCTGTGCTGTGCGCTGTCGCGCAGTTTCGAATGGTTGGTGGCCTCGCGTATGCTGCAAGGCATCGGCGCCGCGGCGATGTTGAGCATTGGCCCTTCCATGTACCGTTTGATCTTCCCTTCGCGGCTGCTGGGCTCGGCAATCGGCATGGGTGCGCTGGTAGTGGCCTTCGGGATCGCCTTCGGGCCGTCGCTGGGTGGCATCATCCTGCATTTTGCGAGTTGGCCGTGGTTGTTCGCCATCAATCTGCCACTGGGCCTGTTGGCCTTGATCTTGGGGGTTCGTGCGCTGCCCAGCGAGACGATCGAGGCGCGAGGGTTCGATTGGCTGGGAGCCTTGTTGTCGGCCTCGATGCTCAGTGGCTTCGTGTTTTCTCTCGATCATGTTGGTCACGGCGCGCGCGGCATGAGTGCTTGGCTGCCGTTGTTGCTCAGCGTGCTGTGCCTGGTGCTGTTCGTGTGGCGCCAACGCAGCGCGAATGCACCGTTGGTGCCGTTGCCGATGTTTCGCGCCACGCGTTTCAGCATCGCTGCGATGATCTCTCTGATGGCCTTCGTCGCCCAGGGAATCACTTTCGTGGGGCTGCCGTTCATGTTTCAGACGGTGATGGGCGCGACGCCGCTCGAGGCCGCGCTGCTGTTCACCCCCTGGCCGCTGGCGCTGATGCTGGCGGGGCCGCTCTCTGGGCGGCTCGCCGACCGTTTCAATCCGACGCTGATCTCGTCGCTCGGCCTGGCGATCTTCCTGCTCGGGATGTTGAGCCTGGTGACCTTGACGGCTGAGTCCGGCGCCGTGTCGATCGCTTGGCGGGCAGTCTTGTGCGGGGTCGGTTATGGGCTGTTCCAGGCGCCCAACAATCGCGAGATGATCGGCAGTGTGGCGTTGACCTACAGCGCCAATGCCTCGGGCGTACTGGCCTCTGTACGAACCTTTGGCCAGGCCTTGGGGACCGCCTCCGTGGGGTTGATGCTGGCGCTTTCCTGGGGGTCGCTGACGTATGCGCTATGGTTGGGCTGCGCCAGTGTGGTGGTGGCGCTGGCACTCAGCGTTTGGCGGATTCCGCTGGCGCGTGCCGAGGCGTGAGCGATGCTTATTCCCCATCGCGGGAAACGTTACAATGACGCGTATCCGACAGAGGAGAAAGGTGTCATGAGTATTCAGGCACGTATCGAAGAGAAGCTGCAGTCACTCGACCCCGCACATGCGGCGGTCGAGAACGAAAGCTACATGCATAATGTGCCGCCGGACTCCGAAACGCACTTCAAGGTGACGTTGGTCGCCGAGCGCTTCGCGGGTCTGATGCCGGTCAAGCGCCATCAGCAGGTCTACGCGTTGCTCGCCGACGAGCTGTCCGGCCCGGTGCACGCCTTGGCTTTGCACCTCTATACACCTGAGGAATGGAGTCAGCGTGCCGCGGCGCGTCCGGACTCCCCCCATTGTCGAGGCGGCGGCGCGCACTGACATGGTAGGTGACGTCCAGCGGTTGCAGTATCTCGAGGCCATGGGGCTTGGTGCCTGGGCCAGCCGTTATCGGCTGCCCAATGCGCTGTCTACGCCCGCGTGCGAATGGGACACGCCGCTTCCCGAAGCACCGGCGAGTCATGGTGCGCGCTTGCAAGCGCTGCTCGACGATGCCGCGGCGGTGCCGGCCACGGGGCCTTCGGCGGAGGCCTCGCCGGAGCCGCGCAACACCGCTAAGTCGGCCTCGAGTGCGTCTGCACGGGCATTGCTGCTGGGTGAGACGCCGCCCGAGCCGGCTCCCTCGGCGTTCGAGAACACCACTGAGACGGCGCCGTTGGCCGCTGACGTCGGCGAGACCGAGACTCACGCGGCACTGCGCTATGATCTGCAAGTCGCGGCCTTGGAGGGGCGCTGGTTGCTGCTGATGCCCGAGGTGAATGCGCCTGACGGTACGGCGCGTGAGCTGCTTGGCAACCTGCTGCGCGCAGCAGGCATCCATATGGATGCGGCACTCGAATTTCGCAACTTTCGATGGCCCCTCGTCGATAACGCACCGGTGACGGCGCCCCTGGACGAGGCGCGCGACGGCCTGCGTGCCTATCTCGCTGGCCAGGCGCGGCGCGGCTGGCGTCCCGAGCGACTATTGGTGTTCGGCCAGGACACGACCCTGAACGCGGTGCTGGCCCTCGAGGACGCGCGCAGCGAGACTTTAAGCTTGCCTTGCTGGACGCTGCCGTCGCTGGCGACACTCAAGTCATCCGCCGTCGCCAAGCGCGCCTTGTGGCCGCAGCTCGCGGTGTGGCGCGATGCCTGGGCCGGCCATGACGATGCGTCTTGAACGTCTCGCTGTGGCGCATCTGGATGCCGTGGAGGCGCTCGAGGAAGCGGGGCAGGTACATCCCTGGAGACGAGCAACCCTCGCGCGGGCACTCGTCGACGATACCCTGGAAGCCTGGGGCGCATGGCGGGACGCGACACTACTGGGGCATGCGGTACTCGCCTGGTTGCCCTTCGAGGCCGAGCTGCAAGCGATTACCGTGGCGCCGCACGCGCGTCGTCAGGGCGTAGCGGGCATGTTGCTCGCGCATCTCGTCACGCGTGCCCGGCAAGGCGGTGCCGAGCGCTTACTGCTGGAAGTGCGCGAAAGCAACGCGCCGGCCCTGTCGCTGTACCGTCAATACGGTTTCGGCGAGGATGGGCGTCGGCGCGGTTACTATCCCCCCGCCGAGACGAGGGGAGGCGAGCGCGAAGCGGCGGTTCTGATGTCGAGGCCGCTTGCGGCGCGAGCGGTCGACTGACGGCGCTTCCTGCCTTGGGATATTGGTTCTGAGTTACTGGTTTTGCGAGTTGTCGCTGGCGTCGTCTTCGATGTCCTGGAACTTGCCCAGCAGCCCATTGAGGCGGCGCTCCCACTCATCACGCTCCTGCTTGAGGCGCGTGTTCTCTTCGCGCAGCTCTTCCGCCTCCATTTTCAGCATCTCGATGGTCTCGACAGCGTTCTGCACTTTCTGTTCGAGCTGGTTGAAGAGTTCGAGGCTCATGGACTTCTCCTACATGGTGAATGGGGCGATGCGGTTGGGCGCGAGCTAAACGCCTACGCCGTTGGCGGCCAGCCTACGCGCGCGACGCGCGCGCGACAAGCGTCGCCAGGCGCCGACAGAGCGTTACTCAGTATGGCAACGACGATACAAATGTCCGATGCCATCGCCGGCACGCACCTCGCGATGCAGGTGCCAGTTAGTGGGCACTCGAGGCTCGCATTCGTGCTCTATTTCCAGATAGATCCACGCCTCCTCACTTAGCCAACCGTGTTCCTCCAGCGCGTGACAGGCGTCGACGGCGTGGCCCTGGCGAAAGGGGGGATCAAGGAACACGATATCGAAGGGTGTGACGGGGCCGGCGAGAAATGCCATGGCGGTTTGGCGACGCACATGGCCGTTGGCGCCCAGCGTGTCGATATTGGCGCTCAGGCTGGCGGCGACATCGCTGTCGGTCTCCACGAAACAGGCCTGAGCGGCGCCGCGCGAGAGTGCCTCCAGCCCTAGCGCGCCGGTGCCGGCGTACAGGTCCAGCACGCGTGCGCCGACGAGCTCGAAGGCCAACCAGTTGAACAGCGTCTCGCGGATGCGGTCCGGTGTGGGGCGTAGGCCGGGCCGCTCGAGCACGGGCAGCTGGCGGCGACGGTAGTCGCCGCCGATGAGGCGCAAACGCCCGCTCGCGCGTGACGGCGAGGCGCGCTGCGTGCCGCGGGCGGGACGCTTGGCGGAGGAAGAACGACGTCGATTCATGATCGGTGGATTGTACCGCCACCCGTCGCACAGTGATAGGATGTGGCGATTCAGACACTTCAGGACGCCGGGCGTCATCCCCTCGTGTCGCGGGGAGCGTGGCGCACGTCGTCCGCGTAGACGTAGATCACGCCCATGTTCGGTTTTTTAAAGCGCAAGAAGAAGCAAGAGTCTCCCGCCGAGGACGTCGACGAGTCGCAAGAGGATACAGCGGCGCTCGACAATGAAGAGGGCGATATTGGCCACGAGGAGTCGCCCGACGACGAGGCGCGACGCGCCGTTGGCACGGTCGACCCCGATTCGGCCGAAGCGGCCGAGATCGACCCCGAGCCGTACGAAATCGAGGCCGCGCGCGAAGCCCTGGACGACCCCGGGTTGACGCCCCGCGACGGCGCCATGGGCGATGCTCGGCCGCTCGATCCCAATGCCGAGGCACTCGCCGAGGACGTCGCCCCCGATGACGAGACGCCGTCCGCGTCTTCTCAGGCGGCAGCCGAGCCGGCGACGATTGCCGAGCCCGAGCCCGAGCCCGAGCCCGAGCCCGAGCCCGACACGGCGGTGCAGATCGACGAGCCGGCCAGCGTGGCGCAACCCCAGGAGCGCCCCAAGAAGAAGAGTTGGTTCGCGCGCATCAAGTCGGGTCTCGGCAAGACACGCGCCAATTTCACCGAGGGGCTGGCGGGTCTGTTTCTGGGCAAGAAACAGATCGACGATGAGTTGATGGAGGACCTCGAGACCCAACTGCTGATGGCGGATGTGGGGATCGAGGCGACCACCGAGATCATCGACCGCCTGACCGAGCGTGTTTCGCGCAAGGAATTGAAGGACCCGCAGGCGCTTTACTCAGCCTTGCAGGAGGAGCTCCAGGATCTTCTCGACCCGGTCGCCCAGCCGCTGGCGCTGCCGCCCAAGGGCGAAGGACCGTTCGTGATTCTGATGGTCGGCGTCAATGGTGTCGGCAAGACCACCACCATCGGCAAGCTGACGCAGCGTTTCCAGAACGAGGGGCGCAGTGTGATGCTGGCGGCGGGTGATACCTTCCGCGCGGCGGCGGTGGAGCAGCTCAAGGTATGGGGCGATCGTAATCAAGTGCCGGTGGTGGCACAGCACACTGGCGCCGATAGCGCTTCGGTCATCTACGATGCGCTCTCCGCCGCCAAGGCACGCGGTGTCGACGTGCTGATCGCCGATACAGCCGGGCGCTTGCATAACAAGAGCCATCTCATGGAAGAGCTCAAGAAGGTGCGCCGCGTCATGGCCAAGCTCGACGAGAAGGCTCCACACGAGGTGATGCTGGTGCTGGACGCGGGAACGGGCCAGAACGCACTTTCCCAGGCCTCTACCTTCAACGAGGCGGTACCGGTGACCGGCATCACCTTGACCAAGCTCGACGGCACCGCCAAAGGGGGCATCATCTTCGCGCTGGCCAAGCAACTAGGTACGCCGATTCGTTTCATCGGCGTGGGCGAGACCCTTGACGACTTGCGGCCGTTCGCCGCCGAGGATTTCGTCTCCGCGCTGTTCGAGCGCGACACCGGCGGAGACGCGTAGCGGTATGATCGTCTTCGAACATGTCGGCAAACGCTACGGCGGGCGCTCCGAGGCCCTCGCCGATATCAATTTCCGAGTGGGGCGGGGCGAAATGTTGTTCCTCACCGGGCACTCGGGCGCTGGCAAGAGCTCGTTGCTGCGCTTGATCATGCGCCTGGAAAAGCCCTCGCGCGGTCGCGTACTGGTGGCCGGTCACGACCTCGATCGCTTTCACCTCAGCCAGATCCCGTACTATCGCCGCCAGATCGGGGTGGTCTTCCAGGATCACCAACTGTTGTTCGATCGCAGCGTTTTCGCCAACGTGGCTTTGCCGTTGGAGATTCAGGGCGTCGAGCCCCGTGAGTCCGCGCGGCGCGTGCGTGCCGCGTTGGATAAGGTCGGTCTGCTGTACCGGGAAACGGCGCTGCCCATCGAGCTCTCGAGCGGTGAGCGTCAACGCATCGGTATCGCGCGGGCGGTGGTCAACAAGCCGTCGTTGCTGCTCGCCGATGAGCCCACCGGCAATCTCGACCCGCAGCTCTCAGCCGATATCATGCGCTTGTTCGAGGACTTCAATCGCATCGGTACCACGGTAATGGTCGCCAGTCACGACCTGGCACTGATCACGCGCCTGCGGCATCGGGTCCTGCGCCTGCGCGAGGGCCGACTGGTCGGCGACGAGGAGGCGGCATGACGCGACGCACGACGTCTCCGGAGGGTCAGCGTCCCGCGCGACGTGGCGCCAGAGCCTCGCAGGTGGGGCTGGAAAGCCGCACGCGGGCATGGCTGCGTCATCATCGCGCGATGTGTCTGGATAGCGCCCGGCGGCTCGCCAAGCGCCCGCTGAGCAGCCTGCTGACCATGCTGGCAATCGCCATCGCGCTGGTGCTGCCCAGTGGGTTGTGGCTGGCGTTGGATAGCGCCCGATTGCTGGATGCTGAACTCGACGAAAGCGCGACCGTGACCGTCTATCTCGATACGCGTCTCGATGAGAGCGCGGCGATGGATGTCGCCGCGCGGTTGCGCGATCAGGCGCCCGTGGCAGGGGCGCGGCTGGTGACCGCCGCCGAAGGTCTGGCGGAATTCCAGCAGGGCGTGGGGCTCAAGGACGCGCTGGCCTCATTGGAAGATAATCCGCTGCCCGCAGCGGTGGTGGTGACGCCGGCCGACACCGATCCCGATGCGGTGCGTGTGCTGGCCAGCAATCTCGAGGCAGTCGATGGCGTCGACGAGGCACGCGTCGATCTCGCCTGGTTGGAGCGCCTGCGGCGTCTGGCTGAATTGGGGCAGCGTCTGACCCTGGCCTTGGCAGGACTTTTCGGGCTGGGCGTGCTGCTGGTGGTGGGTAATACCATTCGCCTGGCGGTAGAGAGTCGCCGTCAGGAGATCGAGGTAGTGACGCTGATCGGAGCCACCCATGCGTTCGTGCGTCGCCCTTTCCTGTATAGCGGTGCCTGGTATGGCTTGGGTGGCGGCGTGCTGGCGATCGTGCTGTTGACCCTGGGCGGCCATTGGCTCTCGGCACCGGTCACCGCCCTCGCCGAGAGCTATGGCGCGCACTTCACGCTGCCGCGACTAGGCCTCGGGGGATCGGTTTTGCTATGTTTTTGTAGTACACTGCTTGGCTGGCTGGGTGCTTGGTTAGCCGTCGGCCGTCATCTTGCCGACATCAAACCCCGCTAGGCTTGACAAGCCTGATGGCATGTATTGAACTTTCGTTCAAGTTAGCCTTCTAATGGGTCATTCGTGCTATCAGGCACAAGATTCCTTCGCCGTGCTGCCGTTGATGCTGTATCCATCACGCACGCAGGGCGAACAACCGATGGAGACATCTGCATGAGCAACAGTCTTCAGCCCGTGGGTCATCTTTCTCCCGGTCATGATCTGAATGGTTACATTCAGGCCGTTAACCGCATCGCTGTGCTGTCTTCAGACGAAGAACGCGATCTGGGCTTTCGCCTGTACGAACAGGGAGACCTCGAAGCGGCACGGCGCTTGGTCATGTCGCATCTGCGTTTCGTGGTGCACATCGCACGCAGTTATTCCGGTTACGGCCTGCCCCAGGCCGACCTGATCCAGGAAGGCAACGTCGGCTTGATGAAAGCCGTCAAGCGTTTCGACCCGAATCAGGGGGTGCGTTTGGTGTCGTTCGCCGTGCACTGGATCAAGGCCGAGATTCACGAATACGTGCTGCGCAACTGGCGCATCGTGAAAATCGCCACCACCAAGGCGCAGCGTAAGCTGTTCTTCAACCTGCGTGGCGCCAAGAAGCGCTTGGCGTGGCTCAACAATGATGAAGTCGATGCCATTGCCAAGGATCTCGACGTCAAGCCACAGGTCGTGCGTGAGATGGAAGGTCGACTCTCGGCGTTCGATGCCGGTTATGATGCTTCACCCTCAGAGGAAGAAGATCAAGGCTTTCAGGCGCCGGTGCATTACCTCGATGACGAGCGTTACGACCCCGCCGCCCAACTCGAGGCCGAGGACTGGGAAGAAGATTCCACGCATCGCCTCAAGTCGGCGCTGGGTGAACTCGACGAGCGCTCGCAGGATATCCTGCAGCGTCGTTGGCTTTCCGAATCCAAGGCCACGCTACATGAATTGGCCGATGTGTATGGCGTCTCCGCCGAGCGTATCCGTCAGCTCGAGAAAAACGCCATGAAGAAGATCAAGCAGCAACTCGGCAGCACTTTCGCTGCTTGAGTCTGAGCGCTAACGCGCAAAGGTCGACACGAACAGACCGGCGCGCGAAAGCCACAATGCCCGGCCATGTGCCGGGCATTATCGTATGCGGCGTCTACACGTGGGCAGGGTGCGGCGTGGCGACCAACAGGCGTGCGGAGAGCATCTGCCACTGCTCTTCCCAGTGCTCGGTGGGAAGGCGCCGGAAGTCACTGCGCACATATTGCGTGATGCGTCCATCGGCGGTGGCCAGCAGCAGGTTGGCCGCGGCCGAGACCTTTAGCGTGGTGCGCAGGCCTTCGTGAATCTCGGCTTCGCGCAGTATCTGCTTGAGCTGGGTTTCCAGGCGGTCGAAGAGCTGCGTCATGCGCACGCGCAAGCGTGCGGTTTCGCCGGTCAAGGCATCGCCACCTAGCAGCCGGCACAGGCCGGGATTCTTTTCTGCGAAGCCCAACAGCAGTGTCAGAATATGATGACAGCGCGCCTGTGCCTGCGGCTCTTCATCGAGAATCCGGCGGATGCGCTCGAACAGCGTCTCCTCGATGAACTCGATCAGTCCTTCGAACATCCGCGCCTTGCTGGGGAAATGCCGATAGAGGGCGGCTTCGCTGACGCCGACTTGGCGGGCCAGCGCGGCGGTGGTGATCCGCTTGCCGCTGTCCTCCTGCAACATCAGCGCCAGCGCCTGGAGGATCTGCTCCCGGCGAGTTTGCTTGGGTGTTTCCTGCGTCATCGATTTTCTTCTATTGGAATCGTGTTAGCCCATCCTAATGGGCTGCCGGGATGCCGACAAATCGTCGCGCATCGCGGCGCACCGTCCCGGGTGCGAAGGGAATGTCAGTCCGTGGCGCCTTCGTCGTTGGCGATGTCGGTGATCAGCGTGCCGACCCCGGCATTGGTGAAGATCTCCAGTAGCGTGGCGTGTGGTACGCGACCATCGATGATATGCGAACTGGCCACGCCGCCTTTGACGGCATCCAGCGCGCAGCGGATCTTGGGCAGCATGCCGCCATGGATGGTGCCATCGCCGATCATTGCGTCTACCTGAGCGGTGGAAAGGCCTGTCATGACCTCGCCCTCGGCATTCATCAGCCCCGCGACGTTGGTCAGCAGCATCAGCTTCTCGGCACTCAGCGCTTCGGCAACCTTGCCGGCGACCAGGTCGGCGTTGATGTTGTAGCTGTGACCTTCGGCATCGACGCCGATCGGCGCGATCACGGGGATGAAATCGCGCGCGGTGAGCATCTCGATGAGGTCGGTGGCGATGTGCTCGACCTCGCCGACATGGCCGATATCGATGATTTCCGGTGCGGTCATCTCCGGGCTTTGATGCTCGACGCGCAACTGGCGTGCGGTGATCTGTGCACCGTCCTTGCCGGTCAAGCCGATGGCCTTGCCGCCGCTGCGATTGATCAGGTTGACGATGCTCTTGTTGACCAGCCCACCGAGCACCATCTCGACCACGTCCATGGTCTCGGCATCGGTGACGCGCATGCCGCCGACGAAGCGGGACTCGATGTTCAGACGCTTGAGCAGGTCGCCGATCTGCGGGCCACCGCCATGCACCACCACCGGGTTGATGCCGACTTCCTTCATCAACACCATGTCCCGAGCGAAAGAGTCGATCAGCGTGTCCTCGGTCATGGCGTTGCCGCCGTACTTCACGACCACGGTCTTGCCGGAGAAGCGCTGGATGTAAGGCAACGCCTCCGACAGAATCTCGACCACTAGACGCGGGTCGCGTGCGTGTTCATTCATGAATGTTGTCTCCTTGAAAGCGGCCGGTGCTCAGACACCGACCGCCGAGCGTCAGAAGGGGAGATCGGCCTCGGGGGCGACCTGCTTGAGGGCGTCGCGGAATTGGCCCTGAATGCGTGCCAGGGCTTCTTCGCTTTTGCCCTCGAAGCGCAGTACCAGCATGGGTGTGGTATTGGACGCGCGGCACAGGCCCCAGCCGTCGGCATAATCGACGCGAATGCCGTCGAGGGTAGTCTTCACGCCGTCCTCGCCGAAGTCGCCTTCCCGGGCAAGTTTGTCGACGATGGCGAACTTGTGCTCGTCGCTGACCTTGGCATTGAGCTCCGGCGTGCTGAGGTCCTGCGGGAAGCGCGCGAAGAAGGTGTCGGCGTCCTGCCCTTGAGAAAGTTGCCGCGAGAGGATCTCCAGCAGACGGGCGGCGCCATAGAGGCCATCGTCGAAGCCGTACCAGCGTTCCTTGAAGAAGATATGGCCGCTCATCTCGCCGGCCAGCGCCGCGCCGGTTTCTTTCATGCGTGCCTTGATCAACGAGTGCCCAGTGCGCCACATCTCCGGTGTGCCGCCGGCGTTCTCGATCACTTGGGCCAGATTGCCGGTGCACTTGACGTCGAAGATGACGCGCGCGCCGGGACTACGCTGAAGCAGGTCCTCGGCGAAGGCCATCATCAGGCGATCGGGATAGATCACCTCGCCCTTGGGTGTGACCACGCCGAGGCGGTCGCCATCCCCGTCGAAGGCCAGGCCGATGTCCGCGCCGGTTTCCTTGACGGTGCGGATGACGTCCTCGAGGTTTTCCAACTTGCCGGGGTCGGGGTGGTGGTTGGGGAAGTCGCCGTCGATATCGGCGAACAGCGGTACCATGTCCGCTCCCAGACGTTCGATCAGTTGTGGGCCGAGTTCGCCAGCCACACCGTTGCCGCAGTCGACCACGGCCTTGATCTTCCCGCTCAGGCTGACATCGCCGAGGATGCGGTCCAGGTAGGCAGCGCGTACATCCATTTCACGCAGGCTGCCTTCACCCTCGCCAAGCGCGTCGTCCTGGATGCGCTGATAAAGCGCGGTGATGGCGTCGCCGGAGAGCGTCTCGCCGCCCAGTACGATCTTGAAACCGTTGTAGTCGGGCGGATTGTGGCTGCCCGTGACCATGACGCCGGAACGGGTGCCCTCCAGCGTGTGAGTGGCGAAGTAGAGGACCGGCGTGGGTACCATGCCGATATCGACCACATCGCGCCCCGCGGCGCGTAGACCGCGAATCAGGGCCGCTTGCAGACGTTTGCCCGAGTGGCGGCCGTCGCGGGCGACGACCACGGTGGTTTCGTCGCGGCTGGCGGCTTCGGCGCCGATGGCACGACCAATCAACTCGACGCCTTCCTCGGTCAGACTGTCGTCGACGATGCCGCGAATGTCATAGGCGCGAAAGATGGACGCGCTGATGGACGTATTGGGAGCTTGTTGGCTCATGGTGAATCCCTTCAAGTCGATGGCCATGTGGCCGTGAACATCGGGGCGACCGTCAGCGTCGCCCGCCTGAACTCAATGGCGGCCGGAGTGACCGAAGCCACCTCCGGCGCGCTCGCTGGCGGCGAAGTCCTCGACGATGTCGAGGTTAGCCTGTACCACGGGGACAAGCACATATTGTGCCAGGCGCTCGCCCGGTTCCAGAACGAACGTCTGGTTGCCGCGGTTCCAGACCGAGATCATCAGTTCGCCTTGATAGTCGGAGTCGATCAGGCCGACCAGATTGCCCAGCACGATGCCGTGTTTATGCCCCAGGCCGGAGCGAGGCAGGATCATGCCGGCAAGACCCGGGTCGCCGATATGCACGGCGAGGCCGGTGCGCACCAGTTCGCAGTCGCCGGGCGCCAGCGTCAGCGGGCCATCGAGCAGGGCGCGCAGATCCATGCCGGCGCTGCCGGTGGTGGCGTAACCGGGAAGAGGAAAGTCGTGGACGCGTTCGTCCAGAATCTTCACCGACAAGGTGGTGTCGGAAGACAACGAGGCATCTGACATGGGAATGGGTCCGTCAGTCGTGCGCCGTGGGGGCGCGGTGGGCGTAAAGCGTCAATACCCGGTCGACGATGGCGTCGGCCAGGGTGGTCTTGGGCTGTGGCGGCAGCGCTTGGCTATCGGTGTCATCGCCGTCTCGCCACAGCAACAGGGCGGCGTTGTCGTCGGCGCCGAAGCCGAGCCCGGCCTGTGAGACATCGTTGGCGACGATCATGTCCATGCCCTTGCGGGTCAGCTTGTCACGCGAATAGCGTTCCACGTCACGGGTCTCGGCCGCAAAGCCTACGACCAGCGGACGCGGTGAACGCGCGGCGATCTCGGCCACGATATCGGGGTTCTTGACCAGGGTGAGTGTCATCGTCTCGCTGGCGTCGGTTTTCTTGAGCTTGTGCTCGGCGACGTGCTCGGCGCGGTAGTCGGCGACCGCCGCGCAGCCGATGAAAATATCGCTCACGGCAGCGGCGTGC
Source organism: Chromohalobacter sp. HP20-39 (assembly GCF_033052815.1). Lineage (NCBI taxonomy): Bacteria > Pseudomonadati > Pseudomonadota > Gammaproteobacteria > Oceanospirillales > Halomonadaceae > Chromohalobacter > Chromohalobacter sp. HP20-39. Next base: position 695,649 of record NZ_JAWHTP010000001.1, on the reverse strand, counting down.
TCGGCGGCGGCGAGCATCTCGCTGGCCGATGTCACATCGACGCGCTCGATCCCTGGGGGCGTCGCCAGGGCGACCGGTCCGCTGATCAAGCGCACATGGGCGCCACGTCGAGCCCAGGCAGTGGCCAGGGCGTAGCCCATTTTGCCGGAGCTGTGATTAGAGAGGTAGCGCACCGGGTCGAGCGCTTCATGCGTCGGCCCAGCGGTGATCGTTACCCTCAGCGCCTCGGCATCGCGCACAGCCGGTGCCTGCGCGAGCTCGGCGATCAGCGCTTCCGGTTCGCGCATACGGCCGGGCCCGACATCGCCACACGCCTGTTCGCCGCCATCGGGACCCAGCAGGCGCCACCCTAGGGCGCGCAACGTTGCGGCATTGGCCTGAGTCGCCGGATGGCGCCACATGGCTTGATTCATGGCCGGGGCCATGACGCACTCCGCCTCGCTGGCCAGGCACAGTGTGGTGAGCAGGTCGTCAGCATGACCATGCGCCAGGCGCGCCATGAGATCAGCGGTAGCCGGCGCGACGAGGATCACCTCCGCCCAGCGCGCCAGCTCGATATGCCCCATGCCGGCTTCCGCCTCGGGGTCGAGCAGTGACGTGCGCACCGCTTCCCCCGTAAGGGCCTGAAGCGTCAGCGGGGTAATGAAGGTCTGCGCGCCCTCAGTCATGACCACGCGCACCTCGCACCCCGCCTTCTTCAATAGACGAGCGAGTTGAGCGCTTTTGTAAGCGGCGATACCGGCGCTGATACCGAGTAACACGCGCTTGCCGAAGAGTGTTGGCATGGCGGGAATCCTGACCGTTTTGCAGGCCCTCCACCTTACCATCGTGCCCCGGATTTGCGTAGCGCGCGCCGCTTCAAGCGCATAGCTGTTTGATGGCGATCTCTATTCCGCGCAATTCTGCCAATCCCTTGAGACGGCCTATCAGTGGATAGCCCGGGCGTGTCTCGCGAGATAGATCATCCAGTAGGTGATGGCCATGATCGGGGCGTAGCGGCAGACGCGGACCGCCGTCACGTTCGCGGCGACGTTCCTCGTCGATCAGAACCTTCATGACGCCGACCATGTCCACGTCGCCATCGAGATGCGGCGCCTCATGGAAGGTCCGCGGGTCTTCCTCGCGTCGAGTGGCACGCAGATGAGCGAAGTGAATGCGCTCGGCGAAGCGCTGGCCCATCGCGACCAGGTCGATTGCTTCGCTGACACCGTAGGAGCCGGTGCAGAAAGTCAGACCATTGGTCGGGCTGGGCGCGACATCGAGAATCCATTGAACGTCGTCGGGTGTCGAAACCACGCGTGGTAGTCCGAACAGCGAACGGGGCGGGTCATCGGGATGGATCGCCAGGCGGATGCCGACCTCCTCGGCCACCGGCACGATGGCGCTCAGGAAGTGGCCGAGATTATCGCGCAAGCGGGCGGCATCGATCTCGGCATACTCAGCGATCACCTCGCGAAAGCGTGCCAGGGTGTAGTGCTCCTCGGCGCCGGGTAGCCCCGCGATGATGGTGTCGGCGAGCCGCTGGCGTGCCGCTTCGTCGAGCGTTTCGAGGTAGCGAAGAGCGGCGTCGCGTTCGGTGGCATCGTAGTCGCGTTTGGCACCGGGACGCTCGAGCAGGTACAGGTCGAAGGCGGCGAAGGCGGTCTGGTCGAAGCGCAGCGCCGTGCCGCCGGTGGGTAGCGGCCAGGCCAGGTCGGTGCGTGTCCAGTCGAGCACCGGCATGAAGTTGTAGCAGACCACGTCGATGTCGCAGGCCGCCAGGTTGCGCAGTGTCTGCTGGTAGTTGGCGATGTAGGCATCGCAGTCACCGCTGGCCTTCTTGATGTCCTCGTGGATCGGCACGCTTTCGACTACCGACCAGTTGAGCCCGGCGGCCTCGATCAAGCGCTTGCGCTCGGCAATCGCCTCGCGAGGCCAGGCTTCACCGTTGGGAATCTCGTGCAGAGCGGTGACGATACCGGTGGCTCCGGTCTGGCGGATGTCGTCGAGGGTGATCGGGTCGTCGAGACCGAACCAGCGCCAGGTATGTTCCATGGTCGTATCCTATCGTGTCGGGTCGTCGAGTGCGGCCAGGGCCGCGGTGACGCCGCTGCCATTCAGTGTGTGGTAGGCATCGAGTACTGCGTTGCGAAAACAGGCATCCTCGGCCAGCGCTCGCGGGAAGATAGCGTCGAGGGAGAGAAAGGCGGCGATCAGCGACTCGGGCTTGTCGTGTTCGGCATGCAATGCGGCGAAGGTCTCGGCCATCGGATCGTCGACCGGGTGGTGAGCGTCGGCCAGGTCGCGACCGGCGGTATAGCGGATCCATGCCGCCACGCCGAGCGCCGTGCAGCCGATCTCGCCGCCGGCGTCGAGCTGTTTCCGGGCACCGGTTAGCCAGCGCTGGGGCAGCTTCTGCGAGCCGTCCATGGCGATCTGCTGCAGGCGATGGTGCAGGCTGTCGTTGGCGAAGCGGGCCAGCAAGCTATCGGCGTAAGCGTCGAGATCGGTGCCCTTGGGCATGTTCAGCGTCGGAGCGGCCTCGTCACGCATGTAGCGGTGCAGCAGGCCGACGAATTCCGCGCGGCAGATGGCGTCGGCCACCGTCTCGATCCCCGCCAGCACGCCGAGGTAGGCGAGCAGCGAATGGCTGCCGTTGAGCATGCGCAATTTCATGGATTCGAAAGGCGCGACGTCGGCGACCATCTGCACGCCGTCGTGCTCCCAGTCGGGGCGCCCTTTGGGAAAGTCATCCTCGATCACCCATTGGCTGAAAGCCTCGCAGGTCACCGCTGCCGGGTCGTCGACGTCCAGCGCGCGCAGGCGCTCGAAATCGGTCTCGCTCATCGCTGGCACGATGCGATCGACCATGCTCGAGGGAAAGGTCACGGCATCGGCGATCCATGCAGCGAGTGCGGGGTCGCGCTGACCGGCCAGTTCGATCACCGCGCGGCGAGTGCGCTTGCCATTATCGGGCATGTTGTCGCAGCACAGCACCGTAAACGCCGCAGTATCGGCCGTGAATCGCCTAGCTAGCGCTTCGACCAGCATGCCCGGTGCGGTCTGCGGCTGCGTGGGGCTGGCGATATCGTGACGAATCGGCTCTGCGTCGAGCAGCAGCCGGCCGTCCGCCGGATCGAGGTGATAGCCTTTCTCGGTCACGGTCAGCGTGACGATGCGCACGTCGGGCTCGCTCATGCGGGTCAATAGGGCCTCGAGATCCTCGCCTCCGGGACCGGCATAGTATGTTTCGCGAATCGCCGTGATCTCGCGCAGGGTGAGAGTTTCGCTGTCGGCGTATTCGGCGACGTGATAGCGCTGATCACGTTCGCGCATCAGCTCGACTAGATGGCGGTTGGAGCGAATGTTGGCACTGGCGATGCCCCACGGGCCGCCACCGTGGCGGGTCAGGTTGCGCTCCAGGTAAACCGCCTGATGGGCGCGATGAAAGGCACCAAGGCCGAGATGGACGATGCCCACCGTGGCCGGTGCATGCTCGCTGGGAATTTGCGTCGGGGTCATGATTGATCAGTCTCCCATCAGCAGGTTGGGTAGCCATAGTGAGAGAGCTGGCACATAGGACACCAGCAGTAGTACCACCAGGTTGCAGATCAAGAAGGGCACGATGGCGCGTGCCACCCGTAGTACCGGCAGCTTGCCGATTCCCGAGACGATGAATAGGCACACGCCGAGAGGTGGTGTGGTCAGTCCGATCATCAGGTTGAGCACCGCCATCAAAGCAAAGTGGACTGGATCCATGCCTACACCGGTCGCCACGCCCAATAATGCAGGGAAGAGAATGATTAGTGCCGCGATGGTTTCCATGAAGGTGCCAACCACCAGCAGAATCAGGTTGAGGATCAGGATGACCACTATGGGGTTTGTGCTGAAGCCCAGAATCTGGTCGGCGATCATCTGTGGAATCTGCTGGCTGGTGAGGATCCAGCCAAACAGGTTGGCCAGGCCCACTAGCAGCATCAGAGAACTCGAGGTCAGCACGGTGTCGACGACGATCCGCGGCAGATTGCGCCAAGTGATGCCCTTGTAGACGAACATGCCGATCACCAGGGCGTACAGGCTGGCGACGATGGAGGCCTCGGTGGGGGTAAAGAAGCCACCAATGATGCCGTAGAGGATGATGAAGGTCATCAACAGGGCCCAGAAGGCGCTACGTCCTTCCTTGATGAGCTCCTTGAAGGTCGACCGCCTCTCGCGCGGGTAGCCGCGCTTCACCGCCAGGATGTACACGGTGATCATCATCGCCAGGCCCAGCAGCAGGCCGGGGATGGCGCCGGCCAGGAACATCCGACCCACCGACACCCCGGACAGCGAGCCGGCGATGATCATCGGCACGCTGGGCGGGATGATCGGTCCCACCGTCGACGAGGCGGCGGTTACCGCAGCGGCGAAGGGCTTGTCGTAGCCGGCACGGGACATGCCGGGGATCATCACCGAGCCGATGCTTGCCGCATCGGCCACGGCAGTGCCGGAGATACCGCCGAAGATCATCGAACCGCCCACGTTGGCCAGCCCCAGGCCACCGCGTATATGACCCATCAAGGCGTTCGCGAAGCGCACGATATGGTCGGTAATGTTGCCGACGTTCATCAGGTTGCCGGCGAGCACGAAGCCGGGTATGCACAGTAGCACGAAGGTATCGATGCCACCGTACAGGCGCTGGGGGACGATGGTCAGCGAGATGTCCGCTAGTAGCAGGTAAGAAAGTGAGGCGATACCCAGCGAGAAAGCAATGGGGATGCCTATTAGCAGCAGGACGATGAATACGCAGAACAGGACGGCGACTTCCATCACGGCGCCTCCCCGGTCGGGGTCGAACCGCCGCGGGCGATGGCCACTCCGGCCTCGATCAGGCCGATTGCCGCATATAGGGTGGACAAGCCGAACAGGGCGACGGTCGAAAAGAAGATGTAGTGCATATGAACCCCGAGGGTCGGCGAGGTCTGGAAGGCACCCACTTGGGCGAACTTCATGGCATAGGGAATCATCCACGCCGCGAAAACGCCGATGACTAGGCAGCATAATGCTCGATAGATCAACTGACTGCGCCATCCCAGTAGGTGTTGGAAAAGCTCGACATTGACGTGCCGGTTGCGGCGCAAGACGAGGCCGGATGACAGCGCCACCATGTAAATAAAGAGATAGCGCGACAGCTCCTCGGTCCAGGCTGGCGCGAATGGCAGGGCGACGCGGGCGACGATCTGCAGCATCACTACCGCCGCGATGGCCAACAGCGCTAGCGAAGCCAGCAGGGCGAACAGGCGGTCTAGCCCGCTCACCAGCCGTCCGAAGACACCGCCCAGGGGTGGGATCTCGGCGATGTCGTGCAGCGGATCGCTCGGCTCGGAATCGCTCATCAGGACTGTCCCTCGGAGAATCAAAGGAAGGCCGGGTCCGTCACGTCTGGACCCGGCGGGGAATGGGCTTGGTCAGAGGTTCTGTATCGCCTCGTAGAGCTTCTGCTGCTCGTCGCTGAGAGATGCCTTGACGGCCGGTGTGGCCTTCTTGGCGAAGGCTTCCTGGTCAACATCGACGAATGTCATACCGGCATCCTCAAGTGCATTGCGTAGCCGCTTCTGGTCTTCGGCGAAGAGTTTCTCTTCGTAGTTCTGCATCTTGTCAGCGGCATCGAGAACTATCTTCTGGAGGTCCTCAGGCATTGACTCGAGTTTCTGCTTGCCAATCACCACGTAGATCCAGCTACGCACATGATCGGTCATATTCACGTAGTCCTGGACCTCGTCGAAGCTGGCACTTTCGATCAACGACAGCGGGTTTTCCTGGGCGTCGATGGTGCCCTGCTGCAGCGCCGTGAACACCTCGCTGAAGGCCATTGGCGTGGGCTTGGCGCCGAGTGCCTGCCAGGTATCGACGAACAGCGGCACGTTGGGTACGCGCAGGCGCAGGCCGTTGAGATCGGAAGGCTTCTTGATCGGCCGGTTGGAGGTCAGCTCACGTGGGCCGCGCTCGAACCAGGCGATCGGCACCAGGCCGGTCTGGGCTTTGATCTGGGCTTCGATCTCCTTGCCGATCTCGCCCTCGACGGCCTTGCGCATGTGTTCGGAATCGCGAAACGCATAGGGTACGGCCATCATCGCTGCCTTGGGCGCCCAGTTCTGCAAGCTCTCGCCCGTAATGGTCATGTCGGCAGTACCGAGTTGGATGCTGTTGATCATTTCCATTTCGGTGCCCAATTCCTCGTTGGGAAAGATTTGCACATCGATGCGGCCATTGGATTTCTTCTCGACGATCTGCTGGAAGCGCTCGGCGGCCTTGTTCCAGATGTGCTCCTCGTTGGCCAGGTGGCCAAATTTAAGGGTGTAATCCGCGGCCGTGGCGAACGGTACGGCGAGTATGCTTGAACCGATAACGGCGCTGGCGAGTAGTTGCTTGAGCATGACGTTCACTCCTGACTCTGGTTGATGGCTGTTGTTGTTGAGCATTGAGTAGTGGTTTGCAGTCGATCATTGGCGAGTGCGAGGGTCGAGTCGCTTAGCGCTTCAGGCGTCGAGCTCGATGAGTACCTTGCACACGCGTTCCGGGTGATGGTCGATCATGTGGATCGCCTCCCCCATCTCAGCGAAGGGCAGCCGATGGCTTACCAGCGCCGTGGCATCGAGTCGCCCGCTGGCGAGCATCTCGATGACTTCGGGGAACTTGCGGTTGTTGAGTCGTGAGCCGACGATGCTCAGCTCTTTCTTGATCACCTCGAGCTGGACGAGGTCGCTGGGCGTCGTGTTGAACCCCAGCAAGCCAATACGTCCGGCCGGCGAGGCGATCCGCGCGAGCTGAGGGAACAGCGCCGGCACGCAGGCGGCGTCGGCGATCAGCGGCACGCCTTCGCCGCTAGTGCGCTCGGCCATCACGGCCTCGAGATCTTCCCGCTGACCGTTGACGGTGTGGCTGGCGCCAAGCGAGAGGGCGACGTCCAGTCGGTCGTCGATGACGTCACAGACGGTTATATCGGTGAGCCCTTTGGCTCGGGCGACCTGGAGGATCGTCAGGCCGATCACGCCGGCGCCGAGGATCAGCAGAGAATCGCCGTCGTACGGCTGCATCCGGTCGAGGACGTTACAGGCGATGGTGTAGGGCTCGACCAGCGCGGCTTGATCGAGAGCGATGGTCTCGGGCAGCCGATGGGCGTTGGCGGCGGGAACGCTGACCTGGTTGGCGAAGCCACCGTTGCGGTGCACGCCGATGACCTGCATGGCGCTGCAGACGTTGGGCCGACCGATACGGCACGGGTAGCACTCGCCGCAGTTGATCACCGGGTCGATGCATACCCGATCACCCACCGAGAGGCCCTCTACGCCGTCGCCCACCGCCTCGACGACGCCGGCGAACTCGTGGCCGGTGATCCGCGGGAAGCGCACGAAGGCGTTGTCGCCGTGAATGATATGCATGTCCGAGCCGCAGATACCGGCGAAGGCGACGCCGACGCTAACCTCGCCGGCGGCGGCTTGCGGGGCATCGATGTCAACGATGCTGAAATCGTGGGGTGCACGAACCTCAAAGGCTTTCATGACGGACTCCGCTCTATGAAAGGGAACGGGATTACCAGTGCCAGAGCGTGCCGTCTTCCAGACGGTTGACCGGCAGGCTGGCGCGTTTGTAGGGGTACTTGGCCGCGAGCTCCTCGTCGATATCGACGCCGTGTCCCGGGGACTCGCCCACCAGGAAATGGCCGTCCTCGAAGCGATAGTCGTGTGGGAACACCGCGTCAGTCTCGTCGGTGTGCGGCATGTGCTCCTGGATGCCGAAGTTGGGCACCCAGGTATCGAAGTGAATCGCCGCGCCGAGACATACCGGCGACAGGTCGGTGGGACCGTGGAATCCGGTGCGTACATGATAAAGCGCGGCTAGATCGGCGACGCGACGTAGTGCGGTAATGCCGCCGCCGTGGGTGAGCGGCATGCGGATATAGTCGATCCATTGGTTCTGGATCATCTCGCGGCAGTCGTGGATTGAATTGAATACCTCGCCGATTGCCAGCGGTGTGGTGGTGTGCTCACGGATCAGGCGTAGGCTTTCCTGGTTCTCGGCCGGCACGCAGTCTTCCAGCCAGAATAGGTGATAGGGTTCGACGGCCTTGCCCAATCGCGCTGCTTCGATCGGCGTCAGGCGATGATGGACGTCGTGCAAGACGTGCAGCTCGTCGCCGAATCGCTCGCGCACGGCGGCGAACAGCTTGGGAACATGGTTGAGGTACTTCTCGGTGCTCCAGACGTGTTCGGCGGGTAGCGAAGAGTCGGCCGGCTCGTAACGCTCGCCAGGGTTCTTGGCCACGCCATAGGTGGTCTCGATCCCCGGCACCCCGGCCTGGACGCGTACCGCGCGGTAACCCATTTCCACATGGCGGGCGACCTCTTCCAGGCAGTCATCGATCTCCTGGCCGGTGCAGTGGGCGTAGGTCATTACTCGCTCACGGCTCTTGCCGCCGAGCAATTGATAAAGCGGCATGCCGGCAGCCTTGGCCTTGATGTCCCACAGTGCCATGTCGACGGCGGCAATGGCGGTCATGTTTACTGGGCCACGTCGCCAGTAGGCGCCGCGATAAAGATACTGCCAGGTGTCTTCGATGCGGCTGGCGTCGCGGCCTATCAACGCTGGAACGATGTGTTCGTCAAGGTAGGCCGCCACTGCCATCTCACGACCATTGAGAGTGGCATCGCCAATCCCGTGGATACCTGCGTCGGTGACGATCTTGAGCGTCACGAAGTTGCGCCCGGGGGAGGTGACGATGGTATAGACGTCGCGAATTTTCATGCACTGACTCCAGAAAGCTGAGGGGGCCGGCGGCCACCGGCCGAGGCGGACTCGAAAAGCTCGGGGAAGCGTTCGATCAGGGTCGGTAGTGAGCTGAGAATTTCGCGCAAGTGTTCCTTCACAGCTTTTTCGGCAGCCTCGGGATCGCGCGCAATGATGCTTTCGAGGATGCGGGAGTGCTGGTCGATCAGCTTGGTGATGGGCGTGGCATCCGGGACGCTCAGATAGCGCACCCGGTCGAGCTGTGCCTTGACTTCCTGAGTCACGCGCCAGGCAGCGTCGTGTCCGGTGCTGAGCGCGAGCGTTCGATGGAACGCCTCGTCGAGACGGTAAAAACGGTCATGGTCTTGTGGATCGATACAGCGCTGCTGGCGGTCGATGAGCTCATGAAGTTCGTCGCGGACCGATGACTCGAGTCCTTGTTCGGCAGCGTCTCGGGCGACCGCGATTTCGATGGCTTCGCGGACGAAACGTGCCTCCATGACATCGGCTTGCGAAATGTGCATGACGTAGGTGCCGCGCTGGGGCCGTACCTCGATCAGGCCGGCCTCCGAGAGTCGAATAAAAGCCTCGCGTACGGGTTGCCTGCTGACCGCGAAGGTATCGGCGATCTCTTTCTCCGACAGTGCCTGGCCGGGCGCCAACGTCATGCGAATGATCGATTGGCGCAGGACCGCATAGAGGCGTTGACGGACATTACCGTCGGGCTGTTCGTCCCAGAGTGCGAGCAGCGATGGCGTCATGTGAAGATCCTGAATCGATATGTTGTATGACTAGTATGGTAGTCAGGTTAGTCAATCATGCGATGCAACTTTGGTTGGGGGGCAGCATGCGACATTGCTTATTGATTAGATATTGCTGATATTGTGTCTGAGTGTGTCGTGACATCCGAAACCTGAGGGGAACTGGTGATGGGAATACGCGATTGGCCGGAAGGCGAACGCCCGCGTGAAAAGTTGCTCACCCTGGGGGCGCCGGTGCTGTCGGATGCCGAGTTGTTGGCGATTTTTCTGCGTGTGGGCGTGAAGGGGCGCTCGGCGGTGGATCTTGCGCGTGATCTGCTGGTCGCTTTCGGAGGCTTGCGGCCGTTGCTGGAGGCCGATCAGGCGCGCTTTTGCGCGGAGCATGGTCTGGGCGAGGCTAAATATGTGCAGCTTCAGGCCTCGCTGGAGCTGTCGCGGCGCCACCTGGGGAGCTTGCTGGAGCGTGGCGGCGCCCTGACCTCGCCGGCCTTGGTGCGCCAGTTCTTGACCTCGCAGTTGCGTCACTTGCCTCACGAGGCGTTCGCGGCATTGTTTCTGGATACGCAGCACCGCGTGATTCGCTTCGAGACACTTTCGGAAGGCACGCTCGATAGTGCATCCGTTTATCCGCGTGAGGTGTCGCGGCGGGCGCTGGCACTCAACGCCGGGGCGTTGATCTTTGCACACAATCATCCATCCGGTGTGGCCGAGCCAAGTGACGCCGACCGGCGGATCACCCAGCGGCTCAAGGAAGCGCTGGCGCTTTTCGAGATCCGTGTGCTGGATCATTTCGTCGTCGGCGATGGTGAGGTAGTATCGTTCGCCGAACGCGGATGGCTATGAGGCCGTGTCCGTGATGCCAGGCTGGCCGTCCGTCGAGCCCCGCAAGCTTGCGGAAAGGCTTGACGTCTGGTATAAAGTACGCCCTTTGAATCAGGGCAGAAGGCGGTAGCCTGCCATTCCCGGTTTGCCCGACAGGTTTTGAACAACTCGCCAGTGGTTGGAGGCTTCCATGTCCCAAGTATGTCAGGTTACCGGTAAGCGCCCGGTGACTGGTAACAATGTTTCTCACTCCCAGCGGAGAACTCGCCGTCGCTTCGTGCCGAACTTGCACACCCATCGTTTCTGGGTGGAAGGCGAGAAGCGTTTCGTCAAGCTGCGCGTTTCCTCCAAAGGCATGCGTGTCATCGACAAGAAGGGCATTGAAGAAGTGCTCAGCGATATCCGCAAGCGTGGTGACCGCGTCTAAACAGCGCGTCCAAACAGGGAGTAATGAGTCATGCGTGACAAGATCAAGATGGTGTCCAGCGCCGGAACCGGCCATTTCTACACCACCGACAAGAATAAGCGGAACACGCCGGATAAGCTCGAAATGAAAAAATTCGACCCGGTCGTCCGCAAGCACGTGATGTACAAGGAAGCCAAGATCAAGTGATCTTGGTCCTCCTTCGCCACAGGTGACGTTCACCTGTCAGAAAAACCCGGGTCGCTCCGGGTTTTTTTATGCCAGCAAGAAAGGTGGCGGGAGGCCAGCATGCCCGAACTCCCTGAAGTCGAAACGACGCGTCGCGGTATTGCGCCCTATATAGAGGGGTGCGAGATTCGTGAAGTCATCGTGCGCCAGCCCCGCTTGCGTACGCCGGTGCCGGATGACTTGGCGGATACGCTCGTCGGTCAGCGCATCGGTACGCTAGGGCGTCGTGCCAAGTACCTGCTCATGCCCGTTGGCGATCGTACCCTGCTATGGCATCTGGGAATGTCCGGGAGCTTGCGCGTGGCGCGTCTCGGTGATATGCCCAGAAAGCACGATCATGTCGACCTGGTCGTGGAGGATGGCGTGATCCTGCGTTATCACGACCCACGTCGTTTCGGCTTCGTCGATTGGCTGCAGGGCGCGCCGCTCGAGGATCCACGCCTGGCACGCCTGGGCCCCGAGCCGTTGTCGCCGGATTTCGACGGTGAGCGTCTCTACCGGTTGTCACGCAAGCGGCGAATCGCCGTCAAGCCGTTCCTGATGGATAATACCGTCGTCGTGGGTGTCGGCAACATCTACGCCAGCGAAGCGTTGTTCCTGGCGGGGATCGACCCCCGGCGCGCGGCGGGGCGTATTTCCCGCGAGCGCTATGAGCGTCTGGCCGAGGCGGCACGCGAGGTACTGGCGTCGGCGATCACGCAGGGTGGCACGACGCTTCGCGACTTCGTCAGCGGCACCGGCGAGCCCGGTTATTTCGCTCAGCGCCTCAACGTCTATGGGCGGCAAGAAGCGCCCTGTCGGCGTTGCGGCGAGCCTTTACGCTTGGTTACGCTAGGTCAGCGGGCCAGCGTTTTTTGTCCCCACTGTCAGCGCTGAGCGCTTCGCGCCGCGCGATGTCTTCGCCAAGAGGTTTTCCGTGACCGAACGTCTACGCCTCAAGAAAAACGCCGATCGGCGTCTCAAGGCGGGCCATTTATGGCTCTATTCCAACGAGATCGATATCGCGGCCACGCCGCTGAAGGATTTCGAACCGGGCGCCCAGGCGGTCATCGAGGCCGCCAATGGCAAGCCGATGGGCATCGCCTACGTCAATCCGCACTCGCTGATCTGCGCGCGTATCGTCTCGCGCGACGTCGATGTGCGTCTCGATCGTTCGCTGCTGGTCCACCGCTTCAAGCAAGCGTTGAGCCTGCGCGCACGGATGTTCGCCAAGCCTTTCTATCGCCTGGTGCATGGCGAGGGGGATCTGCTGCCGGGGCTCATCGTCGATCGTTTCGATGATGTACTGGTCGTGCAGCTCAATACCGTGGGCATGGATCGGTTGCGCGATGAGATCGTCGCCGCGCTCGAGAAAGTACTGGCGCCGCGCGCCATCGTGTTCAAGAACGATTCCTCTGGGCGTCGTCAGGAACAGCTCGGCGACGAGGTCGAGGTAGCCTATGGCGAGCTGCCTGACCAAGTGCTGATCGAGGAAAACGGCGTGCGCTTCGTAGTGCCGGTGCTCGATGGCCAGAAGACCGGGTGGTTCTTCGATCATCGCGCCAACCGGGCATGGCTCAATGGCCTGGTCGCCGGCAAGCGCGTGCTGGACGTGTTCAGCTATGTGGGTGGCTGGGGCGTTCAGGCGGCCGCACATGGCGCTAGCGAGGTGCTGTGCGTGGATAGTTCCGCCCAGGCCTTGGAGCGTGTGGCCGAGAACGCTGAGCTTAACGGCCTGGCCGAGCAAGTGGCCGTCGGTGAGGGCGAGGCCTTCGAGGCGCTGGCGGCGCTCAAGGCGGAAGGCGAGCAATTCGATGTGATCGTGCTCGACCCGCCGGCCTTCATCAAGAAGCGCAAGGATATCCCCAATGGCGAGCGTGCCTACTCGCGGCTCAACCGTGAGGCGATTCGGCTGCTGGGGCGCGATGGCATGCTTCTTTCGGCGTCGTGCTCGATGCACCTGGCGCCGGAGCGCTTGATGGAATGTGTACGGGGCGCGGTGCGCCATCAGGACCGTCACGGACAGGTCATCTATCAAGGCCATCAGGGGCCGGATCATCCCGTGCATCCCGCAATTCCCGAAACCGCTTACCTCAAAGCAATGGGGGTGCGGGTTTTCCGCAACTGATCATGACGTTGGATAGCGTTCGCGTCTTTCGCCATCCCAACGCGTTGCTGGTCAACCACGTGCACAACGTGCTGACCAGTGCCGGGTTGGTGCCCGTGCTGCGCAACATGACCCTCGGCGGTGGCGCCGGCGAACTGCCGCCCGGCGAATGCGAGCCGGAGGTCTGGGTGCCGGTGGGGCATCGTCAACGCGCCGAGGCATTGGTCGATGAGGCCCTCAATGGGCCCGCCGAGGGTCTCCCTGCTTGGCGGTGCCCCGCTTGTGGTGAATCGTTGGAAGGTGTCTTCGATACCTGCTGGCAGTGTGGTCAGGCACGTCCCGTCTGAGGCGAGCAGGGTATGCATGGCATGGCCGACGTAAATCGTTCGGCCACGGGCGCTTTCGGCGTAAAGTTTTCTTTAGAAGCGTGGTTTTATAGCGCGTCCTTCCGTTTTTTCTTCTCCCTCCCTCCGATTCCTGTGCGTGTGCTGTAATGAATAGTCGTTGAGCCTATTTTGTAGACACCCTCGGAAGCGGAGGCGCCATGAAAATCGCCGTACCCAAAGAAATCAAGAATCATGAGTATCGTGTCGCCTTGACGCCAAGCGTGGTGCGCGAGCTGGTGGCACGCGGGCATCGCGTGGCAGTGCAAGCATCGGCGGGCGAGGGGGCCGGCTTCCCCGACGCTGAGTATGAGGCGTCGGGGGCGCGTATCGAGCAGGATCTCGACGCGCTATGGGATAACGCCGAGCTGATCGTCAAGGTGAAGGAGCCTCAGCCGGAGGAGGTCAAGCGCCTCAAGCCGAGCCATACGCTGTTCACCTACCTGCATTTGGCCGCCGAGGAGTCGCTGACACGGGGGCTGATGGACAGCGAAGCTACCTGCATCGCCTACGAGACGATCACCGACGCAGAAGGCGGTTTGCCGCTTCTGGCGCCGATGAGTCGCGTCGCCGGCCGCATGGCCGTCCAGGCCGGCGCGCATAGCCTGGAAAAGGCGCAAGGCGGTGCTGGTATTCTGATTCCCGGGGTGCCCGGCGTGGCGCCGGCCAAGGTCACCGTGATCGGTGGTGGCGTGGTCGGGGAGAACGCTGCACGCATGGCGCTGGGGTTGGGCGCGGATGTCACCGTGCTCGACAAGTCGCTGGAGCGGCTGGAAGTGCTCGACCATCGCTACCAAGGACGCTTGAATACCGTGTATTCGACGGCGGATGCATTGGAAACGGCTGCCCGAGAGTCGGATATCGTCGTCGGTGCGGTGCTAGTGCCGGGCGCGCAGGCGCCCAAGCTGATCACCCGCAAGATGCTCAGTGACATGCGCCCGGGCAGTGTGTTAGTGGACGTGGCCATCGATCAGGGCGGCTGCTTCGAGACGAGCCGTGCGACGACCCACGCCGATCCCACCTATGTCGTGGATGGTGTGGTGCATTACTGCGTCGCCAACATGCCGGGTGCCGTGGCGCGCACCTCCACCCAGGCGTTGACCAATGCCACCTTGCCGTTTGTACTGGCTCTGGCCGACAAGGGATGGCAAGGCGCCCTGGCGGAGGATCCTCACTTCCTCGAGGGGCTCAACGTACATGCCGGCCACATCACGCATCCGGCGGTGGCCCAGGCATTCGGTCTGGACGCGGTCGACCCCAAGAGCTTGATGGCATAGCGCGCGACCACGACGTTCCGGCTGGGGCTGGTCGCCTTGGCCGGGACGTCGTTGTACACTGGGCGGATTCTCACATTTCGTTGCGATCAGCCCAATTTCATGACCAAGACACGCGTTCTGACCGGCATCACCACCACCGGTACCCCGCATCTCGGCAACTATGTCGGGGCCATCAAACCGGCCATCGAGGCCAGCCAGCGTCCCGATGTTGATTCCTTCTACTTCCTCGCTGACCTGCATGCGTTGATCAAGTGTCAGGATCCCAAGCGCGTGCAGCAATCGCGCCTGGAGATCGCCGCCACCTGGCTGGCGTTGGGCCTGGATACCGACAACGCCGTTTTCTACCGCCAGTCGGACATTCCCGAGATTCCCGAGCTGACCTGGATGCTGTCCTGCGTCTGTGCCAAGGGGCTGATGAACCGCGCCCATGCCTACAAGGCGGCGGTGGCCGAGAACGAAGAGCTCGGCCATCAGGATATGGATAAAGGCGTGAGCATGGGGTTGTTCGGTTACCCGGTGCTGATGGCGGCGGATATCCTGATGTTCAATGCCAATAAAGTCCCGGTGGGGCGCGACCAGATCCAGCATATCGAGATGGCGCGTGACATGGGCGGGCGCTTCAACCACCTCTACAAGGGGCAATACTTCACATTGCCCGAGGCGGTAGTCGACGACAAGGTGGAAGTATTGAACGGGCTCGATGGTCGCAAGATGTCCAAGAGTTACAACAACACCATCCCGCTGTTCGTCTCGGAGAAGAAGCTTCAGAAGCTGGTGCGCAAGATCAAGACCAACTCCCTGGAGCCCGGCGAGCCCAAGGATCCCGACAGCTGCACGTTGTTCCAGATCTTCTCGGCGTTTGCCTCTGCAGAAGAGACTGCCACCATGCGGGCCGACTACGAGAACGGCATCGGCTGGGGCGAAGCCAAGGATCGGGTCTTCGAATATCTCAACGCGCACCTGCGCGAGCCTCGTGAGCGGTATAACGCCCTGCTCGAGGATCCCGGGCATATCGAGAACGTGCTCAAGCAGGGTGCTGAAAAGGCGCGTGCCGAGGCGCAACCCCTCATGGAACGCGTGCGCGAGGTCGCTGGCCTGGGGCGCTTCGTGTAACGCCTCACTTACTCTTTTTATCGGCGCGTCTTGCGCGCTGCCAAGGCCCGTGTCTCGTGACACGGGCTTTGTTTTATATTGCCAAACGCTATAGCGTGAATGCGGTTTATGAATTTTTAAAAGTTCTGGGCGAGCGCTAAGATAGGCAACAATTTCCATCCTAATGATGACAGGAGGTTGTGATGCCTGACGTATCCAGCGTTTCCGCGTCGCCGACGCCGCGTCGCGGTGTACCGCCGCTGGCATTGGCGGCGGCGATAGTCTTGCTCCTGGGCGCTCTGGCCGTGGGCACGGCCTTCGGGGCGGCCACGGGGTTGCTCATGATCGTGGGGGGCGCCCTGGGCATGGTGCTCTATCATGCCGCTTTCGGCTTTACCTCCGCGTGGCGTGTGTTCATCACCGAGCGTCGCGGGCGAGGCCTACGCGCGCAGATGGTCATGCTGGCCTTGGCGGTGGTGCTGTTCTTCCCGGCGCTCGGTGCGGGGACTCTGTTTGGCACGCCGGTTTCCGGCTATATCGCACCCATCGGGGTATCGGTCCTGGTTGGTGCGTTCCTGTTCGGCCTGGGTATGCAGCTCGGCGGCGGCTGTGCCTCGGGGACTCTGTTCACGGTGGGCGGCGGTAATGCGCGCATGGTGATTACCTTGGTGTTCTTCATCGTCGGCTCCCTGGTCGGCACGGCGCACTTCGCCTGGTGGCAGACGTGGCCGGCGTTCCAGCCGACGTCGCTGCATGGCCTGTTCGGTGTGGGCGGCGGTATCGTCGTGAGCCTTGCGTTGTTCGCCGCGATCGCGGCGGTGACGGTGGCCATGGAGAGGCGCCGGCACGGTCAGCTCGAACGGGCGCCGCAGGTCGAGGCCGGCCGCTCGCGTTGGCTGCAAGGCCCTTGGCCGCTATTGGCCGGCGCGGTGGGGCTGGCGGTGCTCAATTTCATCACGCTGGCGCTTGCCGGGCGTCCATGGGGCATTACTTCGGCGTTTGCGCTGTGGGGCGCCAAGATCTTCGAGGCGCTGGGCGGCAATGTCAGCGGCTGGGGCTATTGGCAGGCGGCCGGCAATGAGGCGGCCTTGAACGCCAATGTCTGGAGCGATATCACTACGGTCATGAACGTGGGGATCATCCTCGGGGCGATGGCCGCGGCGGCGCTGGCGGGCCGTTTCGCGCCGAAGTTCAACATTCCGCTACGTTCCGTGGTGGCGGCAGCTATCGGCGGATTTCTGCTGGGTTACGGGGCACGCCTGGCGTTCGGCTGCAACATCGGCGCCTATTTCGGGGGCATTTCATCGGGCAGCTTGCACGGCTGGCTGTGGTTGGTCGCGGCGTTCGCCGGCAACATGCTGGGCGTACGGCTACGCCCGTGGTTCTTCTCGGGCCCGGCACGCCCCGTGGCGCGCAGTGGCTGAGCCGGCCGTATAATCGATAAGCGCCAATGATGCACGGTGTCCTTCGGGACGCCGTGCGTCGTTGTGGCGTGCGCGGGTGGCGAGGCGGCGTGATATAGTGAAGCTCGAGCCGTGCGGAGTCTCCGGGCTCCGAGTTCCGTCACCTGCGTGAGGCAAACGATGAGCGAAACATCCAAGCGTCCCCTTTATATTCCTTATGCCGGCCCCTCACTGCTGGAGATGCCGCTGCTCAATAAGGGCAGCGCGTTTACCAGCGAAGAGCGTGTCGAGTTCAACCTGGTGGGCTTGTTGCCGCAGAATGTCGAGAGCATCGAAGAGCAGCTCGAACGCGCTTATCATCAGTACACTCTGTGTCAGAACAACCTCGACAAGCACATTTATCTGCGGGCGATTCAGGACGACAACGAGACGCTGTTCTTCCGTCTGCTGGAAGAGCATCTCGAGGAAATGCTGCCGATCATCTACACCCCCACGGTGGGCGAGGCATGCGAAGAGTTCTCCAATATTTACCGCAATCACCGCGGGCTCTTCATCTCGTATCCCGATCGTCACCGCATGGACGATATCCTGCGTAGCGCCACCAAGGACAAGGTGCGCGTGATCGTGGCCACTGACGGTGAGCGCATCCTGGGGCTGGGCGATCAGGGCATCGGCGGTATGGGCATTCCCATCGGCAAGCTGTCGCTGTATACCGCCTGCGGCGGCATCAGCCCGGCCTACACGCTGCCCATCGTGCTCGATGTGGGCACCAACAATCAGAAGCTGCTCGACGATCCCATGTACATGGGCTGGCGCCATCCGCGGGTCAGTCAGGAAGAATACGATGAGTTCATCGGCATGTTCATGGAGGCGCTGCAACGGCGTTGGCCCAACGTGCTGTTGCAGTTCGAGGACTTCGCCCAGACCAACGCCATGCCGCTGCTCGAGCGTTATCGTGACCAGCTGTGCTGTTTCAACGACGACATCCAGGGCACGGCGTCGGTGTGCGTGGGCACACTGCTGGCGGCCTGCAAGACCAAGGGCGAGGCGCTCAAGGATCAGACCATCGCGTTTCTCGGGGCCGGCTCTGCGGGCTGCGGTATCGCCGAGCAGATCGTCGTGGCGATGACGATGGAAGGCCTGAGCGAAGCCGAAGCACGCCAGCGCGTCTACATGGTCGACCGTTTCGGTTTGTTGACCAGTGACATGGACGGGCTCTACGACTTCCAGCAGCGTCTGGCGCATGAGACCGCTACCTTGAGCGACTGGGACACCCAAGACCGCGACCTGCTCGACGTGGTGCGCAATGCCAAGCCTAGCGTATTGATCGGGGTTTCCGGGCAAAGCGGCCTGTTCACCGAAGAAGTGATCAAGGCGCTGCACGCCGGCTGCGCGCAACCGCTGGTGATGCCGCTTTCCAACCCGACGTCCAAGGTCGAGGCTGTCCCACAGGACATTCTCGAATGGACCCACGGCGAAGCGCTGGTGGCCACGGGCAGCCCCTTCCCGCCGGTACGTGTCGGTGAGCGCGACGTGGCGATCGCCCAGTGCAACAACGCTTATATCTTTCCTGGCATCGGACTGGGGGTGGTGGCGACCAACGCGTCCCGCGTCACCGACAAGATGCTGATGGCGGCCTCCAATGCGTTGGCCCAGAACGCGCCCATCGTCAAGACTGGCAGAGGCGCGTTGTTGCCTTCATTGGGCGATATCCGCGAGATCAGCAAGGACATCGCCTTCGCCGTCGCCAAGCAGGCCCAGGAGGAAAACGTCGCGCTGTCTTCCAGTGACGAAGCGCTATGGGACGCCATCGAGCGCCACTTCTGGTATCCGCGTTATCGCGCTTATCGGCGCCGCGCTTTCTAAACGCACGCCTATCGATTACCCATACAAAACACCCCGCCGGCAATGCCGACGGGGTGTTTCTTTATGCTGCTAGATAACGCTAGCTCAGCGCGGAATGACTACAGCATGCTACGCAGCACATAGTGCAGGATGCCGCCGTGACGATAGTAGGCCATCTCGTTGGCGGTATCGATGCGGCATAGCGCCTCGATCTTCTTCTCGCCTTTATCGGAGGCGATGGTCACCTTGACCTTGGCGCCGGGTTCGATATCTGCGATGCCTTCGATGGAAACCGTTTCGTCACCGGTCATGCCCAGTGACTTGCGATCCTCACCCTCGGGGAACTGCAGCGGCAACACGCCCATACCGATCAGGTTGGAGCGGTGGATGCGCTCGTAGGATTCGGCAAGCACGGCACGCACGCCGAGCAGACGCGTGCCCTTGGCCGCCCAGTCGCGGCTGGAGCCGGTACCGTATTCCTTGCCGGCAACCACCACTAGTGGCGTGTCTTGCTCGACGTATTTCATCGCCGCGTCGTAGATCGCCATCTGTTCGCCGCTAGGCACATGGCGGGTATAGCCGCCTACGACGTCATCGAGCATCTCGTTTTTGATACGTACGTTGGCGAAAGTGCCGCGCATCATCACTTGGTGATTGCCGCGCCGCGAGCCGTAGGAGTTGAAATCCGCGGGCTTGACGCCGTTTTCTTGCAGATAACGGCCGGCAGGGCTGTCCGGTTTGATCGCGCCGGCGGGCGAGATATGGTCGGTGGTCACCGAGTCGCCGAACATGGCCAACACGTTGGCACCCTTGACGTCCTCCAGCGGCGCGGGTTCCTTGCCCATGCCCTCGAAGAACGGCGGATGCTGGATGTAGGTGGATTTGTCGTTCCACGCATAGACATCGCTTTCCGGTACATCGAGCGACTTCCAGATCTCGTCACCCTCGAAGACCTCGCTGTACTCCTTGCGATACATCTCGGTCCTGACCTGCTCGACGGCCTCGGCGATCTCCGCCTGGCTGGGCCAGACATCCTTGAGGTACACCGGGTTGCCATCCTTGTCCTTGCCCAGCGGATCCTTGGAAAGATCGATGCGCATGTTGCCGGCCAGGGCATACGCTACGACCAAGGGCGGTGACGCCAGCCAGTTGGTGGGCACCAGCGGATGGATACGGCCTTCGAAGTTGCGGTTGCCGGAGAGCACCGAGGCCACCGTCAGATCGCCTTCATCGATGGCTTTCTCGATTGGCTCGTGCAGGGGGCCGGAGTTACCGATGCAGGTGGTGCAGCCATAGCCGACCAGGTTGAAGCCCAGTGCGTTGAGATCGCTCTGGGTGCCACTGGCGTCGAGGTAATCGGTGACCACCTTGGAGCCCGGTGCCAGTGACGTCTTGACCCAAGGCTTGGTGGTGAGGCCCTTCTCGACGGCCTTGCGCGCCAGCAGCCCGGCGGCCAGCATCACGCTGGGGTTGGAGGTGTTGGTGCACGAGGTGATGGCCGCGATGACCACGGCGCCGTGGTTGAGCTTGAAGTTTTCGCCATCGACTTCGCAGTGCTGGCTATCTTCGTGCTCCAGGCTCTCGTCGGTGCCCACGGCGGTCTGGCCTCCCTCTGAGAGCCACTTGCCTTGCTCGGTGGGAGCGACGTCCGGCTTGCGATCGCTGAGAATCTTCTCGAAGGTGGACTTCATGTCGGTCAGGGCGACACGGTCCTGCGGACGCTTGGGCCCGGCCAGGCTGGACTCGACCTCGTTCATGTCGAGGTGCAGAACATCGCTGAAGATTGGCTCGGCACCGGGTTCGCGCCACAGCCCCTGCGCTTTAGTATACGCCTCGACGAGCTCGATCTGATGTTCGTCACGGCCGGTGAGGCGCATGTAGTTGAGGGTTTCCTCGTCGACCGGGAAGAACCCGCAGGTGGCACCATATTCAGGGGCCATGTTGCCGATGGTGGCGCGATCCGCCAGCGGCAGGTCCTTGAGGCCATCGCCGTAGAATTCGACGAATTTACCCACCACGCCTTTCTGGCGCAGCATCTGAGTGACCGTCAGCACCAGATCGGTGGCGGTGATGCCTTCGCGCAGCTTGCCGGTGAGCTTGAAGCCGATGACCTCGGGGATCAGCATCGAGACCGGCTGGCCAAGCATCGCGGCCTCGGCCTCGATGCCACCTACGCCCCAGCCGAGCACACCCAGGCCGTTGATCATGGTGGTGTGGGAGTCGGTGCCCACGAGAGTGTCCGGATAGGCGAACGTCTTGCCGTTTTCTTCCTTCGTCCACACCGTCTTGCCCAGATACTCCAGGTTGACCTGGTGGCAGATACCGGTACCCGGCGGCACGACGCGGAAATTATCGAACGCCTGCTGGCCCCAGCGCAGGAATTCGTAACGTTCGCGGTTGCGCTCCATCTCGATGGCGACGTTGTCCTTGAACGACGACGGATCGCCGTAGTGATCGACCATCACCGAGTGGTCGATGACCAGATCCACCGGGGAGAGCGGGTTGATGCGCTCGGCGGATTCGCCGAGACGCTTGACGGCGTCACGCATGGCGGCCAGGTCCACGACCCCGGGGACGCCGGTGAAATCCTGCATCAGCACGCGTGCCGGACGATAGCCGATCTCACGAGTGGAGCGTCCTTCCTTCTGCCAGTCGACGAGTGCCTGCATGTCGTCGGGGGAGACGCTTTCATCGTCGCCGTAGCGCAGCTGGTTCTCGAGCAATACCTTGAGTGTCATGGGCAGGCGCGAAGCGTCGCCGAACGCTTGTGCAGCCTTGTCCAGACTATAATAGTGGTAGGTATGACCGCCGACATCGAGTGTCGATAACGTATTCTGTGGAGCTTCGGACATGGGGCCCCCTCCTCATCAATGCTGGACGATTTTTCATGGCGAACGCCGAACCACGCTGCCCTTGATATGCTGGAAAGGTCTGGAGACCATCCGATGGCTCGGTTCGCCGCGAGTCAGGTTCCTTCGACAATGTCTACAATATCATCGATACCGGAGACATTGTCATGATAAGCCTTTATTTCAAGCGCGCCCATGTCACCAAGGTGGCAAGTAGGCAATGCCTGAAGCGTGGCACACCCGTCTTGTGCGCGAATCTCGACGCATTGGCTTGAAA
This sequence comes from Chromohalobacter sp. HP20-39, assembly GCF_033052815.1. Classification (NCBI taxonomy): domain Bacteria; kingdom Pseudomonadati; phylum Pseudomonadota; class Gammaproteobacteria; order Oceanospirillales; family Halomonadaceae; genus Chromohalobacter; species Chromohalobacter sp. HP20-39. Next base: position 673,457 of record NZ_JAWHTP010000001.1, on the reverse strand, counting down.
GAAGGCAAGAGTGACCCGACATTCAATTGGTAATGCGCCGTACTCGAGGACGCCAGGAGTCGGTATGAACGAAGAGATGTTGTTGTCATGGCCGGCGACGTGCCCTTACTGCGACGCCTCTTTCGAGATGCTGATCGATAGCAGTGTGGGTAGCCACGCTACTTGGGAAGATTGCCCACAGTGCTGTGCGCCGATCCAAGTGCGTGTGACGGTATCGCCGTTCAGCGGCGAACTTGAAGACGTCATGCTAGGGCAGGACGACGACGTATTTTGAGTGCTGCCATAGGCATCCCGCTATGGCAGGCACGATATATCGACCCGATAGGGAGCGCCTATATTGCCTATTGGGGCAATCAAATTGGCATAAGAGAGGCCCGCCGGTAACCTTGGCAGGGTTTCATCATAGTCATCCACCCGACTTTTCAGGAGAAATGAATGAGCGTATTGGTTGGACGTCAGGTACCCGATTTTGAAGCGGCAGCGGTTCTGGGCGATGGCACGATCGTCGACGATTTCAAGCTGTCCGAAACCAACGGCAAGCTGCGTGTCGTCTTTTTCTGGCCGCTGGACTTCACCTTTGTCTGCCCGTCCGAGATCATCGCGCACGACAACCGTCTGGCGCAGTTTCGTGAGCTGGGCGTCGAAGTGATCGGAGTGTCCATCGACTCTCAGTTCACCCACCACGCATGGCGCAAGACCTCTCCCGAAAAGGGCGGCATTGGTGAAGTCGGCTTCCCGATGGTGGCTGACGTCAAGCACGAGATCACACAAGCTTTCGGTATCGAGCACCCGGAAGCCGGCGTCGCCCTGCGCGCGTCCTTCTTGATCGACGAAGATGGCGTCGTCCAGCACCAGACCATCAACAACCTGCCGCTGGGCCGCAACGTCGACGAGATGCTGCGCATGGTCAAAGCGCTCAAGTTCCACCAGAAGAATGGTGAAGTCTGCCCGGCTGGCTGGGACGAAGGTCAGGAAGGTATGAAGGATACCGCCGAAGGCGTCGCCAAGTACCTGGGCACGCACTCCGACGAACTGTAAGCGTTAATGCGTTTGCAACGAAGGGCGGCCTTATCGGCCGCCCTTTGCCGTGTCGGCGCGTGTTTGCAGCGTAATGGTATGTGGTATGCGCGTGATGCGTGCATGCCACATAGCATTTCTTGGTTCAATTGCCGGTCAGCGTATCCCGTAAGCGAGGTTTTCCCATGAGCGACGTGCGTCACGAACGACTGATCATTCTCGGTTCCGGCCCTGCCGGTTATACGGCGGCCGTCTATGCGGCCCGTGCCAATCTCAAGCCGCTGCTGATCACAGGCATGCAGGCCGGTGGCCAACTGACCACCACCACCGATGTCGACAATTGGCCGGGCGACGCCGAGGGTGTGCAGGGGCCGGAATTGATGGAGCGCATGCGTAGCCATGCCGAGCGCTTCGATACCGAGGTGCTGTTCGATCACATCAACGAGGTCGAGCTGCGTGAGCGTCCGTTCGTGCTCAAGGGCGAAAATGGCACCTATACCTGCGATTCCTTGATCATCTCCACTGGTGCCAGCGCGCGTTATTTGGGGCTGCCATCGGAAGAGAAGTTCATGGGGCAGGGCGTGTCTGCCTGCGCGACCTGCGATGGTTTCTTCTATCGCGGTCAGGAAGTCGTGGTCGTCGGTGGTGGCAACACCGCCGTCGAGGAAGCACTGTATCTGTCCAATATCGCGACCAAGGTCACGCTGGTGCATCGCCGCGATAGTCTGCGTGCCGAGAAAATCCTGCAGGACAAGCTCTTCGACAAGGTCGAAAACGGCAACATGGAGATCGTCTGGAACCACACACTCGAGGAAGTGCTGGGTGATAACACCGGTGTTACCGGGGTGCGCTTGATCTCCACCGTCGATGGCGCTTCACGTGAGATTCAGGCGCCGGGGCTGTTCGTCGCCATCGGCCATTCGCCGAATACTGGCATCTTCGAGGGCCAGCTGGACATGAACAGCGGCTATATTCGGGTCAAGTCCGGGCTCGATGGCAATGCCACCATGACCAGTGTGCCGGGCGTCTTCGCCGCCGGTGACGTGATGGATCACGTCTATCGTCAGGCGGTGACCTCCGCGGGTACCGGGTGCATGGCGGCGTTGGATGCCGAGCGCTACCTCGACGGCCTGGAGTGAGCCTGGATAAGGCCATTTCGCCGCGCCGTGCGGCGACAGCCTGACGCCGACGACCACGCCCGCGAAACGGATTCGCGGGCGTCTGTAGTTGTGAGAGTTTGTGAAACTTCGTGAGAGCTTGTGAGAGGCTGTCGAGGGCGATACCGCAAGGGAGATGACGCATGAATACCCCCTCGGATGACATGACGTCCTCCATTGCATGGTTGGATGCCCTTGTCGACGCCTGCCGTGAACGTCGCCATCGCGGCGTGATCTGGATACCCGCGCCTCCCGAGACGGCACATTCACGTGCACTTTCCCTGTGGCGAGCCCGCGCGTGGCAAGCTCCCTTGTGGGTCGGTTCGGCCGCTCCCCAGGAAAGCATCGACGCGCTTGCGCCGCGCCAGGCACGCACCCGCCTGGGGCGAGAGCATGATCTGATCATCATCGATGCCGATGTCTCGTCGGGCTTCGATCCGGATGCCTTCGGGGCGTTGAGCGGCACACTGCGTGCTGGAGGGCTGCTGGTCGTGTTGACGCCTGCCGAGTGGGCTGACGGCCAGGCCCGCCCGGATGCCGACTATGCGCGTCTGGCACATTGGCCATACGCACCGACGACCCTGAGCGCCCATTACCTGGCGCGCCTGGCACGAGGCTTGCGTCGCGAGCCCAGCATCTGGCGCTGGCCTGATGAGCACGCCATGCCGTATCCCGGTCACCTGCCCGAGGCGAGCGCACACACTTCTACCCCCGCTCTTGTATCGCCCGGCGATGACGCCTGCATCACGCATGATCAGCAAGAGGCCGTGCATCGGCTCACACGGTTGCGTCGCCGGCGCCCCGTGGTCCTGAGTGCCGATCGAGGGCGTGGCAAGTCGGCCGCGTTGGGCATCGCTGCCGCGCGACGGCTGGCGGCGGGCGACACGACGCTGTGGGTCACCGCACCGCGTCGGGCAGCGGTCGAGCCGCTGTTCGAGCGCTTGGCGGCTTTGTATCCCCACGGCCACCGCGCTGAGGCGCGCTTTCACGTCACGCTGGAAGCGGGCGCGTGCGAGGTGCGCTTTCTCGCCCCGGACGCCGTCATGGCGGCCCTGAGCGAGCCGGGCGTGGAGCGTCATGCACCGCCGACGCTGTTCGTCGATGAAGCGGCGGCCATCCCCACGCCACTGTTGGCGCGTTGGCTGGATGCGTTTCCGCGTCTCGCTTTCGCCACCACCGTGCATGGTTACGAAGGCACCGGGCGCGGCTTCCAGGTCCGTTTCTACGCGCGTCTATCGCGCCGTACGCCCGATTGGCGCGAGATCCACTTACGTGAGCCGGTCCGCTGGGCCGACGGCGATCCTCTCGAGCGTCTGACCCGTGACATGCTGCTGCTCGATGCCGCGCCGGCCGATGATGGCGAGGCCGAAGCGGCGCTGGTTGCCGCGCCACTGCGCATTCGCTGGCTCGACAGGGCGACGCTGGCCCACGACGAGCACGCCCTCGAGGCGTTGTTTGGCCTGTTGGTGCAGGCCCATTACCGCACCACCCCGAGTGATTTGCGCCAACTGCTCGACGGTCCGGATGTGCGACTCGCGATGGCCTATGCCGGTGATACCTGTCTCGGGGTATGCCAGGTGCAGGCGGAGGGCGGTTTTCCCGCCGGTCTGGCCGAGCGCGTCGTGCTCGGCGAGCGTCGTCCGCGCGGTCATCTACTGGCACAGTCATTGGCGGCGCACGGTGGCTGGCAGATGGCACTGACATCGCGCTGGTGGCGCATCATGCGGATCGCCGTGCATCCCGCTGCGCGGCGCCGTGGTGTGGGGCGGGCACTGGTCGAAACCGTGGCCGTATCGGCGCGTGGCGAAAATGTGATGCATCTGGGCGTGAGTTTTGGCGCCGAGGCGATGCTGATCGCCTTCTGGCGGCGTTTGGGGTTCATCTCGCTGCGTTTGGGGCTGACTCGCGAAGCGGCGAGCGGCGAACACGCGCTGATGATGGGACAGGCGCTGACGACTCCGGCGGGAGCGTCGTTGTCGGCCTGGTCGGATGACTTCCAGCGCCTGCTGCCGAGTCTGTTGGCCTTCGAGCTGGCGCATCTGGAAACCGATGTCGTCACGACGTTGCTGCACGAGGGAGTGGCGCCCGAGGTGAACGCCGATCTATGCGCACGCCTGGAGCGTTTCGCTCAGGGCGGCGGTGAGCTGGCGCTCGCGCGGCCCTGGCTGTGTCGGGCCTGGCTGGCCTGGTGGCGCCGCCAGCCGCAGGAAGCCGCCGACGAGACGCCGGACGAGGACACGCAGGCGTTGCTTGATTGGGCCACGACGTTGTTCCAGGGGCGTGATGTCGAGGCGACGCGTGCGATGGGGCGGCAGGCGCAGCTCGCCCACTGGCGCCGCCTGGCGGCCCTCTTGCACTGTCGCCTGAGGCCGACGCCATGACTGTCGCCGTTGGCGGACTTGCGTTGCGCGATGCAGCGCGTAAGGTGTCATGACGCCCGACACGTGCTGCGTCGCCATTCCTTGATCGTTTGTCGTTACCGGGAGACGTGGCGCGCGATGTCGGCGGCTCCCAACAGGAACGATTTCCCATGAACGATCATCTTCTGCAACTCTCTCCCGAACCGCTGTGGCGCCATTTCCGCACGTTGTGCAATACGCCGCGCCCCTCCGGTCATGAACAGCGCCTGGTCGAGACGCTCATCGCCTGGGCCGACGAGCATGGATTTACACATGAACGCGACGCCGCCGGCAACCTGAAGATTTGCAAGCCGGCCTCGCCAGGATGCGAGGAACTGCCCGGCGTGATCCTGCAGGGGCACTTGGACATGGTCGCCCAGGCCAACGCCGATCACCCGCATGATTTTACCCGCGATGCCCTCGACACCTACGTCGAAGATGGCTGGCTGCATGCCCACGAGACGACGTTGGGCGCGGATAATGGCATGGGCGTGGCCGCCGCGCTGGCGATCCTTGAGGATGACACCCTGCGGCACGGTCCGCTCGAGGCGTTGTTTACGCTGGAAGAAGAAGCTTCCATGCGTGGCGCGCTGGAGCTCGACGAGGGCTGGCTGCAGGGGCGTTACCTGCTCAATCTCGACTCCGAGGATCGCGGCCAGGTCTATATCGGCTGTGCCGGTGGGGCCGATGTGGTCGTCGGTGCGCGGCTGCCCACACGGGATCTCGGCGAGGACGAGATCGTGCGTCGCGTCGCTCTGACTGGGCTGGTAGGCGGCCACTCGGGCATCGACATCCACAAGGGGCGGGGCAACGCCAATCGCTTGTTGGTGCGGGTACTGCGCGCTCTGGAACCGTTCGGTGCCTGCCTCGTCGCCTATCACGGCGGGACGCTGCGCAATGCACTGCCGCGCGAGGCCTTCGCCAGCATCGCGTTGCCTGCCGACGAAGAGGCGGCAGTCACGCAGCGGCTGGTCGAACTGGAGGCCGAACTTGCCAGTGAACTGGCGGGGATCGACGAAGACGTGCAACTCACCCTCGAGCCCTCCGAGCCCGATGCGCCCCTCACCGAGGCTGCCAGTCGCCTGCTGATCGCGGCTCTGCATGTGGCGCCGTGCGGCGTCGAGCGCATGAGTGTGGAAGTGCCGGGCGTGGTGGAAACGTCCAACAACCTGGGCGTGGTCAAGCTGGAGGCCGGGCGCTTTCATCTATGCGCTCTGGTACGCTCGTTGCGCGATAGCGCCACGCAGGATCTCGCCGACCGCTTCCGGGCATTGTTCTTGCTGATCGGCGCCGAGACGCGGGTCGAGAACGCCTATCCCGGCTGGACCCCGGACCCCGAGAGCACGCTGCTGGCGCGCTTTCGTCGTCTGCACCTCGAGCAGACCGGGGTCGATCCAGACGTGAAGGTCATCCACGCCGGGCTGGAATGCGGCATTCTCGGAGGCAAGTATCCACACCTAGAGATGATTTCCTTCGGCCCCTTGATTCGCGGCGCTCACTCGCCGACGGAACGCGTCGAACTCGACTCCGTGGACGAGTTTTGGCAAGTGCTGCGCGCCGTGATCGAAGACTTGGCCTCGGCGCGAGCGGCGTGACTCAGCGCGATGCCTGGCGCACGGCTTCCAGCCCCGTCTCGGAGATATAGCCTCGGTCGTGCGCATGCACGGCCATGGCGGCGCTATCGTCACTCAGCAGCAGCTCGCAGTCGGTGTGCTCGATCTCCTCGCGCAGCCGGGCGATGGCCGCTTCGCGGTCGGGCTTGCGGTCGACGCGGCGAATGTAGATCGTCTTCACCCGATCCGGGTGCTCCTTGACGATACGCGTGTAAATCTCGGGATCGTGTTGACCGCTGTCTCCGATCAGCACGCAGGGCAGCGTGTCGAACAGCGTGAGCATCTGGGTGATCAAGTCGTACTTGTGATCCTCGGCGCGGCGCGGCCAGGGATGGCGCCAGGAAATCCCCCATTCGCGCAGGAACAGGATCGGCCCGACCGGGATGTGGTTGAGCTGGAAAAACGCCTCAAGCACCTCGTAGATGCTCCACGGACCGCGTGAGACGTAGAGGATCGGCCGCCGTGAGTCACCCGCCGTACCCGCGTGCAAGGCTTGGTAGAGCTCGGCAACGCCGGGAAAGGCAGTGCGTCGGTGGGCCTTCTCGACGAACAGCCGATACAGCATGCGCAGCTTGTCGGCGACACCGGTGTACATCACCGTGTCGTCGATGTCGCTGATCACCATCAGGTCGGTATGTGGTGGCGGAATATAGACATCGGCGCGTGAGAGGACGTTATCGCGGTCGGCCGTGATGACCTCGAGCTCGGCGCGGTGCCAGGAAACGTGTTCGTCGAGCGGGATGTCGAGCGGCAGACGGACATCGAAATAGCCGTCGTGGTCGGTCGTGACGGTAGCGCTGTTGTCGCCCAGGCGAATGCGCACCTCGGCGTCGGCAAAGCCGCGTCGCGCCAGGCGTCGAGTCACGTCTGCGGCGTCGCGTAGTGCCCCGCGTCGTGGGATGACGTGCGCCAGTCCCACCTGACGGAAGACCCGCCCCATCAGGAATGCCTCGCGATGCGTGCCGTAACCACGGTAGGGATGGACGACCGGTCCGCCACGGCCGCTATCCGACTTCATCGGCCGCGCGAAGATCCGTAACAGACTCTTGACGGCAAAACGCAGGCGTCGTGAAGGCATTCGAATGCCGCGTTGCGGGCCCACGCTCTCGGTGGTACGCAAAACGTCCGCCTCACGCGAGGCGGACGTCGATTGTGGTCGGTGGGGAGCCATCAGGCGTGTTGTCCGCTGTGGCGACCTTCGGCCAACTCCTCGATCAGTTTGGCGTTGAAGGCGTCCATGTCCTTGGGCGTGCGGCTGGTGACCAAGCCGTTATCGACGACGACCGGCTCGTCGACCCAGTGGGCGCCAGCGTTCTTGAGGTCTTGCCCCACGGAGGCGACCGAGGTCATCTTGCGCCCGTCGACGACACCGGCGTTTATCAGGATCCATGGCGCATGGCAGATCGCAGCCACCGGCTTGCCCGCCTCGAAGAAGCCACGCACGAAGGCGAGCGCGTTTTCGTTGAGGCGCAATTCATCGGGGTTGAATAGCCCGCCGGGGAGCACCAGCGCGTGATAATCGGTGACGTCGACATCGCTCAAGGCTTTGTCGGCCTCGTAGGTGTCGCCCCAGTCGGTTTCGGCCCAGGCACGAATGCCCTTGCCTTCGGGCGTGACCACGTGCACCTCGACGCCCTGACTCTTCAAGGCGGCACGCGGCGCGGAAAGCTCGGATTCCTCGAACCCATCGGTGGCGAGGATGGCGACACGTTTACCTGACTGCGCTTGACTCATCGTGACCTCCTGGTCGTGATGCTTCATGGATGAGGGCAGCCACCACCGGGCGATCCTAGTCCGGTATCAGGCGGCCTCACTGATTGAGTTTGGGCCATCGAGGCGGGACTTCAAGCCCCGGGCCGCTTGCGTCGCGCTGCCGAGTGGGGGAAGGTGACGCGCGAAGTGTTTCATCGAGTATTAAATCGAGAGTTTTCACCGAACGTTTTAATCGAAAGTTTTCCATCGCCGGTATTACGCCCATGTCCAGCACGTTCCCCGCCGCTTATCTTTTCTCCCTTGCGGCCGTCCTGACGCTTGCCGCGCTGACACTCGGTGTGGCATGGCGACGTGAACGCACGCGTCGCGAAACGGCCGAGCACGAGGCCGAGCGTGCCCAGCATCGCTATGCCGAGACCGAGGAAGCACGTGCTCGGCTGGAGCGCGAGCTGGCCCAGAGCGATGCCCAACTGGACGCCGTGCGTGAGCAGAGTCTCGAGACCCAGCGCCTGCTGGGGCAACGCGAACGTGATCTCGACGACCGCCAGGAACGACTCGCGGCGCTACGCGAACGGTACGGTCGCCTGGAAACGCAGCTCGAACAGGAGCGCTCCCATCATGCCGAGAAGCTGGCCCTGCTCGAGGAGGCGCGGACACGCCTCACTAAGGACTTCGAGGCGTTGGCGGGGCGGATTTTCGAGGAACGACAGCAAACGTTCAATACCCAGAGCCGCGAGAATCTCGAGGCCATGCTGGCGCCGTTTCGCGAGCAGGTCGGCGACTTCCGGGCGCGCTTGGAGGAGATTCATGGGCAATCGCTGCGCGAGCGCTCGACGCTCAAGACGCAGATCGAGCATCTGTCCACACTGAACCGCCAGATCACCGAGGAAGCCGCCAATCTGACGCGGGCGCTCAAGGGCGACAAGAAGATGCAGGGCGATTGGGGCGAGGTGATACTCGAATCGGTGCTCGAACGCTCGGGGCTGCGCCGCGATATCGAGTACAAGCGCGAGGTCTCGGTGGAGGGCGAGTCGGGCCGTCAGCGCCCCGACGCGGTCATCTACCTGCCCGACAATCGCCATCTGATCGTCGACGCCAAGGTCTCGCTCAACGCCTACGTGCGCTATGTCAACGCCGAGGACGACGCCACGCGCGCGCAGGCATTGAAGGCCCACGTTCAGGCGGTGCGTGCGCATATCGACGCGCTTTCAGGACGCGATTACCCGCGCTTGCCGGGGCTCAACTCACCGGATTTCGTATTCTTGTTCATGCCCGTCGAGCCGGCGTTCGCGGTGGCCTTCCAGCATGATGAAACACTCTTCCAGGACGCCTTCTCGCGCGACATCGTGGTGGTTACGCCGACGACGCTGCTGGCGAGCTTGAGAACCGTGGCCAGTCTCTGGACGCTGGAGCGCCAGAACGATAACGCCCGCGTCATCGCCGCACGGGCGGGCAAGTTGCTCGACAAGTTTCGTGGCTTCGTGGATAGCCTCGAGGACGTCGGCCGCCATCTGGAGCGCGCCGACGGTAGCTACCGGCAGGCGATGGGACGCCTGTCAACGGGGCAGGGAAGCCTGGTCAGCCAGGCGCTGATGCTCAAGCGCCTGGGCGTGCGCATGAAGCGCGACCTGCCGACGCACTTGACCGATCAGGTGGACGCAGAAGCATTGGACGAGATGGCGGACGACGAACCCAGCGCCGAGGAAACCTCTTCCGGCGACGAGACACGTGGGGGCTCCTAATGACACCGCCCGGCACGAGGCCGGGCGGTTTCATCGAACGAGATGGACGCGTGGCGGGAATCAGCCCAGGTAGGCGCTGAGCATCCACACGGTCTTTTCCTGCTCGCGGATGTAGTCGCTCATCTGCGAGGCGGTGCCTTCGTCGTCGGCATCGGCAGCCATGGAATTGAGCTCGCGCTGCAATTCGAGCAGTGCCTGATAACCCTGCACCAGCCCACGCACGCACTCGGTGCCTTCATGCACGTGGGTGTCTTCCTGAATGCGCGAAATCTTGGCGTAATCGCTGTAGGCATGCAATGGCTCGTGCCCCAGCGTGAGGATGCGCTCGGCGACTTCGTCGACCTTGGCAAGCAGGTCGGTATAGATTTCCTCGAACTTGGTATGCAGTTCGAAGAAATGCGGGCCTTTCACGTTCCAGTGGTAGCCGCGCGCGTTCATGTAGAAGATCTGGTAGTTGGCCAGCAGTTCGTTGAGCTTCTCGGCCAGCTGGTTGGCGCTGCTGGTATGCAGACCGATGGCATTGATGTCGGACATGAAAGCACTCCTTCGTAAACAATGGACGAACGTCGTCAGTGGTCAAAAACGTCAATGGGCTTAGTCTAGAGTGTCGCCTGGGGCTTGGGTAACGAATCTTTCCCATCGACGATATAGCGTCTACATATGAAATGCCCATGACGCGGTGGTTTTTCAAGGGTGGAGGGTGCGGCATTGCGCGCGCCCTGCGATTAGCGTGATGCATGACGGTTGGCGAGTTGCCAAACGCGCAGCAGGCTTTCGGCACGGTCGGCGAGCAATTCGGCGGTGCGTTCCAGGGCCTGCGGCAGGGCCAGGGGGCCATCGGCCAGCGCGAAGGCGGCCTCGATGCCCTCGTCGTGAACGGCCTGCCAGCCATCGCCGAGTCGCCCGGCGAGTGCGAGCGTGGGCACGCCGTGTCGTCGCGCGCGCCGGGCAATGCCCACCGGTGTCTTGCCGGCAAGGCTCTGGCCATCGAGCTGGCCTTCGCCGGTGATCACCAGGTCGGCGTCTTCCAGCAGACGGTCGAAGTCGACCTGATCCATGACCAGTTCGATGCCGGGCTGCAGCCGTGCCCCTAGAAAAGCCGCCGCTGCGAAGCCCATGCCGCCAGCCGCGCCGGCGCCGGGTAGCGCGCGGTGATCCTTGCCGAGCGCGCTGGCGACGTGGTCGGCGAAATGTGCCAGGGCCGCGTCGAGCTGTGTGACATCCGCCGGTGTGGCGCCTTTCTGGGGGCCGAAGATCGCGCTGGCCCCGCGCTCGCCGAGCAAGGGGTTGTCGACGTCCACGGCGGTGTCCACCTTGAGCGCCGCCAGGCGCGGGTCCAGGTCGCTCAGGTCGAGTTCGGTCAGCCGCGCCAATGCCGCGCCGCCTGGCGGCAGTGGCTGGCCTTCGGCATCGAGCAGTCGCGCGCCCAGCGCCACGAGCATCCCCGCGCCGGCATCGTTGGTGGCGCTGCCGCCCAGGGTGAGGATCAAACGCGTGGCCCCGGCATCGAGCGCATCGCGTATCAACTCGCCGACGCCAAGGGTGGTGCTGTAAAGCGCGCTGCGCTCGGCGTCGGCGAGCGCTTGCAAGCCGCTGGCTTCGGCGAGCTCGACATAGGCCGTGGCACTCGCAGCGTGCCATCCCCAACTGGCGTCGATGGGGCGCCCCAGGGCGTCGTGGACCTCGGTGATGCGGCGTTCGGCTCCTGTGGCGGCCAGCAAGGCATCCAGGGTACCTTCGCCGCCGTCCCCCATCGGGCATTGGACCAACTGTGCTTGAGGCAGGACGCGGTCGCAGCCTGCGGCGATGGCGACAGCGGCCTCGCGGGCCGAGAGAGCATCCTTGTAGCTATCCGGGGCGATGACGATCTTCATGAGCGAGCCTCTTGCATGATCCAAACCCGAGAGCGGGGCGTCGTGGCCGAATGGCCAGTAGACTGTCAGCCTAACCCATGCTGGCGCCGGGCGGGAGTGGCCGCCCCTGCTCATGCTGACGGAACAGTGGCCCTCAACTACGCTCACAACGAGGTGCCCGTGCAGCGGTAACGGTGAAGCGAGACGCGCTATTTCGCTCCTCGTTGCCTGAGTGACCTTTTCCTTTCAGGCGAGAACACTGATGATGAAACCTCTTTTGCTGGTGGTGTTGGCATGGGGGCTCGGCGGCTGTCAGGGCCTGGCTTCTTACGATCCGCTGGGCCGCGATGTGGCCTCGCCGTTGCCCGAGGCATGCCACTGGCCGGCCGAGGGCAGCGCCAAGGCACGGGTGAGGGCCACGGCCGATGCCCTGGAGGCACAGGGGTATCGTATCGAGCAGACCGAGGTCGCGCTGGGGCTGGTGAGTGCCGCGCGGAGTGTGGCACAGCCTGGCCTGGGCGCCGTGGATCGTCCTTTCTGGGGGCGCAGCGGCTTCTGGGGACGCTATGGATTAGGCGGGCGAAATGGCTATTCGCTGGGCTACTTCCAAAGCTTCGGCGGCGACCCGGTGCGCCTGCAACGGGTCTCGGTGGTCGCCGCCGAAGGCATCGTGCGGGTGACGCGCGATTCGCGGGTGGTCGATGTCGACGGTTATCTGATCGATGCGCGTCCGGACAACAGCGCGGCGTTCTGCGCCGCTTTACACGATGATATCGACGCACGCATGCGCGAGGGGAGCACATCATGAGGTGGCTGGGCGTATTGCTCGTGGCAGCGTGCTTGGTATTGAGCCTGGTCGGGTGCGCGACCACGTCAGTGCCGCCGCAGACCCGGTCGTTGGTCGTCGAGGCCGCACCGTCGACTGCGTTGGAAGCAGGGGTGGCGATGCTCACGGCACGCGGCTTCGTGATTCGTCGCGCCGATGCCGACCTGGGCGATGTCGAGGCCGTATTGGCCTCGCGCCCCACGCTTGCGGTGCGCTATCGGCTGGAGGCAACCGAGCAGGGCACGCGCATCACGCTATCGGGGCAGCGTGGTGGTCAGCCCGTGCCGCCCTATGTGTTCGACGCGCTGCTGATTGATGTACAGGAGCGGCTCGGTGAGCTGCCCTAAGTGCTACGAAAACTGCTCTGTGCGCCTACGTGCGTATCACTCGGATGATGCCAACAGATCGCGCAGTGTCATCAGGTGGGTGTCCAGTGTCGCATCGTCATAGGGTTGCGGCGTGCCCTGTCCCCACACAGGTCCCGGCCAGGCCGCGTCGCCCTGGTGGCGGATGATGACATGCAGGTGCAACTGCGCGACCTGATTGCCGAGCGTCGCCAGATTGAGCTTGTCGCCGTCATGATGCGTCATCAAGCGGCGTCCCACCTCGGTGGCTTCCTGCCACAGCGTGGCCTGATCCTCGGCGGAGAGTTCGTAGACTTCGCGGATCTCGGCGTGGCGGGGGATCAGTACCAGCCACGGATAGCGAGCGTCGTCGTTCAGGCGCACCTGGCACAGGGACAAATCGGCGACGTAATGCGAGTCGGCCGCCAAGCGTGGGTGCAGGGTGAAATCAATCATGAGCGGCGCTCCTGAAAATCGTCGTAAAGTGGCATGGCTATGCTAGCTGTTTAGTCGCGGAGTGTAATGTTTTATGGTACAAACAATTATCCGAGGAGGGATCTGGACTTCCCCTTTTTCTACCGAATAGTGGAAATGCCATAATTATTTTATGAATTCAGGATCTTGTTAATGTTTTTGTATAGGTCAGGTCTTCTTGCGGTGAAGTAGTCAAGCTTTGCTCGAGATGCTTCTAGTCCTCCAAGATCTATTTCATAGTTGAATGTTTGGTTCGGGGCTCGATCAAGTAAGATCATGACTTCACCATCGGGTGAGATTACGCAGGAACTACCATAGAAGTCGGCAGGATTTTCATTATCGATATAATTCTCATTGCCGCCCTTGTTGACAGCGACAACCCAGACTCCATTTTCAAGGGCACGTACTTGCAGCTCTTGAATGAACATCTTTGACCGGAGACCACTAGACGAGGCTAAAACGACCACTATATCAGCGCCGCGCAAGCGAAGTTCTCGCCAAGACTCTGGGAATGATCGATCATAACAGATTAGTATCCCGATAGTCGCTTCTTTTATATTCCACAAGACAAAACGATCGCCGGGTGAGAAATAAAAGCTTTCCATTCCTCGAGTCTTACCATGGCATATGTTAGGAATGTGGGTTTTGCTATAGCTTTCGCCTAAACCTCCGTTCGGTTTTGCAAGAACAGCAGTATTGAAATATTTTCCGTCTAATTCTTGGAATATACTTCCAGTAACATGGCAGCCCCCTTCCTTGGCTAGTTGGTTTAATGCTTGTGTAGTGGCGCTCGGGATTTTTTCTGCAAGATCTAGCCATTTCTTATCTTTTTCCAGTGCTATGTAGGGGGTTGATATTAATTCTGGAAAAATTAGAAGATCTGTTTCTTGCGATATTGCTTTTCTTCCTTGCTCCAAAAGCATTCTGATTTGTTCATTTTTGCTTCCCGTATAAGGTCCAGTTTGCACCGCAGTTATTTTCAATTTAGTTCCTTTGGGCTGATGTATTTTTTCATTTCAGTAGGGGTTTATATATCTAAGCGTAGTACCGTGCCTGCTGATTTATTGAGACCGCCCTCCCCATTTTTTATCAGGATATCTTCACATAAATATAATTGTTATGTTATTTCGCGAAGAAGGGCACGGTAAGTGGCTGCTTTGTCCATGTAGTGTTCAGCATTGGCTTCGAGAAATTCTCGGCGTTCCTGCTCGCCAACCTGGCGAATGACCCGCGCCGGTGAGCCGATGGCGAGTGAGCCATCAGGAATCTCCTGTCCTTCAGTGATCAGCGCATTTGCTCCAATGATGCAATGGTGGCCTATATGGGCGCCATTGAGTACTACCGCCTGAATGCCAATAAGACTGTGATCGTCGACCGTGCAGCCATGCAGCATCGCCTGATGGCCAACCGTCACGCCCTCGCCCAGCGTCAATGGCTGACCAGGGTCAGTGTGCAGGACTGCACTATCCTGAACATTGCTACGCGCTCCGATAATGATCCATTCGTTGTCACCGCGAAGTACCGCCTTGAACCAGATACTGGCGTGGGCAGCAAGTTGTACTTGTCCGATTACGTTAGCATCGGGGGCAATCCAGCTGTCGGGATCGATGTTGGGAGTGCGTTCGCCTAAGCTGTAGATCATCGTTTTCCTTTTCCCAGCCACTAGCGTTATTTGAATAGGCCGGCTGTGGCGAAACCGCCATCGACAGCCAGTACTTGCCCGTTGATGTATCCCGACTCGTCGGAGAGCAGGAATGCTACCGCCGAGGCGACTTCGTTGGGTGTGCCGTAGCGCTTCATGGGTACCCGGGAATGCCACTGTTCGCGCACCTCTGGCGTATGCATGGCTTGCGCCAGTGGTGTGTCGATTGGCCCAGGTGCTACGGCGTTGACACGAATGCCGGCATCGCCGAGCTCGTTGGCCATCACTAGGGTTAGTGCATTTTGGCCAGCTTTGGCGGCTCCGTAGGCGCTACGGCCTTTATTCCCGCGCATGCCCGATACTGATGAGATATTGACTATTCGGCCTGGATATCCCTCATTAAGCCAATAGCGCGCCATAGTCCTCGAAACGATGAAAGTGCCGACGAGATTGACATCGATGATTTTACGGAAACCATCCACTTCCATGTCGGCCGTCAGGCAGTCCATACCAATACCGGCGCAATTAACGACACCGCTGAGTGTATGGCGGGCTGCTGCGGTACGTACCGCTGCCTCGACCGAGGCTTCATTGGCGATGTCGCAAGCCTGAGTATCGCCACTGTTGAGCCCCAGTTCTCGACACGCATCGGTGAGCTTCTCGGCAGAGAGGTCGAGCAGAAAGACAGTGATGTCACGTGCCAGCAGTGTGCGCGCCACAGCGAAACCAATACCGGATGCTCCGCCGGTGACGAGTATTGCGGGTTGGGAAGTGTTGTTCATAGCAAGCTCTCCTGAGGGCTCACCATACGAAGATGGCGAGCACAAGGGTCAAGTCGCATCTGGTGTGTCCGGCAACCACTCTTCCAAGGTGACTTCGAACGTCATGCAGACTGGGTTCCAGCCCGGTAGGAAAGGGCCGCCATGGATATTTCCTTCGGGATCGGCGACGATCCCAGCAAGCGACGCCATCAGCGTACCGTCCTCGCCGGAACGAACTTCACCGGCAATGCTGACAACTTCGACGGCGGGGCCCGAGACTTGTTGATAGCCTCCGTCGCGGCCCCCCAGGCTGGCATCGATCAAACTGCCCAGTCCTCCGCGAACGAAGGCGTTCTGAAACCCTTCGGCCAGGCACATCTTCTCTACGCCTTGAACTAGGTCCTCGTTAGGCGCAATTCGAGCATAAGCCACTCGGCCCATGCGTCCCGATTCGGTGGTAATTATTTGGCCAGGGGACTGTGGTGTAGGGGTCTGGTTGGTCATGTCATGACTCCTTGTAGGGCTTGAGCAGCGGTATGTTGGTCTCGTTATCGAAAGCTTGGCGGAGTTCGAACCCTTCGAGTGCGGTCACAAGTACAGTGATTGGTGTGTTACCGATCACGGACGTCTGAGGCACGATATGGCCACCCTTAACCTGCCCTGACTCGGTACGTAAAGTAGCGTGACAATGAACCAGTGGCCGCCCGTTCATGTCCTTGCCGATAGTGGCGTTGCCAAACACCATGAAGGCCGCACCGGCATCAATCGGCTTGGAGTATGCAATCATGGCATTACCGGAAGGATCGGGCGGAGCCACGCAGTACTCCAAGTGTTCGAAATGGCCACCGAGGATTGTTGTGGATGCGCTGGTGACGTTGATGTCACGCAAGGGCTCGACCAGAGCCTCGTAGAGGGAACGCCCAGGAGCGAGTACTAGGCGAATATGGTGGCCGCTCTGATGGTGCATGCTTTGTATGCGGACTGGACTGAAGCGTCCGGTATGACGCAGCATGCGCGGGTGATGATAGCTGGACTGAGTGTTACGGGTCATGACAGTTTCTCCCGTTCTTCGATCGCTTGCTTAATGATCTTCTTGGTGATTTTGCCATAGTTGGATTTGGGTAAGTCATCGAAGAAGTGATAACGGTGGGGCACCTTGTAGCCTGAGACCTTGGTCTTAATCCATTTGCGCAATGTCTCGGCATCGAGCGTCTTTCCCTCGACGGGAACGATTGCGGCGACTCCTACTTCGCCCCAGTGATTATCCGGCATGCCAATGATTGCCACCTCTCGAATGCCAGGGTGGGTCAGCATTTTTTCTTCAATCTCGCGTGGGTAAATGTTGGAACCACCGGAAATGAACATGTCAGAGGCTCTGCCGGTGATATATAAGAAACCTTCGTCGTCGATGTGGCCTAGATCGCCAGTGCGGAACCAGCCATCGCGAAACGATTTTTCGTTGGCTTCGGGGTTTGCGTAGTAACCGGCGAATACCCCTAGGCCGCAGACACAGATCTCGCCAGTCTCGGAGGGTGCGAGTTCGTTGCCGGCATCATCTTGGATGGATACTTGCATGGCGGTACGATCATAACCGCAAGTACCGGTTTTCATCTCGTCGTCGCTAGCACTATGCAGAACAGGTGGCAGCACGGTGATGTTGCCGGTAACCTCACCCAGCCCGTAGTACTGAACCAGAACGTTGCCGAGCTTCTCGAGGGCGAATTTCTGGTCGGCTCGGTACATTGGCGCGCCAGCATAAATTATGTAGCGCAGCGAT
Source organism: Chromohalobacter sp. HP20-39 (assembly GCF_033052815.1). Taxonomy (NCBI): domain Bacteria; kingdom Pseudomonadati; phylum Pseudomonadota; class Gammaproteobacteria; order Oceanospirillales; family Halomonadaceae; genus Chromohalobacter; species Chromohalobacter sp. HP20-39. The sequence continues at coordinate 656,139 of NZ_JAWHTP010000001.1, read as the reverse complement.
GAGCGATCGTAGTGGTCGACTGCCGGATCCTCGACCAGCATCTTGACGATGGTAGGAACGGTGAAAATGTTAGTTATACGGTGGTGCTCGATGAGTTGCCAAATTTCATCCGCATTGAAACCACTTTCACTGGGTAGAACCGTCTTTACGCCGCGTGCGAGCTGCGGCAGATAATGAATGCCCGACCCATGGGAAAGTGGTGCGATCACTAGACTGGCGTCGGTGGCGTGATCGGTTCCCGGCATTAAATCGCATAGGTGATTGGTGGTAACGAAGCCCATCTGCCCATGAGTCAGTACCGCAGCCTTGGAACGGCCCGTAGTTCCTGATGTGAAAAAGAACCAGCAGGGATCATCGTGTTGAACATCGGCGTTGTGGCACGCCTGCCCCTCGTGCTCGCGTAAAAAGCTTTCGTAATCGACGTCGCCAAAGCTGCCTTCCCCAATACGGACGGTGAATGCTAAAGACGGGCTGGCCTCAAACATGGCGTTACAATGATCCTCGAACTCAGCGCCGATGATTAGTACCCGGGCGGCGGTCAATTCCGCCAGCCATTTGGACTCATCCGGCGAAATACGGAAATTGGCGGGGGCCCATACCGCACCGAGTCGGAAGGCAGCAAGTTGTGTCTCAATCATCTCGAAGCCATTGCGGCTGTGGACGAGAATCCGGTCACCTTTTTTAATACCCTGGGCGCGCAAAGCCAATGTAAGTGCGCTGACGCGCTGATCCAGCGATTGCCAGGTGAGGGTGTTATTTCCCATTACGAGTGCGTCCTCGTGCGGGAAACGACGTGCCGCCTGGGTTAGAAAGTTGGCGAGGTTCATTACTCGCGTGCTGACTGGGACAAGACCGCCGGCTGGTGCTTCCATCGGCTTACTCATTTGCTGCGCTCCATGATGCTGACATAGTTGGCGACAGCCGCGCCGCCCATGTTGAATACACCCGCAAGCCGGGCACCAGGGATTTGCATGTCGCCTGCTTCGCCCATTAGTTGCAGACAGGCCATAACATGCATCGATACGCCGGTTGCACCGACGGGATGCCCCTTAGCTTTGAGGCCACCGGAAGGATTAATTGGTAGCCGGCCATCCTTGTAAGTCCAGCCCTCTCGAATAGCGCGGTGTCCCTCGCCCGGTGGTACCAGACCCATTGCCTCGTATTCGATTAGTTCGGCGATAGTGAAACAGTCATGCGTCTCGACGAGGTCGAGATCGTTGAGCCTGACGCCAGCAGACTTTAGCGCCGAATCCCAGGCGTGTCTGGCACCAGCAAATGCCAGCGGATCGCGGTGGCTGAGTGGCATGATGTCGTTGGCATGAGTGCGTGCCCGGAAGGATATGGAACGTTCCATTGCGTCGGCGGTAGCCTCGTCAGCGAGAACGAGCGCCGCTGCTCCATCGGAAATCATCGAGCAGTCCGTGCGTCTCAGCGGATCAGCGATGAGGGGGTTCTTGTCGCTGATGGTGTTGCAGAATTCGATGCCTAGGTCTTTGCGTACGTGAGCATAGGGGTTGGATACGCCATTTTTATGATTCTTGGCGGCTATCAATGCCAACTCTTCGCGCCGATCACCATAGCGCTTGAAGTATTCCTCGGCGATGCGGCCAAAGACGCCAGGGAAGCCCCCTTCGGTTATCTCTTCCTTGCGGTAACTTGCCCCCAGTAGCAAATCGCCCACTTCATGGGTAGGGGTGCTAGTCATTTTCTCTACGCCCACCACAAGAGCGATACGGCCGCGTCCTGATTCTATGAAGTCCATCGCGGCATGCAAAGCTGCAGAGCCGGTTGCACAGGCATTCTCAAGGCGTGTCGCTGGCGTGTAAGCCAAAGCCGGTTCGTTCAGCGCCACGAGGCCGGCCTGAAAATCCTGCTTGGAGAAGCCGTTATTCATGACACCCAAATAAATACCGTCGACATCTCCAGCGGGTACTTCGGCATGCTTAAGAGCACCGCTGGTGACCTGGGCGATCATCGCTTCGGTATCGGGTTCTTCCCGCTTACCGAAGGGTAGGTGCGACCAACCGACAATTCTCGACTTGCTTGACATTCAAAACCTCCATTCCGCATAGTGGAAAATGAGTTTTTATATAGATCAACATATTTCAGGGATTCAGACGTATCAATGCTTGAGGGCGAAAAATCGACCAATATACTAGGCCATATTGTGGAATAAATAGGTGTTGCGATGTCATCAGTGAAGGGAGCCCAGTCAATTTCTCGTACGCTTCAGGTCTTGCGCGTTATCGCCGGTGGACTAGGGGAGGGCGTCAAGCTGTCCTGGATCACTCGGCGTACCGGTCTCGCCAAGCCGACGGCTCATCGGCTGCTTCAGGCCTTGCTCGCCGAAGGCATGGTCGAGAAGTCCGAAAGCGAGGGCTATTTTTTGGGGCCGGAGTGCTATGTGCTTGGGGTGATTGCCGATCAGCGTTATGGGTTGAGCCATATCGCGTCGGAGCCGGTGGCTCGGATTGCTGCCGAGTGTGGTGATAGTGCTTTTTTCTCGATCCGAAGCGAGTGGCACTCACTCTGCCTGGTTCGCAAGGACGGCAACTATCCCATCAAGACGCATGTTCTACAGCCGGGCACCCGGTTGCCGCTGGGGGTGGGCGGGGGAGGCATTGCCATGCTGTCGGCGCTTGGCGACGATGAAGTAGAGCAGTGCCTAGTGGCAAATGCCGAGGAATGTGCCGAACACTATCCCCATGACCAGCGGGCCGACCAATTGAGACGCATAGCCGAGTGTCGAGAACTCGGCTATGGCATCAACCGAGGGTCGGTGGTCGCCGTTTCATGGGGAATTGGTGCCGTCGTCCGTGATCCCCGGGGCGAGGTCCTGGGCACTTTGAGCATCGCGGCCATCGAGAGCCGGCTGCAGCCAGAGCGCCAGCAAGTGCTGGGCCCACAATTAGTGCGCGAGGCCGCCGCTTTGGAGCGCAAGATCCAAGAAGCACAGCGTATGCGCCAGTAACAGTGAGTGGGCTGTTTACACGTTGGTGGCACCCAGCGAGAGGCCGCCATCCACAACCAGCCGAGTACCGGTGATATAGCGCGACATATCGGAGGCAAGGAAAAGCGAGGCATGAGCCACATCCCAGGCATTGCCCATGAAGCCCATGGGGCACTGACGGTTGCGCTTTTCGCGCATTTGCTCGATATCACCGCCATAGGCATCGGTCAACGGTGAGTAGATCATTGGTGTGTCCAATAGCCCGGGCAGGATGCAGTTGGCCCGAATGCCATGAGGGGCGTATTCCGCCGCCAGGTTTTCAGTGAATGCTAGAATGGCGGCCTTGGAAGTGGCATATGCCGAATAGGCGAAGCCGATCCAGCGTAGAGCCGCGATGGACGAAATGTTTACGATGTTGCCGCCACGCTGGCGAGTCATGACCGGCAAGACATGCTTGCAGGTCAGGAAGACGCCGGTCTGATTGATGCGAGTCAACCGTTCCCAGTCGTCTTCGCTGGTTTCTACCGGACCTCCCGTCATGGAGATTCCAACATTGTTGTGCAGTACATCGATACCTTCGTAATGGTCCATGGCTGCTTCCACCAGGCGCACCACATCTTCGGAGTGGGTTATGTCAGCGGCGACCGCTTCACAAATGCCACCCTCATCCCGAATGAGGCGTTGCGTCTCTTCTGCAGCGGCCATGTCCCGGTCAACGGCTACTACTCGGGCTCCTTCTCGGGCATACAGCACCGCAGCCGCTTTACCATTGCCCCACCCTTCACCACAGGAGCCAGCACCAACCACGACAACTCGCTTGTCTTGCATTAAGTCTTTCATTAAATTCTCCTTGAAGAGTCGGCAGCCTACGACTGCCGACTGCATATTTTTTATTAAAATAGTCGGTAGAAATTACTGGGATTGACGGACTCCCTCAATTGTGTTCTGGAAAGTGTTTACTAAAGGCATGCCAATTTCTTTCGCCCACTTATCAAAAGAGTCTTGAGTGGCCTGCCGAAATTTTTTCATTTCTGATTCGCTAGGGTTGTATATTTTCATTCCCTTTTCTTTAAGAAATTTGACCCCATTAGCTGTCTGCTTCCGAGTGAGCTGTTTTTGATAACTCATTGCCTGTTGCGCAGCTTGCCGCATTGTAGTCTGCATTTCTTTGTCCCAAGAATTCCACAGTTTTTTACTGACCGCCAAGAAAGCAGGGTCGTAAGAATAATGCCAAGTGGTGAGGTAATCCTGAACTTCATAAATTCGCTGCGGTATGATGACTGCCCCGATAGGGTTCTCCTGGCCGTCAACTACACCTTGCTGTAGTGCTGCGAAAGTCTCAGTCCATTGAATCTGCTGTGGATTAGCTCCCAGTTCATCCATGATGTCGATAAACATAGGGCCAGCCACTCGAATTTTTAGACCGTTCAGGTCGTCGGGTGTCTTGACCGGGTGGACGCTGTTGGTCAGCTCGCGAAAGCCACTCTCCCCCCATCCAAGTACGACCAGCCCCTGCTGGGCCATGATCTCCTCCATCTTTTCCGCTGGCTTACCGTCCAAGGTTGCGTCAACCTCCTCATAATTGCTATAGAGATAGGGTAGTGAGAAAACTGACATTTCAGAAATTAATGGGGATACGGATATAGCCGATGAGAGCAAGAAGTCTATATCACCACGGCTTACCATTTCCGCCTGCTTCAATTGATTGCCTCCGGCTAGTACCGCATTACCGAAGACTTTAACCTTCGTGTTACCCCCGGTGGCATCTTCAACCAGCTTAGCAAACCTTTCAGCACCTTTATTACGGCTCGTCGAATCGCTCGTTTCACTGGAGAGCCTTAGCGTTTCTGCCTGGGCCACTCCCACTGTAGTAGCGACCATGAACAGGCTTGCGAACACAATATTAAGACCATCCCTGAATTTCATTAGCCACCCCATATGCTAGATGTTAGTCACTCAATAATTTAATTGGCATAAATAAAATGATCTTAACTTCCGCGCCGGGCAATGCTACTTTAGTATGTCATTCCATGATATAGAACAATACGCAGGGGCTGAAGGTAACCTCAGTGCTTTCCTAAAGCGATATCGGAAATAAGTATGCATCATGCTTTCATGGTAAGGTATTGATAAATATAGTTTTTATAAAAAATTTAAAATTTTAATTTACCACTAAAACCATTGTCTAATGGCCGGTGCGATGATGAAAAACCATAGTTTTGGGGGAGCAACATAAATCATCCACAAAGTGGAACAAAATTCAGCTGTGGCGACACTACAAGAGGTGCACCTATGCAATCGAAGCGGCTACTCTCACTATTTTTTTCCATCACGGCCTTAGTCTTTTCTGCCGTATCACAAGCTGATACCTATAGACTTACACACAATACGTCCAATGCCACAACTTGGCAGCAGGGAGCTGAAAAATTCAGAGAAATTCTGAATGAGAAATCGGGTGGCGAGTTTGCCATCAAGATATTTCCTAATGCCGTTCTGGCAGGTGGAGATCAGATGAAGCAAGCTCAGATGGTTGGTCGTGGCGACATTGATTTTGTGGTTACCTCGGCAATTAACGTTACACCTTTGATTCCTGAAATGGCTGTGTTTTCACTCCCCTACCTATTTTCGAACTATAAACAGGTGGATGCTGCCATTCAGGGCGAGCCAGGTGAAAAGATGAAGGCCATCGCTGAAAAGCATGGGATCAAAATTTTAGCCTGGGGGGAAAATGGCTTTCGTGAGCTGACCAATAGTGTTAAGCCAGTCGAGACCCCCGATGACCTGAATGGCATGAAAATTCGTGTTGCCGGTCCAATGTACATCGACGTTTTCGACGCCCTTGGTGCCAACCCACAGCAGATACAGTGGACCGAGACCTTCTCCGCTTTGCAGCAGGGCGTAGTTGACGGTCAAGAAAACCCTATTGGCTCGATTATCGTACCACAGCGGATCTATGAGGTTCAGGATTACCTGACTATGTGGCATTACTCATACGATCCTATATTCATTGGCGTAAGCAAACAGCTTTGGAAGAATTGGGACGAAAAAACTCGCACCATGGTGCAGAATGCTGCAAGCCAAGCTATGCAGTACCAGATTGAGCTATCCAGGGAGAAGACAAAATCTGGCATAGATACGCTCAAGAAACATGGTATGAAGATTACTACCCTCTCGGAAGAGCAACTACAAGCCTTCCGTGATGCTACCCGACCAGTCTATGAAAGCTGGGCTAAGAAGGTTGGGGAGGATCTCGTTCAGTCATTTGAAGAAGCTGTCGGTAAAGTAGCAGATCAACAATAATGCTACAGGCTAGGAGCCTAGGAGGGTTTTCGAAATGATAAAGATACTTTTGCGCCACTTCGAGGAGGTTATCTGCGGCATTGTCTTTCTTTGCATGACCCTCTTAGGCTTCGCCAATGTGGTGGCGCGCAATCTTACCAACTTTTCGCTGGCCTCGACTCAAGAGCTGATTATTCATGGCTTGGTGGTACTGACTGTATTCGGTGCAGCTATCGCCGCCAAGCATGGCCAACACCTAGCGGTGACTGTGCTTTACGACAATGTCCCCCGCGCCTTCAAGCGGGCTTTGGTAGTGGTTTCGATATCACTAGTAGTCGTAACTCTGATGTTATGTTGCTTTTTTACTTATAAACTGCTTATGCATCAATACGCCAGCGGCGTTGTTTCCAGTGCTCTGCAAATTCCTAAATGGTACTACACACTGGTCATACCCTTCGGGTTTGTGATGCTCCTTATCCGTCAGGTTGAGCTAGCGGTGGTCGAGTTTCAACAGCTGGGGGCAAGTTAATAATGATGGAAATATCGACCGGTACGCAGATGGTTGTACTGTTCTTTGTCTTCGTTCTTTTACGCGTTCCTGTCGCTTTTAGCCTTTCGCTATCGGCTATGTATGCCATGTATCAGATGGGGTTCGGGCTGGACATGGTAGGTGACTTGATCGTTACGGGCATTGCCAAGTACTCACTATTAGCCATCCCTTTCTTTATCTTAGCAGGCAATATTATGGGGGTTACTGGTATTGCCAGTAAAATGATTAACTTCTTTCGCGTCTTGGTGGGTGGCTTGCCCGGTGGCATGGGACTGGTAGGAACAGTGGTATGCTTGTTCTGGGGGGCGGTCAGTGGTTCTGGTCCAGCCTCGGTGGCGGCTATTGGCCCCCTTATCATACGAGGTATGGTTGCTGATGGCTATTCGCGCCCGTTCGCTGCCGGCTTAGTCTGTACCGGTGCGGCCCTGTCGCTTATCATTCCGCCGTCCATCGGACTAGTCATCTATGGCATTCTTGCCCAAACTTCGATCTCTGATCTTTTTTTGGCTTCGATCGTTCCCGGCTTGATGCTAGGCTGCCTGATGCTATGCGCTCTGCCGTTTGCCAAGCTATTACCTCTCCGCGATGCTGATTATCCCGACGACCAAGAAGCTATTAACCTATATGAACGCTCCGAAGCCGATAGTACTCTCTGCTATAGTCAACGTCTGGCTCGCGCCTTCAAGGATTCGTTTTGGGGTCTACTGACGCCTGTGGTGATTCTCGGCGGTATATACGGTGGAGTGTTTACGCCCACTGAAGCTGCGACTGTCGCTACCGTCTACGCCATGTTTGTAGGATTTGTTGTTTATCGCTCGCTGAGCATCAAGGCGCTTTTCACTTGCGTAGTTGACTCGGCAAGTTCTTCGGCAGTAGTTATGCTGGTGGTGGCCTTCGCTAGTCTTTTTGGCTGGGTGGTAGTGGTTGACGGCTTAGTAAGCAACTATTCAGACGCACTGCTAAACATAAGTGACAGCACTTGGGCGGTCGTACTGGTGATGATGCTTATTTTGCTGCTGACGGGGATGTTCATGGATGCGATTACTATCATGTTCATTACTCTGCCAATTTTCTTGCCAGTAATCAATAGTCTTGGTCTTGATCCAACCTGGTTCGGTGTCGCTTTGATGACAGCATTGTCGATCGGTTTGATTACACCCCCAGTAGGCATCAATCTATTCGTCGCTGCAAATATTACCCAACTGCCTATCGGCAAGATCGCTTTGGGAGTACTGCCTTTCTTAGTAGTGTCGTTGGTCGGCCTTCTAGTCATTACTTATGTGCCGAGTATCTCTCTTTTCCTGCTATAGGCTAGAAAAGCATAGGGGTGTGGGAAATAATTAAAAAATTAGACGATAGCACGTTTTATATTTCTGCTCGCTGTAAGGTTTTGAGGGAGAAGCAGAAGTTATGGTAAAGGCATGCCTTGCGCAATTTGTTATTTTTGTTCGCTAATGACCAGGAAGTGATTGGCAATGTCTATCTACAAACAGTCACTTGAGAGACAACCATCTATCCGCGAAAAGCCACTAGAGTTTGTTCGTAGACTAGAGGAGATCGTCGGTAAGCCACAAGTTCTTAAGGGAGAGGATAAAACTCGGCGCTACCGCACCGGTTTTCGCTTCGGCAGTGGGCGAGCGTTAGCCGTGGTTAGGCCAAGATCACTACTAGAGCAGTGGCGAGTACTAAAAGCTTGTCTGGAATCCGATTGTATTGTGATCACTCAAGCGGCCAATACCGGATTGACTGGTGGGTCGACACCGGATGGTGATGATTACGATCGTGATATTGTAATTATCAATACTATGCGGCTGAAAATAATTCAACCAATAGAAGGTGGCCGACAAGTAATTTGCTTACCAGGAGCTACGCTGGATCAGTTGGAAAAGCTACTGGCTCCTATGGGACGAGAACCGCACTCGGTGATTGGCTCATCTTGTATCGGGGCTTCGGTGTTTGGCGGCGTGTGTAATAATTCTGGTGGCTCTCTCGTTAAACGAGGCCCCGCTTATACCGAGTTGGCACTTTATGCTCGGCTCAATAGCGATGGATGTCTAGAGCTGGTCAACCATCTTGGCATCAAGCTGGGGGAAAAGCCCGAGCAGATTCTCAAGAGCCTCCAGAACGGTGATTACAGCGCTCATGATATAGAAGCTTCAGGTGGGCGCGCCGCCTCTGATCGCGACTATATCAGACATGTTCGTGATATCCATGCCGACACTCCGGCTCGTTTCAACGCCGATCCAAGAAGACTCAACGAAGCTGCAGGTTCAGCGGGACGACTGATGGTGTTCGCCCTGCGCCTGGATACCTTCCCAATGGAGAAGAATCCTAAGGTCTTTTATATTGGCACCAATCATACCACAGTGCTAACCGGTCTGCGTCGACGCATTCTAACAGAATTTGAGATATTACCTATTGCGGGTGAGTATATGCATCGCGATGCTTACGATATCGCGAAGTATTATGGAAAAGATACTTTTCTGACCATTCAACACTTAGGCACGCATCGGTTGCCAACGATATGGGAACGCAAGGGTCGCTTTGACGATTTCTGCACTCGCGTGCGATTTCTTCCCGCCAATGCTTCGGATCGAATAATGCAGAAGTTTAGCCGATTATTTCCCGAGCATTTACCAAAAAGAATGGACGAATACCGTGACAGCTTTGAGCACCACCTGATGCTCAAGGTGTGTGAGGAAAATGTCGATCGCACACGCAAGTTGCTCGACAATTTCTTCATCGATCATGAAGGAAGCTATTTCGAATGTAGTGACGAAGAAGGAAAAAAAGCTTTTCTGCATCGTTTCGCTGCCGCTGGAGCAGCTGGGCGCTATCGTGTTATCCATGATGACGAGGTGGAGGATATTGTTGCCTTGGATGTTGCACTCAGGCGCAACGAGCGTGAGTGGATGGAGACGTTGCCTCACGAAGTCGATAAAAAATTACTGCACAAGCTCTACTATGGCCACTTCCTTTGTCACGTAATACACCAGGATTACATTGTAAGGAAGGGAGTTGACTGCCTCGAATTGGAATACCGTATGTGGGCACAGCTGGATGAACGCGGAGCGGAGTACCCTGCCGAGCACAACGTGGGCCATCTTTACATGGCGAAGCCAGTATTGCGCGATTTTTATCGTCAACTCGATCCATGTAATTATTTCAATCCGGGCATAGGAAAAACTAGTAAGAAAAGGTTTTGGGATGGCAGGCGTAGGCTCTAAAATGTTGTCTCTCCATATATAACTGGTTATTCATAATTAATCGTGTATTTCGCTCCGTAGCTACTGAGTAGACGGTGTACCTCATCACAGAGGCGATCAAATGAGAGGTAGGTGTTCAAGGGCAGCCAGGCGTACTTCATTCGCCGCCACAGAATTTCGTTAAGGTTCAATTCTGGCAAGTAGGCCGATAGATATACGAGATGCACGCGATGTGCTATCCACTCCAGTATCTTGCGCTTGAAGGCCTTGGAACGATGCATGCGGGCATTATCGAGCACCACGATGGCGAAGGTATCGGGATGCTTCTGGGCGACAAACTGATCAAATGCTTCAATCACGGCCTCCGTGGTCACCGTATGGGGGCGGTGCGATAAATCAGCTTGCCGGCTCGGAGAGATGGTATCTAGGAACCCCAGCACATTCAGTCGTCGGCTATGTGAGTACACCGTCACTTCCTCTTCCCGTTCATGTAACGCCTTCAGGAGGCCCTGTGTGTTGCGAAAATCGGTTTTGTCACGCCGTTTCCGCAGCGAGTGCTGTATACGCTTGAAGCTATGGCGATTTTTTCAACACGCGGAGGTGACCGTGCTGATCGTCTTGCCGGTCTCTTCCTGTAGTCAAGCCTGCAAAGATCGAATCTGATGAGGATGCTCAGCGACCAGTTCTTACAGTCGCTCGTGGTTGTGTTTGTCGAGGATCGGCGTCCGCCCACTGCGCGGCTTGTCGATCAGCCCGTCGAGACCCGACACTTCCCACTGTTTGAGCCATCGTGAGACAGCATCGCGGCGAACCTGCAGTATCTCACTGATCTGGTTGATGGCATGCGTACGCCGACGTAAGGCGCGCTTCTCACCATGCTGATAGGTCGGTGTCTGCTGTTCAGCGTCAGTGAGAGGGGTAACCAAGCGTCTGACCATGATTTCATCCGTGTCAGAGATCCTGACATGGATAGCACACGAAAATTTACGTTCAAGCACTTACCGCAACCCCTTATAAAATGGTTTATGACCTATATTTGGTTTACGTCTTCCACGGGGCTCCTGAAGATCGTCGAAAATCACTCGACTGTGCTAATGTCATGTTACACGGCATGGGGGCCATGTCGCGTCTTATATGGGATGATTCCAGGAGATGTTCATGAAGCGTGCAACGGTTGCGATCTTGGGTTTGCTGGTATTGGCGGCGCTGAGCGGCTGCAACACCATCCACGGTGCCGGTGAGGATATCGAACGTGGCGGTGAAGCCGTTCAGGAAGCAGCGTCCTGAGGCATTGCCGTGTAATGAGTGCATGGCAGTATTGGCTCTGGTACGTTGATGATGCCATTTGAATGGTTTTGGGATGCCCCGTATGAACGGGTATGGAACGGCGGAATGTCTTTCCGCTCGATAACGTGAAGGAGACACGACGATGAAACGGATACTGGCATTTTCTCTGCTGCTGATGTTCACCGCTGGCGCAATCACCGGGTGTAATACCCTGGAAGGGGCCGGTGAGGATATAGAACAGGGTGGCGAAGAAGTTCAAGAAGCAGTCGATTGACGCTTGCTACCGCCGCTCCACACGGGGCGGTGGTACGCCTCACCTTGCGTTGGATACGCTTGAACCCTGCATGTCGGCACTCTGGTGTCGTTTCCCCTTTCTCGCATGCGAATGTCCGACGAGCATGTGTATACCTCGTCACTGGGCATTACCTTCTTCGCCGAACGAAAAGCGCCGCTCCAAGCGTTCGAACGCCAGGTCGGTGACGATGGCCAGAAGTCCCACCAGTATCGCGCCCTGAATCACGTAAGGCAGGTTGTTACCGACCAGGCCGGCGATGATGGGTGTTCCTAATGTCGTGGCACCCACTGTGGAGCCGATGGTCGCCGTGCCGATATTGATGATCACCGAGACGCGCACGCCGGCGATGATGACCCGCATCGCCAGGGGAAGCTCGATGCGCCACAGGATCTGCCAGGCGCTCATGCCATTGCCGCGCGCGGCCTCGAGCGTTTGCGAGGGCACCGTGCCAAGGCCGGCGACGGTATTCTGTACCACGGGCAAGAGGCCATAGAGCACCAGTGCCACCAGCGTGGGCACGAAGCCGAAACCGGCGAGTGGGACGGCGATCGCCAACACCGCCGCTGGTGGGAAGGTCTGACCGATCGCGGCCAACGTCGATACCAAGGGTTCGAACTCGCGACCTGCCGGCCGTGTGACGAACAATCCCGCCGCCACGCCGATACTGACAGAGATAAGCGACGACAACAGCACCAGGGCGAGGTGGGCGAGTGTCAGGTTGAGAAAACTTTCGCGCTGATACATCGCCGGGTCTTGATCGGGAAACAGCGCCCGAAACAACGGCGCCAATTGCTCCATGCCCAGCACCAGCGCGATCAACAAGGTGCTGAGCGCGATCAGCAGGAATCGATGCCAGGAGGGCGGACGTGCCAGTGCGTTGACGCTCATGGGCGGTGCCCCATGACGCCAGCCATCGTCACCTCACCCAGCAGGCGCCCTTCGCTATCGAGCACTGGCAGGGCCGTCACGCGGAACCACACCATGCGCGATAAAGCTTCCTTCATCGACATTTCCGGCGTGGCGCTCCACTCGTTGTTGACCACCGTGCGAGCTATATCGGATTCGCCCAGGCGACCACCCAGCAGGGCCATGGGGCGGTCATCGGCGTCCACCTGCCAAGTGATCGGTGCACTGGCGATGGCATTGTTGCGCGTGCGCTGGGCCGGCCGGCAATACTCCTCGACCCGGCGCCGCGAGAGCAGCTTGAGGCCTAGATCGGCGCGCCCGATGAAGTCGCGCACGAAGTCGTTGGCGGGGGCGACGAGAAGCTCCGCCGGGCGGTCGTATTGCACCAGTTGGCCGCCATTGAGCAACGCCACGCGGGAGGCCAGGCGCAAGGCCTCGTCCATATCGTGGGTGACGAAGACGATGGTTTTGCCGGTCTGGCGATGCACGCGTGACAGCTCGACCTGCAGCGCGTCACGCGTCAGCGGGTCGACGGCACCGAAGGGCTCGTCCATCAACAAGACATCGGGGTCGGCGGCCAATGCACGGGCGACACCGACGCGCTGGGCTTGGCCCCCCGAGAGTTGATGCGGATACTTGTCGTGTAGCCCGTCAGCGTCGAGCTGGAACAAGGCCAGTAATTCGTCGATGCGCTCGGCAATGCGCGACGACGGCCACTTGAGCAGCCTGGGCACGGTGGCGATGTTGTCTGCGACGCGCCAATGTGGAAACAGCCCGATCGACTGAATGGCATAGCCGATGCGGCGACGCAGCCGCTCCGGCGGCAGGGTGGTGATGTCTTCGCCGCCCACCAGAATTTTTCCTTCGCTGTGTGCGATCAGGCGATTGATCATCTTCAGCGTGGTCGATTTGCCGCACCCCGAGGGGCCGATGAGCACGCAGAATTCGCCCTGCTCCACGGTGAGGGAGATATCGTCGACGACACGCGTATCTCCATAGCGCTTGGTCAATCCCTGAAGTTCGATCATCGGTGTTACCTATCGTCGGGTGCCGGCCGGCTTGCTCAGCACGACCAGCATCTGCAACGTGAAATCAGCGATCACTGCCAGCACGATGGTGGGGATCGCGCCGAGCAGGACCAGATCGATGGCGTATTGGCCGAGTCCCTGAAAGATGAAAGCCCCCAGACCGCCGGCACCGATCAACGCCGCCACTACGGTCAGGCCGATGGATTGTACGGTGACGATGCGTAGTCCCGAGAGCATGACCGGCAACGCCAAAGGGATTTCCACGCGCCAAAGCACTTGGCGTGCGGTCATGCCCATGCCGCGTGCGGCTTCCACGGTGGCGGGTGGAACGCCCTTTAGCCCGGCGTAGGTATTGCGCACCACGGGCAGCAGTGCGTACATCACCAGAGCGATGATGGCCGGCGCGGCGCCGATCCCCTTGATGCCCCATTCGCCGAGCAATGGGAAAGCATTGCCGAGTGCCGAGAGAGGTGCGATGAGCAGCGCGAACAAGGCGATCGAGGGAATCGTCTGGAAGAAGTTGAGCACGCTGAAAAGTGCGCCCCGCAGGCGCATGTGACGATGGGCCAACAGACCCAGTGGAACGCCGAAGAGCAGTGCCGGCCCCAGCGCGGAGCCAACCAGAACCAAGTGCGTGATGAACTGGTCACCGAAATCGTCGCGGATGTTGGCGTATTCGCGCATGATCGACAGATCGTCGAAATGGCCGCTGGCGAACAACATCGCCACGCTCCCCCCCGCGATCAGTATGTAGCCCAGACGCAGTAGCCAACCGCTGGAGGTGCGCTGAAAGGCATCGATGGCCGCCAGCGCGCAGCAGAATACCATCACCCAGAAGGCGGCGCCTTGCGAGACGCGCGCCGAGGATGAGGTCTCGGCAAGCGCGCGTTGCGCATAGTCGCCCAGGCTATACAGCGTGATCAGCAATAACCCCAGGCTGGCCAGCAAGACCACACCATGCGCAAGGGTCCGCGGCAAGGGGCGCTTTAATGCCGCGATGGCAAGTAGCCCCATGAGTACAAGCATGACGATGAACTGCCATCCCGACGAGGCGTCGTTCAACATGATGGACTGCCCTGCTGCCAGGCGGTTGGGCGACAGCGTGGCGAAGGGCAATAGCCCGGCCGACAGCCCCCCGGCACAGAGCAACGTGACGAGGACGCGGTTGGCGATCAGGCGAGCGCCGCTCGTATCACGCGTGGTTGGGTGAGAAGCAGACACCGGCACCGTCAGTCGAGCAGATCGTGCGATTCCAGGTAATCCCGAGCGACATCGCTGGCGGGTTCGCCATCCACTTGGATGCGCCGGTTCAGGCGTTGCAGCGTTTCGCGGTCAAGGCTTTTAAAGGTAGGTGCCAGTATCTCGGGGATGCGAGGATACGTCTCTAGTGTTTCCTGACGAATGACCGGTGCTGGCTGATAGACCATTTGCACGCCCCGGGGATCATCCATCACCTTGAGCCCAGCGGCGGCGATCGCGCCGTCCGTGCCATAGACCATCGCCGCGTTGGTGCCGCTCGTGTTCATGGCAGCCGCGCGGATGGTGGCCGCTGTGTTACCGCCGGAAAGCACCAGTAGCTGGTCCTGGTCGAGCTTGAAATCGTAGGCCTGCTGAAAGCTGGGCAGGGCCGCCTCGCTTTCCACGAACTCGGCAGAACCGGCCAGCTTGACCTCGCCGCCGTTGCGTACCCAAGCGGCAAAATCCGCCATGGTGGACAGGTCGTGCTTCTCGGCGATGTCGCGGCGCAGGGCAATGGCCCAGGTGTTGTTGGCCGGCGCTGGAGTGAGCCATACCACGTCGTTGTGTTGCTTGTCGTAAGCACGAATCTTCTCATAGCCTTTGTCGGCTTTTTTCCAGGCCGGGTCGTCGGCAGTCTGGGTGAAAAAAGCACCGTTGCCGGTGTACTCGGGATACAAGTCAATTTCATCCTGGAGCAAGGCCGTGCGTACGATATTGGTCGGCCCCAGTTGGAGGTTTTCTTCCACGGGGATATCGGCGCTCTCCAGGAGTTGCGCCATCATGTTGCCGAGCAAGGCGCCTTCGGTGTCGATCTTCGATGAGACGCGTACTGGGTCGGCGGCGAGAGCCGGTGTCAAGGACAGCGCCGCCCCGGCGGCGATGCCGAGTACGGCGTTGGCGAAGTACTTGAAGGTTCCTTGCATGATGGCCTGGCTCCTTGGCAATGACGGGCGTCGCGATGGTTTCAACCTTGAGTCTAGCATTCTCGGCTTGCGCGGCGAGAGGTAATGCGATGTCAGGTTGCCCATCCGGTCCTTTGGCCGCAAGTCGCTAAGATGTACCGCGACCATGTGAGGATTTCGCGTTACGCTGGAAGGTTCACGAACAACGCGTTCAAGGAGGCGTCATGGCAAATGCCGAGGTGTTGAAAGAAGGGACACTGCATTGTTTCCCCGTAGGCCTGCGTGACGAGAATGGCCAGGTGGTCAACGTTGAAGTGTCGGCGGTGGTCTATGATGGTCAGCGGTTGATTCTGGCCAGCGACAAGCCCATT
The DNA here is from genome assembly GCF_033052815.1 of Chromohalobacter sp. HP20-39. NCBI lineage: Bacteria > Pseudomonadati > Pseudomonadota > Gammaproteobacteria > Oceanospirillales > Halomonadaceae > Chromohalobacter > Chromohalobacter sp. HP20-39. The sequence continues at coordinate 640,126 of NZ_JAWHTP010000001.1, read as the reverse complement.
CCCGGTGACGCACGTTCGGCCGTTTTTTCCGTTCCGATCACCGATGCCGAGCCTGACGATAGTGGCCTCGACTACTTGACCGCAGATGCCATCAAGCGAGCGGTCAAGTACGAGGACTTCGCGCTGACCGCTGACGGCGGTTACGTGCTGGCGACCACGGGATTCGATCGTATCGACATGGAAAGTCATGCGCTCAACGCCTACAACCATCTGCTGATCTGGCCGCTAGGCGAGCCCGAACGGGTGCAAGTGGTCGACCCCGATCCCCGGGATGGGGTCGAGGGGTCGTTGGAGCTGCGCAACAAGCTGAACGGCGCCATCGGCGAGCCGTATTACAAGATAGAAGGGCTGGCGGCGATCCCCGGGGAGCGCGGTGACGGGCTGCTACTCTTCGGTGTGCGTGAGCAAGGTCGCTCACATGATGACTTCGAATTCGTATGTCGTGTCGTGGGGGCGCATTACAGCATCAATGCCTATGGCAACCTGGTGTTCGTCGACGAGTTACGCGAACTCTATCGCTTCTCGCCTCAACAACAACCCGAAGTACGCTATGACTGCGGCCTGTCCAGCCTGGAGTACGATCCTCATCATCAGCGTCTGTTCCTGATGACGAGCTTCGAAGTCGAGGAAGCGGGCGAAGCGCGCATCGGGGGGTATCTCTGGGTCGTGTCGCTCGAAGACTTCGCGGCAGGAAAGGCGCCGGCGCTGGTACGCACGGTAGGCGGTGACGCCCTGGAGTTCGTGCACAAGGCCGAAGGCCTGGCAGTGCTGGACAGCGAGCGGTTGTTCGTGGCTTACGATAACGACCGCGACATGTCGCTGGGCAGCATCGATGAGCGCGACGAACGCCACGCCTGCGAAGCGCCGTACACCATCTTGCGGCTCACCTGAGCCCCTGCGATTCACCTGAGGTCGAAGTCGTCCTTCCAGCGCTGAACGGCGATTTCGTCCTTGAGCATTTCCAGCGTTTCGATCAACACCTGCTCGGTGACGCGATCGGTGCGCTGGTCGACATGTAGCCAGGCGTCGATGCCGCTGCCCGCCAGGTCGCCGATGAGACTCTTGAAGCGCGGCGAGCGTAGTCCATCGATGGCCTCGTGGACCACGCGGCTGGCGACGTCGCTCAGACTACGCTCCATGGCGTGGGCCACGTGTTCGCCCATGGGCAGGCGCCTCAGTCGGGAGAGCTCCTGATTCTCCTCGAGCGTGCGAGTGACCAGGGCCGCCACGTAGCGATGCACTTGCTGATGATTCTCGGCATAACTCTTGTCGACGGTGGTCTCGAGGCGTCGGGCGATTTCGTCCACCAGCGCCGCCTTGCGCGGCTGGATCACCTGCTCCGAGAGACGCTTGGTGAAGTCGTCGCTGCGCTGGACCTCGTCCTGCAAGCTGCTCAGCAGGCGCGTCGCCACGCGATCGGAAAGCTCCTCCATGAGCATGCGGTAGTAACGCTCGAAGAAGGTGTACAGGCGCCAGCGGCGGATATCGATCGCTCCCAGGCGCTGTAACCGAATCAGCAGCGAGATGAGGCGCAATACACGCAGGATGCGGAAGCCGCTGACGGGAATGCACCCCAGCACGTCGTACCAGTGCGCGAATGGATAGAAGAACCAGCGTGCGTAGCGGCGCTCGGCGACGGCCACCGCCCACCCGGCCAGGACATCGAGCAGGAAGATACTCACGAAGACCAGGTCGATGGTCATGAAACGCTGGTGAATGGCGCTGTCATAAGCGTGATGGAGGCTCGGAGCCAGTGCTTCGAGGCCGGCATTCAACGGCGGCAAGAGAAACAGGCTATCGACGAGCAGCAGCAACAAGTTCGCCGAGACCAGCACCACGATGGCGATGTCCCAGACGAGATAGAAGCGCTCGCGTCGGCGCGAGCCAGCGGTGGGAGGTGCGCTCATCAAGTTCTCCATCGGCAGCGCCATGCATCCTGCAGGTGGCTACGCTATCAGTTTCCCGGCGCCGCGTCAGGGTGCCTCGCGGGTCTCGTCGAGATGCGCCTGGGCGCGCCGTTCTTCCTGCTCTTCTTGCTTGCGCATTTCCTTGCGTAACTTGGCTTTTTCGAAACGTAGCTTTTGCAAGGGCGTGTCGAGTTGCAGTTGTGGCACGGGATTGGGATGGCCATCGCCATCTACTGCGACCATGGTCAGGTAGCAGCTGTTGGTATGGCGAATCACGCGATCCTGGATCGACTCGGCGATAATCTTGATGCCGATCTCCATCGAGGAGTGCCCGACATAGTTGACCGAGGCCAGAAACGTCACTAGTTCACCAACATGAATGGGTTGTTTGAAACGCACCTGGTCCACCGACAGCGTCACGACATAGGAGCCGGAATAACGGCTGGCGCAGGCATAGGCGACTTCGTCGAGCTTCTTTAGAATCGCGCCGCCATGCACTTTGCCGCTGAAGTTGGCCATGTCAGGGGTCATCAGCACCGTCATGGTGAGCTCATGCTGGCGGGGAAGGTCGTCGGTCATGCGGGCTCCATTGATTGATGCGTGACTGGCAAATGTGTACCACGTTTCATGCGTGATTGTCCGCCTGGCGAGAGGTCTGGGATTCAGCCCAGCGCGTGCGCCGGTAGTGCAGGTAGACGGCGGCGAGACTTGCTGAGCGCACCAGGGTGAAGGTGGTGAAGGCGAGCCACAGGCCATGGTTGCCCAGCGGTTGCGTGAACCACCACACCGGAAGGTAGACGGTGAGCGCCAGCAGGATGGTATCGCGCATCTCGCGGGTTGCGGTGGCGCCGATGAAGACGCCATCGAGCAGATAACTCCACACCGCGATGGCCGGCATGACGATCATCCAGGGCAGATAGTCCCCTGCCGTGGCGCGCACGTCGGGGAGATCGGTGAGCAGGGCGATCAGGTAGTCGCCGCCGAAGGCGAACGCCGCCATGGCAACGCCGGCGGTGATCAGCGAGAAGCGCGCGGCAGCGCGCACCGAGGTCCCGAACAGTGGCCAGTCACGGCGTCCCACGGCACGCCCGGTCAAGGCCTCGGCGGCGTGGGCGAAGCCGTCCAGCGCGTAGGAGGTGATCATGATGAATTGCATCAGCACGGCGTTGGCGGCGAGCACCGTATCGCCCTGATCGGCGCCTTGGGCGGTGAAGAACGCCATGGCGAATAGCAGCCCTAACGTGCGCACGAACAGATGCCGGTTGACCTGGAAAAGCTCTGAATAGGCGCCAAAGCGCAGCAGGCGCTGGCGCAGAAAGCGCCCCTTAAGCAGCTTCAACTGCCGTGCCACCAGCCACAGGCCGGCCACCAAGGCGGTGTAATCGGCGATCACCGTGGCCCAGGCCACGCCGTCACTGGTCATGCCCAGGCCCACCACGAACAGCAGGTCGAGCACGATGTTGACGCTATTGGTCAGTACCATGATCGCCAGCGTGACCCGCGAATTCTGCTGGCCGAGGAACCAACCGAGAATCGCGTAATTGGCCATCACCGCCGGGGCCGAGAGGATGCGAATATGGGCATAGCGCGTTGCCAGTGACATGGCGGCCTCGCTGCCGTCGAGCAGGTAGAGACCGAAGCTGATGAGCGGTTCGGCGAGCAGGATCAACATCACGCCGATGCCCAGGGCCAGCAACAACGACTGCCCCAGCAGGTTGCGTATGTCGCTGTCGTCCTCGCGCCCCATGGCCTGGGAGGTGAGGCCGGTGGTGCCCATGCGCAGGAAGCCGAACCCCCAGTAGAGAAAGCTGAAGAGCATTGCGCCAAGGGTCACGGCGGCCATGTAGCGCGAGTCCGGCAGGTGGCCGACCACGGCGGTGTCTACCAACCCCAGCAGTGGGACGGTGATGTTGGACAGAATGATCGGCCAGGCAAGCGGCCAGATGCGTGGCGAAGTACGGGATGAGGGCACGGAATTGTATCGTTTGCGGTGGGCGTTCACGCCTGGCGGGGCCGCTCGCGGGGCATGCAAGGAACGTTGGAGATGTCCCTGCGTGCGGGCCCTCGGTGCTGCGTATCGTGCCTGGTCGCGCTCAGGCGGCGGTAATCAGCCGATACTTGTGCATGAGCTGGTCATGGGTTTCGCTGCGCTCGGGATCGAGGGGAATGCAGTCCACCGGACACACCTGCTGGCACTGGGGCTCGTCGAAATGACCGACGCACTCGGTGCACAAGTTGGGGTCGATGACGTAGATCTCCTCACCCGGGGAAATGGCGCCATTGGGGCACTCGGGTTCGCAGACATCGCAGTTGATGCACTCGTCGGTGATCATCAGGGCCATGGAGGTGTCCTCTACTGCGTATCGGGCGACGAGGGGTCTGAGGCGAAATGCCGGCTCAGTGCATCGACCACGCAGGGATGCACGAGCTTGGAGACATCTCCCCCGAGACGCGCGATCTCGCGCACGATGGTGGAAGAAATATACGAATTCTCGATCGCGGGCGTCAGAAACAAGCTTTCGATATGAGGCGCCTGGGCCCGATTCATATTGGCCAATTGTAACTCATATTCGAAGTCGGATACCGCTCTCAATCCGCGCAGGATAATGCGCGCGCCTTGCTGATCCAGCAACTGCGTCAGCAACCCGCTGAAGCCCACGACCGTGACATTGTCGAGATCGGCAGTGATTTCTTCGATCAAGGCGACGCGGGTCTCCAGCGACAATGCGGGCTGCTTGCGCGGACTCGCCGCCACCGCCACCACGACCTTGTCGAACATGCGCGCGGCGCGTTCGATCAGATCGTAATGACCATGGGTGACGGGGTCGAAGGTACCGGGATAGACCACGTTATTCATGGGTACATCCTGTGCCGAGATACCAACAGGGTAGTGGTTGCCCATGGTCGGCAGCAATCGTGCGCCGACCGGGCGTGGCGATTACAACCGGCCGTAGGGATTGTCGACCGCCAGTGATACCGGCTGATCGAAGCCGGGAATATGCAGCGCATCGCGCGTCATCGAGAGTTCCGGCCCTTCGAGAACGCCTTCGCCGAAGCGGTAAGTGACGTCGAACTGGCCGTTGTCGGACGTCGCCAGATACACGTCGGAAGCCGCGAGGGTGGCCTCGCGACGATGCTTCCAGTCGTCGATGGCGCGTTGGCCGTGGCGCTGGATCAGCAGGCGCTCGGTGGCGGCCGGCGAGATGACCAGGCCGGTGGCGTTATTGCCGCCGAAGCCCTTGGCATTGATGAAGGCTGCGTCGGCCTCGAAGGACAGCGGGTCACGGAAGAAGCGCAGGCGCTCGGCGAAGACGTCATCGGCCACCGCCTCGAGTGTGAAGATGCCGGGAATCACGCCATGGGCGAAAGTGCCCAGCGCACTGGCCATCTGATCGCCTGCTGCGCCGCCTTGTGAATGGCCGACGAATGCCTTGACGGCGGTGACCGGCCACGACTCGATACCATGCGCGCGCGCCACCATGTCGAACACGTGCGACTCGGTGGTGCGATTCTTGGGTGTGCTCGTGCCGTGCGCGTGTAGATAGCTGCGGTGGCGTACTGCGTCTTCGCCGAGCATGTCGCTGGCAAGACTGACGGCCTTGGCCAAGGTGATGTAATTGCCGATGCCCGGCGCGGAAATCGAGCGCTTCCAACCGTCGGCATTGACGAAGACATCGGGTACCGCACCGAGAATCTGGGCGCCGGTCTCGAGCGCCAGGGAATCGTCCATCAGCAGCAGGAACTGGGTCGACTCGGCGATGGTGAAGCCGCAGTTGCGCGCGAAGGGTCGGCAGGCGCGCTGATAGTCGCTATCGGTGAGCAGCGTCAGCGCGTCGAGGGACTTGAGGCTCTCATCGTCGGCCAGCGCTCCCATGGTGCGGAAGCCCTCGACGATCTCCGGCGTGATCGGCGCATCGCTGGTGCCCACCATGACCACCCGGCGCCGGCCGCTGCGAATATCTTCCAGCCCCAGGCGCAGATTGTAGAGGAAGCTGGCGCAGGCCCCGAGCACGGCGCCGGTGGCGCCGACGCTTCCCAACACATAGGCGTTGAGAAAATCGGCAGGCATTTGTCCGTAACCCAGTGGCATCTGCTTGGAAGTCGCCCGATGGCCGCTTACAAAGCTTTGCAAGAGCCCGCCCCAGCCCTCGTTGTCGAGCTGGCCGATGGAGTTGCCGGCATAGACGGCGATGGCGTCCGGATCGAGACGGTTGCGCAGTGTCGACCAGTCGAGGCCGCTCTGACCGAGACAATCGGAAGCGCCGAAGATGGTCATCGCCAGGCCGCGTGGATGGTGCACGCTGCGATAAAGCGCGTCCGGCGAAAAGCCGCTAGGCAGTTGCCCCGCCGAGCGCACCTGGGCACTGCGGCGTTCGGGGAGCAGCACATCGAGCGATCCTGGTGGCACCACGACTTCGACTGTGCGTTTGTCGATGTCGCGCACCTGCCAGGTGGCGGGCACGTCGTTGGGAAGCTGGCGGCGGCGCACGCGAAATGTCAGCGCGGCTTCAAGGTCAAGCTGTGCCGCGCGATTGGCGGGAATCCCTTCGCCGTTGAAACGCTCGTCCTCGATACGACGGATCAGAGTATGATCGAGCACGTGCTGGCGATAGCGTGCGACGACGTCGGCGTCATCGAGAATGTTGCCCTGGGCATCTTCCCAACCGCCGCTTTCTATGCGCGAAACGAGCTGCATCATGGCGGCCAGGGCCAAGATGGTTTGTGCCTGAAGAGTATCGGGCAAGGCGTCGAGAATCGTTCGGCGAAAAGCCTGGTGGCCCGAGGTTCTGCCGGCGGCGTTAACACCACCCATGCCGACGATCACCGGTAACTGTGACAAGCCGCGTTCCTCGTAATGCTGTGGATGACGATGCGTCATGTTTCGTGGCCGGCACACGTCGGCCGATATGGCGCGTCTCCTAGCGCCAGGCGGCGCGCGGAGCCTTAATGAGTCTGGGCGAGAATGATAGCACTCGGGGGCGAGTGGCGTCATGCGAACACTGTCCGATAAAGGGGAAGCGCCCTTGCAATGCGCCGACGGGGATATTCCATGGGCTGGTATCGTGACGCTCGGACAGGGCCGGCAGTCTGCTAGAATAGCGTGTCGTTCAGTCGTTTAAAGAGCCGCCCATGCATGCCAACTCCCGTGCCATCGTCACCCAGCAGACCGCGCCGCACGAGGACCTTTCGCGGCGTGTGTCGCGGGCGTTGACTCACCCCTGGCAAAAGCCGTTGGCCACGCACACGCGGATGGCATTCGGTGCGGCAAGAAATTGGCTGCATGAGCAGGACAAGCCGCTGATTCTCGACGCAGGCTGTGGCGTTGGGCTTTCCACGCGGCGCTTGGCCACACGCTTTCCCGGCCACGCTGTGATTGGTGTCGACCGTAGTGCCGACCGTCTCTCCAGAGAGCATGGCGAGTTGCCTGACAACGCATTGCTGGTACGTGCCGATCTGGTGGATTTCTGGCGTTTGGCGCTACACGAGGGGTGGCAACCGGCACGTCATTATCTGCTCTATCCCAATCCGTATCCCAAGGCATCGCACCTCAAGATGCGCTGGCATGGGCACCCGGTGTTTCCAGCCCTGGCGGGTCTCGGCGGCGAACTGGAAGCGCGCTCCAACTGGCGGCTTTATCTCGAGGAGTTGGCCCTGGCGCTGGCTCAGGCCACGGGGCGCGAGCCGCATCTCGAGCCCTGCGAGCCATCGGGTGAGTACCTCACGCCTTTCGAACACAAATATCACGCCAGCGGGCAGCCACTCTGGCGTCTCAAGGTGACACTGGCGCATCGGCCCGAGCTGTTGCCCACCTAACAATCAGGCAGCATGGGCCTGCAGGAGAGAGAATATGGTGTATGTATTTTTGGCCATCGCGATCATCGCCGAGGTCGTGGCCACCAGCGCGCTCAAGGCGTCCCAGGAATTCACTCGCTTGTGGCCGAGCGTGACCGTGGTCGTGGGCTACGCCTTGGCGTTTTACATGCTTACCCTGGCGCTGCGCGATTTGCCGGTGGGCATCGCCTATGCGTTCTGGGCCGGGCTTGGCATCGTGCTGGTCACGCTGATCGGGGTGGTCGTGTATGGTGAGAAACCCGATTTGCCCGCGATTCTCGGTCTGGGAATGATCATCGCCGGGGTCGCCATCATCCAGGTGTTTTCGCGTATGTCCGCGCATTAGGGACTCTCTGCAAAGTGCCTACGCTCGATCGTACGCCGCCATCGCACTCGATCAGGAGCCCTGCTAGCCTAGCGGACGATATATATTCGTCCAGGGAAGGAAAAATTTCATGCTGAGTAGGCTGTTCCACTGCCGACATCCACGCGCCTTGCAGCGTGTCGGTCGTCGTGTGCTCGCGCTTCTGGTCATGATGGGATTGCCATTGGCCGCGCAGGCCGATGGCTTCGACAACCTTGCCACACTGGCCGACAAGGGCTTCGTGATCGGTGCTCAGGCGCAGCTGTTGGGTAGCGGTGAAAGCCTGGGGGCGATCCACCCCACGCGGCGGCTTTCTCCGGCCTCCGTGACCAAGCTCTATACCGCCGCCGCGAGCCTCGACCGCTGGGGGCCGCAGCATCGTTTCACTACGCAGTTGGTCTCCAGCGGCGACATCGATGCCCAAGGCGTCTTGCATGGTGATCTGGTCCTCGACGGTGGCGGCGACCCGGCCTTGACCAGCGAAAACCTGTGGCGCCTGGTGCAGCGTTTGCGTGAACGTGGCGTGCGTGCCGTCGATGGTCAACTGGTGGTCAGTCAGTGGCGCTTCGGCCCGGTGACCTGCGTGACCACCGATCGCTGCGAGGCGCGCACGCGCTCCGATAATGCCTACAGCGCCTTGTTATCCTCGGCGGCGGTGAATTACGGCAGCTGGTGCAATCGGGTCAAGCCCGGCAATGCCGTGGGCGACGCGGCCTCCATCAGCGATTGCGCCACGGTGACGCCACTTACGCGGATCGCCAATAACGTTGAAACCGTGCCGCGCGGTGGCGACACACGCCTGAGTGCCGAGCGCATCAGCGATGAGCGAGGCGATACGCTACGCATCAGTGGACAGATCGCTCGCGGTGGCTTCTCGCGTGAGGTCTATCGCGCCAGCTCCGAGCCTGCCGAGCAAACCGCCAAGACGTTGCTGGCTTTGTTGAGGCAAGCGGGGATCGAGGTCGATGGTTACGCGACCAGCACGACACCGCCGCCGACCACGGCCAAGCGCTTGGCGGCGGTGGATGGCAAGCCGCTGCAGGAATTGCTGCTGCGCATGCTCAACTATTCCAACAACTTCATGGCCGACACTCTGGCGCTGGATCTCGTCGACAAGCCGCACGCGGAGTTGCAGGACGGTGCCGACGCGCTGATGCGCTTTGCCCGCAGCCTGCCGGGGCAGGGCGTGCCGACGCTTGCCAGCGGTAGCGGTCTGACCCCCGAGAACCGTGTCTCGGCCCGCGGTCTCAATGCCTTGCTGGAAGCGATGTACCATCGGCCGGCGCTGTTTCCTACCTTCGTGGCTGGTCTGCAACTGCCGACCAATGGTCCCATGCACTTCATCCGCCGTGGCAGTGACACTTTCCAGCGACATGTCATGCTCAAGACCGGCACGCTCAACGAGCCGGTCACGGTGCGCGCGGTAGCCGGCTATTTCCGCACCCAAACCGGGCGTTGGGGCAGCTTCGCGGTACTGGTCAACGGCACTTCGCAAACGCCGTATCTCGCCTGGCGGCAGGTGTTGCCCCTAGTGGCGGCGGACCTGACGCGGATGATCGAGGCCCACTGAGAACTCGCCAGGAACATTAGCGTCGCGGGTCGACGAGCACGCGTCCGTGGGTGCGGCCTTCGAGCATGGCGTGAGCCCGGTCGCCCACGTCGTCGAGACCGATCTCCTCGACGTGCATGTGCGACAGCAACGCGTTGGGTAGGGCAGCGATGCGTTGCCACGCGGCGCGGCGCCGGTCGAAGGGGATATACACGCTATCCACGCCGAGCAACGACACGCCGCGTAGGATGAACGGCATCACCGTGGTCGGCAGCGCGGCGTCGCCCGCCAGCCCCACGGCGGCGACCTTCCCGGCGTAGTGCATTTGCGCCAGTAGGTTGGCCAGGACTTGGCCGCCGACGGTATCCACGGCGCCCGCCCACTGCGTCGATTCCAGCGGTCGGCCACGGGCTTCGAAGTCGGCGCGGGGTAGAACGGCGTGGGCACCGAGCGCCTCGAACCAGGCATTCTGCTCGGGCTTGCCGGTGACGGCGTGAACCTCGAAGCCTTCATGGGCGAGTATCGACACCGCCCAACTGCCCACGCCGCCGCTGGCGCCGGTCACCACGACCGGTCCGTCGCCGGGGACGAGGCCGGCCTCTTTCAGTCGCATGACACTGAGCATGGCGGTGAGTCCGGCGGTGCCGAAGAGCATTGCCTGACGAGTGCTCAGCGGATGTGGGCAGGGCACCAGCCAGTCGGCATCGACGCGCATGGCCTCGGCGAAACCGCCCCAATGACGCTCGCCGACGCCCCAGCCGGTGAGGATTACGCGGTCCTCGGCGGCGAACCGCGCATCCGTGGAATCCGTCACCGTGCCGGCGAAATCGATGCCCGGCACCAGTGGATAGTCGCGCACGATCTTGCCCTGGCCGGTGACCGCCATGGCGTCCTTGTAATTAAGGTCCGAATAATCGATCGCGACGCGCACCGCGCGTTCCGGCAACTGGCTTTCCTCGAGCGTTTCGAGGCGGGCGCGGGGGGCGTCGTCATGGAGCATGAGTGCACGGGGCATGGAGGACTCCTTGCGAATTCGGGTGAGCGCGAGATCATTAGCCTAGCGTTGAGCCGCGAGTGTCGACAACGCGACTTTTGCGGGATACCGTCCGTCATTCGCGCGGCGTTGCCTGGGATTGCCCCTTTGTTACTATCTTGGGCGCCGTGTGCGTTGCCGTCCTGGTCATTGCGTGTCGGCCATCGAGAACCCTTAGCTGAGGACCCAGCGCGATGAAACCCCGCCAGACCGGCTTGCGTCACTTGATCAATTCCACGTGCTATTCGCTCAAGGGGCTGCGTGCTGCGTTTCGCAATGAAACGGCGTTTCGTCAGGAGGTGGGCATCTGCGTGGTTCTCTTGCCCCTGGCATGGTGGATCGGCGCCACGCCGGTGGAATGGCTGTTGTTGGTGGGCAGCTGCGCACTGGTACTGATCGTGGAGTTGCTCAACAGCGCGGTGGAAACCGTCGTCGACCGTATCGGCCCCGAGCATCATGAGCTGTCCGGCCGGGCCAAGGACATCGGCTCGGCGGCGGTGATGATCTCGCTTATCATGGCGGGTCTGACCTGGGGCTTGCTGGCCTGGCAAAAGTTCCTCGGCTGAGCGCCTTGGTCGAGGATACCGGTGTGTTCACATTCAGCGTTCGTGTGAGGTGTCCCATGTCCCGACGCATTGGTTTTGGATTGCTCGGCGTGCTGGTGGTGGCTGCCGTGATTGTCCCCTACACGTTACTGCGCGATGTCCAGGCCTGGTATGGCAGTATGCTGTTCTGGGGGCTGATCGGGCTCGCCGTGATCGTTCTCAACCTGCTCGTTACCGCCGATTTCAAGGAGAAGTGAGGATGTCGTCGATGCTCGTGTGGACGTCGGTGCTGGTGTATGTCGTCGTCGCCCTGGGCGTGGCCTGGCGCTCACGCGAGCGCGGCCCCGGTGATACGCGCGACATGGCACACTATTTCCTCGGTGGGCGGCGCATGGGCGGGTTGGTGTCGGCGCTCAGTTACAGCGCGACGACCTACAGTGCCTTCATGATGGTGGGGCTAGCGGGGCTGACCTACGCCGGCGGCGTCGGGGCGCTGGGTTTTGAAATCGTCTACTTCGCCGGGGTCTCGTTGGTGGCCATCTTCGGGCCGCGCTTCTGGGCGGTGGGCAAGGCATTCGGTTTCGTCACCCCCAGCGAGATGCTGGGACACCGCTATGCGAATCGCGGCGTGGCCGTGGCCACGGCACTGGTTAGCAGCCTGTTCCTGATCCCCTATGCGGCGGTGCAACTGGCGGGCGTGGGGTATCTGCTGAGCGGCATGACCGACGGCGCCATCGGTTTCACCACCGGCGTGGCGGTCGCCACCGTGCTGGCGCTGGTGTTCACCTTCATCGCCGGGATTCGCTCGGTGATGTGGACCGACGCGTTGCAGGCGTTGTTGATGATCGTTGCCTCGACGGCCGTGGCGCTGCTGGTGGTAGCCTCGCTGGGTGGCTTCGAGGCGCTGTTCGCGACCCTCGCCGATGAACATCCCGAGGCGCTTACGGTGCCCGGCTCGGGATTTTTTACGCCAGCGACCTTCCTCGGCCTGACGATCCCCTGGTTCTTTTTTAGCCTCTCCAATCCCCAGGTCAGCCAGCGACTCTTCATGCCCGCCTCGCTTAAAGCCATGCGCCGCATGCTGCTGGGTTTTCTGTGCTTCGGACTGGTATACACCGCCGTATCGGTGCTGTGGGGCTTTTCGGCGCTGATCGCGTTTCCCGATCTGGAAAATTCGGATCTTGCCACGCCGACTCTGCTGGCCTCCGCGCACGTGCCGCCGTTACTCGGCGCGCTGGTGATGGTGGGCATCCTGGCGGCGGCGGTATCGACCATCGACTCGATCATGCTGACGCTGTCGTCGATGCTGTCGCGGGACGTCTATGCGGTGGCCCGCAAAGGCAGCGATGAACGCCGCCAACTCGGGGTCGGCAAGGCCGTGTTGCCGCTGATCGCGTTGCTTGCGCTGGCCTTCGCCGAGTTGCGTCTCGACCTGATTGCGGTGCTCTCCGTTGCCGCCTCGACCGGCCTGGTAGTCACCGTGCCGGCGCTTATCGGCGCCTTTTTCTGGCGCGGTGGCAGTGCGGCGGGCGCCCTGGCCAGCATCCTCGGTGGCGGTGCCTGGGTCGTGGCGCTGTATATCACCGACGCCAAGCCGCTGGGCTGGCCGCCGGGGATCTGGGCGCTGCCGGTGGCGTGCGTGTTGTTCGTGGGCGTCAGCCTGGTCACGTCATCACCGCGTCGCAGTGCCGAAGCATTCATCGCCACCGCCGAGCGTCAGTTGCCGTGGCGGCGCTGAGGATCGCTTGCTTGTAGCTTCCAAGCGAGTAGCTCCGCTAAGCTGGGCCATATCACGCTTGCCCCGGCGCTAGGTGCCGGGACGTTCCAGGAGAGTGCATCATGGCCCTGCCCGAAGGATTCCTACCACACGCCGATATTCCTGCACCGTTGCATGCGGCGTTGGGCGAAGCCACCGAGCGGCTCGACGATGCGTTGTGCATGGCCGATCGCGTTGCCCAGGCGCAGCGTTCGACGAGTGACGCCGACGCCAATGTCGATGTCGAAGAGACGCCGACTGCCACCTGGCTGGCGCTCTCGGATGAGCGTCGTGCAGAGCTGGCACGGGTCGTAGCGCTTTCCGACTTTGCCACCGAGACGCTGGCCCGCGATCCCGGTTGGCTGTCGGTGCTGGATGCCGAGGGCGAACTGGATGAGTCGCCGCTGCGCGAGACTTGGGAAGCGGAGCTCGCCGAGCGCCTTGAGGTCGCCGAAGATGAGGCGGCTATGCAGGCCGCGATACGCCGCTTCCGGCGGCTGCGAATGCTGGGTATCGTATGGCGCGACCTGTGCCGCGCGCCGCGTGGCCAGGCTGGCGAGGCGGGCATGTGGACCACGGCGCGTGATGTCAGCAGCCTGGCGGAGATCTGCCTCGACGGGGCGCTGGATTGGCTCGAGGACTACTATGCACCGCGCTGGGGCCAGCCGGCTCGCCGTGCCGACGGCACGCCGCAACGTTTGGTGGTGCTGGGCATGGGCAAGCTCGGTGCGGGCGAGCTCAATCTGTCCTCGGATATCGACCTGATCTTCGCCTTCGCCGAAGAGGGCGAAACACAGGGCGGCCGGCGGGTGCTCTCGCATCAGGAGTATTTCACCAAGCTGGGCCAGAAGCTCATTGGCGCGTTGGACGCGGTGACCGATGAAGGCATGGCGTTTCGTGTTGACATGCGCCTGCGTCCGCTCGGCGATGGTGGGCCGCTGGTCGGCAGCTTCGCCACGTTGGCTAGCTACTATCAGGACCAAGGGCGTGAATGGGAGCGCTACGCCATGCTCAAGGCGCGCCCAGTGGCCGGTGACCTCGAAGCCGGCGCCGAACTGCTCGCCTCGCTGCGGCCGTTCGTGTATCGCAAGTACCTGGATTTCGGCGCCATCGAGTCGCTGCGTGAGATGAAGCGTCTCATCAACCGCGAGGTCAAGCGCAAGGGCATGGCCGACAACATCAAGCTTGGCCCCGGCGGTATCCGCGAGGTGGAATTCGTGGTCCAGGCGTTCCAGTTGATTCGTGGTGGGCGTGATACCGAGCTCCAACTGACCTCGCTGGCGGAGGCGCTGAGTTGTCTGACGGACCTGGAGCTTTTGCCGGGTGAAGTGACCGATGCACTGCGGAGCGACTACGCCTTCTTGCGCGATCTTGAGCATGCCTTGCAGGCTCAGAAGGACCGCCAGACCCAGACCTTGCCGGAGGATACCCTGGGCCGCGAGCGACTGGCGCTGGCGCTCGACATGGCCGACTGGCCGGCACTCGTGGCGCACCTCGACGAGGCGCGAGGGCGAGTGCGCGAGCATTTCGACGCCGTCATTGCGCCGCCCGAGGAGGAAGAGGACGAGCAAAGCGCCCCCGAGGAGGCCTCACGCGAGGAGTTGGGCGCGCTCTGGCGGGAGGAACTGACCCCGGCGGAGGCCCGCGAGACGCTGACGACGCTGGGATTCGAGACGCCGGAGGCGACCCTCAAGCGGCTTACCGATTTGCATCGTTCGCGTGCCGTGGCGGCCATGCAGCGCATCGGTTTCGAGCGTCTCGATGCCTTGATGCCGCTGCTGCTCGAAGCCGTCGGCGAGAGTCGTGCGCCGGATGTCGCGCTCGAGCGCGTCTTGCCGCTGATCGAAGCGGTGCTGCGGCGCACTGCGTACCTGGCGCTGCTGCGCGAGAATCCCGATGCGCTGCGTCAGTTGATTCGGCTGTGCGCCGCGAGCCCGTGGATCGCCGAGCAGTTGGCGCGCCATCCTGTACTGCTCGATGAATTGCTGCACCCCGCCACGCTGTATTCGCCCGCCGACAAGGACGAACTCGCCGATGAGCTGCGCCAGACATTGGCGCGAGTGCCCGAGGACGACGAGGAGGGCCAGCTCGACGCGTTGCGTATCTTCAAGCACGCTCAGGTGCTGCACGTCGCGGCCTCGGATATCGTCGGCGCGCGGCCGCTGATGAAGGTCAGCGATTATCTCACCTTCATCGCCGAGGTGATTCTCGAGCAGGTACTGGCGATGGCCTGGAAACAGGTGACACGCAAGTACGGCCGCCCCTCGCGCCATCCTGGCGAGCGTGAGAGCGATGACGCCAATTTCGCGATCGTCGGTTATGGCAAGCTGGGCGGCATCGAGCTGGGCTATGGCTCGGACCTGGACTTGGTGTTTTTGCACGATGCCGATCCCAAGGGTGCCACCGACGGCGCCAAGGCCCTCGACAATGCGGTTTTCTTCACGCGCCTCGGTCAGCGCATCATCCATTTGCTGACGGCCGTCACGCCCAGTGGTGCGCTGTACGAGGTAGACATGCGTTTGCGTCCTTCCGGCAACGCCGGGCTGCTGGTGACGACGCTCGATGCCTTCGCCGACTACCAACACCAACAAGCCTGGACCTGGGAGCACCAGGCGCTGGTGCGTTCGCGCGCGATTACCGGCAATGCGGCGTTATGCGAGCGCTTCGAGGCGGTACGTCGTGAGGTGCTGGGTCAGACGCGCGACCCCGACACACTGCGCGGGGAGGTCGTCGCGATGCGTCGCAAGATGCGCACGCACCTGGGTAGCAGCGATCAGGCCGGGCGCCAGGGAACGTTTCATCTCAAGCAGGATCCCGGTGGCATGGTGGATATCGAGTTCCTCTGTCAGTACGCGGTGTTGCGACTAGGGGCCGAAGCGCCGGAGATGCTCGCCTTCAGCGACAACATGCGCATTCTTGAAGTGCTGGAGGAAAGCGGCCGCCTTCCCGCCGAGCAGGCGCGCGAGCTGCGCGAGGCGTATCTCACCTATCGCGGCATCAGCCATCGCGCCTCGCTGGCCAAGGCCGGGAGCCAGGTCGAGATCGCCGATATCGACGACCATCGCCGCCGGGTCCGCGCCATTTGGGCGCAGTGGATGCAGGATGATGACGCGTCTCGGTAAGTATCACTGGAAATAAACAGTTACCAACCTTGCGCGAAATGCCTTGTACTTTTAGTGCGGGGATGGATAGCGCGAGCCGCGTTGCGGTCCTCAATGTGGGCGGGTCTGCTGCTCAATGTACTGCCGAACCACCGAGATAGGCGCACCCCCCACGCTACCTGCGAAGTAGCTCGGGCTCCACAGGGCATTGTTGAGATAGGCTGGCTTCACCAACTCAGAGTGCATAAGCTTTAGCTTGCGACTGGAGACCCCTTTCAAGCTGTTCACCAGCCGCGACAGTGCCACCTTTGGTGGGTAGGTCACCAACAGGTGTGCGTGGTCAGGCTCGCCATTGAACTCGACAAGCTCGGCTTCAAAGTCGGCGCAGACGCTGCGGAAGATCCCCACCAGGAATTCAAGATGCGGGGTGCGGAAGACACCTCCACGGTATTTGGTCACAAAAACCAAGTGAACGTGGAGCTTGAAAACACCGTGTCTTCCGATTCTATACGTTTGCTGAATGCCCATAGCCCCAATATATTTGAAGCCATGAAGCAGACCAAGACCCTCAAGGTTCGCGTGAAAGACAGACACGTAGCGGAGCTTAATCGCATGGCGCGCAGCGTGAACTTCGTCTGGAACTATGTGAACGAACTGTCGTCTCGTGCTATCCGTGAGCGCGGTCTGTTTCTGTCGGCCTATGACATGCATCCGTACACTAAAGGCGTTGGCACGGAACTTGGCCTGCACAGCCAGACGCTGCAATGTATCGCCGCCGAATATGCCACCCGCCGCAAGCAGTTCAAGAAGTCCTGCCTGAATTGGCGCAAGTCACGCGGTGTGCGCCGCTCTCTTGGCTGGATACCTGTCAATACCGGCGCGGCCAAGTGGAAGAATGGACAGGTATTCCACAACGGCAGCTACTTCAAGGTCTGGGACAGCTACGGGTTGTCGAATTACAAGTTCCGATCCGCCTCGTTCAACGAGGACGCCCGAGGCCGTTGGTACTTCAACGTGGTGGTTGATGCCGAAGTTAAGCCATCAGTGGGACAAGGCTCGGTAGGCATCGACCTTGGGTTAAAAGACATCGCCACATGCAGCGACGGCGAAAAGCTGGAAAATGGGCGTTTCTATCGCGGTATGGAAGCCAAGCTGGCAATCGCTCAGCGAAGCCGTAACAAGAAGCGCACCCGTGCCATTCACGCCAAGATCAGGAATCGCCGCAAGGATGCCTTGCACAAGTTCTCACGCCGTCTGGTAGATCAGTACGGTGAAATCGTCGTGGGCGACGTCAGCTCACAAAAACTCGCAAAGACCAAAATGGCTAAGTCCGTGCTCGATGCCGGATGGGGCCAGTTGAAGACGATGCTGGAATACAAATGCGCTCACGCAGGCATCGTGGTCAAGGTAGTGCGAGAAGCCTACACCACCCGCACCTGTTCGGCTTGTGGTTCACTCAGTGGGCCACAAGGCGTAAACGGGCTGCGACTAAGAGACTGGGAATGCATGGAATGCGGTGTCGTCCATGACCGGGACGTGAACGCGGCTCGGAATATCCTCAGTCTCGCGGCGGGGCATCGCCGTCCAGAAGTGGGAATCCCCGTCCTTTAGGACGGGGAGGATGTCAAAGTCCGCCTCCGGCGATGGCATACGTGCCATCGTGTTGGCGCTGCTGACGCCGCTCATCAAGCGTATGCTTAAGGGCAATTCCACCGTCGATCCCGCCGGTGCTTCGTCTTCCAACGCCACCACCGGAGCCTGAGTCATGCCGTTGAGTGAATCTCCCCAAACGCCCGCCGCCCGCCTGGCAGCACTGCGCGAAGCCATGCGTGAACAGGCCGTCGATGCCTGGTGGTTACCGTCGTCCGATCCGCATAGCTCCGAATACCTGCCGCATCACTGGCAGGGCCGCGCCTGGTTGTCGGGCTTCGATGGGTCGGTGGGTACGCTGGTGATCACCCAGCAGGCGGCCGGGCTATGGGTGGACAGTCGCTATTGGGTACAGGCCGAGCAGCAGCTGGCCGGGAGCGGCATCGACTTGATGAAGCTCCAGCCCGGCCAGGCGCAGCGGCCCATGCAGTGGCTCGCCGAGCAATTGTCGCCGGGCGCCACGCTGGGCTTCGACGGCGCCGTGGTCTCGATGGCCAGCGTGCGTCAACTGGAGGCACATCTGGCGCCGAAGGAGATCCGCTGGGAAGGCCATCGGGATCTGCTCGATGCCATCTGGCCGGACCGCCCCGCGTTGCCCGAGGCGCCGGTGCGGGCCCACCCGAGCGCTTACGTGGATACCTCGCGGCGCGACAAGCTGGCGACATTGCGCCAGGAAATGGAGGCCCAGGGCGTCGATACACATCTGGTGTCGACCCTTGATGACATCGCCTGGCTGACCAATCTGCGCGGTTCGGACGTCGCCTTCAATCCGGTGTTTTTGTCGCATCTGCTCATCGAGCAGGCACGCGCCACGCTGTTCGTCGCGCCGGGCAAGCTGGATGACGCCGTAATCGGCGAACTCGCCGACGAGGGCATCGATGTTGCCGATTACGCCCAAGTGGCGGAGCGCCTCGGCGGTCTTCCCGCCGCTGCGTGCCTGCTGCTCGATCCGGCACGGGTGAGCCTGGCGCTTATGCAGGCCGTGCCGGAGAGCGTGAGCATCGTCGAGGCCTTTCAGCCGAGCACGCTCGCCAAGAGCCGCAAGAGCGACCGCGACATAGAGCACGTACGCCATGCCATGGAGGACGACGGCGCCGCGCTGTGCGCCTTCTTCGCCTGGTTGGAAGACGCCTTGGCCAGCGACGAGACAGTGACCGAGCTGAACGTCGACGAGCGGATCACCGCCGCACGGGCAGAGCGCGACGGTTTCGTCTCGCGGAGCTTCGCGACCATTGCCGCCTTCAACGCCAACGGCGCGCTGCCGCATTATCACGCCACCCCGGCGGCGCATTCCGTGATCGAGGGCGATGGTTTGCTGCTGATCGATTCGGGGGCCCAGTACCTGGGCGGGACCACCGATATTACGCGGGTAGTGCCGGTGGGTGAGATCGACGCGGCGCAGCGGCGCGATTTCACCCAGGTGCTCAAGGGCACCATCGCGCTGTCACGCGCCCAGTTCCCGCGCGGCATTCCATCGCCGCAGTTGGACGCCATCGCCCGCGCGCCGCTATGGGCCGCGGGGATCGACTACGGCCATGGCACCGGGCACGGTGTGGGCTATTTCCTGAATGTCCACGAGGGGCCGCAGGTGATCGCGTGGTACGCGTCGCCGACGCCGCAAACGGCCATGCAACCCGGTATGATCACCTCGATCGAGCCGGGCGTCTACCGGCCCGGGCAGTGGGGAGTGCGCATCGAGAACCTGGTGGTCAATCGCTCGGCTCAGCCCAGTGAATTCGGCGAGTTCCTGTATTTCGAAACGCTCACACTGTGCCCCATCGATACCCGCGCCATCGACATTGCGCTGCTCGATGACGCGGAAATAGCCTGGCTAAACGCCTACCACGACGAGGTTCGTCAACGCCTGATGCCCAAGGTCGAGGGCCAGGCCCGCGACTGGCTCGAGCAGCGCACGCTACCCATTGCTCGGTAGCGTCGACGTGGTTGAAGCGCGGCAAGACACGACAAGGCAAGGAGAGGCGCATGGCGGTTAGGCAAGAAAGCATTACGCCGTTCCAGCTCATCGTGCTGGTTCTGTCTTTCTATGTGATTGGCGCCTTGTTGGCGGATCTTTTCCTGACCCTGCCTGAGGAGGTCTCGCGCCTTCTGACGTACATGGACTGGGTGGTCTGCGCGTTTTTCTTCGCAGACTTCTGCCTGCGCTTTCGCGCCGCCCCCAACAAGTGGCGCTACATGCGCTGGGGATGGCTGGACCTGCTGGCGTGCATTCCGCCGGGGCCGTTCCAGGGCGCACGCTTGTTCCGTGTCGTGCAGATGCTGCGGGTGATCCGCGCGGTGAAGTCCGTGCGCATGATCTGGCGGGTGCTGTTTCGCAATCGCGCCGAGGGTGTGTTTGCTTCGGCGGCGACCGCCACGCTGTTGCTGGTGGCCTTTGGCGCTATCACCATGCTACTGCTTGAGTCTCCCCACCCGGAAAGCCCCATCAACACGGCGGAAGAGGCGCTGTGGTGGGCCTTCGTGACCGTGACCACCGTGGGTTATGGCGACTATTACCCGATTACCACCCTGGGCCGGGTCGTAGCGGTGTTGTTGATGGTCGGCGGCGTGGGGTTGTTCGGGAGCTTCGCCGCGTACATCGGCTCGTTGGTGGTGTCCGATGACAGCGAGCAGGAGTCGCGGCAGCACAAGGCAGATCGCGAGATGATGCGCCATCTTTCGCGGCAGATGGATAGCCTGAACGCCGAGGTCTCGTCCCTGAAGGCGCTGCTCGAAGCTCGGGACTCGGAAGACGCCACGCGTCGGACATCAGTGCCGCGCGATGAGGATTGAAGAGAGCTATCGCTATCATGCTAACAATTTATTGGTGGCATGAGGCGCGCAGGGATAAAGTAAGCGGCATCTGGTGCTCATCAGATGTTTCATCCCTGCATCGGTTTGCGATGCACCCCTAGTAGTACCCTGCCTCAACCCGCGCAGCCCCCTGGCGCGGGTTTTTTTATGCCTGCTCAGCGGTCGGCGCTCCGAGATTGTCACATGCTGTGTGGGGAGGCGTTCCCCTGACTCTGTTGCCCTGACATGAAAACGCCCATGCGGCGTGAACCGCATGGGCGTGATGGCGTGCGCCAGCGTTGTGCCGACGTTTTGACAGCGGCGCTTACAGCGCGGCGATCTTGTCGCGTTGCTCGCTGAGGTGCTGACGGCTGGCCTGGGCGTCGGCGAGCTTGGCGCGTTCCTTCTCGACGACTTCGGTCGGGGCCTTGCTGATGAAGCTTTCGTTGCCGAGCTTTTTCTCGATACCGCCGATGAACTTGTCCTGTTTGTCGATTTCCTTGGCCAGGCGGGCAAGTTCCACGTCCTTATCGATCAGCCCCGCCATGGGCACCAGCACTTCCATGTCGCCGACCAGTTGGGTGGCGGCGAGCGGGGCCTGGTCGGGGTCATCGAGCCAGGTGATGCTGTCGAGCTTGGCCAGCTTGGAGAGGAACAGCCGATAGGCTTCCAGGCGCTCGCGGTCGGCTTCTCCGCCCTTGGTGAGCAATGCTTCCAACGGCTTGCCGGGGGCGATGTTCATCTCGGCGCGGATATTGCGCACGGCGATGATCACGCCCTTGAGCCACTCGATGTCGCGCGTGGCGTTCTCGTCGATACGGCTCTGGTCGGCCTGTGGCCAGGGCTGAGCCATGATCGAATCATCGCCGCCGGCATGCGTACCGGCCAGGGGCGCGACGCGCTGCCAGATCTCTTCGCTGATGAACGGCATCATGGGATGCGCGAGGCGCAGGACGGTCTCCAGCACCCGCACCAGCGTGCGCCGGGTGCCGCGCTTGGCGGCGGCGGTGGCGTTGTCGTCCCACAGCACCGGCTTGGAGAGTTCCAGGTACCAGTCGCAGTACTCGTTCCAGACGAAGTCGTAGAGCGCTTGCGAGGCGTGGTCGAAGCGGAATTCCTCCATCGCACGGGTGACCTGGGCCTCGGTCTGCTGCAGGCGCGAGACGATCCAGCGGTCGGCCAGCGATAGCTCCACTTCACCCTCGAGGCCACAGTCTTCGCCTTCGGCATTCATCAGCACGTAGCGCGAGGCGTTCCACAGCTTGTTGCAGAAGTTGCGATAGCCGTCCAGGCGGCCCATGTCGAACTTGATGTCGCGCCCGGTGGTGGCCTGCGAGAGGAAGGTGAAGCGCAGCGCATCGGTGCCGTGGGGCTCGATGCCTTCGGGAAATTCGTCACGCGTGGCCTTGGCGATGGCCTTGGCCTTCTGCGGTTGCATCATGTTGCCGGTGCGCTTGTCGATCAGCGCGTCCAGGTCGATGCCGTCGATCAGGTCGATGGGGTCGAGCACATTGCCCTTCGACTTGGACATCTTCTGGCCCTGGGCGTCGCGCACCAGGCCGTGCACGTAGACCTTCTTGAAGGGCACCTCATCGGTGAACTTCAGCGTCATCATGATCATCCGCGCGACCCAGAAGAAGATGATGTCGAAGCCGGTGACCAGCACGCTCGAGGGATGGAAGGTCTCGAGCTCCGGCGTCTGTTCCGGCCAGCCCAGGGTGCCGAAGGTCCACAGGCCCGAGCTGAACCAGGTATCGAGAACGTCTTCGTCCTGAGTCAGCGCGAGATCGGCGGCGAGGCCGTACTTATCGCGAGCTTCCTCGGCGCTGCGCGCCACATAAACGTTGCCCTCAAAATCGTACCAGGCCGGAATGCGATGCCCCCACCATAGCTGGCGCGAGATGCACCAATCCTGCAGGTCGCGCATCCAGGCGAAGTACATGTTCTCGTAGTTCTTGGGCACGAACTCGATGTCGCCGTTCTCTACTGCGGCGATGGCCGGCTTGGCCAACTCCTCGACGGCCACGAACCACTGATCGGTCAATAGCGGCTCGATGACGTCACCGGAGCGGTCGCCATAGGGCAGGGTGTTGTTGACGGTTTCGATCTGCGCCAGCAGCCCGGCGGCCTGCATGTCGTCGACAATGGCCTGACGCGCCGCGAAGCGGTCGAGCCCGACGTAGGCGGACGGCAAGGCGGTGTCGATGTCGGCGAGCGGGCGGCCCTGGATATCGAAGGCCTCGGCGCGGGGCAGGATGCTGGCGTCCGGGGTGAAGACGTTGATCAGCGGTAGAGCCTGACGCCGGCCGACTTCGTAGTCGTTGAAGTCGTGCGCGGGGGTGATCTTCACGCAGCCCGAGCCCTTGTCCATGTCGGCGTGCTCGTCGGCGACGATGGGGATACGGCGTCCGACCAGTGGCAGTTCGACGAACTTGCCGATCAGCGAGGCATAGCGCGGGTCCTCGGGATTGACGGCCACGCCGGTGTCACCGAGCAGCGTCTCGGGGCGCGTGGTAGCGACAACGAGGTGATTCTGGCCGTCATCGGTGGTCACGCCATCGGCGAGCGGATAGCGGAAATGCCAGAACTGGCCCTGCTGGTCCTTGTTCTCGACTTCCAGGTCGGAGATCGCGGTATGCAGCGTGGGGTCCCAATTGACCAGGCGCTTGCCGCGATAGATCAGCCCCTCGTCGAAGAGCCGCACGAAGACTTCCTGCACTGCCTTGTAGAAGCCGTCGTCCATGGTGAAGCGTTCACGCGACCAGTCGACGCTGGCGCCCATGCGGCGCAACTGCCGCGTGATATGGCCGCCGGATTCGTGCTTCCATTCCCAGATCTTGTCGGTGAAGGCGTCACGGCCCAGATCGTGGCGGCTCTTGCCGTCTTCCGAGGCGACCTTGCGCTCGACCAGCATCTGCGTGGCGATGCCGGCGTGGTCGGTGCCTACCTGCCACAGCGTGTTGTATTGCTGCATGCGCCGCCAGCGGGTCAGGGTATCCATGATGGTGTCCTGAAAGGCGTGGCCCATATGCAGGCTGCCGGTCACGTTGGGCGGCGGAATCATGATCGAGTAGGGCTCGCCCTGGCCGGCGGGCGCGAAACGATTGGCGTCTTCCCAGCGCTGATACCAGCGGGTTTCGATTTGATCGGGTTGGTAGGTCTTGTCCATGGGCGTCGGTCGGCTCTTGAAATACGGTCATCACGGCGTATGGCCGTGGCGAAAAATGCCGACAAGTATAACCCCGCAAGCGGGGTGACGTCATGGCGGGGCTTAGCCCGCAGCGTGGCGTGAGGTGTTGGTGAGGTCGTTGGCTTTGACGGGGTAGCCGCGCTTTTTATAGGTCTGCCAGCAGGCGCGCTTGGCGGTCAGCACATCCTGATGCTGATTGATGATCTCGGCGACGCGCTCGAAACGCGAGAACCACTCAGGAATCTCGGGATGCAGGTTGAGCATCGCCTCGACGCCGGGCGCCGGAGGCGTTTCCCAGCCCAACGTGACGGGCGGCAGGGGCTCGACCTCGTCGGCTAGCACTGCGTGGGGCAGGTAGCTTTCGGGCTTGAAGGTCCACAGCCGATCGTCGAGATCGCGCGCCATGGCTTCGTCCTCGGTGTGGATATGCAGCCGATAGCCCTTGCGGTGGATGGTCTCCGCCAGGCGGCAAGCGAAGTCCAACCGCGCATCGAGCGTGGTATCGGGTAAGATGTAGAAATCGACTTGGGTCATGAATCCCCGCCCCGGCTGCGCCAGGAGTTGTAAGAAACAAGAGGGAAGAAGGAAGAGAAACTCAATCGATCCCTTCAAGGCGCGTAGCGCCGTTCTTCCCTCTTCCAGCCGCGCAGCGGCGCACTTACGTGGGCCTTAGGCCAGGCGCGTCAGCCAGTTGCGCGTGTCTTCGCTGCGCCCGTATTGCAGGTCGAGCAGTTCCTTGCGCAGGCGCTTGCCGACTTCGCCGCCGCTATCCGCCTTGAGACGAATGCTCTCGTCTTCGCTGCGCAGTTCGCCGACCGGGGTGATGACGGCGGCGGTGCCGCAGGCGAAGACCTCGGTGATCTCGCCGGAGGCGGCGCCCTCACGCCACTCGTCGATGCTGATGTGGCGTTCCTCGGGGGTCAGGCCCTGGTCCCGGGCGAGTTCCAGAATGGAGTCACGGGTGACGCCTTCGAGGATGGTGCCGGTCAACTTGGGCGTGACGATGCGTCCGTCCTTGTAGACGAAGAACAGGTTCATGCCGCCGAGTTCCTCGATCCACTTGTTCTCGGCGGCGTCGAGGAAAGCGACCTGGGCGCACTCGTGCGCTTCGGCTTCCTTCTGGGCTGCCAGCGAGGCGGCGTAGTTGCCACCGCACTTGGCGAAGCCCGTGCCGCCGGACGCGGCCCGCTTGTAATGCGAGGACAGCCAGATGGAGACCGGATTGACGCCGCCCTTGAAGTACGCCGCCGCCGGCGAGGCGATGACGTAGTAATCGACCTCTTTCGAGGGCCGCACGCCGAGGAAGGTCTCGCTGGCGATCATGAACGGACGCAGGTAGAGGCTCGATTCCTCGGCGGCACTGGCCGGTGTCGGCACCCAGACATGGTCCTGGGAAAGCAGTGCCTTGAGCGAGCCGATGAAATCCTCGTCGGAGAGCTCGGGCAATGCCAGGCGACGCGCGGAGGCGCGGAAACGTTCGGCATTCTTCTCGGGGCGGAAGGTCCATACCGAGCCGTCGGCATGGCGGTAGGCCTTGATGCCCTCGAAGATTTCCTGGGCGTAATGCAACACCGCTGCCGCCGGGTCCAGCGTCAACGGCCCGTAGGGACGGACTTCGCGGCCATGCCAGCCGACATCGCTCGTCCAGCGGATATGAGCCATGTGGTCGCTGAAATGACGACCGAAACCGGGGTTTTCGAGAATCGTCTCGCGCAGGGCGACATCCTTAGGATGCGCGTTAGGCCGTATATCGAAGCCTGAAGGGGTCACTGAAGTTCTCCGTCAAATCTGGCGCTCGGTCGGATGCCGAGAATGGCACAGGCGCGTCGGACGAGGAAAGGCCAGCGCGCCTGCTATTTACGTTAGCATGCAAATTGTTGGCTGCGAAGGGTCACGCGACGCTGGGGCGCGTCTCGTTGGCCTCGGTTTCGCGGTCGAGCAAGTATTGGGTCAACAGGCCCACGGGGCGGCCGCTGGCGCCTTTCTTGTCCCCCGAAGCCCAGGCGGTACCGGCGATATCCAGGTGCGCCCAGGGATACGCATCGGCGAAGCGCGACAGGAAGCACCCCGCAGTGATGGTGCCGGCGGGGCGACCGCCGATGTGGGCCAGGTCGGCGAAGTTGGAGTCGAGCTGGCTCTGGTACTCCTCCCACAATGGCAGGTGCCAGGCGCGGTCCCAGGCGTTCTCGCCGGCGTCGAGCAAATCCAGCGCCAGATCGTCGTCGTTGGACAGCAGCCCCGAGGCATGATGACCCAGGGCGATGATCGCCGCACCGGTCAGGGTCGCGATATCCACCACGCTGGCAGGCTTGAAGCGCTCGACGTAACTCAGCGCGTCGCACAGCACCATACGTCCCTCGGCGTCGGTGTTGAGAATCTCGACGTTGAGTCCCTTGAGGGTCTTGACGATGTCGCCGGGCTTGATGGCGCGGCCATCGGGCATGTTCTCGGCGCTTGCCACCACGCCGATGATATTGATCTTGGGCTTGAGCGCGAGCACCGTCTTCATGGTGCCGAAGACGCTGGCGGCGCCGCACATGTCGAACTTCATCTCGTCCATGCCGGCCCCCGGCTTGAGCGAGATGCCGCCGGAATCGAAGGTGATGCCCTTGCCGACGAGGACGTGCGGGGCTTCGTCCGGGTCCTCGGCGCCGCGATATTGCATGACGATCAGGCGCGAGGGTTCTTCGCTGCCCTGGCCGACGGAGAGCAGGGCGTTGGCGCCCAGCGCGTGCAAGGCGTCCTCGTCGAGGATCTCGACGCTTAGTGCGCCGTCGGCGTCTGCTGCCAATGTTTGCGCCTGCTCGGCGAGGTAACGCGGCGTGCAGACATTGCTGGGCAAGTTGCCCAGGGTGCGCGTCAGTGCGACCCCTTCGCCGACGGCGGCGCCGATGCGCGCCCCCAGTTCGGCCTGGGGCGTTTCATCCGCGTCGCTGACCAGCAGCGTCAGGCTCGCGAGACGCGGTGCGGGGGCCGGCTGCGACTTGAAGTCGTCGAAGCGATAGCAGGCACGATGCGCGGCTTCCAGGGTCACACGGGCTTTCCAGGCGGTATCGCGTTCACCGACCGGCACATCGGTAAAGGCAGCGGCGACATCGTCGAGTGGCAGTTTGACGATGGTTGTGAAGGCGGCGTCGAGGGCCTTGATGAGTTGCCCTTCGCCACACTTGGCGCGTTCGCCGAGGCCGACGAGCAGCAGGCGCTCGGCACCGAGTCCCGGGGCAAAGGGAATCAACTGCACGTTGCCGAGACTGGGATCGAAGTCACCCCGGTCGAGAAGCTGGCCGATCAGGCGTTCACTGGCGTCGTCGAGCTTGTCCGCCGCCGGCAGCAGGTCTCCATCCGTGAAGACGGGCACGATCAGGCATGCCGTTTCGACCTTGGCCGGGTTGACGTTGATTACGGGGAATTCCATGGCGTCTCCACGCGACTGAACTGACATGACTTGCCTCGCGGCGAGACAAGTGTCCGGGGATTCTGGATAATACCGGCAAGGATGCCGGCGCTGAACGTACTCCAGTGTACGCAAAGCCGGAACGCAATGCATGGGGAGGGTGGTCGAAGGCTGCATTGGGCCCCGCAGGGGCATCGTGGACCAGGGAACCGACCCGGGAGAAGACGCTTGATCGTATTCCGCTATCTGACGCGCGAGATTCTCGCCACCATGGCTGCCGTGGCCGGCGTGTTGTTGCTGGTGATCATGGGCAGTCGCTTCATTCGCTATTTCGGCGATGCCGCGCAGGGGGACATTCCCGCCAATATTCTCGGCACCCTGATGCTTTTTCACCTGCCCGGGTTCATGGAGCTGGTGCTGCCGCTGTCATTCTTTCTCGGCATTTTGCTGGCGTTCGGGCAGCTTTATCTCAATAGCGAGATCACGGTGCTGGTGGCTTGTGGTATCAGCCCCAATCGACTGTTGCGGGTAACGCTATGGCCGGCAGTGCTGGTGGCGATACTGGTGGCGGTGTGCAGCCTGTGGCTGACCCCGAGCGGCGCCCGCCACAATGAGTTGGTGCTCGAGGAACAGAAAAGCCGGCTCGACTTCTCGGTGCTGCAACCGGGGCGTTTTCAGGAGTTCGGCAGTGGACGCGTCGCCTATACCGAGAGCCTCAACGATGACCGTTCACGCATGCAAAACGTCTTCATCAGCCAGCGCCAGCCGCGTAACGGTGGAGCGCCGGGAACGATGGTCACGCGGGCCGAAGGTGGTTATCAGACGGTCGACGAGGAGACCGGCAGCCGATTTTTGGTGTTGACCGATGGCCGACGCTATAGCGTCGAACCGGGAACGCATGTCGCCGAGCGTGTGCAGTTCGATACCTATGCAGTACGCCTGTCGCAGTCCAGCGAGCGCATCAATCTCGACGCGGCCGAGCTGACCTCGACGCCTGAGCTCATCGAGCGGGGTGGCAATGAAGCCTGGGCGAACCTGCAGTGGCGGCTGTCGATGCCGCTGATGGTGCCGATCCTCACCCTGTTGGCATTACCGCTTTCGCGGGTCAACCCGCGTCAGGGACGATTCGCCAAGTTGCTGCCGGCGATCTTTATACACATCAGTTATTTGAGTCTGCTGCTGGCGGCCCAGGACGCCATTGCGCGTGGAGCTCTGCCAGCGTCCATCGGCATGTGGCCGATTCATCTGGGGTATTTGTTGCTGGGTATCTGGATGATGCGTCGTGACCAGCGCCGGGGAGGCCGGGCATGATTTTTGACCGTTTCGATCGCTACATCGCGCGCAATGTGCTGTCGGCCATGCTGGTCGTGCAGGTGATGATCCTGGGGCTGGATCTGGTCATTTCTTATATCAACGATCTCGGTGATGTCGAGGGTAACTACGGAGCCCTGGATGTCTTTGTGTATTTATTGATGCGCTTGCCGTGGCGCTTTTATCAATACGCGCCGGTAGGCGTCTTGATTGGTGCGTTGATCGGTCTGGGCAGCATGGCCTCGAGCAACGAGCTGACGGTGATGCGCGCCTCGGGGCGCTCATTGGCTCGCATCTTGTGGGGGGCCATGAAGCCCCTGGGGCTGGTGATCATCTTGACCATGGCCATCAGCGAATGGGTCAGCCCTGTCACCGAGCAGTACGCGGAAGCCTGGCGTCTGGAGCAGCTCGAAGGTGAGGACGCAATCCTCTCCGAGCGCGGTGGTTGGCAACGCGAGGGTGACGACTTCTACCGTTTCGGGACCATCCGCGCGGATGACGTGGTCATCGATGTCACCCGTTATCATTTCGATGGCACGCGTCTGGTCAGTGCCATGCATGCCGACCGCGCAGTCTGGGAAAACGGCAGTTGGCAATTGCAGAACATCGAGGAAACGCGCTTCAAGGATGGCCGTACCGTCGTCAATACCGACGCTAAGCGTGCCTGGGAAACGTCGTTTACCCCGGCTCAGTTGAACCGCTTGTTGCGCCCCTTGGAAAGCCAGTCGCCCAGTGATTTGTGGCGTTATGCCAGTTATCTGGATAACCAAGGACTCGAGGCCACGCAGCCGCTGTTGTATTTCTGGCAGAAAATGCTGCTGCCCTTCACCCTGGCAGGCCTGATGCTGGTGGCCGCATCGTTCGTGTTCGGTCCCTTGCGTACTGTGGCGGCCGGCACGCGCGTGTTCTACGGCATCATCGTCGGCGTCTCGTTCAAGTACCTGCAGGATCTGCTGGCGCCGGCATCGATGCTGTTCGGCTTTTCGCCGGTGTTCGCGGTGCTGGTGCCCACCGTGGCCTGTTATGTGCTGGGCATCGTGCTGCTCAGGCGCTCCGGCTGAGGAAAACGCTACGCGGGTCACAACGCAACGCCCCCGGCGCCGTGATTTCGGCACCGGGGGCGTTTTTGTTCATTGACGCGCGTCGCACAGGTAGCTTTCGTAGAGCCTAGTCCGCGAGGGCGCGATCGAGGCGTGTAAGGATGGCGTCGACCTGGCGTGCGGGCACCACCAGAGCGTCATCCAACGGCGCCAGCGTGTCGATGTGGTGCGGTAGTTGAGTGATCGCCAGCCCCATGCCCTCGTGGCATTCTCCGTGTTGATAACGTACGAAGGAGAGTTGCCCCAAAGCATCGCGGCCACCGAGGTCGAGGCGCGCCAGCTTGCTGAACGCATCGACGCTATCGAACACCGGCGCGTGTGTCAGCGGTAGGTGCGTCAAGTGCCAGGCCAGCCAACCATCGCCGAGGTGTTCAGCATCGTCGCGCAGGGCGCGAAACCAGAGCTGGACCTGTTCGAGGCGATAGCGCGCCCACGCAGGCTTATCCATCCACAACACATCGGTGCTCTGGGTCGTGGCGGCATCAAGCTGTCCAGGCATGTAGACCCATGACTCGGTGAGCTGTGCTAGGCCGGTGGGCAGCGGCTCCTCGAGCATGCGCTCGCCGAGTGAATCGAGCGCCGCGTCGAGCTGGTTGGGAGCTTCCGAATAGCCGACGTTGTAGCGCCATACGCGTCCGGAGATTTCCTGGGTGACGATATGGTCTTCATCGAGTGCCATATGGCTCATCAGGTCGCGAGCCCCGAGCGATGCATCCGCGAGGCCGGCGCGGCGCGCTTCTATGCACAGGCGCTTGAGCATCGGGTTGAGTGGCAGGCGGTGATAGTCGCCGTAGCACTGGCCGTCTTCCTGAAAGGGAGTGAGGTCGAGGTGCAATCGCGGAGCGTCGCCGCTTTCGGCGTGACGTAACGTCATGATGTCTCTCTTGTGAACACGATATGCATCGCGGCGCGATGCAGGAAATGCCTACCCCGGTCATGAATTCCGCGTGACACTCATATTGCCTAGTACTTAATAGCTTAGTACAACGAACGTGCATCACGAGGAATTCTTGCTTTACGTGGGTAGAATAAAATTTCGTTATCTACTTTATCGGATTGACGCTGAAATGCAAGCACACTCCTTGAGGAGTCGCTGATAGAAAATGCGTTTTGGGCGCATGTGGGGCGCCGCGCCTCAGGCGATGAGAAGACGGCGATAATCGCCGGGCGTGAGGCCATAGGCCGCCTTGAAGCGCCGGGTGAAGTGACTGAGGCTGCGGTAGCCCAGCGAGTAGCAGATCTCGGTGATGGGAGCGTCGGCCTCGCGCAGCCACTGGCGAGCGCGGGCCAGGCGCAGGCGTTGCTGGTACTCGCCGGGGGTATAGCCGACCTCGCGCTGGAAAAGCCGATACAGACGCGCCTTGCTCATGCAGGCCTCGCGGGCCAATTGTGCACCGTCCAGCGGCTGCTCGGGATGACGTTCCAGCCAGGCCAGCGCGGCCGCGAGCCCGTGGCGCGGTGGCGCCTGGCGGGCGTCGGCGAGCAGCAACTCACGCGATTGGGTACGCAGCAGGCGCACGATCAACTCGTCGATGCCCAGCCCGATCAGCGCGTCGCGGTCGGGGTGGTTCTCGCGGAAGAGCCCCATCAGGCGCTCGATCAGCGCCTGGGTGGTCGGGCCGTGCGGCACATGCAGGGCATGCGGCTGATAGTGCCACTCGCCGAGCTCCCGTTCGCGTGGCTGGGCCTGGTTGAGGCGCTCGCTTAGGCCGTGAATGCGCGCGGGGTCAAGATCGATGGTCAGGCAGGTGGTGGGCGCGTCGGGGCGCGCATCGGGGAAGTCGATGCGGACTTCCTGGTGCGGTGCCAGCACGAAGCTCTCGCCCGGCAAGAAGGTTTCCGGCACTTCGGTGGCACCATGCATCACCTTGCGCCCTTGCAGCATGCCGCAGTAGAGCACCCGCTCGGCGCTCAAGGCGACATCCTGCGCGGGCCACCAGGTATCGTAGATCGACAGCTCCGCATGCGGGCCCGCGTAACAGATGCGATTCTCGATCAAGCGCCGTGTGCGGGGCGTGTCCGCGAGTTGATCGAGCGTGCGGGTATTGGCCGCACGAGGCGCCCGGGCGCGCGAATCGGGAGGCGTGACGGCATGCATGGCGAACTCCTGAACGGTACCGACGGTGAGGGCGTGGGTGTGGATGTCGCCCGTTACCTTGCAGTGTAGGCAAATTCGCTATCTGAGACTGGCAGACAAACGTCGGAGACTGGCAGGCAAACCGACGCCTGGCCGACACGCCATGCTGAAGGCGATGCGTACTCATTTTCCAAGGGGCAGGGTCGCACACCAGACGATTCGCCCCGGCGCATTCACCCAAGGAGACACGCCATGATTCACGCACGTCCCGGCACCCCGGGTGCCGCCGTCGACTTCAAGTCGCGTTACGAGAATTTCATCGGTGGCGAGTGGGTGGCGCCCGCCGACGGTCGCTATCTGGACAACATCACCCCGATTACCGGTGAGGTCTTCTGTCAGGTACCGCGCTCATCGGCTGCGGATATCGACCGTGCGGTAAAGGCGGCGCAGAAAGCCGCCCCGGCCTGGGGCAAGATGCCGCCCGCCGAACGCGCCAAGGTGCTGCTCCAGATCGCCGATCGTGTCGAGCAGAACATCGACAAGCTTGCCGTGGCCGAGACCTGGGACAACGGCAAGCCGATCCGCGAAACCAGCGGCGCCGATATCCCGCTGGTGGCGGATCACTTCCGCTATTTCGCCGGTTGCCTGCGTGCCCAGGAAGGCACCATCAGCGAAGTCGATGAGAACACCGTCGCTTATCACTACCACGAGCCCTATGGCGTGGTGGGCCAGATCATCCCCTGGAACTTCCCCATCCTCATGGCGACCTGGAAGCTGGCGCCCGCGCTCGCCGCCGGTAACTGCTCGGTGCTCAAGCCGGCCGAGCAGACCCCGGCCTCGATCAACATCTTCCTCGAGCTGATCGCCGATCTGTTGCCGCCGGGGGTGATCAACGTCGTGCACGGCCTCGGTGAAGAAGCCGGCGAGGCGCTGACCACGCATGAAGGTGTCGCCAAGATCGCCTTCACCGGCTCCACCCCGGTGGGCAGCAAGATCATGGCCAATGCCGCCAAGCGCATCGTGCCGGCCACGCTGGAACTGGGCGGCAAGTCGCCCAACGTGTATTTCGAAGACGTGCTCTCGCATGGCGAGGCCTTCGCCGAGAAATGCATCGAAGGCTTGTTGATGACCTTCTTCAACCAGGGCGAAGTGTGTACCTGCCCGTCTCGCGCGCTGGTGCACGAATCGATCTACGACGAGTTCATGGCCCGCGCCATCGAACGCGCCAAGACCATTCGCCAGGGCAACCCGCTGGACACCGAGACACAGATCGGCGCCCAGGTCTCCAAGGAGCAGTTCGACAAGATTCTCTCGTACATGGATATCGGCCGCGAGGAAGGCGCCGAATGCCTGCTGGGCGGCGCCAAGGCCAGTCTCGAGGGCGAACTGGCGGGTGGCTTCTACGTGCAGCCCACCATTCTCAAGGGCCGCAACGACATGCGCGTCTTCCAGGAGGAGATATTCGGCCCCACGCTCGCCATCACCACCTTCCGCGACGAAGAAGAAGCGCTGGCCATCGCCAACGATACCGAATTCGGGCTGGGCGCCGGGGTCTGGACCCGCGACATGAACCGCGCCTACCGCATGGGTCGAGGCATCCAAGCCGGGCGCGTGTGGACCAACTGCTACCACCAATACCCCGCGCACGCGGCTTTCGGGGGCTACAAGAAGTCAGGCATCGGCCGCGAGACCCACAAGCTGATGCTCGATCACTACCAACAGGTGAAATGCGTACTGGTGTCCTACAGCGACGACCCGATGGGGCTGTATTGAGAGAGGGCTGTATTGAGTAACCGCCATCCACGAAACTGAGTCGCGTCCGACTCAACCCTTTGCCGCTTCCTAGGGAAGCGGCATTTTTGTAGGCGTGCCGTGTTGGAAAGTCAGGTTAGAGCTTATCTCGTTCCAACCAATAGCCAGGCTTGCGAGAGTGGTGGGCGACGGCGATTACGACTGTTTCTTCTGGCAACTCAATCACAACTATGTCGTACGGGAAGCGTTCCAGGATCAATCGTTTTGCACCGATATTGCCGGCTTCTTCGGGCAGAGGTGCTAGGGGGATAAGGTTTTCTTCAATAACGTCGATGGCGGCGTCAACGGCAGCAAAAAACTCGGTTCCGAGTCCAGGCTGCTCATATTCGTACCATGCTGCAGCCTCTATCGCTTCCTGCGAGGCATCTTCCAGTATCCGTACCGTTCTCACTATTACTGGCCTAATCTCGCCCGCATCTTGGATCGCAATTCTTCACGGTTGATAAGTGTCGCTTCTCCGCTTTTGACCCTGGAAGCACGGCGAACGATTTCATCGTTCCAGGCTTGCTCGACAGAGTCGTCACGGGGACCGTCCAGACTCATTATCAGCTCGCGAGCCAGCGCTGCACGTTCCGACTCGGAGAGCGTCGAAATCTGGGAGCGTAGGTGGTCTAATGTTTCCGTATTCATGGTGCCTCCGCGAGTGGCAATACGATTATGCTAGCCCGATTCAAGGGCCCTAACAAGGCGGTCAACGGGACGCCAACGGCGCTCTACGTGGGCGTCCAACCTTCTCCGACTGGCGAAGTATTGCGAGAGCGGTGTCTAGCGAGGATTTGAGATGGACCTGTACTGGCTGTTCCTGATAATGGCAACGCTGACAGTGCTTAGCCCAGGGCCGGGCGTCGTAATGACCCTAAGCAACGCGCTGCGGTATGGCTTCATGGGGAGCCTTGGCGGAATATTCGGTATTGCCTTTGGCACCCTGCTCGTTGCGAGCATCTCCGCCTCGAGTGTCGGGGTGATCTTGGCAACTTCGGCGGTTGCTTTTACGGCGCTGAAACTCCTTGGCGCCGCCTATCTGTTCTATCTGGGGATTCGTCTTTGGCGCTCTCCGTCGCTTACGTTCTCTGAACGGCCCACGCAATCGCTAGGCTTTCGCCGCCGCTTTCTCGAAGGGCTTACAATACAACTGACCAACCCCAAGGCCGTGTTTTTCTTTCTCTCGGTCTTTCCTCAGTTCATCAACCCACAGGGGAACTTCACCGCACAGTTCACGCTGCTGGTGCTGACGTACAGTACGCTGGTGATAGTAATTCATTGCCTGTATGCGTTCTTCGGCCAACAGGCGAAAGGGTGGTTCCGCTCGCCAACGGGGGCGCGCGTCGTCAATCGTATCGGTGGTGCGACCTTCATGTGCTTCGGGGCCGCCCTGGCTAGCGCAAAAAGGTAAGGTAGGAGACACGCCCTAGTCGCTACACGGGGCTGGATTTCTCTCTGCAACAGCGAGCGTTTTCCAGCCACCACCGCTGCGCCGAAGCGGTGGTGGTGGCTTGTCGGAGCGCAGTACTTTTCAGACAGTGCCTACACCTTGCTGACGATCAGTGCGGCATTCACCCCGCCGAAGCCGAAGCCATTGCACAGCACATGCTGGCTGCGGTGTTCGCGTGCCTCGCCGGAGACGAAGTCCAGATCGCTTAGATCCTCATCGGCGTTTTCCAGATTCAGGGTCGGGGGAAGCTGGCCGTGAATGGCCGCCAGGGCGGAGAAGATGCTTTCCACCCCGCCGGCGGCGCCGAGCAGGTGGCCGGTGGTCGCTTTGGTGGCGGAGATCGGGATGCCGGCGAGGGCGTCACCGAACGCATTGCGCAAGGAGGCGATCTCGGCCCGGTCGCCGACCGGCGTCGAGGTCGCGTGGGCGTTGATATGATCGATGGCGTCGGGGGCGAGCCCCGCCATTCGCAGCGCAGCCCGAATGGCCGCTGCGGCGCCGGCGCCATCCTCCGGTCCAGCGGTGATGTGGTGGGCATCCGCGCTGGTGCCATAACCGCTGAGGAAGGCCAGCGGCGTTGCCCCGCGCGCCTCGGCGTGGTCCAGGGTTTCGATCACCAATAGCCCTGCGCCTTCGCCCATGACGAAGCCGTTGCGGGCCTGATCGAAGGGACGCGATGCCTTGGTGGGGTCGTCCTGCTCGGTGGAGAGCGCCTTCATGGCATGAAAGCTGGCCAGCGAGAGCGGGTCGATACAGGCTTCGGCGCCACCCACTAGAGCCACTTCGGCCTCGCCGCTGCGGATCATGCGCATGCCATCGCCAATCGCCTGCACGCCTGCCGCGCAGGCCGTGACCGGGCAGCCCAACGGCCCGCGCAAGCCATAGCGAATCGACACATTGCCCGCCGCCAAGTTGGCCAAAAAGGCCGGTACGGTGAAAGGCGAGAGCCGACGGTGGCCGCGCGTCGTCAGGGTATTCTGCGCCTGGGTAATGGTCGGAAACCCGCCGATGCCGGAGCCTACGATGGTGGCGGTGGCCAGCCGGTCCTCATCGCTTTCCGGGAACCAGTTAGCCTGGGTCAGCGCCTCATCGGCGGCAGCCATGGCATAAAGGCTGAACAGCTCCATCTTGCGGCGTTCCTTGGCATCGGCCACGCGGTCAGGGTCGAAGCCTGCCTCCGGGTCGCTCTCCATGCCGGGTACCGAGCCCGCGACCTTGATCGGCAGCTCGCCGGTATCGAAACGCGAGATCGAAGAAATGCCGGAGCGACCGGCCAGCAGGCGCTCCCAGTTGGCGTTCACGCCGCAACCGAGGGGGCTGACCATGCCCATGCCGGTGATGACGAGCGGTGATGACATGATAGTGTCCTGAACGAAATTGTATTCGTGCCACGCTAGCACCCAGCTTGATATGATCAAGATAATATTCAGCGTGTATTCAGCACCTATTCTGAGCAGCAACGTGAGGTCGCCATGTCCGACTCGACGAATCGCAAGGCCAAATCCCGCGAGCGCATTCTCAAATCGGCCGTCGAACTGTTCAGCCGCCAAGGCTTCGAGAAGGTCTCCATCGGCCAGATCATGAAACTGGCCAAGATGACCCACGGCGCCTTCTATGCTCACTTCGCCTCCAAGGAAGCGCTCTACCACGCCTCGGTGCGCGAAACCCTGGAAAGCAGCCGCGCGGCCAGGCTGGTCAAGGGGCCGCTTTCGATGAAGCACCTCACGGAGCTGGTCTCCAACTGCTGGAACCTCCAGGAGCTGGAACGCAAGCACAAGCCCGGGCCGGAAACGGTGCTATTCAACGAGATCGGCAACGAGAACGCCGAGATCCGCACGCTGTTCGAAGCCTCGTACCTGCGCATGAAAAAGATGCTGGAAACCCGGCTCATCGCCCTCAGTCGCCTCAAGAAACTCCCCCTCGAACCCGACCGCGACGTCATCGCCGACAAATCCCGCGTCATTCTCGCCTCGTTGGTCGGCGCCGTCGCCATCGCCAAGAGCCTACCCGGCGAGCAGGAACGCCAGCACATTCTCGAAGCCGCTCAACGCAACATCCTGCAGATGCTCGGCGTCGACGAAAGCGAACTGGAAAGCATGCTGGGTGAAGCCAGGTAGTAGTTCCCCGCGTGAAATGACTTCTTTCTCATGCTTTCGTGGGCATTGCTCTCCCTGTAACGGCTGGTTACGGTACAGCAAAGACTACTTAAGAAGACTGATGACCAAGCAGCGCGCAGAGACTATCGCATGGATGACAGCCGCTCATCGCCGCATGCACAGGTAGGGGCGGTAGCGTGGCTAAAAGCCCAGTCCAGTCCTCAGCCCAATGGGCTACGTACGCCGGCAAATCCTTTGCCCAGCACATGTGTATAGATCTGGGTGGTTTCCACGCTCTTGTGCCCCAACAGCTCCTGAACGGTACGAATATCTGTGCCCTGGCTCAGTAGCTGGGTGGCGAAGCTGTGTCGTAGCGTGTGGCAAGAGCCAGGCCGCGGCAACGATGCCGCTTTCATTGCCTGCTTGACGGCCTTCTGTACCGCCGATGGGTGGATATGATGAAGTACCACCTTGCCTGTCTCATCAAAACAGGGGCGGCTGGCCGGGAATAGCCACTGCCAAGCCAAGGAGATTCCGGCATTGGGATATTTGCGATCCAGCGCATGGGGAAGCGTCACGGGAACACTGCCATGATGCAGGCGGTGGTCAAGTTGCTGGCTGGCCATGGAGATTTGATGCTGCAAAGAGGGGATGCAGGTTGAAGGGAGCAGGGTGGTTCTGTCCTTGTCCCCTTTACCAGCCCTCACCGTGATGATTTGACGTTCGAAATCGATATCACGGACGCGTAAACGGCAGGTTTCGAGGACCCGCAATCCCGAGCCATACATCAAGGTTGCCATCAGATGCATGGGACCGGATAGCTGATTCAGCACGAGCACAACTTGCTCGTGACTCAGCACTACCGGCAACCGGCGCGGTTGCTTGGCATGCGAAAACTCCCCGATATCCCCTAAGGGTTGCTCAAGTACATGGCGATAAAGAAAAACAAGAGCATTCAGGGCCTGGTTCTGCGTGGCTGCTGCCACATGGCGCTGTACCGCAAGATGCTCCAAAAAAGTTTTCACTTCGGAGCCACCCATGCTGGTGGGGTGACGCAAGCCATTGAAGCGAATGAAATAACGTATCCAGTAGCAGTAAGTCTTCACGGTGCGAGGGCTGTAGCGTTTCACTCTCATGATGGCTTTCACGCGATCCATCAGCTTTGGCGGTTGGCTGTGAGCATTAATGGGCAACCCTAAATTAGTGTATATGTATACAGTATTATCAGATTCAGCAAAACGCGCAAGCACGCGAATTTTGTATAACGCGCCTAATTCTGCTTAGCACTATTTAAAATCAATGGGTTAGGTGCGAAAAGGCGGGCTTGATAAGATTTCTTGAACGCGCGCGCTCATTCAAGTAGCAAAATGAGCGTGCTATCTAATACCTGTTAGCTGCCCTTGAGTTGCCATACCAAACCGAAAGTACGAGCAGGAGGATTACAAATGGCCGAAGTTGAAATTGAAGAGATCATTGATCACCTAAGCAGCGAAATGAAGCGTGCTCTTGAGGCTGCGGTACAGGACGTCAAGCCTGATGCCAACATAGATAGAAACGACCTGTTCCGTGCATTCCGAAGAGCCGTGCGCCGTAAGTGCAACACATGGGAAACGGTTCCGGATCAGTACGTGCGTAAGTAGGTTTAAGCATTCCGGCTTTGTAGACATGTCTGAGTATCGGTTAACTTCAGAAATCATCTCCCGTTCGGTATCCGATATCAGGGATGCAGCGAAGTTGGAGTGGGCTCTTTCAGAGGTTTACGAAGCTGGAGAACCTGAGACGTGACTATGTGGTCATTTTCCGATCATTGAGCTTTGCAACCTGCACAACCCCTCAAATGGAAACTATGCAACGGTTGGAAACTGTTGCGTCAAGAAGTTTCTGGGCCTGAACTCGGAGAAGATCTTTCAAGCTATCAAACGCGTGAGAAAAGACTCTGAGCGTGCATTAAATGCTGAAGCTATAGAGCATGGCTTCGATCGCGAGTGGATCAATCAATGGGTGCGAGACTTCTACATAAGCACTATGAGGAAGCGCAAGCTTTCCCTTAAGCAACTAGCCAAACGCATCCAGGTCAATGAGAAGTTTTCGCAAAATCTACGGCGGTCGCGCGGCGACAGCTAACAAATCGCTGCAGTTGATCGTGGACTTCCCCCCGGTTTAGTGGACACGCATCGATAACTCCCACGTAGGAGAAACCCGATGCCCGCAATAATCACGGGGAAGAAGACGCAACGTTACAGCACTGAGTTCAAGGTGAAGGCGGTCGAGTGGAGCCACCAGGCTCACCGAAGCGTCCAAGGGGTCGCGGAAGCGCTGGATATTCACCCGTTCATGCTGTCACGCTGGCGAAAGGAGTACCGAGAGGGAAAATTTGCCATGAAACGGGTTGAGAAAGCGCCTGCCGAAGCCAAGGAAAAGGTCAGGGAGCAGGATGAAGTCACCCGCCTCAAACGCCGGGTTGCGGAGCTTGAGGAGGAAAACGACGTCCTAAAAAAGTTTCAACGTTTTCAGGCCGAGGAACGACGGAAGCGTTCCGGTTCGTCTGGAAACACCGGCAACGATACAG
This sequence comes from Chromohalobacter sp. HP20-39, assembly GCF_033052815.1. Lineage (NCBI taxonomy): Bacteria > Pseudomonadati > Pseudomonadota > Gammaproteobacteria > Oceanospirillales > Halomonadaceae > Chromohalobacter > Chromohalobacter sp. HP20-39. Next base: position 600,618 of record NZ_JAWHTP010000001.1, on the reverse strand, counting down.
CGTAAAGTCGCTTTGCCAGCACCTCAGCATTTCACGCTCCGGCTACTACGCCTGGGTCAACCGAAAGCCAAGCAAACGAATGTCCGAGCGAGCTATGCTGCTGTCCCAGATCCGCAAGATCTACGATAACAGCGAGGGACGATACGGCAGTCCGCGAGTTTATCAGGCGTTGCGCCGTGAGGGCGTCACGGTGGGTAAAAACCGGGTCGCGAAGGTGATGCAGCAATGGGGAATGAGGGCGCGCGTTACCCGCGTCTACCGGCGCTTGGCGAGGCGCCGTCATGAGCTGAAAGCGCTGCCCAATCACCGTTTGGAGGCTCCCGCACCGGACGCTGTGGATCAGCAGTGGAGCAGCGACGTCACTTACATCAAGCTGGGTTCGAAATACGTCTTCCTGGCGGTGGTGCTGGATCTGTTCTCGCGTCGAGTGCTGAGCTGGCGATTGGGTGAGAGACTGAGTGCGGATTTCTCCAGAGCGACCCTGCGCGAGGCTTTCGAAGCTCGGCGTCCCGCTGCTGGTCTATTGCTTCACACGGATCGAGGTATCGAATACCGGGCCCAAAAGACGCAACGATTGCTGAAACAGCATAGGGTACGTCACAGCGAACCGCCCGGGCCAATGCACGGACAACGCCGAGGTTGAGTCCTTCTTCAAGACGTTGAAGGGAGAATTGCTGCACGCCACCAGTTTCGTGACGATGCGGCAATTACGGAAACATATAAATCACTATATTGAAGGCTTTTATAACACCCAACGGCTCCACAGCAGCCTTGGTTACAGGACGCCGCTGGAATTTGAGGGTTTGCACTGATGGGGCGTGTCCACTTTTTTGGGGGAAGTCCATCGCCACTTCGTGGCGACAACTGAGCTTGGGCGTTAGGCGAGTTGAAACTGCAAGGGCGCCAAATGCGTATAGCAAGAATCCCAGAGGATATTTTGTGGCAGCTGAAGGTTCTATTTCCCATAAAGCAGGGAGAGTGCTTTTCAAATAGCGGAGTAGCCACAATTTGCGCCTTGGGAGACTACGACTACTCCCAAAAAGTAAAAAACCATCAACTCTTGATTCGGTATGCGCTTGGTTTTCTGAGCCCTCCAGGTTACGACACAGTCCCTCATGCGTGGTTGGTTTGTACAAAAGACAATAAAGTCACTTTTCCTTGGGATGCCACCCTCCAAGTAAATTCGCCGCTGTGGAACCGGCAGAGTCAAGACTTTAGGTACGAAACAAAGCACATCCTAACCGCTGACGAACTACGTAACTGGTTGCGCAAAAAATATCCTGACAGGGAGTTTACGACCGATGGCATACCTCATGGAAACTGTAGCTTTCCTATCATCAACCAAACGGGAGTTATTGAGTGAGCGCGCAGCCTAACAATGCGCTCAACTATCGCTCACGTCGTTCGCTGGACGTCCAAAAGCTGCGCTTTTGGCCGCCCGTTAGATTATTCGTTAGGCAGGAGTTGACGTGATCAAGCCACCCGATGAAAAAGAAGTGACTGACGACTGTGTCGTGCATGATCACCCTGTTCCCCCAGAGGAGCTCGCTAGATATAGCGTCGACCGAGATCCTTATTCTGAGGCTGATATTGCAAGCTATGTTGAGAGCCAGTCTCGTGATGAAGAAGTTCAACACGTTGAGCGAATCAAAACAGAGGTTGTGCTAGGTGATACCTACGAAATGTGGGATGTAACCACTGATAGTGGCCGTTGGTGGGTCATAACGAATCTCACCAACCTTTATTCCCAAAAGCATTTTCCAAGCCTTGACTACACTCTGTCTTTTCATATCGGGCTTATGATGCGCCTGAGAAGCCGATCAGATAATGTCGACGCAGGAGAGCTCAGTCCATTCGATGAAGTGATACGCCGCGAAGAGCAGGCTTCCCACAGGCATGAAACTGCTGTTGAGGCTGAAGATTACCAAACCGTCGGAATGCTGCTAAGGGAAGCTCTAATTTCGTTGATTGGTGCGCTAAGGCGTAGAACGGAGATACCAGAGGAAATAGAGCGGCCGCAAGATGCCAATTTTATTGACTGGTCAAACGTTCTGATGAACGAGTTGTGCCCCGGGAGTAGCAACAAGAGTCTTAGGCAACATTTGAAGAGTGTCGCGAAAGAATCGTGGCAGTTGGTGAACTGGCTCACGCACTCTAGAAATGCCAATAAGACAGCCTCTTCTATAGCAATTCATTCTTGCCAAACGGTGATTGGCCATTTCATCCAGATTTTGGAAAGGAGCCGGATTGATAAGAACGAGGAGTGCCCGGTTTGTAAGTCAAGGAACATTAGAACCCATTTCGATATTTCCATCGGTGACGATGGAGAATACTTCTCGAGTTGTGGGGTGTGTGACTGGACTGACCACCCAGACGTAGCGGGAGAATGAGTAGCAGAGAGGGATTTATGCCTAACCAGGCCAGTCACGGCGACGGCTACTGCATTGCGGCTTCGCCTCCATTTCGTAGCCGCGCGTGCTGGCGGCGTTATGCGCATAAAGGAAATTTCTAGATGTCGGTAAGCGTGTTTTTAAGTCATAACCATCGCGACAAGGATTTTGTAAGAAAGCTTGCGAGAGACATGGAGAGCCATGGTGTTCGTTATTGGCTTGATGAAGCGGAAATGAAAATAGGCGACTCATTGATACAGAAAATACGAGAAGGTATTGATTCTGTAGACTTCTTCGCCGTTGTCTTATCTCCTAATTCTGTTGAAGCACCTTGGGTTGTAAATGAGCTTGATGTTGCTATGAATCACCAGATAAACGGAAAGCCTATTAAAGTACTCCCCATTCTGCTCAAAGAGTGTGAGCTTCCCGGATTTCTGGTTGGGAAGCTGTATGGGGATTTTCAGAACGAAGCTCAGTACGAAGACTCATTTAGAACGCTCATTAATAGTATCGGTTTGGTCTTCAATAAGAGCGTTATGAACTCTGAAAGAAGCTCAAACAGTCTCGGCACTGCGCTAGATAAAGCTTTCTTGAAAAGTTTGCCTCTTATGTCGAAACCTTTTCATCGGCCATTTCAGTATATGGGAATGCCCATCCACAAGGCTGAAGCAGAGATTGGAGCCACTGCGAACTCTGTAGGTAACATTATCGTCGAAAATGATGATTGCAGAATGCTCCTAGAGGCAGAAGGGAATTTTATTAGCTATGTAGAAGTTGATCTGAAAGCCACTGCGCCACATAACCAAAATCAAGAATTCGACTCAGAGCCTGTTCTTGGTGCTTTAAGTATCGGATTTACGGAACTTGATTTAGAAAGGAAGAAAATCCATTACCACACCTACTATGACCATAGAAGAAAGCTCAAAGTCAGCGTCTCATGCCTTTATGATGGGGCGCCGCTTACAGTGGCATTTAGTTCAAAATACTATGGTATGTAAATCGCATAACAAAGCATTGCAGCGGATAAATCGCTGAATGCGGCGTTATACGTAAATAGTTAGGATGTATCGTACGTGATTTTAGATTGTTCAAATTATGAATCTACCAAAAAATCTATTCTAGATATTTTTAGCACCACTGAGGGCAAATTAACTTCAGTTTTGCAATCTATAAATCCATTCGAAAGCATCTATAAGCCTCCTGGAGAGGTTTTATATGAAGAAGCTTGTGATATTCTCGGGCATCCAAAAGATAATATAAGCGTTGTCTGGTTTCATGGATCGCGAACCGAAGATGCGAGCCAGCTTAATAAACTTGGTATCCTTACTAAAAGTGAGGCAAGAAAATTCATAGAGCCACGGCTCAAAGAATTATCAGAAGGAATGGAAAGCTTTGGCTCCAATCCATTCTCAATGTCCATATCTGGAAAGCAAGGTGATCATGATGAAGGCCCTTTTGCATTTCTAATGCGAGATGTTGCTATTCATGCCCCCTCACCAAACCATAATTATCTAGACTCTCCTGAAATGGTAGAGGATATTGCCGGAACATTGCTTGGTGAAAAACTATTCACAATTAGTGAATAGTTTTAAAGAGATAAGCGCTCCTTGCCTAGTCTCTTTCATATCTGAATCTAAAGGGTATGAAGTACCTCAAGCATTGCTCTACTTAAAGCTGGTTGAAGATGGGGAAACGCATTTCGAAGCAGCTTCATCCGAAAATATATTTTTCGATTCAGAAAATGTTATTGTGTCTCCTGATAGGATTAAATCTGTTGAGATTATTGGAAACGTATAACAAGGCAATTAACTACGCGCCTGCGGCGCCGGACGCTCGTACCTCGCGCCGGTTATTGCGGCGTTATGTGCCTGAAGTGTTTAGCCCAGGTTTTTGGTATTGGAGGGTTTTATGCAGCTAGCCATTTTAATAGTACTGATTTTAATAGCGGTGCTTATCGCTCCATGGCTTATCGGAGTAGCAATTGCCGCAGCAGCCGTTTACGGCGTATATCTCGTGGCCGCTGCAGCGCTTGCAGGAGTAGCTTTTGTCGTAGCTGTAATTTGGGTGCTATTTATCGATAAAGGCCGAAAAGAGAAGCCGGAAGAAATTCACGGTGAAAGGAAATCCTGCAGACACTGTCAAGTCGAAATGGCTGTATCTGCCACTCATTGCAAGAATTGCGGTCAATCATGCACATAACCAGCCAAGGCAGTGGGACACATTTTTGCTTCGCTGCGCTCAAAACGCAAGAATATGCCCCTGCTTGGGGGCGTTAACTTATTGGAGGTCACAACGAGATGGATGTTGGTAACTGGATTTCGGTCTTTATGGCCTTGATTGCAACAGCGTCTGTAGTGGTCACATACGCTGTCTTTCGGTCATCAACTGATCCGGTCGTTATCGTCTATGCCGATCCTGATATTAAACGGCCTTCCATTGTAAACCTGATTATCAAGAACGTCGGTAATGGTGCTGCGCACAACATAAAATTTAAACCGACTAGGCCATTGCCCTACGAAGCGTTCAGCATAGAGGTACCAGAGAAAATGCCCGAGTCTATGGAGGTTGGCCCCATCGTTGCTGGCATTCCATTTTTAGCACCAGGGCAGCAGATCACGCTAACTTGGGGGCAATACGGAGGACTTTACAAATATATCGGTGATGAACCGATACAAGTTGAGGCCCAGTACTATGCAGTGGGAAAGCCGAGATTTTACTCGAGACGATTGAGCGCAACATCGTCTCTCGATGTGCGGACATTTGAGCGCAGCGAATCCGCAGAACACGGGTATGGGCCAAACTTGGTAAAAGAATTTAAGGCTCTCAATAAATCATTTTTCTCAGTAAGTAAGGGCATTCAAAAAATAGCCGACCGAGAAAAAAGTTAACAATCGCAGGCACAGCGACGGTTTTTTCATTGCGGCTGCGCCTCCATTTCGCAGCCGCGCGTACTGCGGGCATTGTTCGGAGAACTATTTATGCGTGCGATAGATATTGAATGGGAGGGGCCCTTCTCGGTGCCATATTGCCGTGAAGAGGACAGGTACCACCCGCCCTCCTTGCCGCATGACCTGGAGCAGGGAGCGCAAATATATGCCGTTTATGGCCGGCACCCAGTGTATGGCCCCAATATTCTCCTTTATATTGGTCAGACCCAATCCTCCAACACGGGGCGGAGTGTTCGCCAACGGCTCCGAGAGCACTTGGATGGACGTTTTTGGTTCCAGAAGGAACTATTCATCCACGCGGGCGTCGTCTCGGAAGCAAGCGTATCGGTGGGTGATCCGGACTTGATCCGTGGGGTTGAGTCTCTTCTGATTGCCGTACATCTCCCTGCTTTAAATGTCGAGTACATGAAGGGGCCGAGCCGTAATGCCCGTCAGCTGCATATTGTGAACTGGGGCGTCCCCGGCAGTGTTATGCCCGAATGCTCTAGTCGATATTTCATAGGATTCGAAAATGACTAGCACAACAAGTCGCTTGAGGCGACGCTGGCAAAGCTCGAGCGCCTCAGCGTGCCGTTAAGCCTGTAGAAAAACCGCTAACATCACGCTTCGGCAGGATCGGGAAATTTGGCGCGCTGCGATACCAGATGCCGCGCTCGTGCGTAATCCAATGTGCCGGTAGAATCGTGGTCCTTTTGTCCCCCGGTTGCCGGACGCCTACCATGAAGCTTCTAAAGGAACTGATCCACCCTGAACTGTCTTCCCGCAATGGGCGGGTCTTTCGACGCCATGCAGCCCGGGGTATTGTCCTGCGGGACGATCGGATTCTGCTGCTATTCACTGAGCGCTACAGCGATTTCAGCTTGCCTGGCGGCGGTATTGATGAGGGCGAAGATATTGATGTTGCCCCCAAGCTGGCCGATGCGCGGATGGAAAGCTATGAAGTGGCCAATGGAATGAAGCCGATCTGGATGCCGGTGTCGGAAGCGGTGGACCATAATCGCCAGGTCATGGCGCGTCAGGAGGGCACCATGGGGCAGTCGATTCAGCGCGAAACGTTCATGCTGGAAAAAATCGCTGACGAGTTGGTGCCGGCATAGGTACGTTATCCTATGGGAAACGCATGAAAAACCGCTCGACGACGCACGGTTCGAAGGGTGGGGGCGCCTAGATTTTCCGCCACCTTCCTCAATTGCGCCAGGCATGGCGCACAGCGTTTAGCACACTAAAGCTGCCTTGCACAGTGCCGATAGCCGGAGTAAGCTTCGCGTCCCTTGCCGTTTGGCAAAATGCAACACTCTCCTAGCGTGCTAGTCTGATGTAAGAAGTGCCTTGTCAGGCTTGTTGCGGAGGCATCTGTGATGAATACCGTGAACCTCAAATCGTCAATCGGCTTTGCGATCAGCATGTTCGGCGCGCTGTCGTCGGGTGTTGGCGTGGCATCTACTGAGGTTGTCCACTACTCGGTTCATCAGGTGCCGTCAGCCCAGAAGCAAGAAAGCCGCCGCGCTGAGCGGGCATACATTCTTAGCGAAATTGTGCGCGCCAACCGTCGTGCTCGCCACCTGGCCCAGATATTCCAGAACGAGTGCGTTCGCCTCTCTCAGATGCCCGATGATGCCGTGGTCGACCCAGAGGCCTACCAAGGCCTAGTGGATGCTTTGCGTGCCCAAGAAACTATGCTAAGGCGTACCATCGCCATAGTGGGACGCGATGAGGCAACAGAAATGGGCATCATGGATCTCCACCGGAATACCGCGAAAGCGCGTTCCGCTGCATCCAGTGCGACCCTTCTAGCCAAGCAGACTACCAACAAGCCCCAGGTGGTTGAGGGCGCCGCTAATGGCGAAGCGATGAAGGCGCTTGCCGATCGTTTCGAGACCGAGCTGACTAAGCGCTTTTCATAAGGGCGTTATGGAAAAGGCCGAGAACGAGCAGCGGATGCTCTGGATTGCCGACATGGCGAGAGACTTCCGTGATCGCTATTGATGATATTTCGGAGCTAAACTTTCGTTATCCCCCCACCTTCCCGATTGTGCCTCGAAATCATCCCCTTACGTGCGCCTCCCGACGATATGCCACCAAAGTCGAGCCTCCGCCGAGCGAAAAGAGTGTGATTGGGGGTTGAAAGTATTTATGCGAATCATTTACATTCCCTATCAGGGCGATCAGCGAGGTGATGGAATGTACGTGTGCATATGCCGAGGCGTGACCGACAATGCCATTCGCGAGGCCGTTGAAGACGGTGCACGCAGTTGGCGGGAAGTGCGTGAGCGTACTGAGTGTGCGACTCAGTGTGGCCGTTGCGCCTGCACGGCCAAGGCCATCACGCGTGATGCCATCACCCAGGAAATGATGCCCAGCGCGGATCTTGCCTACGCCGTCTAGCCGTTGCATCGCTTAACCACGCGCCGCTGCGTCGCGTCGCTGCATATCGAACATCATCGCCAAACGCCGCTATCCCATTGGATAGCGGCGTTTTAGTATCTACCGCCTAGCGCAGGCGGAGTGGCAATCGTTCTCGCTTGTTATCTCCAATCCTTCACAAATGCGGTGTTTTCGCGGCAAGATCTTGTCTTTATTCGACTTTTTCGGCGAAATAGTCGATACTCCCTGTATCCCAAGGCAGGGGTGGCTGGTTACGATTGGCGGGTCATCATTGCCTTACAACTAAATGAATCTTCAAGGGAGATGTGACGATGAAAGGTGATGCCAAGGTCATTCAGCACCTCAACACCGCACTGGGCAACGAGTTGGTAGCGATCAACCAGTATTTCTTGCACGCCAAGATGTACAAGGATTGGGGCCTGGCCAAGCTGGCCAAGTGGGAATACGACGAATCCATCGAAGAGATGCGTCATGCCGACGAGTTGATCGAGCGCATCCTGTTCCTCGAGGGCATTCCCAACCTTCAGGATCTGGGTAAGCTGCACATCGGCGAGAACACCAAAGAAATGCTCGAGTGCGACCTCGCCATCGAGAAGACGGGCTGGCAGGACTTGATCGACGCCATCGCCTACTGCGAAGAAGTGCGCGATTACGTTAGCCGTGATCTGTTCCGTCGTATCCTCAACGACGAAGAAGAGCACATCGATACGATCGAGACCGAGCTCGGCCTGATCGACAAGGTGGGTATCCAGAATTACCTGCAGCAGCAGATGAGCGCCGACGCTGAGTGATCGCGTCGCTGCCATGCTGATGTCAGATGCCCGCCAATTGGCGGGCATCTTGCGTTACGGGGCTTAGCCCAGGTCGTTGACCAGTAGCGCTTCGACGTCGGCGGTGCGTTCGGCCAGCGTGGCCGCGTCGGGGGCGAGAACCGTGACATGACCGATCTTGCGGCCGGGGCGGGGCGCCTTGTGGTAGTCGTGCAGGTGCGCGCCGGCAACGCTGAGCACGGCGTCGCGATCGGGAAAGGCGCCGATGATGTTGAGCATGGCGCAGGGCACGAGGCGCGTGGTCTCGCCGAGCGGCAAGCCGGAAATGGCGCGCAGGTGGTTCTCGAATTGGCTGGTCGTCGCGCCCTCGATGCTCCAGTGCCCGGAGTTGTGCACGCGCGGGGCGATTTCATTGGCCAGCAGTTTGCCGTCGCGGGTGACGAAGAACTCGAAGGCCATGACGCCGACGTAATCCAGCGCCTCGAGCACGCGCGTAGCGTAATCGGTGGCGTTGGCCTGCAGCGGGTGATCGGGCTGCGGCTCGGCGCGATGCAGAATGCCCTGGCGGTGCTCATTGCGCGACAGCGGCCAGACCCGCACCTCGCCGTCGCGACCGCGCACGGCGATGGCCGAAACTTCGTGATCGAAGTCGACGAAGCCTTCCATGATCAGCGGTACATCGCCTAGCTCGGCGACGCTACCGGGGACGTCCTCGGCGTGGCGCAACACCTTCTGGCCCTTGCCGTCGTAGCCGAGCGTGCGCGTCTTGAGCACCGCCGGCAGGCCGATCTCGGCCACTGCATGGTCCAGGTCGTCCTGGGTCTCGATCAGCGCGATGGGCGCGATGGCGATATCCAGTGACTGAAATAGCGATTTTTCGGCGCCACGGTCACGCGCCGTTTCCAGCGCCTTGGCCGGGGGAAAGGCGGGGCGTTGCTCGGCGAGCTGCGTCAGCGCCATCGTCGAGACGTTCTCGAACTCGAAGGTGAGGACGTCGCTGGACTCGATCAGCGCTTGATGCGCCTCGTCATCGTCCCACTCAGCGCAGAGATGGACGCCATGCACGGCGGCGCAGGCTTGGGTCGACGGATCGAGAAAGGTGAAACGCATGTCCAGCGGTGCGCCCGCTTGCGCCAGCATTCGACCCAGTTGGCCGCCGCCTACGATACCGATATTCATTCATGCCTCCTGCGTGTCGTCGGTGGGACGCGGATCGGGCGCGTCGAGCACCTTTTGTGTCTGTGCGTCGCGATAAGCTTCAAGCGCCTGACGAATATCCGGATACTTGTTGCCCAGCATGGCGGCGGCGAGCAGTGCCGCGTTGATGGCGCCGGCACGGCCGATGGCCAGCGTGCCGGTGGGAATGCCGGCGGGCATCTGGACGATGGAGAGGAGCGAGTCGACACCGCTGAGCATGCTCGATTGCACGGGCACGCCGAGCACCGGCAGGGGTGTCTTGGCGGCGGCCATGCCGGGCAGATGCGCGGCACCGCCGGCGCCGGCGATGATGACTTCCAGCCCGCGCCCGGCGGCCCCGGCAGCGTAGTCGAACAGCAAATCCGGCGTGCGGTGGGCAGAGACGACTTTGACTTCGTGCTCGATGCCCAGCGCCTCGAGCGTGTCGACGGTGTGGCACAGGGTCGCCCAGTCGGACTTCGAGCCCATGATGACACCAACCAGTGCGCTCATGCGTTCTCTCCTTCGGATGTGTGGCAACGTCATGGCGTCGCGCGAAACGAGAAGCGCGGTATTATAGCATCGTAGGCCGCGTGGGGCAGCGACGCTCTATGTCTAGTCGCCCCGCGCTCAGCGGAAGGCGGCCTCGAGTTCGAAGCGCGGCACCGGCTCGCCGGCGACTTCGACGGTCTCGCAGAACATCGACAAGGGGCGCACCCAGAGGCCGTAGTCGCCGTACAGCGCGCGATAGACCACCAGCGGTTCCTCGGTTTCGCTGTGGTGGGCGACGCCCAGCACTTCATAGCTGGCGCCCTTGTAATGACGATAGATGCCAGGAATCGGGCGTGTCTCGTGGCTCATGTGGATGTCTCCGTGACGTGGGGATCGGCCGGTTCGCGCTCGGCCTTGGCGGCGAGGCGCGCGAGCGTGCGCGAGGCGGCCACGAAACCGAAGGTGCCGGTGACGAAGGTGGCCGCGCCGACACCGCTGGCGCAGTCGAGGCGCGTGGACTCGCCATTGCCGGGTTTTTGCTGGCAGACCTCGCCCTCGGCGTTGGGGTAGACGAGCTGCTCGTCGGAGTAGACGCATTCGACGCTGAAACGCCGCTTGGGGTTGCGCGAGAAGCCGAAATCCCGCCGCAGGCGCGCGCGTACCTTGGCGAGTAACGGGTCGTGCTCGGTGCGCGTCAAATCGGCGACGCGGATCCGCGTGGGATCGGTCTGGCCGCCCGCCGCGCCGGTGACGGTCAGGCCGATCTTGCGGCGCTTGCACCAGGCGATCAGCGCGCTCTTGGCGATGACGCTGTCGATGGCGTCGATGACGTGGTCGGCGTCCTCGGGCAGGCGCTCGGCGAGATTGGTCGGCGTCACGAAGGCGGTGTCGGCGTGCACGGTGATGCCCGGTTGAATGGCGCGGCAGCGCTCGGCCATCACCTCGACCTTGGGGCGCCCGATGGTGCCGTCCAGCGCGTGCAGCTGGCGGTTGACGTTGGACACGCAGACATCGTCGAGGTCGATCAACGTCAGGGTGCCGATGCCGGCGCGTGCCAGCGCCTCGATGGCCCAACTGCCGACGCCGCCCACGCCGATGACCACCACATGAGCGTGGCGGAAGAAGGTCGCGGCGCGGGTGCCGTAGAGGCGGCGAATGCCCCCGAAGCGGAAATCGTAATCGTCGTGCATGTGCTCTTTCCTCTTGCCGGTCGTTACCGGTCGTGGCCGGCGGGCCATAGCGAAACAGGGCGCGTCTCGTGCCAGTCGACGCGTGTCGCCGTAGCGTGGCCCTGCCAGCCGAAGCGCGCGAACAGCGTGCGCATGTCATCGGCCAGGGGCGCGTCGATGTGTAGCGTGCGCTGGCGCTCGGGGTGCCAGAGCGTCATGCCCACGGCCGCCAGCAACAGGCGCGGGCTTTCCAGGTGATCGCGGAAGAAGCGGTTATGGGCGCCCTTGCCATGCTTGGCGTCGCCGATGATCGGGTAGCCGCGCCGCGAAAGGTGGCGGCGAATCTGATGCCGTCGGCCGGTCCAGGGCTGGGCCTCCATCAAGGAATAGCGCACCTGGGGGTAACGGTCGATGCGCACCGGCAATTCGACGCTGTCCAGGCGGCGTACGGCCGTCCAGGCGGCAAGCTCGGGCATTTCCGACTTGGGGCGTTTGCCGTCTTCCTCGCGCAGGCCGTAATCGAGCACGTCTTGCTCCGGGCCGACGCCGCGCACCACCGCCAGGTAACGCTTGTGCACGCGGTGCGTGGTGAATTCCTCGCCGAGTGCCTTGGCCATTTCCGGGTCCAGGGCGAAGAGCAAAAGCCCCGAGGTTGGCCGGTCGAGCCGGTGCACCGGATAGACGTGGCGCCCTAGCTGATTGCGCAGGGTCTGCAGGGCGAATACCTGCGCATCGGCGGCGATCGCACTGCGGTGGACGAGCATCCCCGAGGGTTTATGCACGGCAACCATGCGCTCGTCCTGATAGAGTACGGGCAATTCCAACGTCATGAAGGGGCCTTCGGGGTCGCTCGAAGGGCGCCTATTGTCGACGTTGCCAGATAGGATGTACAGCCGTTGGCGAAGTGGACTCACACAGCATAGAGGTAGGCATGAGCGAGCATCAGGCACCGCATCTCGTCGTTCTCACCGGGGCGGGCATCAGCGCCGAGAGCGGTCTCAAGACGTTCCGCGACGGCGATGGCCTGTGGGAAAACCACCGCGTGGAGGATGTCGCCACGCCCGAGGCCTTCGAGCGCGACCCCGAAAGCGTGCTGCGCTTCTACGACGAGCGCCGCGAGCAGACGCGCCGGGCATCGCCCAACGCTGCGCATCTCGCTCTGGCCGAACTCGAACGGGCCGGGTTTCGCGTCAGCGTGATCACCCAGAACATCGATGACCTGCACGAGCGGGCAGGGTCGCGCGATGTGCTGCACCTGCATGGCGAGATCCTCATGGCACGCTCGAGTGCCGATGCCAGCTTGCGCTACCCGGTGGGGAGCAAGGGTATTCGCATGGGCGAGTTATGCGACAAGGGCAGCCAATTGCGACCGGACGTGGTGTGGTTCGGCGAGCCGGTGCCGCGTTACGCCCAGGCGTGCGACGTCGTCGCCGAGGCGGATTTCGTGTTGGTGGTGGGCACTTCGTTGGCGGTAATGCCGGCGGCGATGCTACTCGATCAAGCGCCGATCGAGGCGCCGTGCCTGCTCGTCGACCCTCAGGCCGAGTCGCTTGCGCCGCGCGGCGTACGCGCCATCGCGCAACCGGCGAGCCAAGGCGTGCCACCGCTGGTCGAACACTGGCGGCAAGCGGGCGGCCTGTGGATGCCGGACTGGGCTTGAGGCCGATGCGCTTCGCCTGTGCCACGTTTTACGGCACACTACGTCCTCCATCTTGCATGCATAAAAAGGTACATAAAGTACCGACGCAACACGCTAGGACACGCACATGCCAATCTTCGAACGTATCAATCGTCTGTTTCCCGTCTGGGCCATCTTGCTGGCGGTCATCGCCGCCGTGGTGCCGGAGCTTTTCACCGGCCTGGCCGGCTATATCAAGACGCTGCTGGTGATCATCATGTTCGCCATGGGGCTGACGCTCACCAAAGGCGACTTCGCGCGGGTGGTGAAGTCGCCCAAGCCCATCGCCGTGGGCGTCATCCTGCAGTTTCTGGTCATGCCGCTGGCGGCGCTGCTGGTGTCGCGCGTCCTCGGCCTGTCGCCCGAGTTGACCATCGGCATGGTACTGGTGGGCGCCACGGCGGGCGGTACTTCCTCCAATGTGATGACCTGGCTGGCCGGCGGGCATGTGGCGCTTTCGGTGTCGATGACCATGGTCTCGACGCTGATTTCGGTGGTCGCCACGCCGCTGATTACGCTGTTGCTGCTGGGCCAGAGCATCGACGTGCCGGTGCTGGGCATGCTGCTGAGCATCGCTCAGTTGGTGGTCGCGCCCATCGTGCTGGGCGTGGTGATCCATCACCTGCTGGGAACGCATATTCAGCGCGTGGAACCGGCCCTGGCCACGCTGGCCATGGCGGCCATCGTCTTGATCATCGCCATTGTCGTGGCGCTCAATGCCGGACGATTGAGCACGTTGGGGCCCATCGTGGCGCTGGCGGTCATCGCGCATAACGGCATCGGCCTCGCGGCGGGATACGGCCTGGCGCGGGCGCTACGCTTCGACACGCGAACCGCGCGCACTATCGCCTTCGAGGTCGGCCTGCAGAACTCCGGGCTGGCGGTGACCCTGGCCAATCAATTCTTCACTGCGGGCGCTGCGCTGCCTGGGGCGTTGTTCTCGGTCTGGCACAACGTTTCCGGCTCGCTGTTGGCGGGTTACTGGAAGCGCCGCCACGTGTCGAACGCGCCGCCTGCGGCCTCGACATCGCGTGGATGAAAGCCCGGCCGGGCATGCTAGAATGCCCGGCCTTTTCGACCCAGCCTGATACCTCATGCATGACTCCCCCGATGCGCCGGCCGATTCAGCCACGGCGGCTTCCGGTTATGACCCCGAAGCACCGCGCAAGCCATTCAATGCGCGCGGTAGCTTCGTCTCGCGTTGCCCGGACTGCCGGCTACCGGCGCTCAACTGCTTGTGTCCGTATCGCGTGGCGGTCGAGAGCCGTGCGCGCTTCTGGCTGCTGACGCATCCCATCGAGCACTACAAGCCGACCAATACCGGTCGTTTGATCGGCCATATCCTGCCCGAGACCGAGGTCTTCACCTGGTATCGCACCGAGCCCGACCCGCGGCTGCTGGCGCTGCTCGATGACGACCGCTTTGCGCCGTTCGTCGTCTTTCCCGACGATCAGGCGGATTACGCCGAGCGCGTGGTAGGCCCCGAAGCCGTCGACGCGGCATTGGCCGGCTCGCGCATACCGGTGTTCATCCTTCTCGACGGCACTTGGCGTCAGGCACGGCGCATCTTCCGGCGTAGCGAGTACCTGGCCTCGCTGCCGGTGCTGCCGCTCAAGACATCACGCCTGACGCGCTACCGGCTGCGCAAGGCCGCCTCCAGCGAGCATCTTTGCACCGCCGAAGTCGCCGCCGAGCTGTTGCGCATCAGCGGCGACGTTGAGGCCTCGGCGACCCTCGACGACTACTTCGAGGTGTTCAACGAAAACTACGCCTCCAGCCGCCGCCATCGTCAGGTCGAAGCGCCTTCCGGCGCGATGCGGCGTTTGCTCGAGCGGCGCTAGCTCCATGCTGTGAATGGCCGATCATGGCAGGGCGTGTCTAGACTGAGAGAGGCCATCTCGACTCAGGAGAACGACGTGCCCTACCGCCTGAAAATGCAGGAATCGACCGAGGCGAGCGTGCAGCGTATCGCCATCGAGCAGATAGAACGCGCTCAGTCGGCGCTGCAGGATCGTGCGGATGATCCGGTCAACGCCATCCATGTACTGCGCCAGCGCTGCAAGAAGCTTCGCGCGTTGCTGCGCCTGGTGCGCCCAGCGTTGGGGGACAAGCGCTATCGCAAGGAGAATCGGCGTTTTCGCGACCTGGCGCGTCGCGTGGCCGGCAATCGTGACGACCAAGTGCTCGTCGAGACGTTCGAGCGGTTGCTGAACCTGCACGCAGCGGAACTCGATCGGCGTCATTACTCGGCGATTCGCCGCAAGCTGGTGGCGCGCCGTGACGCCACGCTGGAGGGCGCCGACACCCCGGACTGGGAGGGCTTGGCATCGGCGTTGTCCGACGCGCGCGATGCGGTCGCTGGCTGGACCTTAGCGTCGCAGGGCTACGCCGCCGTGTCGGGCGGTTTGGTCGGCAGCTATACCCAGGCGCGCGAGGCCTTGCGTGAAGCCCGGCGCACGCCGTCTACCGCAGCGCATCATGAATGGCGTAAGCGCGTGAAGTACCACCGTCATCATTGCGAGTTGTTGCGCCCGCTGTGGACGGCCGCATTCAAGATGCGTGCGCAAGAGGCGCATCGGTTGTCCGATCTGCTGGGCGAAGATCATGACCTCGCGATGCTCGGTCTCGCACTAGACGCCGAGGACATGCAGCGTATTGGCCCAGAGAGGCGCGAGGCGTTGAGCCGTCTCGTCGGTCGGCGACGGCATACGTTGCAGGGCGACGCCGAGGCACTGGGGCAACGACTGTTTGCGGAGTCGCCCAAGGCGTTGAACAAGCGCGTCGAATGTTACTGGCAGATCGCGCGTGCCTGAGCCGCGAGAGCGCACGTAATGATCTGAGCACGTCAGGGTGCCGGCGCTCAGCATTTCGATTTGCCGTGTTCGACGAAGGTCGGTAGTGTGCGCGCCTCACGCGACTACCGGAACCTGAAATAGATGACTCAAGACAACACGAGTGCCATGCGCTCGGGCACGCGTTTTGGCGACCCGACGGTGATGGGGCTGACGATTGGCTTCATCGTGCTGTTCGTGGCGCTATCGCTGATCGATGCCAACGCCATGACGGCGGTGATCGGCGCCGGGTTCGCCTGGACGGCGAAGACGTTGGGCGCCTATTTCCAACTGTTGCTGCTGCTCACCTTCCTGATCGCCGTGGGCGTGGCTGCATCGCCTGCGGGACGCGCGCGCATCGGCAATCGAGAACGCCCGGACATGGGCACCTTCAAGTGGGTGTCGATCATCCTATGCACATTATTGGCTGGCGGTGGCGTGTTCTTTGCCGCCGGTGAGCCGGTCTATCACTTCGTGGTCACGCCGCCGGCGTTTTCCAGCGAACCGGGCACGCCTGCGGCCATCCCCAATGCGCTGGCGCAGTCTTTCATGCACTGGGGCTTTCTGGCCTGGGCGGTGCTCGGCACCCTGGCGGCTATCGTGCTGTCGCATCATCACTATGATCGTGGCCTGCCGCTGCAACCACGCACGCTGCTGGTGCCGTTATTGGGCGAGACGCGCATGCGTGGCGTCTTCGGCGGCGTGGTGGATGCGGTTTGCGTCATCGCCGTGGTCGCCGGCACCGTGGGCCCCATCGGCTTTTTGGCCACGCAGATGAGCTTCGGCCTGCATACGCTGTTCGGTGTGGCTGAGGGTTATGGCACGCAGTTGATGATCCTCATCGTGCTGGGCGGGGTCTACGTGACATCGGCGATCACCGGCATCGAGCGAGGCATCCAGATCCTGAGCCGTTTCAACGTCATGCTGGCGTTGGTCATCGGCGCCGCGATCCTGCTCTTCGGGCCGACGCAGTTCCTGTTCGATAGCTGGTTCCAGGGCTTTGGCACCTATGTGGGGTCGTTCTTCGAGATGGCCACCATGACCTCGCAGACCGCGCCGGATTGGTGGATGAAGTGGTGGACGGTGTTCTTCTTCGCCTGGTTCATCGGCTATGCGCCGCTGATGGCGATCTTCGTGGCGCGTATCTCGCGGGGCCGTACCATCCGTCAGATGGTCGTCGCCGTGGCCGTGCTCGCCCCCGTGGCAACCTCGGTGTGGTTCACGCTGCTGGGTGGCTCGGGAATCTTCTACCAGATGAGTGGCGCCATCGACCTGAGCGAGGCGCTCAATAACTTCCAGTTCGACGTCGCGACGTTGACGGTGGCCCAGGCGCTGCCGGGCGGTAAGTTGATGGCGCTGGCGATTCTGCTGCTGACCACGATCTTCGTGGCGACTACCGGCGACTCCATGAGCTACGCGATCTCCGTGGTCAATGCCGGCCATGACGATCCCCAGCCGGCGCTACGCGCGTTCTGGGGCGTGGCGATGGCGTTGATGGCGGCGATTTTGCTGTACATGGGCGCGGGGCAGATCAGCGTACTGCAGCAGTTCATCGTGATCACCGCGATCCCCGTGTCGCTGGTGCTGCTGCCCTCGCTGTGGCTGGGGCCACGTGCCGCGCAAGCCATGGCCAAGCGTCAGGGGATCGTCGCGTCGTAATCGACCTTCGATGCCTTGCATGATAAAGCGCCTCGGCATATCGCATGCCGGGGCGCTTGTCGTTGGATGCGAGGTCGTTGATCACCTGAGTGAGCGGTGAGCCCCAGTTGCGATGGGCGGCGCTAACGACACATGATCGGCGACCTTGTCTTCTTTTGCGTCACCTGATGCGCTCGGTATTGAAATTTCGATTTGCCGTGTTCGACGAAGGTCGGTAGTGTGCGCGCCTCACGCGGCTACCGGAACTGGACATTGATGACTCAACACGATGCGAGCGCCACGCGCTCGGGCACGCATTTTGGCGACCCGACGGTGATGGGGCTGACGATCGGCTTCATCATTCTGTTTGTGGTTTCGTCACTGATCGATGCCGACGCCATGACCGCAGCGATCAGCGTGGGGTTCGCCTGGACGGCGAAGAATCTGGGGGCCTATTTTCAACTGCTATTGTTGCTGACCTTCTTTATTGCCGTGGGCGTGGCCATGTCATCTGCGGGTCGCGCGCGCATCGGCAATCTCGAACAGCCGGATATGAGCACCTTCAAGTGGGTGTCGATCATTCTGTGCACGCTCCTGGGGGGAGGCGGCGTCTTCTTTGCTGCCGGTGAACCTATTTACCATTTCGTGGTGACGCCGCCGGCGTTTTCCAGTGAGCCGGGCACGCCGGCAGCCGTGCCCAATGCGCTGGCACAGGCCTTCATGCACTGGGGCTTTCATGCCTGGGCGGTGCTCGGCACCCTGGCGACTATCGTGTTGTCGCATCATCACTACGATCGTGGCCTGCCGCTGCAGCCGCGCACGCTGCTGGCGCCGCTATTGGGCGAGGCACGCATGCGCGGCGTCTTAGGTGGCGTGGTGGACGCCGTCTGCGTGATCGCTGTGGTCGCCGGCACCGTGGGCCCCATCGGCTTTTTGGCCACACAGATGAACTTCGGCCTGCATACACTGTTCGGTGTGGCCGAGGGCTATAGCACGCAGTTGATGATTCTCGTCGTACTGGGCGGGGTCTACGTGAGTTCGGCAATCACCGGCATCGACCGGGGCATCCAGTTTTTGAGCCGCTGCAATGTCATGCTGGCGTTGGGTATCGGCACCGTAATCCTGCTTTTCGGGCCGACGCAGTTTCTGTTCGATAGCTGGCTTCAAGGCTTCGGCACTTATCTGGGGTCGTTCTTCGAGATGGCCACCATGACCTCGCAGACCGCGCCGGACTGGTGGATGAAGTGGTGGACGGTGTTCTTCTTCGCCTGGTTCATCGGCTATGCGCCGCTGATGGCGATCTTCTTGGCACGCATCTCGCGAGGTCGCACCATCCGTCAACTGGTCGTCGCCGTGGCCGTGCTCGCTCCCGTGGCAACGTCGGTGTGGTTCACGCTGTTGGGTGGCTCGGGGATTTTCTATCAGATGAGCGGCGCCATCGACCTGAGCGAGGCGCTCAACAACTTCCAGTTCGATGTTGCCACGCTGGCGGTGGCCCAGGCGCTGCCGGGCGGCAGCCTGATGGCGCTGGCGATTCTGCTGCTGACCACGATCTTCGTGGCGACTACCGGCGATTCCATGAGTTATGCGGTTTCCGTGGTCAACGCCGGCCATGACGATCCCCAGCCGGCGCTGCGTGCGTTCTGGGGCGTGGCGATGGCGTTGATGGCGGCGATTCTGCTGTACATGGGCGCGGGGCAGATCAGCGTACTGCAGCAGTTCATCGTGATTACGGCGTTCCCGGTGTCGCTGGTGCTGTTGCCCACGCTGTGGCTGGGGCCGCGCGCCGCGCAGGCCATGGCCAAGCGTCAGGGAATCGTCGCGTCGTAACCGACCTTCGGTGCCTTGCATGGAAAAGCGCCCCGGCATTCAACATGCCGGGGCGTTTGTCGTTGGATGTGAGGGGGTCACTCGCTGGCTTCCAGCCATTCGTCGACGAGCGCTTGATTGTCTTCGAGCCATGTCTTGGCGCCTTTGACGGGGTCACCTGCCTTTTCGATATCGGCCATCAGGCTGCCCAGGCTATCGTCATCCATTTGCCATTCGTTGAGTACCCGAGTGAGCCACGGGTCGTCATCGCTGAAGTTCTGACGCGAGAACCAGTAGATGGTTTCGTTGTCGCCGTACACGTTCTTGGGATCCTCGAGGTACTTGAGGTCGTATTCGGCAAAGGCCCAGTGCGGACTCCACAACGTCACCACAATCGGCTCCTCGTTCTGGTAGGCACTATCGAGTGCCGCCATCATCGCGGGGCCCGAGCTGTTGACCTGTTCGAGGGGGAGCGAATATGCGTCGATAGCCTTGTTCGTCAGACCCGCGATCGAGGAACCGGAGTCGATGCCTAGAATGGTGGGGCTGCCCTGGTACTCGAAAGTGTCGGCGTTTTTCTTGAGTTCCGGGATGCTGTCGATGTCGACATAACTGGGCACCACCAGCCCGAGCCCGGTGCCTTCGTACCAGCCTTCGTGGACCGTGAGTTGATCCTTGTAGGGTTCGAGATAAGCGGCATCGGTGGTAGGTAGCCAGATTTCGAGAGAGATGTCGAAGTCGCCATTGGCCAGGCCGCTGTAGAGGGCGTTCTTGCTCACATCCGAGAGCTCGACATCGTAATCGTAATTATTTTCGAGGATGAGCTTCCACATGTTGGCGACCGCGATGTTCTCGGCCCAGTTATTGGTGCCGATGACCAAGGATTCGTCCTTGGCGTGAGCCGTTGTCGCGGCACTGAACAATGCTGCAGCAGCCAGGGGGTACAGAACCTTTCTCATAATAGTATCCTTCTCTTTTTGTGTGATTTGAAAACACAGTATTATATACACTTACTGACACGACGCTATTTTCAGGTGTCGGTGCGGGCTCAGCCGCTGGTTTAGGCGTCGGCGGCGGGCGCGCGTTCCAGGCCCTGAAACTCGACGAAGGCTTGCATGCGTTCCCACAGTCGGTCGCCGTAGACATAGCCACCGTCGCCGGCTGCGTCGGGCGCCTCGATATGGGCATCCACCGCCGGTTCGAAGAAGAACGGTATGGAATGCCGCGAGCGAGTGCCGCCGACGATACGATGCTCCGTGGCCTGAATCCGCCCATCGGACCAGTCCGCCAGCAAGCGCCCGAAGTTAACCACCAACGCATTGTCACGGGGCGGCACTTCTTCCCAGTTGTCGCTTGGGGTGCGCACTTGCAGGCCGCCGACCTGGTCCTGCCACAGCAGCGTGATGAAGCCGTTGTCGCAATGCGGTACGCCCACCAGCCAGCGCCGCGCATCGCCACTGCCGTCGACCGCCGGCATGGCGGCCAGGGTCTCGGCCGGACGCTCGGGATAATGGATCAGGCGCAGCGTCGAATTGCCGTGATCAAAGGGCCGCGTGAGTGTCTCGCGCGGCATGCCGAGCCCCTCGGCCAACGCCCCGGCGATCACGCCGCCGAGCGATTCCATGGCGGCATAGTAGGCGGCGACATCCACTGACCAGCCGGGTAGATCGGATTCCGGCGGCTGCGGTGTGGGCTCACGCAGCGGGTCGCCACTCTGGGTATCCGCTCGCTCGGGGTGAGCAATGTCCGGTCCGAGGTCGATCCCCTCCTTCCAGGTTGGGTCTTGGTTCTGGGGCGGAAAATAGCCGCGATAGACATTGCGGTTGGCCGGCTCGAACTTGTGTCGCGCCAACGGCTGCTTGTGCGTCGCATCGAGCTCGAAGAAGCGCAGCAAGCGGGCGTGAATGTCATCAGCGAGCCCCAGTTGAGCCGGGGTGATGCCTACAGTCATGAAACCGGAGTCGCAGGCGGCATCGACGATTGCTCGGCGCGTCTCGTCGCGTACCGGGTCGTCGGCGAGCAGCGGCGTCAGGTCGATATGCGGAATCAGCGTCTGGCTCATGGAGGCCCCTTGTGGCGGATGGACGAAACGGTTAGCCGGTGGCGTCGGCTGGCGTGTCACTCGGCCAGCAATCGCGCATCGAGAGGATAGTCGGAAAGTAATTCGACCTGACCGTCGTCGCGAATGTAAAGCTGCTCCTCGAGCTTGACACCTTCGCCACCGTCTTCGTGGCCGATGTAGCTTTCCACGCAGAGCGTCATGCCCGGCTGCATGATGCCGTCGTAGCCCTTGTCGTCGATGTCCTCGCGGTGAACGATGTAGGGATACTCGCCGGTCATGCCGACGCCGTGGGCCAGCGCGAAGTAGCGCCGCGCCTTGTAGGGCTCGGGGATCTGCCAGGCCTTCTCGGCGTACTCCTTGAATGACATGCCCGGCGCGACCAGTGCCATGTTGTGACGCACCTGGTCGAAGGCCATGCGATAGAGCTCGCGCTGGGTGGCCGTTGCTTCGCCATCGCCGCACAGGAAGGTGCGAGAAAAATCGGCATAGTAGCCATAACGGCCGACCACGTCGGTGTCCAGCGCCACCAGCTCGCCGGCTTGCATGGCTCTATTGGAGCATTCCTGAAACCAGGGGTTGGTGCGCGGCCCGGAGTTCATCAGCCGCGTTTCGACGTAGTCCGCGTCGGTGGCGATGATGTGCTGGTGCAACTGCGACCAGACTTCGTTTTCCGTGGCGCCGGGACGAATCGCGGCTTCCAGCTTGCGGACGCCGTTCTCCACCGCACGCAGCGAGCTGCGTACCATCTTGATTTCGTTGGGCACCTTGATGGCGCGGGCGTGCTCCAACGGGATCTGGGCATCGCAGACCTGCCAGCCATGTTCGATCAGCGCAAAGGCTGCGTGCGAAGTGGCGCTTTCGATGGCCACCTTGTCGCCTTTTTGCCCGCCGCACTGGCGCACCAGTTCGTCGATCTCGTTCGCCCAGGCCTGGGTGGTCTGCTGCAGATGATCTTCACAGAAATAATAGGAGATCGCTGTCGCCGGGCGCGTCTCGTCGATGCCGGGCAAGCCTTCGGTCAAGTGGCTGCAGCCGGAGAATTCGAACATCACCACTGGGCCTTCCGCCGGCACGAAGGCGTAGCGGGCCGGGTTACGCGCCGAGTAAACCTGCATGTTGCGCGCGCCGGTGGCATAGCGCACGTGGGTCGGGTCGAACAGCACGGCGGCGACGATATCGCGCTTTTTCAGCTCCGCCCGAGTACGTGCCAACCGATCCAAAAGAATCTGCTGGATTTCCGACGGCGTCGGTTCGCACTCGGCGGGATCGTGCGTCGGCGCCAGGATATCGGTGCCTTCCAGCAGGGAAGGTAGCGTGGATGACAAGCTGGTCATGGTCGGTTACCCGTTATTGGAATGAGAAAAATCGTGGCTTTTTAACCACTTCGATCAATCTAGAAGGCCGTCGGCGCGTTCTTCTCGGCGTTTTTCCGCCTCGATATGCGCTTCGGAGACACGCCCGTAGAGCTGGCGCGTGCGCTCCAGCCGACCCACCACGCCCGGCTGCTGCGAATAGGCGAAGATCGCCGTGTGGCGCTCGCGTTCACCGCCGACGCGCGTCACCCGGTGCAGCGAGTAACGACCCTTGAAGAGTTGCAGGTCGCCGGGGCGCAGCAGCAACGTACGCGGCGTAGCGGTGTCCTCGCCGCGAATCACCGCGCCGACGCCGTCGTAGTTTTCGCCCGCCGGTGTGCGGATGTTGGGGCAGTACTGGAACTCGCCGCCGCTGTCCGGCATGTCGGTCATCATCGTGACGATGTATTCGTTAGTGTCGTAGTGCCAGGGCTGTTCGGTGCCCGGCGGCAATACGTTTTGCACCAGCCCGGCGAAGGGATCGGCGTACTCGAACACTTCTTCCTCGTCCAGGCACGCGGCGACCAGGCGCTTCATCGCCGGCGACACGTAGAGCTGTTGAATCACCGTATCCGCTGGAATCATGTCACGGGTCACGAAGCCGCTGGTGCGCTCCATGAAGATGCGACGCGGGTCGCTTTCCGGGAGTGTTGCGTCATCACGGGTAAACCAGGCGTTGACGCGGCGGCTGGCGTAATAGCTCTTGGTCGATAATTCACGCCCTTCCTGGCGGGCCTGCTCCAATGCGTCGGGGCGCAGGAAGCCGCGCAGCACGGCACAGCCTTCGCGATTCAGGTCCTCGCGAACCCGCGCTATTTCGGCTTGCAGGCGCGGGTCGTCGGCGTCATGCAGGGGATAGCGCTGGGTGTCGACGAGTGCGCTCAGGTCGGTGCGTTCGGCGTCCGCCAGCCATTGCTGGGCCGGCTTGGAGGCGACGTCGGGTTGGGTCGTGGCAGCGGTGGTACCCATGGGGGCGTCCTCTCGATCAGCGGAATTGTCGGCATCAATGGGGCGGTCGTCGTCGCCGGTCATATTGGCCGGCCCGTCGACGTCCTCTATGCTGGACGGATCCGTTCGATCAGGGAAACGAGTCATTCCAATGGCAACCATCGGTATTTCCGATAGCACGCAGTTGGCGGCGCTGGACAGCGATCTGCTACTGGCGTTCGTCACCGTGGCCGATAGCGGTGGCTTTACCGCCGCAGCGCGCTATCTGCACAAGACCCAATCGACCATCAGCCTGCGTATCAATACGTTGGAAACGCGGCTCGACACGCGGCTGATCGAACGCGGCAGTCGTCGGCTCAAGTTGACCGACGATGGCGAGACCTTTCTCGTCTATGCGCGGCGCTTGTTGCAGCTTCAACGCGAGGCGATCGCCGCGCTCGGCCGCTCGCAGCCGGTGACGCTGCGCTTCGGCCTCCCCGAGGATTACGCCGATACCTGGCTGCCGGCACTGCTCGAACGCTTCGGCGCCCGGCATCCCGACGTGCACGTGCATATCCACTGCCGCATGTCGACGGAGTTGCTGGAGCAGCTTGAGAAGGGGTCGTTGGATATCGTGCTGGCGGTGCAGCATGAACCGAGTAGCGGTGGGCGCCCCGTGACCACGGAGGAGGTGGTCTGGGCGGCGCATCGGCGTTTCGAGCTCGACGCCGAGCGACCGATTCCGCTGGCGCTGTTCCCGGAGCAGTGCGTCTATCGGCGTCGGGCGCTGGCCGCGCTCGCCGACATCGGTCGCGATTGGCAGCTCGTCTCCACCAGTCAGAGCCCCAGCGGATTGAAGGTCATCGTGGGACAGGGCCAAACCTTGACGGTCGGGGAGCGGCGCCTGCTTCCCGAAGGGTGGAAAGTGATGGGCGCCGCCGAAGGCTTGCCGCCCTTACCGCCGGCAGTGCTCGAGGTGCACCGCTCCCCCAGCCCCATGCATCCGGCCTTCGATGACTTCGTCGCCTTGATTGCCGAGGTGCTGGAGGAGGGCGGTTAAGTGGACGTTAACTCAGCTCACCCTTTCCAGCTCCCGGGTCACGTCGGCCATGGTCTCGTATTGCCGCTTGGGGAACTCGTTGAGTACCTTGATGACGTCGTCATTGGCCTGGTTGGCCTTGGCCTGCTTGATCAGGTCGGCCTTGCCACACGGGAAATCCACCCCCTTGAGCGCATGGGCGACGCCGGCCGCCGACGACGTATGGCGCGCCGCCTTGCCGCCTCGCTCGCCGCCCTTGCTGGGATCGCTCGCGGGCTCGCGAGCCTCGGGCTTCATTTGCGGCTCCGTTAATTTTCCCGCCTCGAGCGCTGCCGTCGGCCATTCGCGCGACTTGAGCCCCAGGGTCTTGAACAGGCTCGCCTTGCCGCTGATTGTGACATCTTCGTCGTCCAACGCATCATGCGCGCCGATCAGCAGGAATTGGGCGCTCTGGTAATCGAGAAGTTTGCTGTCATCGATATCGATCCAGCGCTTCTCGGCAAACTTCTCCTGCAAACGCTTGGGATAGTTCGGTTTGGACTCGGGGAAACCGGGCACATCGACGGCGGGATTGCGCACCGAGATGATATAGCTCGCCTCCGCTAGTATCCCCAGTTCCTGCTGTGCCTTGCCGGGTTTATCCGGACTGGAGAGGCGGTAGGCCAGGCGCGTGCTGCTGTCACGTTCGAAGATCGCATAACGCCCCTCGCCAACAGGAATCGCCTCGCCCTGCTCCTGTTCGCCGCGGGTCTTGGTGTCGTATTCGAGTGGCGCCAGCGCCTCGCCAATCTTCTTTGGCTTTCCCGTCATGTCGTTCATCATCCACTCGCGTGCGGTGGATTTCGGCTGGCCTTGGGTGATTTTCGGCATGCGCTTCTTGCCCACTATGAACAGTCGAGCGGCATCGCCGTCATCTGGCGCCAGCACCATGTACAGGCGCTGCACGTCATCCAGTCCCTGAACTTTTTCCACGTCGACCTTGGGCCGATAGAAAAAATAGATATCGCCTTTTTCCACGTTAGTCGCCATCTGTCACCTCCTGTGTACGAGAGAGCGATTTGAATCGGTACTGCACCTTCTAGTTAGCAGAGGGCGCCCGGTCGCGCAAAGATCGCTTATCGACGGATTCTGAATATCGTCGGGCGTTTCGCATGGCAACGGCTGCTCTTGCAACGCCGTGTTGAGCGCGCGCATCAATGGCAGGCGATCATCAGGGTTAGCGCTTTGTAGCGTAACGCTCGGCTAGGTGTTGTGCCTGTCGGTAACGAGAGGCCTGCATCTCGGCCATGTCGGCGACGACGTGGTCGTGGATGGCGGCCGGGGCTGTTTCGGGGCGTCCGGCATCAAACGGCGGCGCGGGCGCATATTCGAGAATCAGTTGAGTACGCTGAGCGGTCGCGTCATCGATCAGTGCGGCGATGACGGTCAGCGCGAAATCGATTCCGGCGGTGACACCGCCGCCTGTGATGATCTCGTCATCGCGCACGACGCGCGCCGGGTCCGGGATGGCGCCGAACAATGGCAGCATGTCGCGCCACGCCCAATGGCAGGCGGCTCGTCTTCCGTGGAGCAGCCCCGCCGCTCCCAGAATCAAGGAGCCGGTGCATACCGAGGTCACGAACTTTGCGGTGCCGGCCAAGTGTCGAATGGCGTGGATAAATGTGGCGTCTTCGGCCGCATCGAGGCAGCCTAAACCACCGGGAACGCAGAGAACGTCGCAAGTCGCGATGTCTGTCAGGTTGTCCAGGTTGGAAAACGTCAATCCCTGGGCGTCGACGGGCTCCCCGCCGGGGGAGGCGACCACCACATCGACCTGCGGCACACGCGAGAAGAATTGATGAGGCCCAGTGAAATCCAGGTGCGTTACGCCGGGGTAGATCGGTATGACGATACGTATCTTCGAGTCCACGATAATTGCCTCTGTAGAGCGGGTTCGAGGTTTAGAGTAGCCTGTACCGTGATAGTCTCAAATGACCTATAACCCTCGTTTTCCGCCATGACGCTGTCGTTTGGCTTTCGCCCCTGACACTGCGCCGTATTGGGTTGGATCATCGACCTCCCGGTTTAAGTCTGGCGTTTTGCCAACGCCAACCACCCGGCCAGGCTAACCATTAGCGAGCCGCTGATACCATCCAGCCAGCGTTGCCGACTCAGACTGAGGCTGCCGCGCCCGAGTAGATGCCCCGCGCCGGCATAGAGCAGCGCGCAAGCGAACTCGATCAGGATATAGGCCAGCCCCGCCAGCATGATTGCCGGTGCGAACGACGCTCCATCGGTATGCAGGAACTGCGGCAGGAAGAGCGCAAACAGCACATATGCCTTGGGGTTGGAGAGTGCGACCAGCGCTTCCCGGCGTAGCAGCGGCCAGGCCTGCGCGGTCTCGATGCTCTCGCTCGGACGTACCGCTGTAGGTCGCCAAGCCGTCA
Organism: Chromohalobacter sp. HP20-39; assembly: GCF_033052815.1. Lineage (NCBI taxonomy): Bacteria > Pseudomonadati > Pseudomonadota > Gammaproteobacteria > Oceanospirillales > Halomonadaceae > Chromohalobacter > Chromohalobacter sp. HP20-39. The sequence continues at coordinate 573,526 of NZ_JAWHTP010000001.1, read as the reverse complement.
GCAATGATCTCACTCCGAGATACGACAGATACGCCACGCCAATCCACTTGAGTACGTTGAAGAACACCGCGGAGGTTGCCAGCCAATGCCCGAGCCCCACGGCGACACCGACCACCATCAAGGCGAACGCTGCGAAGCGTCCGCAGGCCGCCGTCATGGCAGGCGCGACACCGACATGGAAACCATTGGAAAGCGATAAGAGCTGATTGGCGCCAGGCGTTAAAGCCATGACTATGGACGCACCGATCAGGAGCGGCCAATCGATGGAGGTAACCGCATCCGGGAACGCCTGCGTCATGGCCACGTTAATCAGGGCCAGGAGGCCACTACAGAATAACGGGATGCGGGTCATGGTCACTCCTTGGCAGATCGAATAAGCCCTTACCCGAACAACTGCCCGGCGATGCGTAGCCCGGCAATCCAGGTGCCGGCGGCGGAGCCTAACGTGGCGAGCAGGAATACCAGCAGCGTGCGGGCGACGCGGTTTTTCCACCAGCCGCGCGGTGCGCTGACGTCATGGCGCAGGCGCGAGAAGTCCCCCACGGTAGGGCGGCGCAGTGCCAGCTCTACGCCGGCGGCGACGAATCCGGCGCCGATGGTGGGGTTGAGCGAGGTCAGCGGAGCCGCGATGAAGGTCGCGATGATGGTCAGTGGGTGGGCCAGTGCGATGACGGTGCCGAATGCCGAGAGCGCGCCGTTGATCAGGAACCATTCACCGACCAGTGACCAGCCGAGCCCGGTATCGCGGGAGAAACCGATGGCGAAGCCGGTCAGTACCAGCGCGACGATGACCCACGGCAGGGCTTTCCAAAGCTTGGATCGCTGCGGGGTGACCTCCAGTGAGCGGCGTTCCTCGTCGATAGCCTCGGCACTGGGCGGTTGCTGCCCCAGCGCTTGCAGGTGTTCCCCTAGGCCCTTCATGTGTCCGGCACCGACGACGACCAGAATATGCCGTGGTGCTTTTCCGGCGACTTCTTCGCGTAGGCGCAGGGCCATGTAACGGTCGCGCTCGCGGATCAAGGGAGCATAGAGCGACTCGGACTGCTCGGCGAACTCGGCGAAGGTCGACTCGAGCACATCGCCTTCCTTGAGGCGCTCGATCTCCTCGCTAGAGACTTTCTTGCGCGAGACCACGCTGCCCAGGAGCCCTGAAATCAGGCTCATGCGTTGCCACCAGGGCACGTTGTGATAGATACGCTTGAGGGTCACGCCGATGTCGCGATCGACGAGATACAACGGCAGGTCCGCGCGCTTGGTTTCCTTGATCGCCATCTGCATCTCGGCGCCTGGTGTCACGCCGGACTGCTCGGCGACACGTTGCTGGAAGGCGCCCAGCGCGAGACTCGCGGCGACCATGCCGGCCTTGCCCTGACGCAGGACCTGGAAGAGATCCATCTTGGCCATGGCGTCGGGCTGGGTGGCGCTCTGGTAGCGCGTGGGGCACAACTCGATGGCCACGGCGTCGAAGTCGCCGGAACGGATCATTTCGCGGACCTCGTCGGCGCTGGCGCGCGAGACGTGGGCGGTACCCAGAAGGGTGTAACGGGTCTCACCCTGATCGATGACCTGGCGAGGGCCGGCGGTAGTATCGGGCATTCGGCGTTTCGCTTCGGTGGCGGAAAAGCTCGATTATCCACGATGGCAGGGGGCGGGCCAAACCCGTCCCCGCTCGATACTGCTGCGAGCGGGGCGTCGAACGTGCGGCTCAGCGCTGGGTGCGGCACGCCGCAGCGGTGAATAACACATCGGTGGACGAGTTCAACGCGGTCTCCGTGGCGTCCTGCACGACGCTGATGACAAAGCCGATAGCGACGACCTGCATGGCCACGTCATTGGAAATACCGAATAGACTGGCGGCCATCGGGATGAGCAGCAGGGACCCGCCGGCCACGCCGGAGACGCCGCAGGCAGCGAGAGAAGCGACGATGCACAGCAAGAGTGCCGAGGCGAAGTCCACAGTAATGCCCAAGGTATGGGCGGCCGCTAAGGTGATCACCGAGATGGTGATGGCGGCGCCGGCCATGTTGATGGTGGCGCCCAGCGGAATCGAAATCGAATAGGTGTCGGGGTCCAACTCTAGGCGCTCGCAGAGCTCCATGTTGACCGGGATGTTGGCGGCGCTACTGCGCGTGAAGAACGCCGTGATAGCGCTGCCGCGCAGACAGGCGAAGACCAAGGGATACGGATTGCGCCGTGTCGCCAGGAACACGATCAAGGGATTGGTGACCAGCGCCACGAACACCATGCAACCGACGATGACGGCAAGCAGATGGGCGTAGTCGAGCAGTGCGTTCATGCCGGTATCCGCGAGGGTGCCGGCGACCAGGCCGAAGATGCCCAGCGGCGCGAAGCGGATCACCAAGCGCACGATGTTGGAGACGGCATCGGAGAAGGCATTGAGCACCCCGAGGGTCGTCGCGGAGGTGCCGCGCAGCATCATGCCCAGTCCGATCGCCCAGGCCAGGATGCCCACGAAATTGGCGTTCATCAGCGCGGCGATGGGGTTGGCCACGACATTGAGCAGCAGGTTGCGCAGGATCTCGGTGATGCCGCCCGGCGGCTGGCCGCTTGCCTGAGGCGCGTCGATGACCAGCGATGTCGGGAACGCGAAGCTGGCGACGACGGCCACCAAGGCGGCGCACAGGGTACCGACCACGTACAGCAGCAGCACGCCGCGAATATGCGTGGGTTGGCCGCGGCGATGATTGGCGATGGCCGCCATGACCAACAGGAAGACCAGCACCGGTGCTACGGCTTTCAGGGCTGAGATGAAGACCTGGCCCAGAAGGGATATCGAGGTGGCGGCATCCGGCCATAAAGTGGCCACGACGATGCCGAGAACGATACCGATGACGATTTGCGGAATGAGCCCTAGGCGGAGCACCGTGCGTAAAGGGCTAGCGAGGCTGGCGGACATGACACTCTCTCGGGACTGAACAATGGATGACGGCCCCTAGCGGTGGGCCGGGAAGCGCGCATGGTAGCATTGCCACCATCGCGGCACCCGGGCAATTGGCCTTTAAAGTTCTGATTGTTCAGGGAATAAGGATGTGAAAGCCGCTATGACTAGCTTGAAGCAAGCATAATAGCGTTTTTGGGGAGAGGATCGTCGCGTACGGTTTCAGCGTCGCCAGAAGGCGGGCGTGAACAGCACCAGGATGGTGAAGATTTCCAGGCGCCCGAACATCATCGCCATCACCAGGGTCCATTTGGCGAGATCCGGCATGTCACCGTAGTGCGAGGCCACGCCGCCCAGCCCCGGGCCCAGGTTGTTGAGGGCCGAGCCCACCGCCGACCAGGCGGTCACCTGATCCAGCCCGGTGGAGAGCAGGATCAGGAGCATTAGCACGAACAGCAGCATATAGGCGGAGAAGAACCCCCATACCGCTTCGGCCACGCCACTGGAAATGCGCATCTTGCCAACCTTGACCGAAAAGACCGCATTGGGGTGGATCAGGCGGTGAATCTCACGCAGGCCCTGTTTGAGAATCAACAGAATGCGGATCACCTTCATGCCCCCGCCGGCGGACCCCGAACAGGCACCGACGAACGCCGCGATGAACAGCATGAACGGCAGTACACCTGGCCACGCGGTGAAGTCGGCGACGCCGAAACCGGTGGTGGTGGCTATCGAGACCGCCTCGAACAAGCCGTGGCGCAGTCCCAGGGTGTCGTCGTAGGTGCCACTCAACATGAGCGTGGCGATGGTGATGCTGACCAGTAGCGCCAGAAAGACCACGAAAAAGCGGAATTCGGGGTCGAGCAAATAATGACGCAGGCGCTTCTCACGCCACACTGCGAAGTGCAGCCCGAAGCTCAACGACGAAACGATCATGAAGAATACGCAGATCAGCTCGATGGTTGCGCTGTCGAAATAGCCGATGCTGGCGTCGTGTGTCGAGAAACCGCCGATGGCGACGGTCGAGAAGCTGTGCCCGATGGCATCGAACCAACTCATCCCCGCCAGCCAATACGCCAGGAAGCACGCCAGTGTCAGGGCGGCATAGATGTACCACAGGGCCTTGGCGGTCTCGGTGATGCGTGGGGTTAGCTTGGAGTCCTTGAGTGGCCCGGGAATCTCGGTACGGTAAAGTTGCATGCCACCGATGCCCAGCGTCGGCAGGATCGCCACCGCCAGTACCACGATCCCCATGCCGCCCAGCCATTGCAGCTGCTGGCGGTAGAAGAGAATCGACTCGGGCAGCAGGTCGATGCCGGTGAGGATAGTGGCGCCGGTGGTAGTGAGGCCGGAAAACGATTCGAACACGGCGTCGGTGAATGATAGCGACGGGTCCTCAGCCAGCATCAGCGGCAGCGAACCGAACAGCCCCAGTACGCTCCAGAACATCACGGTGATCAGAAAACCGTCACGGGTGCGCAATTCACGTCGAGCGTGACGGGTCGGCCAGTAAAGCAGCGCCCCGGTGATGAACGAGATCCCCAAGCCGATGACGAAGGCGTCCGCAGTGGCATCGTCGAAAATCAACGAAATCACTAGCGGTGGCACCATGGTCAGGCTGAACAGCATCAACAACAGCCCGACGATCCGCAGGATTACCAGGAGACTCATGGTATGTGCCTTGCCAAAACGGGGGCCATGCGTGACCGAATACTCATCAGAAGAATGTCAGTCCCACCTGGAAGAGACGCTCGACGTCGCGGATGCGCCGCTTGTCGACCACGAACAGAATGACATGGTCACCGCTTTCCACGACGACGTCGTCGTGGGCGATGAGGACTTCCTTGCCGCGCACGATGGCGCCGATGGTGGTGCCGCTGGGCAAATCGATTTCGTCTATGGTGCGCCCCACGACCTTGGACGATCGTGAGTCGCCGTGGGCGATGGCCTCGATGGCCTCGGCGGCACCGCGCCGCAGCGAGTGAACGTTGACGATATCGCCGCGTCGCACGTGGGTGAGCAGACCGCCGATGGTGGCTTGCTGCGGCGAGATGGCGATATCGATCTCGCCGCCCTGGACGAGATCCACGTAGGCGGCGTTGTTGATTAACGTCAAGACCTTCTTGGCGCCCAGGCGCTTGGCCAGCATCGACGACATGATATTGACCTCGTCGTCGTTGGTCAGCGCGCAGAAGATGTCGCAATCCTCGATGTTTTCTTCCAACAACAGGCGCTTGCTGGTCGCGCTGCCGTGCAGCACCACGGTGCGGTCAAGGCGTTCCGAAAGCACCGTGCAGCGTTCCAGTTCATGCTCGATGATCTTGACCTGGTGGCTATGTTCGAGCGTCTCGGCGAGCCGTTCGCCGATGTTGCCGCCGCCGGCAATGATCACACGACGGAAATCGCGGTCGACCTTGCGCAGCTCGCTCATTACCGCGCGGATGTCCTTGCGCGCGGCGATGAAAAAGACTTCGTCGTCGGCCTCGATGACCGTGTCACCACGTGGAATCAGCGGCCGGTTGCGGCGATAGATCGCCGCCACGCGGGTATCCACGTTGGGCATGTGGCGCCGCAGGAAGCCGAGCTCCTGACCCACCAACGGCCCGCCATAGTAAGCCTTGACGGCCACCAGTTGGGCCAGGCTGCCGGCGAAGTCGAGCACCTGCAGGGCGCCGGGGTATTCGATCAGACGGCGGATATGATCGGTGACCACTTGCTCGGGGCTGATCAGCACATCGACGGGAATCGCGTCGTGGGAGAACAATCCCTTGCGCGTCAGATAAGCGGTAGCGCGGACGCGGGCGATCTTGGTCGGCGTGCGAAACAGCGTATGCGCGACCTGGCAGGCGACCATATTGACTTCGTCGGAGCTGGTCACCGCGATCAGCATGTCGGCATCCTCGCCGCCCGCTTGGCGCAGCACCATGGGATAGGAAGCCGTTCCCACCACCGTGCGGATATCCAGACGGTTGTGGAGTTCGCGCAGGCGCTTGGTGTCGACATCCACCACGGTGATGTCGTTTTCTTCGCTGGCCAGGTGTTCCGCCAGCGTACCGCCGACCTGGCCGGCGCCGAGGATAATGATCTTCATGCGAGGGGAATCCGCGCTCAGTGACTGGCGCGTAGCATAAACCAGTCAGCGCCCCCAATGACAGGGGCGCGATGGCGCTCGGGCGCAAGCCCGGTCAGTCGAGGGAGAGACCCACCTTGAGGGTGACCTGCCAGTGCCCCACACGGCCGTCCTCGAGATGGCCGCGCATGTCGATGACCTCGAACCAGCGCATGCCATGCAACGTCTCGCGTGCCTTTTCCAAGGCGTTGTTCACGGCATCTTCGACGCCGTGCGGCGAGGAACCGGTCAGCTCGATGTGCTTGTAGACGTGATCGCTCATGGCGTTCTCCTTGCGCTTGAAGTGCGATGGAATGGCTCAAGCGCCGATGATCTCGACGCCGAGCCGAGTGAGACGCTGCCGCGTGGCGGCGTCAGTGTCATGGGTGACCGGGCGTGTCAGCGGCCACAGAAAGCGTGTCTTGAAGCCTGCGGCGACGGCGTCCTCGGCACTCCATAACACGCACACATCACGCGCCAGGCCGCAAAGATAGACGCTGTCGACGCCGCGTTCGCGTAGCCAGCCGGCCAACCCCGTGGTGGGGCGTTCGCCCTTGGGATCGAGATTGTTGCGAAAGGCGCTGTAGGAATCGACGCGGGGGTCGCATCCCTTGCGCACGATCAGGTCCACCGGCGCCCAGTCGAGTTCGGGATGCAGCCGAGCGCCAGGCGTGTTCTGCACACAGTGGTCGGGCCATAGGGTCTGCGGCTCACCGTACAGATCGAGGGTGTCGAAGGGTTGATAGCCGGCGTGCTCGCTGGCGAAGGAAACGTGACGGGTGGGGTGCCAGTCCTGGGTCGCCACGACGTGCGCGAAACGCCGCTCGCAAAGCAATTGGCTCAGTCCTGGCAGGATAGCATCGCCATCGGCGCAGGCCAGTGGGCCGCCGGGCATGAAGTCGCCTTGCACGTCGACGACGAGCAGGGCGCAGTGCGTGTCGATGATCTCGAGGGCATCCTGCAACACGAGGGCTCCACTCATGGGGGCGATGCCCTCAGTATCGAAGCCGTGTACGCCGCTGGCAAGTCGAGAGCGACGTAGGCCGGCGGTTACGCTGTTGTCTTGCGCAGCCGGGCGTAGAAGAAGCCGTCGTGTCCCTCGAGACGCGGCAGCAGCTGGCGCCCGGCGCCGGCGGGGCGGCCCCAGTCGACGTCGAGTTCGTCGGCGCTGGCGTCCGGGGTACGTGCCAGGAAGGCCGCGATTTGATCCTGGTTCTCCTCGGGCATCACTGAACAGGTGGCATACAGAAGCGTGCCGCCGGGGGCGAGGGTCGTCCACAGCGTGTCGAGCAGCCGGGCCTGCAGCGCGGCGAGCTCGCGGATATCGCGGGGACGACGCAGGCGCTTGATGTCCGGGTGGCGGCGAATGACACCGGTGCCTGAGCAGGGCGCGTCGAGCAGCACGGCATCGAAGGGTTGCTCATCCCACCAGTCGAGGCGGCTAGCGTCGGCGGCCAACGTGGTGGCCTCGAGCCCGAGGCGTGTCAGGGTGGCGTCGACGCGGCCGAGTCGCTCGGCGTCGCTGTCCAGGGCGGTAAGCTCGAGATCGAAGGCTTCGAGCAGGTGCGCGGTCTTGCCGCCGGGGGCGCTGCACGCATCCAGCACGCGGGCCTTGGGTGTCGTGGACAGGGCTGGCTCGAGTAGCGGTGCGGTCAGTTGGGCGGCTTCGTCCTGCACGCTCACCGCGCCCTCTTCGAAACCGGGCAGGGCGCGCACGTCGCAGGCTTCATGCAGGGTCACGCCATCCGCCGCGTATGGCGTAGGGTCGGCGGCCAGGCCGGCGTCGCGCAGGCGGGCCAGGTACGCTTCGCGATCTGCGTGGCGGCGATTGACCCGCAGCGTCATGGGGCCGGCCTGGTTGTTGGCCTCGGCCAATTCGCGCCAATCGTCGGGCCAGGCCTCGCGCCAACGCGTGAGCATCCATTCGGGATGCAGCAGCGCGATGCTGGGGTCGCGGTCGACCTGGGCCTCAAGCGTCTGGCCATCGCGCTGAAAGCGGCGCAGGCAACCATTGAGCACGCGCGTGGCCCACGCCTTGTCCAGCGCGCGAGCGGCGCCGGCGGTTTCGCCCACGGCGGCGTGCGCAGGGACACGCATGTACAAGAGCTGATAGAGGCCGAGCAGCAACAGCGCCTGGACGTCCTGGTCGCGGCGCTTGAAGGACTGACGCAGCAGGAGCTTGGACAGCGCCTCGAGGCGCGGCAGCGTGCGGCAGACACCGAAGCACAGCGCCTTGGCGAGGCCACGGTCACGCCCCTCGACGCCGGCGGATTCCAGGGTGCTATCCAAGGCGTTCAGCGAGCCCTTGCCATCGAGCACGGGGGCCAGGGCGGAGGCGCAGACGGCGCGAATGTCCGGGGTACTCATGAATTGGTCTCCTGACCCAGTAATTGTCCCGCAGCGAAGCGCTCGCCCCGAGCGTTGAGCAGGTCGCGCACCGCGAGCGGTTTGCCGCCGGGCAGTTGAGCGCGGGTGATGCGCAGCACCTGGATGCCGTCGGGGCCGCAGGCGATGCGCAGGGCGTCCGGGGCGCTCTCCAGCAGCGTGCCGGGGGCTGCGGCGGTATCGGACTCAGTGTCAGGCTCGGCCAGCCACAGGCGTAGCGGCTCGTCGGCGAGGCGCGTCCAGGCCACCGGCCAGGGGTTGAAGGCACGCACGCGGGCGGCGAGTTCGGCGGCAGGGCGCGTGAAATCGAGCTCGGCCTCGGCTTTGCTGAGCTTGGTGGCGTAGGTGACGCCCTCCGCCGGTTGAGGTGTCGCGGTCAGGCCGGTGTCTGCCAGGGCGTCGAGTGCCTCGACGATGGCCTTTCCACCCAACGCGGCAAGACGGTCGTGTAGCTCGCCGCTGGTAGTCGTCGCAGTGATGGGCGTGTCGCGTACCAGCAGCATGTCGCCGGTATCGAGACCGGCGTCCATCTGCATGATGGTCACCCCGCTTCGCGTGTCGCCTGCTTCGATGGCGCGCTGAATGGGCGCCGCGCCGCGCCAACGGGGCAACAACGAAGCATGCACGTTGAGGCACCCCAGGCGCGGGATATCGAGCACCGCTTGCGGGAGTATCAATCCATAGGCGACGACGACCAATACGTCGGCGTCGCAGTCGACGAGTGCCTGCCGGGCGGCGTCATCCTTGAGCGTGGTGGGCTGGTGGACGGGTAGCGCGTGTTCGAGCGCCAGCGCCTTGACCGGACTGGGCGTGAGCTTGCGCCCGCGTCCCGCGCCACGGTCGGGCTGGGTATGCACCGAGACCACCTCATGGCAGCTTTCGAGCAGTGCCGCGAGGCTGGCGGCGGCGAAATCGGGCGTACCGGCGAATGCGACGCGCAGGGAGTGGGACATCGGGCGGACTTCCGTAACGGCTTGCGTGTTCGTTCAATGCCACGGGCCGGCAAGTGCCGGCCCGTTTGGCGAGTGCGAGGCGAGAGGGAAACGCGGTCTCAGGCGTCCTGCATGGCCTTGTGGCGTTTCTGCATCTTTTTCATGATTCGATCGCGCTTGAGCGGCGAGAGATAGTCGACGAACAGCGTACCTTCGAGGTGATCGCATTCATGCTGGATGCAGTGGGCGAGCAGGCCGTCGGCCTCCAGCTCGTAGGGCGTACCATCGCGATCCAGCGCCTTGAGCGAGACGCGCAACGCACGCGGTACCTCGGCGTAATGGTCGGGGATCGACAGGCAGCCTTCCTGCATGGGCTCGCGTTCTTCGCCCAGCGGGGTGTATTGGGGGTTGATCAGTACGCGGGGCTGTGAGCGATCGTCGCTGACATCCATGACGATGACGCGGCGATGCACGTCGACCTGGGTCGCGGCCAGGCCGATGCCTTGGGCGTCGTACATGGTGTCGAGCATGTCGTCGACCAGCGTACGGATCTCGTCGTCGACGGTCTCGACGGGCGCTGCCTTCTTGCGCAGGCGCCCATCGGGAAATTCGAGAATGGTCAGCTTGGCCATGGCGTTAAGAAAACCGTTATGCTGTCACGTGAAATTTGTCCGCTAGTGTAATGCGCCGCTGGCGGGAACGGAACCGAAAGGACGCCGATATCCCCGAGCGCGAACGGCTAGGCGGTGCGTCGCCAGCAGTGGTGGAGCGGGGCGACGAACATGTGAAAAGTATAGCAGTGCGTCCTGACGCATGCCGAGGGCCGAAAGCATCGGTGCGGAGGCAGGTTGACGTGCGAGCGATCAGAAGAAGAGACGATCATGTGGGCAGGATATGGCGGTAGGTTAGTGGGACTCGGGTTGGTGCTGGTTGGCGTAGTCGGTGTGGTGTCTGCCGCCGAGGGGCGTGAAAAGTCGCAGGACATCGTGCACCTCTCTCCGCGTGTACGGGAAGTGCCGCCGAGCGAGGCGGCCCCCACCATCGAACGCCAGACGCTAGCGCCCTTTCTGAACGAGTATCGCCTCATTGACTCGCGGGCCAGGCTCAAGGATATGCCTTACGTCGTCGCGGGCGAAGAGGGGCATCAACTGATCGGCAGTGGCGACCGGTTTTATGTCCGTGCAGTTAAGGAGGCCGCGCGCTCGCGTAACGCGCGGCGTGTCATCTATCGCCCCGGAACGGTTTACCACGACCCCGAAAGCGACGCGCTGCTGGGCATTGAGCTACGCGCCGTAGGCGAGGCCCGCTGGGTGAGGCGTGAAGGCGACCTGGATGTCTTCGAGGTGCTCAAGGCGCGTCAGGCAATAAACCCCGGCGACCGCTTGCTGCCGTATCGCGAAGAACGCCTCTCCCTGGCGTTTTCCCTTCACGTTCCAGATCATGCCGTCGATGGCGAGATTCTAGGTGTGCCCGAAGGCGTGCACTATATCGGTCGGCATACCATCGTGGCGCTCGATGTGGGACGTACGAATGGCATCACACCGGGGACTGTGCTGGCTCTGGATGCCGCACCGGCGCAGGTGACTGACCCGGTCGAGGGTGACACTGTCTCTCTGGCGGCCCAGCCCGGCGGCCTGGCGATGGTGTTCGAGAGCTTCGAGCGGGTCAGCTACGCGTTAGTCCTGGAGGCCTCGCGGCCACTGGAGGTAGGCGATGGCGTGAGCACACCCGAGCGCAGTGTGTTGACGTCGTTGGAGCCACGTTGAGGAAGGCGCGCATGATCACAACGAGAGAGTGGTGTGCCCTGGCACATCTACCCAAACTCGGCGCACGGCGTCTGGCGGTCATTCGCCGAGAATTGGCTGCGCAAGGTTTGGCCGATGACTGGCCCGAGGCCTGGTTGACGGCAATGCCCGCTGGACCACGCGATACGCTGCGGCACTGGCTCGATCACCCCACGAAGAGTCCCTTGGAGGCATCGGTCACGGCGGCCTTGGCGTGGGAATCGAGCCAACCATCACATCATCTCTTGCATCCCGGTCATCCGGCCTGGCCTGCCTTGCTCGATGAGATCGTCGATCCACCGGCGCTGCTATGGGCCAAGGGCGATTTGGCTGCCCTCGATCTGCCGGGCTTGGCCATGGTCGGCACGCGGCGCCCGACCCGTGAAGGCAGCGATAACGCGGCTTTCTTCGCCCGCGAACTCGTGGAGGCCGGATTCGGTATCGTCAGCGGCATGGCGCTGGGTGTCGACGGCGTGGCCCAGCGCACGGCGTTGGATGCCGGCGGTCGCAGCGTGGCGGTACTCGGCTGCGGCGTGGAGGTGATCTACCCGCCCCGCCATGCCGGCCTGTATCGTCGTCTGCTCGATGAAGGCGGCCTGCTGCTCTCCGAGCATCCCGCCGAGACGCGGGCCCACGCGCGCTACTTTCCGCGCCGCAATCGCATCATCACCGGGCTATCGTTGGGTGTGCTGGTCGTCGAGGCGGCCGAGAAGAGCGGCTCGCTGGTCAGCGCGCGGCTGGCGATGGAACAGAACCGCGAGGTCTTCGCGATCCCCGGCTCGCTGCATAATGTGCAGGCGCATGGCAACCTGGGGCTGATCCGCGACGGCGCCTGCCTGGTACGCGGACGCGACGATATTCTCGAGCAGCTCGGCCATTGGCAGGCGTTGAACGCGACGCCACCCGAGGCCGACACGGCGACGCCACCAGCGCGTGCAGAGGCTCCGGCGCCCTCCGATGTGCCCCAGGATCCGTTACTGGCGCTGTTGGACACGACCCCCACGCCGCTCGACGTACTGGTCGAGCGCAGTGAGCTGGACGTCGGCGGTTGTCAGATGCGCCTGCTGGAACTGGAGCTCGCCGGCCAGGCCGCGCAGGTGAGTGGGGGGTGGGTGCGTCGCGCCACGCGCTAGGTCCAGGCCATGCGACAGCATGGCACGGCGTTCCGCCCCGCGTGCGTGATAAGATGGCCGTATCTTGTGTTGCCGTGAAGCGAAACCTCTCGTCATGTCAGAGACTTCCGATACCCTCAGTCACGCCGTGGCGGTATTGCGCCGTGGCGCCATCGTGGCTTACCCCACCGAAGCGGTGTGGGGGCTGGGCTGCGACCCCGATGACGATGCCGCTCTGGCGCGCCTGATCGAACTCAAGCAACGTGATCCGGCCAAGGGTCTGATCCTGATCGCCGGGTCGGTGTCGCAACTGGCACCCTGGCTGGAAGGGCTCGACGAGGCGCAACGCGCGCGTCTGGCAGCCAGCCAAGCGACGCCCACCACCTGGCTGGTGCCCGACAACGGGCGGGCACGTCCGTTATTGCGTGGCGAGCACGCGACCCTGGCGGTGCGCGTCAGCGATCATCCCTTGGTACAGGCGCTGTGTAGTGCCTTCGGCGGCCCGCTGGTCTCGACCTCGGCCAATCGCGCCGGCGAGCCACCCGCGATGAGCGCCGGCGACATACGCACGGCCTTTGGCGAGGCGGTGACACTCGTCGAGGGGGTGCTGGGCGGATACGTGCGGCCGAGCACGATTCGTGATCTGGCAAGCGGCGAGGTCCTGCGCGATTAAAGCGTGCCGGTGAGTCGTATGCCTGGCGTCATGGCCGAGCGTTACATGAGTCAAACCAACCGATAACCCGAGGAGCGTGACGTGGCACACCCCCATCTTGACAAGGTGAAAGAGTATCTACTCGACTTGCAGGAACGTCTCTGCGAAGGCTTGGCCGCCGAGGATGGTGAGCGCTTTCGCGAAGATAGCTGGACACGCGAGTCGGGTGGCGGTGGTCGCTCCCGGGTGATCGAGAACGGTGGCGTGTTCGAGAAGGGTGGGGTCAATTTCTCGCATGTTTTCGGCGAACGCCTGCCGGCCTCGGCCTCGGCCGCGCGGCCCGAATTGGCCGGGCGCAGTTTCCATGCCGTGGGCGTGTCCTGGGTGCTGCATCCGCATAACCCGCATGTGCCCACCGCGCATGGCAATGTGCGCTTTTTCATCGCCGAGAAAGACGATGCCGACCCCGTCTGGTGGTTCGGCGGCGGTTTCGACCTGACGCCGTTCTATCCGGTGTTCGAGGACGTGGTCCACTGGCACCGCGTGGCCCGCGATGCCTGCACGCCGTTCGGCGATGATGTCTATCCGCGCTTCAAGCAGTGGTGCGACGATTATTTCACCCTTCATCATCGCGGCGAAACGCGCGGCGTTGGCGGCTTGTTCTTCGATGACCTCAACGAATGGGACTTCGAGCACTGCTTCGCGTTCCAGCAGGCGGTGGGTGATGCCTTCCTCGACGCCTATTTGCCCATCGTGCGGCGGCGGCGTGAGACGCCTTACGGCGAGCGCGAACGCGACTTCCAGGCGTTCCGGCGCGGGCGTTACGTCGAGTTCAATCTAGTCTGGGATCGCGGCACCCTGTTCGGGCTGCAAAGCGGTGGGCGCACTGAGTCGATCCTGATGTCGATGCCGCCGTTGGCGCAGTGGCAGTACTGCTGGGAGCCCGAGCCGGGTAGCGACGAGGCGCGCCTGGGTGATGAGTTCTTGCACTCACGCGAATGGCTCGAGGAGGCTGAAGTATGAGTGATCGTTACTGTGTCTTCGGGCATCCCGTCGGGCACTCGCGCTCGCCGCGCATTCATGCGCTATTCGCCGAGCAGTGTGGGCAGGCCATGGCTTATGAGGCTATCGAGGCGCCGCGCGAGGACTTTGCCGGCGCCTGGCAAGCCTTCGTGGCCGCCGGTGGTCTTGGCGCCAATGTCACCGTGCCGTTCAAGGAAGAGGCGTATCGTATGGCGGATGTGCTCAGCCAGCGTGCCCGCCGGGCCGGGGCCGTCAATACGCTGGTACACGGCCGGGACGGGCGCACCTATGCCGATACCACCGATGGCGTAGGACTGGTGCGTGACCTCGAAGCGCACGGCGTGACGCTCGACGATGCGCGCATTCTCGTGCTCGGCGCGGGCGGGGCCGTGCGCGGCGTGCTCGATCCGTTGCTGGCGGCGAGGCCGCAGTCCTTGCATATTGCCAACCGCACCGCCGAGAAGGCGATGGGGCTGGCGGCAGACTTTCACCCGCAAAAACGTGGGCAGCAACAGGCGGGTGTGACGGGCAGCGGCTATGACACCTTGGAAGGCTCTTATGATGTGGTCATCAATGGCACCAGCGCCTCGCTGGGCGGGGATTTGCCACCCTTGCCCGACACCTTGCTCACTGATACGGGCGTGGCCTATGACATGATGTACGCCGCCGACCCGACCGTTTTCCTGCAATGGGCGGGTAAGCGCGGCGCACGCATGATCGATGGCCTGGGCATGTTGATCGAGCAGGCTGCCGAGTCTTTCTTCCTGTGGCGGCACGTGCGCCCCGATACCGCGGCGGTACGCGAGGTGTTACGCCGCGAGCTTTGATGGCTTGTCGTGCGTCGACACATACGCAGACGCCGCCTCCACAGGCGGCGTCTCGCTTTTCAGGAGGCGATCAGCGCTGACAGTTGGGGCGCTCGCCGTTGGCTTGGGCCTGCTTGTAGAGCGGCATGGCTTGATCCAGACGTGCCTGCAAGCCCTGAATGCGTGACTGGTTGCTGGGGTGGGTGGAGAGCCACTCCGGAGGTGCGCCCTGGCTTTGCGCGGCCATGTTCTGCCACAGCTCGATACTGGCGCGGGGATCGAAGCCGGCTTGAGCCATCAAGTCCAGGCCGACCTTGTCGGCTTCCGACTCCTGCTTGCGCGAGAAGGGCAGGATCACACCGTACTGGGCGCCCGCGCCGAGGAGCCCCATGAGTTGCTCGCCGGCGGCACCTTCCAGTCCTGCGGCCGATTGCAGGATCGAGAGCCCGGTCTGGGTGGCGGCTTGCGTCGAGACGCGTTCGTTGGCGTGATGCGCGAGGACGTGACCTACCTCGTGACCGATGACGGCGGCCAGTTGGTCCTGGTTCTCGGTGACATCAAGCAGCCCGCTGTTGACCCCGATGTAACCACCCGGCAGCGCGAAGGCATTGACCGCATCGTCCTTGAAGACCTTGACCTCCCAGGTGGCAATACCTGCGTCGTCAGGCACTTCGTCAGTGATGGCATCGGCGACGCACTGCACATAGTCATACGTGGCGCCGCCAATCTCCGGCAGCTTTTCCTGATATTGTGCGAAACTCTGCTTGCCCATCTGCTCGAGCTGGTCATCTGGATAGAAGGCCAATTGGCTACGTCCTAGCGGCGAGGTGCTGCAAGCGGCCAGGGTGATACCTACGAGGCCGATGGCGAGTGGCATTCGTAGGCGAGACGGCAACATCCTTTGCATGAGAAACTCCTGATAGGCTCTGGACCCGACAACCAAACGGCTCCAAGATACCCCGATGCTGCGTTGGGTCAACCAGCGATCTATATGCGGGATTCTGGAATGAACAGTGACAGGAGGGGTAGGATGGATGCCGAGCTAGCGCAACGTCTGCACAGGGTGCTTGACCGGGTCGAGGCGTGGTTACCGCCAGAGCCTGCAGTCGTCGACTGGTCGCGTGACGTGGCGGCGATCTGGCAGCGTAATGCGCTGGGCGGCCAATTGATTCCGGTGGCCGCGCGCGATGGCGTCGGCATGGACGATCTGGTCGGCGTCGAGCGCCAGAAGACGGCGCTTTTGAGCAATACGCGCGCTTTTTTGCACGGGCGCCCGGCGAATCATGCGTTGCTCTGGGGCGCACGCGGCAGCGGCAAGTCGTCGATGGTCCGGGCCTTGCTCAACACCTTGGCGCCGGAAGGGCTGCGCTTGATTCAGGTCGACCGCCACGATCTGGTCGGCCTGCCAGGATTGGTGCAGCGGCTACGCGACTCGACGCATCGCTTCCTTGTGTACTGCGATGATCTCTCCTTCGAAGGCCACGACGACGCCTATAAAGCGCTCAAGAGCGTACTCGATGGTACCTTGACCGGCCCGCCCGAAAACGTGCTGTTGTATGCGACGTCCAACCGGCGCCACCTGTTGCCTGAGTCGCTCGCCGACAATCAGGATACCCGGCTGGTCGACGGCGAGCTCCACCATGGCGATGCGGTGGAAGAGCGTATCTCGCTTTCCGACCGCTTCGGGCTGTGGCTGGCCTTCCACCCTTTCAATCAGGATGCCTACCTGACCGCATGCCGTCATTGGGTCTACCACTTGGGCGGGGAAAATGCCTGGAGCGACGCGGCCCGCGAGGATGCGGTGCGCTTCGCCACCTTGCGTGGGGTGAGAAGCGGGCGCGCCGCCTGGCAGTTTGCCTGCCAGTGGGTAGGCGCTAGGTATGAGGTGCAAGAGTCGTAACGTTTAGGGATGCGAGGCGGCCTTATGGTCAGGGAGAAGACGGTATGCAAGAAAGCGAACGTAGTCGGCGCCTCGAGGCATTGCGCCGGCAAGGCGCCGAGAGGTTGCATGGCGATGTGCAGGCGGTAACCGCGCACGTCGAGGAGATGAGTACTCGTGATAATGCCGCATCGGCGATGGAGCTGGAGGCGGTCTGCGAGGATCTGCAACGTATCGCCGATTCCGCCGGTAGCTTCGGCTATGAGGCATTGAGTGAGACATGCAGCGAGGTAGGACGCCAGATTCGTCAGTGGCTCGATGGAGAAGTGTTGCCCGCCCCCTATACGCTGGCGGCGTTGCAATCACGGCTGCAGTACCAAGTGGAGCAACTGCCCAATCTCGATGACCTGCTCTCCGCAAAGGGAATGACGGCTCAGCGAGATGCCACGTCGGTGCGTGTCGCCTTGCTTGGTGATGAACCGTTACGGCGCCGCGCGCTGGGCGAGGCCTTGAGCGCGCTGGGGTATGAATGTCATGAATATGCCATGCGCGACGTCGATGCTCTCATGGCATGGCGACCCGAGGCCGTGCTGGTCGACGAGCGTAGCGTAGCGCGTTCGCGCTGGAGCATTTGGTGGAGCGGATGGCAGTCTCCGCCGCATCTTTTGATCATTGGTGATGATGACGATTTTGCGGCGCGACTCGCGGCGATTCGCCACGGCGCGGCCGGCTATTTCGTCCCTCCTTTGGATGCCTCGCTGATCGACCGGTGTCTGGATCGTCTGTCGCCGGGCCTCACCCCGGAACCACTGCGGGTTCTGATCGTCGACGACGATGTCGAGCTGACCAAGCACTACCATCGAGTGCTGGCCGGTGCTGGAATCGATTCATGGGTGGTCAACATGCCAGCCGAGACACTGGCTGCACTGCGCGATTACCGCCCTGATCTGGCCTTGGTGGACACGCGCTTACCGTCGTGTACGGGACGAGAACTGGCCCGCGTGATGCGCCTCGACGATGCCTGGCGGGACTTGCCCGTGGTGTATCTGGCGGCCGACGATGACGTGTGCGAGCAGGCCTGGGCGCGTAGTGGCGACGTTTTCCTCGGCAAGCCGGTCGATGACGATGCGCTGGTGACGACGGTATTGTCACACGCCCATCGCGCGCTTGGTTCGCGACGCTCGGGAGCGCGCGATGGCCTGACCGGCGTGTTGACTCATGCTGCCTTGCAGGAACTTCTGGAAATCGAGTTCGTCCGCGCGCAACGTAGCGGTACGCCCACCAGCCTGGCATTGATCGATATCGATCATGTCGGGGCGTTGAACGCCCATCATGGGCATGCCAGCGGTGATTATGTCATTCGTCTCCTGGCGGAACGACTGACGCAACAACTGCGTTTCATCGACCACGTGGCACGTTACGCCGGTGGAGCGTTCTGTGTCGTGTTACCACATTGCAGCCCCGAAGATGCGCAGCGCGCGATCGAACGTATACGCCTGCAGTTCCATTCACAGGCGCGAGCGATTCAGGAGTGTGGTGAGTTCGAGGTGACGTTTTCCGCCGGAGTGGCGGGCCTGCACGATGCGTCCAGCGTCGAGGCGGGACTCGACGCCGTCGAACAAAGGCTCTATCGCGCCAAGCTGGCGGGACGCAATCGTGTGCTTGGGAATGGCGACGAGTGACACGCTTTAGCGGCGATTCTTGCGCGCCTCGCGCGTGCGGTTCAGTTCACGCTTCTTGGCCTTTTCGCGGTCGCTGGCGCCGGCATTTTCGTCGTAGGGGTTGTTGCCCGAGCGGAACTCGAAGCGCATCGGTGTACCGCGCACCTTGAGTACCTTGCGGAAGGTGTTGATCAGATAGCGCTTGTACGCCTCTGGCAGTGAGCCGGTCTGATTGCCGTGGACCACGATGATCGGTGGGTTGCTGCCGCCCTGATGGGCCATGCGCAACTTGATGCGGCGGCCGTGGACCAGCGGCGGCTGATGCTCACTCACCGCATCCTGCAAGAGGGTGGTCAGGCGATTGGTCGACCAGTGACTGTTGGCCGAGTCGAAGGCCCGCGTGATGGAGGGGTAGAGATCGCCCACCGCGGTGCCGTGCAGCGCGGAGATGAAATGCATCTCGGCGTAATCGGCAAAGCCCAGGCGGCGCTTGATCTCCGTGCGCATCTTGTCCTTCGCCTCTTGCTCGAGGCCATCCCATTTGTTGACCGCCAATACCAGCGCGCGCCCGCTACTCAGGACATAATCGAGCAGGTGCAGATCCTGTTCGACCAGGCCGCTGCGCGCGTCGAGTACCATGACCGCCACATGGCAATCCTTGATGGCTTCGAGCGTCTTGATGATCGAGAATTTCTCGGCTGTTTCCTTGACGTTCTTGCGTCGCCGCACGCCGGCGGTGTCGACCAGCACATAGGGCTTGCCGCGGCGCTCGAAGGGGATCTCGATGGCATCGCGCGTGGTGCCGGCCTCATCGAAGACAACGACCCGCTCTTCGCCCAGCAGACGGTTGACCAGCGTCGACTTGCCGACATTGGGTCGGCCGATGACGCCGATACGAATGCCGTTGCTGAGATCGGGCGGTGCCGCGTTGGCCTCGCGCGGGGGGAAGGGCGCCAGCACCTCGTCGATCAAGGCGGTCACATTGCGTCCGTGCGCGGCGGCGATCGGGCGCGGGTCGCCCAGGCCGAGCTGCCAGAAGTCCGCTGCAGCCGAGTGTTCTTCGAGCCCATCGGTCTTGTTGACTACCAGCCAGGTCTTCTTCTGATTGACACGCAGGTGATTGGCGATGGCCTCGTCGGCGGCGCTGAGACCGCTCCGCCCGTCGACCAGGAACAGCACGATGTCGGCTTCGTCGATGGCCAGCAGTGACTGCTCGGCCATGGCGGCATCGATGCCTTCTTCATTGCCGCTGATGCCGCCGGTATCGATGACCGTATAGGTCTTGTCACCGAGCGCGCCGTTGCCGTACTTGCGGTCACGGGTGAGGCCGGCAAAGTCGGCGACCAGCGCGTCACGCGTGCGAGTCAGGCGATTGAAAAGGGTCGATTTGCCGACATTGGGTCGGCCTACCAGGGCGATGACGGGATTCATGTTGTCTCGTAAACCGGCGCACAAAAGCGTTGAGTGAGGCTGGACATGCGGCGTGGCGTTGAATGAGGAGACGCGACGCGGATGTCACGTAGTATGGCGTGATTCTAGCATTGCTGATCGGCAAGGGCCCACAAATGACGCGGGCACCTCAGCGCGAGGTGCCCGCTCACAGGCTACGAGGGCGAGCCGCTCAATCGCCTTTTTCGAGATCGTAGGCGGCCAGTTCACCGTCGTTGGTGAGAGTGTAAAGCCGTTTGCCATCGGCCAGCGGGGCCAGGCTGATGCCATCGCCGCCGATTTCCGTGCGGCCCACGATATCGCCGCTGCTCGCGTCGAGCAGGTGGACATAGCCTTGATAGTCACCCAGCGCCAGCTTGCCGTCGATGAAGGTGGGCGCGGTCAGGTCGCGGCCTTCGAGGGCGTCGGATTCCCACAGCACGCTGCCGCTATCGACATCGAGTGCCAGGACATGGCTGGCTTCATTGACGGTGAAGAGGTAATTGCCGACGCGTAGCGGCGTCAGGTAACTGGACTCGTCGCGTGACCAGATGACTTCGCCGCTGGTGGCTTCCAGCGCCATCACGCGACCGTTGTAGCTGGTCACGAATAGACGGCCGTCTCGCGTCAGCACCGGCTGACCGTCGAGGTCGACGAGTCGTTCCACCTCGGTGCGTCCCTGCGGGACGGAGACGCGCATGTCCCATAGCGGCTGGCCGCTACGGTTGTCGAGCGTCACCAGTCGGCCATTGGCGAAGCCGACGAACGAGACAGGCTCGATGACGCGCGGCGTTCCCGTGCCACGCAAGGTCAAGGCAGGCCGGTTGCTGCTGTAGGTCCATTCTTCTTCGCCAGAGATGCGATTGAGGGCGGTTACCGTACCGTCGACACTCTGCACCACGACCAGCTTGCTGTTGACCTGGGGGGTGGCCAATACTTCGCTGGAGACCTGAGTGCGCCAGGCTTCGCTACCGTCCTCGCGGTCGATGGCGATGACGGAGCCGTTGCGCGTGCCAGCGTATAGTCGGGCGCTATCGCTGGATATGCCGCTGGAAAGCGGCGTGTCGAAGCGTACTTCCCACTGAGTCGCGCCGCTGTCGGCATCGATTGCGCGCAATAGGCCGTTTTCATCGGCAGTATAGAGGGTGCCGTCGACGAGGAGAGGCTTCAAGGGGTAGCGTGCCCGTCCCAGGCCATCGCCGACCGAGGTGGACCAGCGCTCGTCGAGTGTCACCGACGTTGAGATGTCCTTGAGCTCCTTGGGGGGATACTGCGGCTCGACGTTGCCGGCACAACCCGCCAGCAAGGTGGACAAGGTGAGCGCGGCCGGTAACAGCAAGTGGTTGAATTTCATCAGCTGGCGTCCTTTACACCGAGATTGTCGAGCTTGAGCTGCACGCCGAAGAGCGGTAGACCCTGTTCTTCGGCACTGGCGAGGGCGTCCTGGTAAGCCTGACGCGCCTTGTCGGGCTGGCCGAGCGCGGCATACGCATCGCCGCGGGTGTTGGCGACTTGCGCTTCGAGCGAGGCAGGAATGTCGTTCCCCAGTGTCGCCAGCGCGCCCTCGGCGTTGTCCAGGCCGATTTGCACGCGCGCCAGGTTGAGACGTGCGAGTCCGTCGAGATAGGCATGCTCGCTGCCGTCGATGAACGCTGTCAGCGTGTCGCGCGCCCCCTCCAGATTATTGGCATCGACCGCTAAACGGGCGCGCATTAGTTCGGCGAGTTCGGCGTACAGGGTGCCACCGTGTTCGCTCTGCAGACCCTCGATCATGGTCGTGGCTTGCTGGCGTTGCTCGGCGCTCAACTGCGGTTGCTGCATTAGCATCGTGAGCTGTTGGTAGCGCTGCGACGCTGCCGCCGCTTGCGAGGCTTGGTAATCCTGCCAGGCATGCCAGGCGAAAACACCCGCACCGGCAAGCACGATGCCGGCAATGATCGCCTTGCCATATTCCTTCCACCAGCGCTTGAGCGTCTCAAGCTGTTCCTCTTCGCTAGTAATAAGCTCCGCCACGGGCGGTCTCCTTCAATGGCTGTTCGTACGAAACGGCGCTTGGTTCTTCAAGCCTCCGCGAGAAGCGTCTGGAGACGCGCCGCGAGCGCATCGAGGGTCACGCTTTCCTGATCGCGATTTTCACGCAGGAATTTGATCCCCACCCGGCCGCTGGCCAGTTCATCTTCGCCGAGCAGCAGCGCCATGCGTGCCCCACTCTTGTCGGCTTTCTTGATCTGGCTCTTGAAACTGCCGCCGCCGCAATGCAGTTGCAGGTGCATGCCGGGCAGAGCATCACGCAGACGCTCGCCCAGCAACATTGCTTGGCGGCTGGCGGCATCGCCCATGGCCGTCAGGTATACATCGGTGCGCGGTCGTGCGGCCTCGGGTACCAGGTCGAGCGTTTCGAGCAGCAGGATGAGGCGCTCGACGCCCATGGCGAACCCTACACCGGGCGAGGGTTTGCCGCCGAGCTGTTCGACCAGGCCGTCGTAGCGGCCACCGGCACAGACCGTGCCCTGGCTGCCCAGCGCTTGGGTGGTCCACTCGAACACGGTTCGACTGTAATAGTCCAGTCCTCGCACCAGGCGCGGATTGATGACGTAATCGATGCCGGCTGCTTCGAGCATGGCGGTTAGTTCGGCGAAGTGAGCCCGCGATTCTTCGTCGAGGTGATCCATCAAGCGCGGTGCATCGGCGAGCATTGCCGCCATGTCGGGGTTCTTGGAGTCCAGGATGCGCAGCGGGTTGGTGTCCAGACGGCGCCGAGAATCCTCGTCGAGGACATCGGCATGCGCTTTGAAGTGTGCGACCAGCGCGTCACGGTAGGCGGCACGGGCCTCGTTGGAGCCCAGCGAGTTGAGCTCCAGCTGCACGTGGGGCATCAGGCCGAGGGCTTCCCAAAGCCGTGCGCTGAGCAGGATCATCTCGACGTCGATATCCGGCCCGTACATGCCGTAAGCTTCCACGCCGACCTGATGAAACTGGCGATAGCGACCTTTTTGCGGACGTTCGTGGCGGAACATCGGGCCCTGATACCACAGGCGTTGCGTCTGGTTGTAAAGCAGGCCGTTCTCCAGCGCCGCGCGC
Organism: Chromohalobacter sp. HP20-39; assembly: GCF_033052815.1. Taxonomy (NCBI): domain Bacteria; kingdom Pseudomonadati; phylum Pseudomonadota; class Gammaproteobacteria; order Oceanospirillales; family Halomonadaceae; genus Chromohalobacter; species Chromohalobacter sp. HP20-39. Next base: position 550,775 of record NZ_JAWHTP010000001.1, on the reverse strand, counting down.
ACGCAACTGGCGGTGCCTTCGGGCCGCAGCGTGAGGCTGTCGCCGTTGCGATCCTCGAAGGTATACATCTCTTTCTCGACGATATCGGTCACTTCGCCGATCGAGCGCTTGAACAGCGCCGTCTGCTCGATGATGGGCGTGCGGATCTCGCTATACCCATAGCGCTGCATGAGATGCTGGATCTGACGCTCGAAGTATTGCCAAACAGGCGATTGCTCCGGTAGCAGATCGTTCATGCCACGGATGGCCTGGATCTTGTTGCTCAATGCTGACTCCTGAACCGGTACGGGGCGCGCGAGCGGCGCATTATACCTCGCGGGCGATGGTATCGCGTTCGCGAGCCTCTTTTTCGCGGACCTTATCGCGGATCAGCGCTTCCAGGTCGTCGACCAGGTGGTCGTTGCGAAGCTTGCTGGCCGGCTTGCCGTCGATATAGACGAGGTTCGCCGGGTCGCCGCCGGTGAGGCCGATATCGCTTTCCTTGGCCTCGCCGGGGCCATTGACCACGCAGCCGATGACCGAGACATCGAGTGGCGTCATGATGTCGTCGAGGCGTTCCTCGAGGGCGTTCATGGTGCCGATGACGTCGAAATTCTGGCGCGAGCAGCTCGGGCATGCGACGAAGTTGATGCCTTTGGAGCGCAGACGCAGGCTCTTGAGCATGTCATAGCCGACCTTGATTTCCTCGACGGGGTCGGCGGCCAGCGAGACACGGATGGTGTCGCCGATGCCTTCCATCAACAGCATGCCGAGTCCGATCGAGGACTTCACGGTCCCCGAACGCAAGCCGCCGGCTTCGGTAATGCCTAGGTGCAGGGGCTGGTCGATGCGCTGCGCGAGCTGGCGATAGGCGGCCACCGCCATGAACACGTCGGAGGCCTTGACGCTGACCTTGAAGTCCTGGAAATCGAGACGATCAAGATGCTCGATATGCCGCATGGCGGATTCGACCAGGGCTTCCGGCGTGGGCTCGCCGTATTTCTTCTGCAGATCCTTTTCCAGCGAGCCGGCGTTGACGCCGATGCGAATCGGAATGCCATGTTCGCGGGCAGCGTCGACTACTGCGCGTACGCGGTCTTCGCGGCCGATATTGCCGGGGTTGATGCGCAGGCAGTCGACGCCCAGTTCGGCCACGCGCAGGGCGATCTTGTAATCGAAGTGGATATCGGCGACCAGGGGAACCGCCACTTGGCGTTTGATCTGACCGAAGGTCTCGGCGGCCTCCATGGTGGGCACCGAGACGCGCACGATGTCGGCGCCTGCGGCCTCGAGCTGGCGGATCTGCGCCACGGTGGCAGCGACGTCCAGGGTGTCGGTGTTGGTCATGCTTTGCACGGCGATGGGGGCCCCGCCGCCGACGGGGACATTCCCGACATGAATCTGGCGGGACTGGCGCCGTTGAATCGGAGATTGCATATGCATCAGCGTATCACTCTCCCAAGGTGAAGCGGGCGACATTATTGCCGCCGGTATACTGGCTCAGGTCGATATTCTCGCCCTGATAGCGGAGCTCGACGCCTGTGGCGTTGCCAATGGTCAGGCGGAACGGCGGCGTGCCTTCTAGCTGGAGGCTGGTGCCGGGATCTTGCAGGCCCACCATCAGGCGTTGGTCGTCGGCATCATAGATCTCGGTCCATGACTGTTCGTTGAAGGTCAGTGTCAGTTGGTTGGCATTCGCGCTTGCCGCGTTGGCCTCATCGCCTGGCGCGGCGGATTCGTCATTTGCCGAGGTGCTGGTGTCGCTGGCGGTGTTGGTCCCATCGCCTTGCGCGGCGGGTTCGGCACTCGCCGAGGTGCTGCTTGCCTCGGTGCCCGCGCCCTGTGTGTCAGCAGCGTCGCGGGTGGCGGGGCCAGCGTTGGGTGCTTCGTCAACGTTTGCCGCGTCGTTATCGACGAGGCCCAGGTTGTCGTTCTCGTCGGGAACGGGCGGCAAGTCGTCTTGCGTGCCGGTGTTAGTCGGGGCGTCGGCACTGGACTGTGCGGACTCGCTGTCGCCAGAAGAGGCATTTTCTGCCATGTCGGCGGCTTGCGCGCTGCCTCCGGTGCCGCCGGCGTTATCCATGCTTTCCATGGAGGAGGCGGGCTTGTCGCCGAGTCCGAATAAGTCATTGCCTTCACGACTCTGCCACCACAGCAGTGTCAAACCGATCAGTCCCACGATGATGATCAGCGTGACCAACTTGAAGAGCCAGGCGCCGATCCGTGAGGGCGGTTGTGAGCGATACGCCGGAGGCGCGACCTTGCGGTCGAGGTCATCACGACCATGCAAGGCATCGTAGTCTTGCGCCACCAGTTTGTCGTCGATCCCCAAGAGCTTGGCATAGGCGCGCAAGTAGCCGCGTCGATAGGTGGCGATGGGCACTTGATCAAAGCGGTCTTCTTCCAGGCCGGTGACCACGGCGGGCCTGAGGTTGAGCTGCTCGGCAACTTCGTCAAGCGACAGTCCCTGCCGCTCTCGCTCGCGCTTCAGCCGAGTGCCCGGGGGTTCGTGGCCCTCGGTGGGAGCGGGGGAAATGTGTTGTTCGTGAGTGTCGCTCATACCAGAGCATCCTTCTCGAATTCGTGTGGTCGGATCATGCCTCAGGAAGCGTCATGCTGCCGATGATAAAAGGCCGCGGCTTCCTCGTCGCCCCGTGCGCGAGCGATCTCGCTCGCCAGTTCGAGACTTTCCGGAGTGGCCTCGGTCAAGGTGAAGAAACGCTGCAGACGTTCCCAGGCACGTTCATCATGACCCTGCGTATGGTCGATTCTCGCCAGCAGTAACAGGCTTTGCGTATCGCGTGAGTTGGACGCGACAGCCTGTTCCAACGGACGCCGCGCGGCATCGAGCTTGCCTTGCTCGAACCGGCATTGGCCCAGATTGGCAAGCAATTGGGCTCGATTGTTATACGTGGTGTCTTGTGCTGCTTGCTGCAGTTGCTTGCAGGCGGCATCAACCCTGCCCTGATCGTACAGAAATGCAGCATAGTTGTTGCGCGCGCGAGTATAATCGCCGTTGGCATCCAGTGCACGCTTGAAGAATTCCTCGGCGAGGGCCGGCTGCTTCTGACGTTGATAAAGGAGCGCCATGCCCTCTAGTGCCCTCGGGTCGCTGGGGCCCAATTCCATGGCATGTTCCAGCGCATTGCGGGCGCGTGAAAGATTGTCGCGTTTGAGATAGGCCAGCCCGAGATCGACGTAGGCCTCCACCGCTTCACCAGTGTCCGGTGGCGCGTAGGTCGACTCTCGCTCGACTTGAACGGCGCAGCCGCTCAGTAGTAGGACGAGCGACATCGCGGCACTCAACGAGCGGATCGAAGGTGGTCGATGGCGGCGCGTCATGGAACCCTCTCGAAACAATGGCGTCAATCGGTGCGATGAGACAGTGTTCGTCGTCTGAAAGTGTCCCATCAAAGCGCCGCACCTCAATGAAGTCAAGGCGACGCTCAATCGGCGTCGAGCTGAATGGACTGAATGTAGCGCTCGTGGCGCTTGGTACGGTCCTTGACGCGCCCCACTAGCTGCCCGCAGGCGGCATCGATATCATCGCCGCGTGTCATGCGGACGGGGGCAGTATGCCCCAGTTCTTCGAGCCATTGCTGAAAGCGCATGACCTGGTTGCGTGAAGGTTTCTCGTAGCCCGAGTGCGGGAACGGATTGAAGGGAATCAGGTTGATCTTGCACGGCAGGTCACCGAGTAGCGTCGCCAGCTCCTGGGCATGGCGCTGCTGATCGTTGACGTCCTTGATCAGCGTGTACTCGATGGTCAGCATGCGCGTATCGTCGCACTTGGCGAGATAACGACGGCAGGCGTCGAGCAGTGTGGCGATGTCGTACTTACGATTCAGCGGCACCAGCTCGTTGCGCAGTTCGTCGTTGGCGGCATGCAGCGAGACTGCCAGGCTCACGTCGAGCTCGTCGCCGAGCTTGTCGATCATCGGTACCACGCCGGAGGTGGAAAGCGTGACGCGGCGTTTGGAAAGGCCGTAACCATTGTCGTCGAGCATGAGCTTCATGGCCGGCACGACGGCATTGTAGTTCATCAGCGGCTCGCCCATGCCCATCATCACCACGTTGGTGACCGGGCGGTTGGTGCTGTCCCGGCGCGCGCCGAAGCTATTGCTGGCCACCCACACCTGACCGATGACCTCGGCGCTGGTGAGGTTGCGCTGAAAACCTTGCTTGCCGGTGGAGCAGAAGCTGCAATCCAACGAGCAGCCTACCTGCGACGACACGCAGAGTGTGCGGCGTTTGCCGCCCTCGGCGGGAATCAGCACGGTTTCCACATAGCTGCCGTCCTCTACCTCGAGGACCCATTTGCGCGTGCCATCCTGCGAGGCGCCTTCGTAGACCACGCGTGGACCACGCACTTCGGCGACTTCCTCGAGGCGCGTGCGCAGCGCCTTCGAGAGATTGGTCATCGACTCGAAGTCGTCGCAGCCTTCGTGGTGAATCCACTTCATCACCTGGGCGGCGCGAAATTTCTTCTCGCCCAATGAGACGAAGAAGGTTTCCATCTCCTCGCGCGTAAGGCCGAGAAGGTTGGTACGGGGCGTGGCGGTATCGAGGGTCATGGTGGGTCGTACGCTCGGTGGATGGCGGTGCGAGGGCCTTGCGGCCCCCGCGGGAAGCGATCAGCGTGCGCAGATCTCTTCGCTGCCGAAGAAGTAAGCGATCTCGCGCTCGGCGGACTCCGGCGAGTCGGAGCCGTGCACGGCATTGGCGTCGATGGACTGCGCGAAGTCGGCGCGGATGGTGCCGGCCTCGGCTTCCTTGGGATTGGTTGCGCCCATCAGGTCACGGTTGGCGGCGATGGCGTTGTCGCCTTCCAGTACCTGCACGACCACCGGGCCGGAGGTCATGAACCCCACCAGGTCGCCGAAGAAGGAACGTTCCTTGTGCTCGGCGTAGAAGCCTTCGGCTTGCGCCTGGGAAAGCTGGAGCATCTTGGCGGCGACGATCTTGAGGCCGGCCTTCTCGAAGCGGCTTTCGATCTCGCCGATGACGTTCTTGGCGACGGCGTCGGGCTTGATGATGGACAGGGTGCGTTCGTTGGCCATGAGGTCAATGTCTCCGTGACTGAAATCGAGGATCTTGATCGATACGCCAACGCGTCGCCCGAGGCGACGCGTTGCATGAAGCTCGACGGATGTCGAAAAAGCGCGCCATTGTAGCGTGTCGCCGGACGTGGCGCACGCCTGGCGGGTGGACGCCTTTAGACGCTGAAGCTTTCCCCGCAGCCGCATTCGTCGGTGGCATTGGGGTTGTTGAAGCGAAAGTAGCGATTGAGCCCTTCGTTGACGTAGTCCACCTCGGTGCCATCGAGCATGGTCAAGGCTTCCTTGTCGACGAGCACCTTGACGCCGTGATCCTCAAAGGGCACGTCGTTGGCGCCAACCTCATCGGCGATGTCGAGCACGTAACTGTAGCCGGAGCAGCCGCTGGGCTTGATCGCCACGCGCAGGCCTAGGCCATTACCACGCTCGGCGAGTACGTGCTGGATCTGTTCGGCGGCAGCGGAACTGATACTGATGTTAGCCATGTTGACCTCCTTGCATGAGCCGCAGCGCACTCAGCGCAGCGGCCTCGAATCATTGGCGCAGGGCGCCGAGTGCATGTCTGAGCTCGGCGCTTGCGGTGTCGATATCGGCCTCGGTAGTGAAGCGACCGAAGCTGAAGCGAATGGACGCCAGGGCGCGAATGCGATCGATGCCGATGGCCTTCAATACATAGGATGGCTCGACGCTCGCTGAGTTGCACGCCGAACCGGTCGACACCGCTAGTGCGCGCAGTGCCATCAAAAGCGACTCGCCGTCGACATCGTCGAAGGCCAGGTTGACGATCGTGGGCACCGAGACATCGAGCGACGTGTTGCAGTGCACGCCTTCGCACGCCTCGAGGCCGTCGAGAAAACGCTGGCGCATGGCCAGTCCGTGGGCGTGATCGGCTTCCTGCTGGTCGGCCGCCAGCGAGAACGCTTCGCCCATGCCCGCGATCTGATGCGTAGGCAGGGTGCCCGAGCGCATGCCGCGTTCGTGTCCGCCGCCATGGATCAGCGCGTCGAGGCGAATGTCGGGGCTGCGGCGCACATAGAGCGCACCGACGCCTTTGGGGCCGTAGGTCTTGTGCGCCGACATCGACATCAGGTCGATGCCCATGGCGTTGACATCGAGTGCGATCTTGCCGGTGGCCTGGGCGGCATCGACATGAAAGACCGCACCAGCGTCATGGACGACCTCGGCCAGTGCCGCCAGCTCGTGAATGCTGCCCAGCTCGTTGTTGACGGCCATCAACGAAACCAGGACGGTGTCCTCGCGCATGGCATCGTTGAGCTGCGTAGGCGTCACGCGGCCATCCATGCCGGGGGTCAGCCACGTCACGTCGAATCCCTCGGCCTCGAGCGCGAGGGCGGTATCGACGACGGCCTTGTGCTCGATGCGCGAGGTGACCAGGTGCCGGCCGCGCGCTCGGTTGGCGCGCATGAAACCAATCAACGCGAGGTTGTCGGCCTCGGTAGCGCCGCTGGTCCAGACGATCTCTCGCGGGTCGGCGGCGATCAAATCGGCGACCTGGCGGCGTGCGCTTTCCACCGCCTGTTCGGCCAGCCATCCCGGCATGTGGCTACGCGAAGCGGGGTTGGCGTAGATGCCATCGAGTGTCAGGTGACGCGCCATCACCTCCGCGACGCGTGGGTCGACGGGGGTGGTGGCGGCATAGTCGAGATACATGGGTGAGGTCATGACGGCTCGTATCGATGATGGCGCTGGCGCCTGCTGCTCCGCGCGGTCATTGCGGCGCGATGCTGATGGTATCGGTGCTGATCGTGTCCGGCGCGACGCGTTGTTGCTGACGGGCGGCGATATTGCGGACCTCTTCGCGCTCCACCAGCTCGGCGAGCGTGATGGCGTCAAGGAAGCCATGAATCTTTTCAGACAGATCGCACCACAAATGGTGCGTCAGACAGGTATCGCCCTGCTGGCAGTCCGAAAGCCCCTGGCAGCGTGTCGCGTCCACGGACTCGTCGACCGCGCCGATGATTGACGCCACCGAAATGGCGTTGGACGCATGCGCCAGTAAGTAACCGCCGCCTGGGCCACGTACGCTATTGACCAGTTCGGCACGCTTGAGCCGTGCGAACAACTGTTCCAGATAGGACAGCGAGATCGCCTGGCGTTTGGAAATGTCGGCGAGGCTGATGGGGCCGGCGTCGGCATGCAGCGCCAAATCCAGCATCGCGGTGACGGCGTAGCGTCCTTTGGTCGTCAAGCGCATAAGTCGAAGTGATCGGGCGTCGGTGATGAAGCGATTGACCAGGCAGGACATGCAATCCGTAGGGATTGTTTGCCTGAAACGTGTTCGTATTATGGGGAAGACCCAGTAACGCGGTCAACCATTCCCGTCGTGGCTCTCCTGGCGGACCAATGCCCGGCTTTGCTTATTCACGGCCCCGAGAATCCCGCGCAAGATGTTCATTTCCATGCTGTCGATGTGACTGCGCATGAAGAGCCGGCGTAGGCGCGCCATCAGCTGGCGCGGGTTGTCGGGGTCGTGAAAGTCGATGTCGATCAGCGTCTGCTCGAGATGATCGAAGAAGCGCTCCATGTCGTCATGACTGGTCGGCGGGTTGTCCCATTCGACCCCGAACGGTGTGTCCGGGGCGTCGTCCGTGGCCAGCGTCGCCAGCCGACATTCATAGGCCAGCACCTGGACCGCAGCGGCCAGGTTGAGCGAGCTGAAGTCGGGGTTGGTGGGGATGTGCACATGGGCATGGCAACGCTGCAGCTCGCCGTTGGTCATGCCGCTGTCCTCGCGCCCAAAAACCAGCGCGGCCTGGGCGGTCTCGGGCGCGCACTCGCCGGGGAGGCGTTCGCCCAGCGCGCGGGGGGTGAGCATGGGCCAAGGGAGATGGCGTACGCGAGCGCTGGCGCCGACTACGAAGGTGCAGTCACCGACAGCCTCCTCGAGCGTGGCATACACCTTGGCATTGCTCACCAGGGCATCGGCGCCGGACGCACGGGCGTGGGATTCGGCACCATACACCTCGCAGCGTGGCGCGACGAGGGCAAGATCGGCGAGCCCCATGTTGTGCATGGCGCGGGCGGTGCCGCCGATGTTGCCGGGGTGGCTGGTGCCAATGAGAACGATACGCAGTTTGTCGAGCATGATGATAGGGCGCGCGGCTGAGAAACGAACGGCGAGTCTATCATGGCTTGGAGGCCGCGAAACTTCCCGTCGTGGGCGCCTTCTGCTAGGATGCGCGACGTTCTTTAACAGTTTCCGAGATTCAGGCCCGTATCATGCATCCCATGGTTCAATTCGCACTGCGCGCCGCGCGTAGTGCCGCCGAGCAGTTCGTGCGTGCTCGTGACCGCATCGAAGTCGCGCGTGGTGACAAGCAGCTCGATAAGCTGCTGGAAGATACTGCGCGTAACGCAGAAACCCTCATCGACGCGCAGTTTCGTCGCAGTTATCCCCAGCATGGCCTTTCCGGCCGGTATACGGCGCACCGGGATGGCGAAGGCGAGGGCGCCGATTTTCACTGGCGCATCGAGCCGTTTCATGGCTATTCCAATCTGGCCGTGGCATCGCCCGACTTTGCTATCTCGATCGTGTGTTTGGTCAAGGGCAAGCCCGAGCATGCGGTGATTGTCTGCCCCTTCAGCGATGATGAGTATCTCGTCAGCCGTGGGCGTGGCGCGCAGCTCAATGGACGTCGCATTCGCGTGCCCGATCATATCACGGTCGAGGGTGCGCGCATTGCCATGGGCTTGCCGGAAACCTGGCTGCGCGAGCGTCATCTCCAGATGTATCTGACCCTGACACAGGCTCTCGGGTCGCAGGTCGAGAACTTCCTCAGCAGTGGTAGCGGCCTCCTGGATCTCGCGCAACTCGCCGTCGGACGTGCCGATGTCGCCTTCGTGCTGGGACTCGAAGAACAGGATCAACTGGTCGGCGGTCTTCTCCTCAAGGAGGCCGGTGCCTTGCTGGGCGGCCCGGACGGTAGCCCCACGGTCAGCATCGAACAGAATCTCATGGCCGCTACGCCGCGCCTTTACAAGACACTGGTAAAGCAGCTCAAGCCGCGGCTGTAAGTCCGTTTGACGTATCCGCACGCAATACCCCGCCGACATCGCGTTCGGCGGGGTATTTTTCGTTGTGCGGCTCGTGTCGGTCAGCCCGTCGGACCGATCAGATGCTTGACCTCGAGATAGGCAGCTAACCCCCAAGGGCCGAGCTCGCGGCCGATACCGCTATGCCCGAAGCCGCCCCAGCTGGCTTCCGGCATGACGACCTGCTCGCTGTTGTACCAGATGTTGCCGGCACGCAGGGTTCGTCCGACGCGTTTGGCGCGTTGAGGGTCGCCGCTGATCACCGTGGCGGCCAGGCCGAAGTCGTTAGCGTTGGCCAATGCGACGGCGTCTTCGTCGGAGGCGACGCTGCGTGCGCACAGCACCGGGCCGAAGATCTCCTCGCGCCACAGGCGGCTCTCGGTGGGCACATCACGATACAGTGTGGGGGCGAGGAAGTAGCCCTGTTCCGGCAGTTGCCGATGGCGGGCGTCGCGTACTGCTTCGAGGCCTTCGCGCTCGGCGATGGCGAGATAGTCGCGGACCCGGTCACGCTGACGCTGGCTGGTCATCGGCCCCATGTCGGTGTCCGCGCCCAGCGGATCGCCCAGGCGGATCGCGTCGATGCGTGTCGCCAGTGCCTCATAAAGCGCCTCGGCAAGCGATTCGTGCACGATCAAGCGTGAAGTCGCCGAGCAAATCTGCCCGCTATTGAAGTAGATGCCGGCCATGACCCAGTCGGCGGCCTGACCGATCTCGGCATCGTCGAGCACCAGGATCGGCGATTTGCCGCCCAGCTCCAGCGACACCCCGCGACTGCCCTCGGCGGCGGCCTGCATCACGCGTTCGCCCACGGCATTGCTGCCCGTGAAGGAAAGCTTGTCGATACCGGAATGGCGCGTCAGTGGCGCGCCGATGCCGTCGCCATCGCCGTGTAACAGGTTGAGAACGCCCGGTGGTAGCGCGATCTCCAGGGCAATCTCGGCGAGGACCTGTTCCGGCAGTGGTGTGACCTCGGAGGGTTTGAAGACCACCGTGCAGCCCGCCGCCAGGGCCGGCGCGATCTTCCAGGCGCTGGTCACCAGTGGGAAGTTCCACGGCGTGATCAGGCCCACCACGCCGGCGGGATCTTCATAGCAATAGGCGTCGACACCTTCGATGTCATGCGTGATACGGCGCCCTTGCCGGGTTTCCAGCTCGCGTGCCTGGCGTGCGTAGTAACGGTAGCAGGCGATGGCGTCGTCGAGATCGATGCCGGCCTCGGCGAGCGCCTTGCCGTTGTTGGTCGCGGAAAGCTCCATCAGCGCGTCGCGACGCGCCGTCAGGGCATCGGCCAGCGCCTCCAGATAGGCCCCGCGCGCCTCGCCGCCCAAGGCGTTCCAACCAGGCAGGGCGCGACGTGCGGCGTCCACTGCTGCGTCGACGTCTGCGGCATCGCCGGCCGTAACCTCGGCTATCCGGCGCTCATGATACGGGTCCATCACCGCCAGGCGCCGTGTGCCGTGGCTGGCCACCCAGCGATTGTCGATGAACTGATGGTCGAGCTGTTGCATTTAGACTCCTTTAAAGGGCGTGGTCACGGCGCCACTCATCGATCATGGCGTGCAAGCGTGCCCCGGAAAAGCTGGGAAAAGGTTCAGCGTGAACGATGCGCATCAGCCGAGTGCCGCCTGCCAGCGTTCGGCGTCGATCTCGATCAACGTCGGCGATGTGCGCGAGACCTTGCTGAGCGCGAGATCGAGGGCGGCGGGAGATTCGATGCGATGCGAGGTGAGGCCGAAGCCTTCGGCCAGGCGCTGGAAATCGGGCGGCGTGGGGTCGACGCCGATGCGGGCGACGCCATGCACGTCCATATAGCGTCGAATCTCTTCGTAGCCGGCGTTGTTCCAGAGTACCACGACCACTGGCAGCCCTACGTCGACGGCGGTGGCCAGCTCGCTCAGGGTGAACATCAATCCGCCATCGCCGACCAGGGCCACGACCGGCATGTCGGGCTTGGCCAGTTGGGCACCCAGCGCCGCCGGCAGGCCGTATCCCAAGGTCCCGTAGCCGGTCGAGGCATTGAAGTAGCGCCGTGGCGCCGCACGCTCGACGAGATGATTGCCGGCGTAGACCGGGGCGGTGGAGTCGCCGACGATGATGGCCTCGGGCAAGGCGTGATCGAGTGCGGCATAAAGCGGTACGAACGGTGCCATGTCCGGGCGCGCCGGCAGTGCCAGCGCCTCGTGGATGGCGCGGGTGCGCACCGCGCCCTGACGCACGAGCGGAGCGGGGAAGTGCGCCAGCAGGGCCGAGAGCGCGGTACCGGCGTCGCTGACAAGGCCCAGCGCCGTGGCCTGATTGCGCGCCAGTTGCTCCGCTTCCAGGTCGATGCGGATCAAGCGACCGGTCAGGGTGAAGCCCTCATCGAACACCACATCGTAATCCGTTTCGCCGAGTTCGGTTCCCACGGCGAGGATGACGTCGGCGTCGCGAGCCAGTGCGCGCACCTCGGGCCAGGTGGCGTTAGCGCCCAGGTCGAGTGGATGCCCGCGTCCGAGTACCCCCTTGGCGTTGATGGTGGTCACGGTCGGCGCGTCGAGGTGCTCGACCAGCGCCCGAGCCGCTTTTGATGCGTCCGTACAGCCGCCGCCCAATAACACCAGCGGAGCATGAGCCTCGCGTAGCCACTCGGCGGCTAGCTGTACGCCATCGGGGTGCGGCGCGGGGCGGTAGAGTCGTGCCGGCGAGTGGTCGTCGGGTAGCAGTATCGGCGCATCGAAAAGATCGATGGGAATCTCGATATGCACCGGTCCCGGCCGCGCGGAACGAAAGACCGCAAAAGCGCGCCCCAGCACTTCAGGTAAGGCGTCCGGATCGAGCAGGGTATGGCTGAAACGACTCACGCCCGCCAGCACGTTCTGTTGGCTGGGCAACTCGTGCAGGCGTCCTTGGCCGCGCCCCAAGGTGTCGCGGCGGTTGACGCTGGAGATTACCAGCATGGGTACGGAATCGGCCAGCGCCTGGCCCATGGCGGTGGCGATATTGGTCATTCCCGGCCCGGTGATGATAAAGCAGACCCCGGGCTTGCTGCTGGCACGGGCATAGCCGTCCGCCATGAACCCCGCGCCCTGTTCGTGGCGTGGCGTGACATGGCGCAGGCCGCCCGCTTCCAAGCCGCGATACAGCGGCACGGTATGGACGCCGGGAATGCCGAAGACGGTGTCCACGGCGTAACTGTCACGCAGCAGGCGAACCAGCGCCTCGGCGCAGCTAAGCGAGCGAGGAGAAGGCGAGTTCGTGTCGTTGGTCATGGGGAGCTCCTTAAGCCACCAGCCAGTGGCCCATCACAACGATGATCGGCAACGTGATGGCGGTACGCAGCAAGAAGATGACGGCCAGCTCCCAGAGCTTGAGTGGAATCTTGGACTTGAGCAGCAATGCGCCGATTTCCGACATGTAGATCAACTGCGTCAGCGACAGGCAGGCGATCACGAAGCGGGTCAGTTCGCTCTCGATATCGCTGGCCAGCACGGCGGGCAGGAACATGTCCGCGAAGCCGACCAGCGTGGCCGGTGCAGCCGCCGCCGCTTCGGGCACGTTCATCCACTCGAGGATTGGCACCATCGGGTATGAAAGCCAGGTGAACAGCGGGGTGAACTCGGCGAGGATCAGTGCCACGGTGCCGATGGCGATGACCAGCGGCAGCAGTCCGAAGAAGATATCGGCGACGTTAAGCAGCGCATGGCGCAACAATTGACGCGGCCCCGGCGCCTTGTCGGCACGCTCCACAGCCATGCCCAAGCTATAGCGAAACAGGCCCTTGGTGCCGGTGCGTTCTTCGGCGAGGCGGCAACCCACAGGTTCGTAGTAGGTGTTCGGCTTGCGCGAGAGTGGCGGCAGGCGCGGGACGATCACCGCAGCCACCAATCCCGCCACAACCACGGTGAGATAAAACGGCACGAAGAGGTGATTGATGCCGATGAAGTTGGTCACTAGAAGTGCAAAGGCAATCGAGACGATGGAGAAGTTGGTGGCAATGGCCGAGGCCTCGCGCCGATTGTAGTAGCCCTGCTCGTATTGCTGCGTGGTGATCAGCACCCCCACGGTGCCCGAGCCCATCCACGAAGCAGTAGCGTCGATGGCGCTGCGTCCTGGCAGGCCGAAAATCTTGCGGAATGGAGTGCGGACCAGGCTGCCGATGAATTCCATGAAACCGAAGTCGACCAGGAAAGGCAGCAGAATCGCGGCGAAGAAGAAAAAGGTCAGCAGTACTGGTGCCAGGTCGTTGAGCATTACCCCACCGGTGAAAGACGCGGTCACGAACTCGGGGCCGACCTGGAAATAGGTCATGACTGCGAAGGCGGCACCCAGCAGGCGCATCGACATCCATAGCGGCTCGACGTCGAAAAGCTCATCCAAGGCATTCCCGCGAGCCCAGCGGGGTTTGCCGAACTTGACGAGTAGGGTCAGCAGTGCCGAAGCGCATAGTACGGCGACGGCGATGGCGGGCAGTGCGTCGCCGAGAAACGCCTTGAGGCCGTCGGCGAGGAACCCCATGCCGATATTGATGGTGTCGCCCGTCGAGAAGGGCACCAGAAACATGCCGATGCCGATCAGCGAGGGGATAAGAAACTTGAGTAGCCCGCGCGGCGTCAGTCGAGTGTCGTCGGGGGCTCCACCGCTAGGTGCGGTGGAATCGAGGGATGCAGACATAGTTATCACCACTTGTTGTTGTAGGGCCCCGTTACGGGAGATGAGCTCAGCGGCGCGTAACGCCGGGCAGTACGCAGAGCATTTCATAGAGCAATGTGGCGCCCATCAGCGCGGTGTTGCCGCTGGGGTCGTAGGGTGGCGCGACTTCGACCAGATCGCCGCCGATGATATTCAAGCCCCAGGCACCACGGACGATCTCGAGGCCTTGCGACATGGTCAGGCCGGCCGCCTCGACGGTGCCCGTGCCGGGCGCTACCGAGGGGTCGAGGGCGTCGATGTCGAAGGTGATGTACACGGGGCGGTCACCCATCTGTTCGCGCACCTCGGCCATCAGCGGTTCCAGCGACTTGTACCAGCACTGCTCGGCGGTGACGACACGAAAGCCCTGGTCGCGACACCAGTCGAAATCGTCGGCGGCATAGCCGGTACCGCGCAGTCCGATCTGGACCACGCGCTGGCTGTCCAGCAGGCCTTCTTCCTGGGCACGGCGAATCGGGCAGCCGTGGGCGACCTCCTCACCGAACATGTGCGGATTGATATCGGCATGGGCGTCGATATGAATCAGCCCCACCGGACCGTGTTTCTCGGCAATCGCCTGCAGCACCGGCCATGTCAGGGTGTGATCCCCGCCGAGTGTCAGCGGCACGGCATCGTGGCTAAGCAGCTCACGATAATGTTGGCGAATGATCTCGACGCTTTTCTTCAGGTCGAAGGTGTTGATCGCCACATCGCCGGTATCCGCTACTTGCAGGCTGTCGAACGGCGCCGCGCGGGTGGCCATGTTATAGGGACGCAGCATGCGCGACTCGTCGCGGATCTGGCGTGGCCCCAGGCGGGTACCGGGGCGGTTCGAGGTGCCGATGTCCATGGGGATGCCGACGAAGGCAGCATCGAGCCCGTCGGCGCTCGCCTGGGTGGGCAGACGCATCATGCTGGCGAGGCCGCCGAAGCGGGGCATCTCGTTACCCCCCAGTGGTTGGTTGAGATGCGGGGCGTCGTGATCGCTCATGCTTGGCTCCTGGTGGGAAGCAGTGGGTTGTTGTTGGTGCTGCTTTATTGCACGCACGAACCATGCCAAGTTGAGGTGTCTCTATAATCAATGACTTAGCGCTATTACTGATGCAATTATGCATTGCTCGGCGGCGATTGATGATTCACTATTGTATCGTGATACAAAAATGAATCGAGGATGGCATGCGAGATCACGATATCGACGCACAAACGCTCGAAGCTCTGGTGCATACCGGGCATGACCATGTCTTCATCGTCGATGTCGAGGGTCAGGTGCTGGATGTGAGCCCGGGAAGTGCCGCCGTCTATGGCATGAGCCGCGAGGCGTTGTGCGCGACCACGGTTTACGAACTGGAGGCACGCGGCGTGCTCTCGCCCTCGGTCTCGCTGGAGGTCATCCGCACCGGTCAGCCGGCACAGGTCATGCAACGGACCGGGACGGGACGCCAAGTGATCGCCGAGGCATATCCGGTGTATGCATCCGGACGCTTGGTACGCGTGATCAGTCGTTCCATGGACATGACCGATCTGCGCCTGCTGCAAGACGAATATGCGCTTCTCCAGCGCCGCTTCAACGAGCACCTCAAGCGTGGCGGTAGTCCGACCACGGGGGATGCGTTGGAGCTGGAGTCGCTGGAGGTGCGCAGTCAGGTCATGCACGAGGTGGCACAGCTCATCAAGCGGGTGGCACCGACCGATGCCACGGTGCTGATGCTCGGCGAGTCGGGGGTCGGTAAGACGGCCTTCGCGCGCCAGCTACACCGCTGGAGCCAGCGGTGCGATGGCGCCTTCGTCGATGTCAACTGCGCGGCGATCCCCGAGTCGCTGTTTGAATCCGAGATGTTCGGCTATCAACCCGGTGCGTTCAGCGGTGCCGCGCGAATGGGCAAGGCCGGGCTCCTGGAGCAGGCCCATAAGGGGACGCTGTTTCTCGACGAGATCGGCGAGCTGCCCTTGGCCATGCAGAGCAAGTTGCTGAAGGTGATTCAGGACGGTTATCTGACGCGACTGGGCGATACGCGCTCGCGGCGGGTCGATTTCCGCCTGGTGGTCGCCACCAACCAGGACCTGGCGCAACGCGTGGAGGAAGGGCGTTTTCGCCTCGATCTTTACTATCGGCTCAACGTGATTCCCGTCACGCTACCGCCCCTGCGCGAGCGTCGCGAGGACATCCCCGGCCTCGCGGAACGCCAGCTCGCCAGGCTCAATGAGCGCTACGGTATGCACAAGGTGCTGCATCCTCGGGTGTGGCCGGAGTTGATGGGCGGCGACTGGCAGGGGAATGTCCGCGAGCTGGAAAACTGGCTCGAGCGCGCTTGGTTGTCCGCCGAGGGCGGTGTCATCGGCGCGCCGATGGAAGAGCATGACGTGGCGCTGGCGCGCGTGAGCACGGCGGCCAGTGGAAGCAGCCCGCTAGCGACGCTGGAAGAAGGGCGTTCCCTGCGTGAGACGCTGGAAGCCGTCGAGGCCGAGATCCTCGGCGAATTGGCGGCGCGGCTGTCGAGCACCTACGCCATGGCCGAACGTCTAGGTATCAGTCAGCCCAGCGTGGTGCGCAAGTTGCGCCGTCATGGGTTGAAGATCATGTCGCGCGACTAGTCCCCAAGCCATGCAAGCCCCCAACGCGATACGCCTCCCAGTGGGAGGCGTATCGGATGCTGAACAGCTGCTAGGCCGATGATGGCTCAGGGCAGTTCTTCTTCCTCGTCGTCTTCCTTCTTCGACGGGATCAGGTCTTGGCGCTCTAGCTTGATGGCCAACAGCAATGCGGCGGCGACGTAGACCGACGAGAAGGTCCCCGCGACGACGCCCAGTATCAAGGCAATCGAGAAGTTGTGGATCATGTCCCCGCCGAGGAAGAACAGCGCCAGCAGCACCAGCAGCGTGGTCCCCGACGTTGCCATGGTACGGGCGAGGGTCTGATTGATGGCTTCGTTGAATATCTGCGCCATGTCATCGATTTGTGATTTGCGGATATTCTCGCGTATTCGGTCGTATACGATGATGGTGTCGTTGAGCGAGTAACCGATCACCGCCAGGATGGCGGCCAGTACCGTCAAGTCGAAATCCAGCCCGAACAGCGCAAAGATGCCGAGTATGATCACCACGTCATGGCCGAGGGAGATCAGGGCGCCGAGTGCAAACTTGTACTGAAAGCGGAGCGCCACATACACCATGACGACTGCTAATGCCAGCAGCATGCCCATGCCACTCTGATCGCGTAACTGGTCGCCGACCTGCGCGCCGACGAACTCGGCGCGAACCAGGTTCACCTGATTCGCGTCGCTATTCAGGATGTCGACGATCTGCTGGCCCACATCATTGTCGAACGTTTTCTGCAGGCGCACGAGGATGTCGTTGGCGGTGCCGAAGGTTTGCACCTGGGCATTCTCGAAGCCTTGAGTCGCGAGTCTGCTGCGTAGCTCGTCGAGGGCCGGGGCTTGTTCATAGCGGACTTCCACCAGTGTGCCGCCGGTGAAGTCCAGGCCCAGATTGAGGCCTTTGAACGCCAGGGCGCCAATCGCAATCACCGCGAGCAGCACGGAAACGGCGAAGGCTATGCGGCGTTTGCCCATGAAGTCTATCTGTCGCATCGCTTGCTCTCCTCAGATCCAGATTTTCTTCAGCGGGCGTCCGCCGATGGTGAGGTTGATCAGGGCTCGCGAAACCAGGATGGCGGTAAACATCGAGGTCAGAATGCCCAGCGACAGCGTGATGGCGAAGCCTTTGACCGGCCCGGTGCCGATCGAGAACAGGATGACTGCCACCAGCAGGGTGGTGATGTTGGCGTCGACGATCGAGGTAAAGGCGCGCTCGAAGCCGGCGTGTATGGCCTGTTGTGGAGGCATCTTGGCTCTGATCTCTTCACGTATTCGTTCGAATATCAAAACGTTGGCATCCACCGCCATGCCCAAGGTCA
Organism: Chromohalobacter sp. HP20-39; assembly: GCF_033052815.1. Classification (NCBI taxonomy): domain Bacteria; kingdom Pseudomonadati; phylum Pseudomonadota; class Gammaproteobacteria; order Oceanospirillales; family Halomonadaceae; genus Chromohalobacter; species Chromohalobacter sp. HP20-39. The sequence goes on along the minus strand of NZ_JAWHTP010000001.1, from coordinate 533,102 downwards.
GCACGATCCCGGCGATCCCGGGGAGTGTCAGGGTGGCGCCGAGCATTGACATCGCGGCAACCAGCAGCACCAGATTGAGCCCCAATGCAATGTTGGCGACTACACCGAAGGCCTTGTAGCGCACCAGCATGAACAGCACCACGAGCAACAAGCCGAGCTCCACTGACAGTATGCCCTGGTTGATGTTCTGGGCGCCCAAGCTGGGCCCGATGGTACGTTCCTGGGCGAAATAGATCGGCGCCGCCAGGGAGCCGGAGCGCAGCAGCAAGGCCAGGTCCGCCGCCTCGGCCGAGGAGTCGAGACCGGTAATACGGAAGCGATTGCTCAAGGTGCTTTGGATGGTGGCCAGGCTGATGATGCCGCGTTTGGTGTAGGTATCGCGCTTTTCGACCTTCTTGCCGTTTTCCATCACGGTATACGTGCGCGTCTTGTGCTCGATGAAGACGACCGCCATGTTGCGCCCGATATTGGAACGCGTGGCGCGGCTCATCATCGAGCCACCAGTGCCATCGAGGTTGATGTTGACCTGCGGACGATTGTTCTGGTCGAAGCTACGGCTGGCGCTGGAAACATGGTCACCGGTAACGATGACGTCACGCACCAGGTCTGCGGTGCGGTTCTCGTTGTTGCGGAAATGGAACGTTTCGACCTCGCGTTCGGGTGTGTCCGGACGCGCTTCCAGGCGAAATTCCAGATTGGCCGTAGACCCCACGATGCGTTTGGCGGCGGCGGTGTCCTGCACGCCGGGCAGTTCAACCACGATACGGCTGGGCCCTTGTCGCTGCACCAGCGGCTCCGAAACGCCGAGCTCGTTGACGCGGTTGCGGATGGTCGTCAGGTTTTGACTGACGGCGTAATCCTGCAATTCCTGCACGGCTTGCTCGGTGAAGGTCATCGCCAGAGCCGCGCCGTTCTGAGTCTCGGGCGTGCTGTACTCGAAATCCGGGAACTGGCTGCTGATGGCCTCACGAGCGGCATTGCGTTCCTGCTCGTTGGCGAACTGGAAAGTGATCGTGCGGCCATCGATCGTGGTGTCGCGATAGCGAATGCGTTCCTCGCGCAGCATGTCCCGAACAGCGCTGGCATTCGACTCCAGGCGTTGCTGGACAGCCGCCTCCATGTCGACCTGCAGCAGGAAGTGTATCCCGCCCTGGAGGTCGAGGCCGAGCTTCATGGGCGTGGCGGAAAGGGCGTCGAGCCAGTCGGGCGTCGCATCGGCCAGATTGAGTGCCACTGTATAGTCATCGCCGAGACGCTGATCGATGATGTCGCGCGCTGGGATTTGCTGACTGGCTTCTTCGAGGCGAATCAGCGCATTATTGCCATTCAGCTCGCTTTTCTTGATGTCGATGCCTTCGTCCTTGAGCGCTTGGGTCAAGCGATCGAGACGCTCTTGATCGAGTGCGGAGCCGCTGGCGGTACTGCTGATCTGAACGGCGGGGTCGGCGGGGTAAAGATTGGGTAATGCGTAGATGATGCCGACGATAAGTACGATGAGTATCAGCAGATACTTCCACAGGGGATAACGGTTGAGCATGGAAGCCCTGTCCTTGTTGCTGACGCAGAAGACAGCCACCGACCATGGAATATGGCCGGTGGCGTTGAGGAGGCGCCGTTTCGCGCCTCCTGATAAGAGATCAGATGGACTTCAGGGTGCCCTTGGGCAATACCGCGGCGACGGAGTTCTTCTGCACGTTCACCTCGGTGCCTTCGGCGATTTCCAGGCTGATGAAATCGTCGCCCACCTTGGTGACACGTCCCATCAGGCCGCCCCCGATGACAATCTCATCGCCCTTGGCAAGGTTGCCGATCAGTTGTTTGTGCTGCTTGGCACGCTTGGACTGCGGGCGCCAGAGCAGGAAGTAGAAGATCAGCACGAAGCCGACCAGCATGACGATTTGCGCAATGCCGCCGCCTGCAGAGGAAGCATCCTGCGCGTGGGCTGCGGGAATGAAAAACTCCAGCATGGATTGTTATCTCCGGATGGTAGTGGGGTGAATCTGTGTCCGAGAGCGCGTCTCGGATGGCATTCGATTACGCAGACAGCGGTGGCACCGGCATGCCGCGCCGAGCGTAGAAGTCCTCGACAAAGGCAGTCAATGTACCCGCTTCAATGGCAGTGCGCAAACCGGCCATGACACGCTGGTAATAGCGAAGATTGTGTATGGTGTTGAGCATTGCGCCGAGCATTTCCCCACAACGATCCAGATGATGCAGATAGCTGCGCGTGAAGTGACGGCACGTATGACAATCGCAATCTGCTTCGAGTGCCTGCGTGGAGTGGCGATGCTGGGCATTACGGATCTTGACGGTGCCTTCGGCAGTGAACAAATGGCCATTGCGCGCGTTACGCGTGGGCATCACGCAGTCGAACATGTCCACGCCGCGACGCACGCCTTCGACCAGGTCCTCCGGCTTGCCGACGCCCATCAGGTAGCGCGGTTTGTCGTCCGGCATCCAGCCTGGCAAATAGTCGAGTACCTTGAACATCTCTTCCTTGGGTTCGCCCACTGACAAACCGCCGATGGCGAGACCGTCGAAGCCGATGTCTAAAAGCCCCTTCAATGAGCGCTCGCGAAGCTCGGGGTACATGCCGCCCTGAATGATGCCGAACAGCGCCGAGGGTGAATCGCCATGCGCGGCGCGCGAACGCTGGGCCCAGCGTAGTGACATCTCCATCGAGTGCTTGGCTTCTTCCTCGGTGGCTGGGTAGGGCGTACATTCATCGAAGATCATCACGATGTCCGAGCCCAACGAGCGCTGTACAGCCATCGATTCTTCGGGCCCCATGAAGACCTTGGCACCATCCACGGGCGAGCGGAAGTGCACGCCTTCCTCGGTGATCTTGCGCATGTCGCCCAGCGAGAAGACCTGAAAACCGCCGGAGTCGGTGAGGATTGGCTTGTGCCACTGGGCGAAGTCGTGGAGGTCGCCGTGGGTTTCGATGACCTCGGTGCCCGGCCGTAACCAGAGGTGGAAAGTGTTTCCTAGGATGATCTCGGCGCCAATCTGCTCGACTGCCTCGGGCGTCATGCCCTTGACCGTACCGTAGGTGCCGACGGGCATGAAGGCGGGTGTTTCCACGCTGCCGCGCGGGAAACTCAAACGACCACGTCGCGCCATGCCGTCTTCGGCGAGGCGCTCGAAACGCATGAAACTCTCGTTACGCATGGGAAGTCTCGTTAGGCATGGGAATCTCGTTACGCATGAGAAGTCTCGGGAAAGGGGTGTGACGTCGAAGCCCGGTTGAGGAACATGGCATCGCCATAACTGAAGAAGGCGTAACGCTCGGCGACGGCTTCGCGATAGGCATGCATCACCTGGCGATAGCCGGCAAACGCCGAGACCAGCATCAACAGGGTCGACTCAGGCAAGTGGAAGTTGGTGATCAGCGCATCGACGCAGCGCCATGTGTAACCGGGATAGATGAAGATATCGGTGTCGCCACGGTAAGGCGCGATGCGGCCGTCGTCGCGGCCCTGGCTGGCGGTTTCCAGGCAACGCACGCTGGTGGTGCCCACGGCGATCACACGCTTGCCGCGTGCTCGGGTGGCCTCGACCTGACGACATAGGGTCTCGTCGACTTCCAGCCATTCGCTGTGCATGTGGTGCTCGCGAATATCGTCCACGCGAACTGGTTGGAAGGTGCCCGCGCCCACGTGCAGAGTCACATAGCCCATCTCCACGCCACGCTCACGCAGCGCCGCCATCAGTGCCTCGTCGAAATGCAGGCCGGCGGTGGGTGCTGCCACTGCACCCTCGCGCCGTGCGTAGACGGTCTGATAGCGCTCGCGGTCGTCGAGCTCGTCCTGGCGATCGATATACGGCGGCAAGGGCATGTGCCCGTGGCGTTCGAGCAGCTCGATCAGCGGTGTCTCGCCTAAAAAGCGCAGCTCGAACAAGGCCTCGTGGCGCTCCTCGACCACCGCGCGGATGTCGCCCTCGAAGATCAGCTCGGTGCCGGGCTTGGGCGCCTTGCTGGCGCGCAGGTGCGCCAGGCCGCGATGCGTGTCCAGCGGGCGTTCGAGGAGCATCTCTACGCGTCCGCCGCTGGTCTTTTGCCCGAACAGCCGGGCGGGAATCACGCGGGTGTCGTTGAACACCAGTAGATCACCGGGATCGAGCTGCGTCAGCAGATCGGTGAAGCGGCGATGCTGAACCTCGCCGCTGACGTCGTCCAAGCACAGTAGACGACAGTCGCTGCGGGTCTCGGACGGGTAACGAGCGATCAACTCATCGGGGAGATCGAAATGGAAATCGGCGCGCTGCATGGGGCTGGAGAGAACGACCTGGAATCAAAAAACTGAAATCGGAGGTGAGGCACGCGCGGCGTGCGCTCGACGAAAGCGGCCTATGATAATCGAGACAGGCGACGAAGTCAGGCCCGAATGATTGACGTCGCCAATCTGCTCCGTATAATACGTCTCCGCTGCCCGGGTGGCGAAATTGGTAGACGCAGCGGATTCAAAATCCGCCGGTGGAAACACTGTGTCGGTTCGAGTCCGACCCCGGGCACCAACAAAATCAAGCACTTAGCATTTCCCTTCCTCGCTTGGTTTTATCTGTTTTTCCTAACCTGTCAACGATGTGTCATCGCGTATCCGTTTTGATAGCGCATAGCGCTCTATTTGGCATGAAGCACTCATTGAAGTACTGCAAGGCTCAAAAGCCAGTGGCCAAAAAGCTTGACCACTACACTTCCGGCTAGCCGTTCAAGACGCCTGCGGTATCTGAAAAATCTGTGATCGGGGGCAGTGCCTCGAACGCGGGGCGCGCGTAATAGAAGCCCTGATGTTGCACGATGCCGGCTTCTTCATGCAGCCAGCGCGCTTCGTCCCGGCACTCGATGCCTTCGGCAACCGTTTCGATGTCGAGCTGGGTGGCGATGTCGGCCACCGCCTTGAGCAAAATCTGGCGGCGCGCATCGCGGTGGCAGTCCATCACCAGATCACGGTCGATCTTGAGCTTGTCCGGGCGCAACTCGGTGAGCAGGTCGAGGTTGGCGTGACCCTTGCCGAAATCATCCAGGGCAGTGGTAAAGCCCATTTGGCGGTAGGTGTCGATGATATTGCGCAGGTGGGCACGGTCGGTGACGCTTTCGGTTTCGGTGATTTCGAACACCAGGCGCTCGGTGGGCCACCCGACTTGTTCTGAGATCGCTAACGTCGCCTGTATGCAGGCCTCGGGTTCATAGACGGCGTTGGGCAAGAAGTTGATCGAGAGCGCGCTTGGCATCTCGAGCTGGGCGGCCAGCTCGATGGCCTTGACGCGACAGGCCTGATCGAAGCGGTATAGCAGCGTGTTCGAGACCTGGGACAGTATCTGATAGGCCGACTCGCCATTGACGCCGCGTACCAGGGCTTCGTGGGCGACGATGCGCTGCGTCGCCACATTGACGATGGGTTGAAACGCCATGCTGAAGGCGAACGGCAACGGGCCTTCGCAGCGCCGGCAGTGATGGTCGGTGCGCGCGCAATTCGTCATGCTTGACCTCCTTGTGATGGGGTAAAGGCGCCGTCGTGATGCCTGATAAATATCGCGGTACGTGCTGAGCGTGTCATGTGTCGTTTAAGATAAGGTATCTGTAACAGTATTATACGATCATAGGGCAGCACGATACGCCTTTGAAAATGTGACGGCGTATCGTGCTTCCACCATGCTGTGCCTGGAAAGGAGTTCCGATGAAAACTGCCAGTCTTACCCTGTTGGCGCTTGCCACTTTGATGAGCGGATGTGCCCTGCAAGGCGGCGACAAGGATCGTGCCGATCAGTATACCCAGATCTACCAGTGCGAGGGCGAGACCTCGCTGTCGGTGACCTATTTCCGATACGGTGCTGATATCGACCGTGCTATGCTGGGTTATGAACACGATTCCATCCCTATGCATCAGGTGGCCTCTGACGTCGGCGCACGCTATGCAAGCGACGACGAACAGCTCGCCTACGTCTGGTACACCCAGGAGAACGAGGGCATGCTCTACCGTGAGGACGCCGAGGGCGAACGCAACGTTCTCGCGCGTGATTGCCAGGCCGGCACGCGCGACGCAGATCAGTAAGCGGCGCCTTCTCTCTTTATAGTTGCGCCTGCCAAGCTTGTGGTGGGTGCGGCGCTCATTTCATGACAGGATCTGTGCGATGTCACTTAGCTTGTGGCTGTCGCTGGCGGCGGTCTGTGCCATGGGGGCAATGTCGCCGGGGCCGAGCCTGGCGATGGTGCTGCGCCATACGCTAGGCGGCGGGCGCATGCCGGGCGTCATTGCGGGCGTTTGCCATGCGGCGGGCGTGGGAGTCTACGCGGCGTTGACCGTGTGGGGCCTGGGCGCGGTCATCGTGCATCAGCCGGTGTTGTTCAAGGCGATCACCTGGGGCGGGGCAGCGTACTTAGCCTGGCTCGGCGTGAAGGCATTGCGCGCGGGCCGGGGTGGCGCTCTGGAAACAGGCGGCGTGGTGAGCCGCCCCGGTTTGGCTGCGCGGGACGGCGTGCTGGTGGCGTTGGCCAATCCCAAGTTGATTCTCTTCTTCGTGGCCTTGTTGAGCCAGTTCGTAAGCGCCGACATGGGCGCGGGGGCCAAGACCGCGATCGTGGCGACTGCGTCACTGATCGACGCCGGCTGGTACGTGCTGGTGGCGCTGGCGCTCTCGCATTCGGCGGTTTTGCCCTGGCTTCAGGCGCGTGCGCACTGGATCAACCGAATGACGGGCGTCTTGCTGCTGGGCTTGGCGCTGCGCATCGTCATCGGTTGATGGGGACGTAGTATAACCACTGATCAGGGCATGATTCGCTCAAGGATAGCGTCCAGCGGTGCATGTGATGGCAAGACGCCGAACAGCGGTGAGGTCTCCTCGCCGAGACGGGCCGCACAGAAGGTCTCGCCGATGGCGGCGGGCGCATGACGCAACAGCAGCGCGGCCTGCAGGCATTGCGCGAGGCGCTGGGTCAGCCAGCGCGCCTGCGCTTCGAGCACGTCCGGCGTGGCCTTGAGGCGTCGCTCGAGGGCTTCAAACGCCCGGTCAAAATCGGGGTGAGCGCCGCGCGCCAAGGCGAGCTCCTGGCGCAGGGCGGCGATGCTTTCCGGGTGGCGGGTCATGACGCGCATCACGTCCAGGCACATGACATTGCCTGAGCCTTCCCAGATCGAATTCACTGGCGCCTCGCGGTAAAGCCGCGCCAGCGGTGCCTCCTCGACGTAGCCGATGCCGCCGAGACATTCCATGGCCTCGGCCATGAACGTGGGCCCTCGCTTGTTGTGCCAGAACTTGGCCAGCGCGGGAAGCAGGCGCGCCAGGGCATGCTCATGTGGATCGCGGGCGGCACCATCGAAGGCGCGGGCGGTGCGTAGGCAGAGTGCCAGGCTGGCCTCGGTCTCCAGCGCCAGGTCGGCGATCACGCGGCGCATCAAGGGTTGGTCGGCGAGGCGTTTGCCGAACGCTTTGCGGCCTTGCACGTGGCGCCAGGCCTCGAGCGTCGCCTGGCGCATCATGCCGGCGGGCGCAGTGGCGGCATCGAGCCGGGTCTGCTGAACCATCTCGAGAATGGTGGCGACGCCGCGCCCCGGCTCGCCGATCGGGTGTGCCCAGGCGTCGGCATACTCGATTTCCGCTGAGGCGTTGGCGCGGTTGCCGCACTTGTCCTTGAGGCGCTGCAGCTGAATGCCATTGCGTTCGCCATCGGGGCGAAAGCGTGGCACCAGGAAACAGCCGATGCCGGCGTCGTCTTGTGCGAGGGTCAGAAAAGCATCCGACATCGGCGCGCTGCAGAACCACTTGTGGCCGGTGAGACGCGCGCTGCCATCCGGCTGGCGTGTCGCCTGGGTGGTGTTGCGGCGCACGTCGCTGCCGCCTTGTTTCTCGGTCATCGCCATGCCGAAAGTCGCCGCGCGCTTGTTGTTGGCGGGCAGGGCGCGAGGGTCGTAGTCGTGTGCCAGCAGGCGCGGCCCCCATGTCTCGAGCACGGCGCTGTCGTGGCGTAGCACGGGGTAGGCGGCGTGGGTCATGGTGATCGGGCAGCAGAACCCCGGCTCGACCTGGGTCAAGAGATAAAGCGCGGCGACATGCGCCTGGTGGCCGCCTTCGCCTTCCTGCTCCCAGGCTACGGCCTGCCAGCCGCCGTCGCAGGCGAGATGCATCAAGCGGTGATAGGCCTCGGTGTAGTGCACTTCGTCGAGCCGGCGCCCGTGGCGATCGAATAAGTGCAACTCGGGAGGATGCCGGTTGGCCTCGTCGGCGATGGTTTGCCAGGTGTCGCGCCCGGCCTCGCGGGCGAGTGGGGCAAGACGTGTCGCGACCCAATCCGGGGCCTCGCGGGCCAGCGCCTCGCGCAGGGCCGTGTCCTCTTCCAGGAGGTCACGGTCACCACCAAGCGCGGGCTGGTTGGTGACGTCGTGTGTGGCGAGATGTGTGCGAGCGGCATGATCGGCCATGGAAGCGACTCCTGAAGACGACAAGGGCATGCTCGAGCATGGTCAGACGTCGTGTCGCGGTCAATGCGACCCTGGTGGGGTCAATCAGGCACGTCGGCAATCGACAGCGTCTGTGCGATCCAGTGACTGAGCCGCGCGGGCGTCGCCGTGTCAGGCTCATAAAGCAGCCGATAGGTCATCGGCGCGATCACACCATCCATCAAGTCCTCCACCGATGGCGTGGTTTCGCCGCGCGTCACCGCACGTTCCTGCAGGCATGCCATGATCTGTTCGCCGTAACGGCGGCAGCGTTCGCGTCGTTCTCGCTCGGCGCTGGCCATGATGTCGCTGAGCATGCACTGTCCGGTTGGCGAGGTCATCTCGTCGAGATATTGCTCACCCCAGGCCTGTAGGTCACCCGCCAAGGAACCGGTATGCGGCGGTTCGTCATCGGGGCGCAGGCGATCGAGCGACACGTCCGCCAGCAATTCGGCGAGATTCCCCCAGCGCCGATAGATCGTCGATGGCGTCACGCCGGCCTTGTGCGCGATCTGCGGCACGCTGAGTTGCTCGCGGGATTTGGCGGTCTGCAGCTCGCGGACCGCTTGATGCACGGCTTCTTGCACCCGTGCGCTGCGCCCCCCGGGACGAGCGGCTTCTTTGATGGCCATAGCTACCTAACGCAAAATATTTGCTTTATGAGCCTGCTAAGTTCAGACTGCTGCTAACGCACAATCTTAGCATTAATGGACTTCACCATGTCACCGCCTTCATCCTCGGGTACGACGAACGTCTACCCGACGCCGCGCCTTGGGCAGCTGGCTTATTATGCCATCCTGATGATCACCTTTCTGGCGGCATCCAGTGCCCCGACACCGTTGTACCGGCTCTATCAGCAGACGTGGGGGTTCTCCGCCACGATGCTGACGCTGGTGTTTGCCAGCTACGTGTTCGCCTTGCTGGTGGCGCTACTGGTGTCAGGATCACTGTCGGACCATATCGGCCGGCGGCCGGTAGTGGCCGGCGCCATCGTGGGTGAGATCCTCTCGTTGGGGGTGTTCTTCTGGGCCGATAGCCTAGCGTGGCTCATGGTGGCACGTATTCTTCAGGGCATCGCCACCGGTGTTGTGACCAGCGCGCTGGCGGCGGCCATGCTCGATAGCGACCATCAGCGTGGGCCCGTCATGGCGAGTATCGCGCCGCTCTTTGGCATGGGCATCGGTGCCCTGATTGCGGGCATCTTGGTGACGTATGCGCCCGCGCCGCTGCATCTGGTGTACGCGCTCCTGGCCGTGGTTCTGGTAGTTCAAGGCCTGCTGCTGGGACGCATCCGTGAGAGCGTGACGCCGCGCCCGGGCGCTTGGGCCTCGTTGCGGCCACGTGCTTATGTACCGTCGCCTGTCCGGGGGCCGCTGATGCGCGTGGTGCCGGCGGTGATTTCGTCCTGGGCGCTGGGCGGTTTCTCGCTGTCGCTGGGCCCCACGCTGGTGGAGACCGTCAGCGGTATCCACAACCCGCTGGTCGATTGCCTGATCACATTCCTGCTGCCCTGTGTGGGGGCCATCAGTGTATTGACGCTGCGGGGCAAACCGCCCCATGTGCCCGTGCTCATCGGTACGGGCTGCCTGATCGTCGGCATGAGCGTGCTGCTGTTGGGTGTGTATTGGCGTAGTGTGGCGGTCCTGCTGGGCGGCACCGCCTTTGCCGGAATCGGTTTCGGTGCGGCCTTCATGGGCGCCATGCGTACGGTGATGCCATTGGCACCGCCCACCCAGCGCTCGGCATTGATGGCGGCGTTCTACGTTATCTGCTATTTGTCTGCCAGTCTCTTGGCCATGGTCGGCGGTGTGGCGACGCAGCATATGGGCCTGCTGCCGACGACGTACGTGTATGGCAGTGTCGTGGCGGCGTTGTCGCTCGCTGCCTTTATCGGGGCGCTGACGCAGCGCCCGACTCGGGGCCGCTGCCGTGCCTGCGATAGTCCAGCCTGACATGCGACGCCCACGTTGCTGAGGAGAGGTCTGCTGCATGTCCATTAGTGTATTCGACATGACGCGATGCCCGGGCTCTGGCATGCTGAAGCCTTTCCGCATCGACACGTCACAGGACACGCCATGCTCACGCCGTCGTCTTCTGCAACGCTTTGGGCGCTGCCCGAGCCGGTCATCAAGGATGAACGCATCCAACTGGTGGATGCTCGCAATCGTCCTTGCGGCAGCGCCTCGCGTCGGCTGATGCGGCGCTTTCGCTTCTGGCACCGCGCGACGTACGTGTTCGTGCGCAATGGCCGGGGCGAGCTATGCGTGCAGCGCCGCACGCTGACCAAGGAAGTCTTTCCCGGCTATCATGATCTGGCCACCGGTGGCGTAGTCGGCGCGGGGGAAGCGGAGCATGTCGCCGCGCGTCGCGAGCTGGCGGAGGAGCTCGGCATCGAGGGCGTGTCGTTGACGCCATGCTTCACGTTCCGTTATGCCGATGGCGGCAACTTCATTCATGGCAGTGCCTTCGTGGTCGATTACGATGGGCCGCTGGTCCTGCAGGCGGACGAAGTCGCGGATGCCACCTGGTTGACGGTGGAGGCCGCGCTGGCACTTGAAGACGCCACGCCGGATAGCCGTGTCGCGCTGGAGCAGATGCTCACCCAAGGCTGGTTGACGGCGCGGAACGATTGAAGCCTTGTGTCTGGCGGGCGACAATAATGAGGTGTTTACGACGATGACGATGCGTGATGGCCATGACGCTATATAGCCAGGATTGCCACACCAATCGGATGGAGCCTTTCAACCTGCGCGCCTTGCGCGGGCAAGTGTTGTTGATCGTCAATGTCGCCAGCCGTTGCGGTTACACACCGCAGCTCAAGGAGCTCGAGTGGCTGTATCGCCGTTACCACGATCAGGGCTTCACCGTGCTGGCATTTCCCTGCAATCAGTTCGGTCGCCAGACACCGGAGTCAGCCGAGGGGTTTGGTGCCTTTTGTGCGCGTGAATACCGGGTCAGCTTTCCGGTGATGGAGAAGGTGCACGTTAACGGGCGTGATGCTCATCCGCTGTTCGTGCTGCTGCGTCGCCAAGCGCCAGGCGTACTGGGCAGCACTCCCATCAAGTGGAATTTCACCAAGTTCCTGGTGGGGCGCGATGGCCATGTGATTCGGCGCTTCGCGCCACGCGTCTCGCCGCGTCGTTTGACGGCGGACATCGAGCGGGCACTGGACATTCCCTTTTCGGCATGAAACCCGCGTGCCTCATGACGCGGTCGTATGCAGACGCTCGATCAAGATGTCGAAGCGCGGCCGACTCATCATTGTGGTCAGCCCGGAAAACAGCAACCAGAAGCCCTTGCGCCAGCCTTTCAGGCGGCGCGTGTGGCGTGCCAGGTCGAGCAGCAGGCGGTCCTCGTCGAAGGCACGCCATTCGCCTGCCACCGACATCTGGCGACGCGACATGACCGGCGCCATCTCCAGCCGATAGATCATCTCCAGTTCCTGCGGCGTATGTCCTTGCGTCTCGATTACCTCGAGCATGCGGGCATATTCATGTTCGCGAGGTTCGCGCTCGAGCCACAGTGGCGAGAGTGCCAACCACAGGGCGCCACGGCGCCCCAGCAGAGTTTCAAGGTCGTTGGGGTCGTGCATGTCTCAAGCCTTCGTTGTGAAGGGGCATCTTCGGCCACTCGTCCAAGGTGGGCAAGGGGGTGCGGACATGGGCGCCATCTCCCGCTAGAATGCCCCACAATAGAGAAACCGTGCATTGGCGCGTGTTTCCCCGTGGCGGTTTCGACCGCGATCAACGAATGACGTTAGCAAAAAAGAGGTTTCCTCTGTGATCATCAAACCCAAGGTTCGTGGTTTCATCTGTACGACGACGCACCCCAAGGGCTGCGAGCGCAATGTCGCCGAGCAGATTGCCACCACGCGTGCGAATATTCCGCAAAGCGAACAGGAAAAAGGCCCCAAGAAGGTGTTGGTGATCGGCGCCTCCAGCGGCTATGGCCTGGCTGCTCGTGTGACGGCGGCCTTCGGTTACGGAGCCTCGACCCTTGGGGTTTTCTTCGAGAAACCGGGCACCGAGAAGAAGCCGGGAACGGCGGGCTGGTATAACTCGGCGGCGTTCGACAAGTTCGCCAAGGAAGAAGGTCTGTATAGCAAGGCGATCAATGGCGATGCTTTCTCGCACGAAGCGCGCACCAAGGCCATCGAGTTGATCAAGCAGGACTTGGGCCAGGTCGATCTTGTGGTGTACTCGCTGGCCTCGCCAGTGCGCAAGATGCCTGACAGTGGCGAACTCAAGCGCTCCGCCCTCAAGCCCATCGGCGAGACCTATACCGCCACGGCCATCGACACCAACAAGGATGCCATCACCGAGGCGTCCGTGGAGCCGGCCACCGAGCAGGAAATCGCCGATACCATCACCGTCATGGGTGGCGAGGACTGGGAGTTGTGGATCGACGCACTGGATGAGGCGGGTGTATTGGCGCCGGGCGCACGCAGCGTGGCGTTCAGCTACATCGGTACCGAGATTACCTGGCCGATCTACTGGCATGGCGCGCTGGGCAAGGCCAAGGAAGACTTGGACCGCGCTGCCAGTGAGATCGACGCGCGCCTGTCCGAGGAGGGCGGCAGCGCCAATGTGGCGGTGCTCAAGTCAGTGGTGACCCAGGCCAGCGCGGCGATTCCGGTGATGCCGCTTTATATCTCGATGGTCTACAAGATCATGAAGGAGAAGGGCTTGCACGAGGGCACCATCGATCAGCTCAACCGCCTGTATGCCGAGCGTCTGTATTCATCACAAGAGCAGGATACCGACGAAGCGGGGCGCCTGCGTCTCGACGACTGGGAGCTACGCGACGACGTACAGCAACCGTGCAAGGAGCTCTGGTCGCAGGTAACCACCGACAATCTCTTCACGCTGACCGATTACGCCGGTTACAAGCACGACTTTCTCAAACTGTTCGGCTTCGAGCGCGAGGATGTCGATTACGAGGCGGACGTCGATCCCGTGGTGGAGTTCGACGTCGTGCAGCTTTGAGCGCCACGCGCGCCGCGCACATCGACCGCGAGACGGACGCGATGGTGGAGGCGCTGCTCGATGCCAGGGAGTGAAGAGCGCCGCGATGCACCCCGCCAGGTGGGGTTCCTGCTATTGCCGGGCTTTTCGCTGTTGGCGCAGGCCTGCGCCATGGAGCCGTTGCACGTCGCCAACCTGTTGGCCGAGCGTCGGCTCTATGTGCCTCGCACTTTCGGGCTCGATGGGCGCGCGGTGAAAAGCGCTGCGGAGCTGGCGTTGACGCCGGAAAGCGTGGCGGGGAGCGATGTCCAGCCTCTGGACATGCTCATGGTGTGCGGCGTGAGTCCGTCACCAGCAAGCGAATCCCCGACCTTGCATGGGTGGCTGCAACGGCTGGCTTCACGTGGGGTCATGCTGGGCGGCATTGCCGGCGGCACCCAGGTGCTGGCACGCGCCGGTGTGCTGGAAGGTTATCGCGTCACGCTGCACGTCGCCGGGGCCGATGCGTTCACGCGGGATTTTCCCGGTGTGCATGTCTCGCATCAGTTGTTCGAAATCGACCGTGACCGCCTGACCTGTGGGGGCGGTACGGCGGCGATGGACATGATGATGACGTTGATCGCGCAGCAGCACGGCGCGCGGCTGGCCGAGCGTGTCTCCGAGCACTTCGTCTGCGAGCGCATCCGCATGGCGGACGAGCCTCAGCATGTACCGCTGCGCGCGCGTCTCTCGCATGCACCGCAGAGCCTGGTCGACGCCGTGACGCTGATGGAGTCGAACATCGAGGAGCCGTTGACCACCCACGAGCTGGCGGAACATCTGGGAATTTCCCGGCGGCAATTGGAGCGGCTGTTCAAGAAGTATCTGCAGGCGGTGCCGAGCCGTTACTACTTGGAGTTGCGTCTTCAGAAGGCCCGCCAGTTGCTGCGTGACAGCGAGCAGCCGGTCGGCGACATCGCCCTGTCCACGGGGTTTTCCTCAGGGGCGCACTTCTCCACGGCATACCGTAACCATTTCGGTATCAGTCCGCGCGACGAGCGCATTCCGCGTCATTGAAGATAGCTTTCGTACACGCGCTAGAAGTCCTGGAGTGCCTGCCGATACCCCAGATACGCCTTGCGGCGTTCAGCCAAGCGGCTGGCCATGACGAAGTCGCCTTGGTCGCGTGCCGTCTCTTCGGCGATGTCGAGCTGTTTGATGGCACGGTCGATATGACCGGTCAGCTGTAATTGCTCGGCGCGGGCGAGCATGCCCCACAGATTGTGGTCGCTGCGACCGGCGGCTTCCGCGAGCAGGGTGAAGACTTGCGGATCCTCGGGATATTGATCGCTCATGCGGCGCAAGATATCGAAGGCCTGGCGCGGCGCTTGCTGCAGCAGGACCTCGGCCTCGATGAGCTGCGCTGGGCGGTAGTCCGGTTGCAGACGCAGAATCCGCCGTGCGCGGGTCAGGGCTGCATCGCGTTGGCCGGCGTCGAACGCTATCTGGGCCGCGCTGGCCGGCAGCATTGACAGGTTCGGGTGTGCCGCGCTCAGTTGGTCGATCGCATCGAGTGCCTGATCGGTATGGCCGTTATGGGCATCGATCAGCGCTTGCAGATAGCGTATCGCGGCGTCGGGAGGGTCGTCCTGACGAAGCTGGGTCATGGCCTGGTCAGGGTTGTCGCGATGGAGCGCAAGCAGGGCGCGTGCGCGAATCAGGGAGAAGGCCGTGCTGGGGTGCGACTCGGGCGAAGGCAGTTGGTTGGCACGTGCCTGGGTGTCGCTGATGCGCGATTCGGTGACCGGGTGCGTGAGCAGGAACTCCGGCGGGTTGCCGCCTTGGAGGCTGGCCAGACGCTGCATGGCGCGGAAGAGCTCGGGCATGGCCTGCGGGTCGAAACCGGCATCGGCCAGGGCCTCTAGTCCTATGCGGTCAGCCTCCTGCTCGAAGCGCCGTGAGTAGGCGAGCTGATCCTGGATGAACGCTGCTTGCGTGCCGACCATAGTCGCAAGCCCCGCATCGCCTGCGCCACCTGCAGCGAGGACCATGCCGATCAGCATGGCGCCCATGGTGGGGAGTTGGGTTTCTTCCACACGCTGCATGCGGCGGGCGAAATGATGTTGGGACAGATGGCCGAGTTCGTGCGCAATCACCGAGGCCAAGGCATCTTCACTCTCGGTGAAGCTGAACAGGCCACTGTTGACACCGACGACGCCGCCCGGCACGGCGAAAGCATTGAGCAGTCGGCTGTCGACCAAGGTAATGACGATATCGTCGTGAACCCCAGTATAAGGCAGCAGACGCGCCACCAGGCCGTGCATGTAATCCTTGGCGATGGGGTCTTGCCACTCGTCAGTCTGGGCGCGGAACTGGCGCAACCAAGCGCGTCCCAGGCGGTGTTCTTCGCCGCTGGAAACGGTGGCGCTGGCGCCCCCCAACTCGGGCAGGTCGTAATCGTCTTGTGCCAGAACATTCGACGCAGGAGCGCCGAATGTCAGAGCCAGGCATAGAGCAGGGAGCAGCGTCCAGCGGCGTGGCATGGGCATCCTCTTGAATGGCGCGACGGAGCGGGTAGGCCGACGGCGTGATGCACGCCATGCTACCGTAGTCTTCGACATTGAACTGACTGGCAAAGTGCCTTTAAATCGTGGCGTTTTCAACTATCGAACCACTGGGAGACGCAGATGGCGTTGCAACCCGATCACGTGCTCGACGCCTGTGGCCTGCATTGTCCGTTGCCGCTACTCAAGGCCAAGCAAGCTCTGTCGACGCTCGAAGTGGGCGCTTTGCTCGAGGTGAAGGCGACCGATGCGGGCTCGTGGCAGGACTTCGAGAGCTTTGCCGCCCAGGGCGTGCACCACTTAGAGGCGCGCGAAGAAAAAGACGGCATCTACCATTATTGGTTACGCAAGGGTGAACGGGGAAGCGCCGAATGACGATGAAAGGCCTCTTCAAGGGGTGGATGGAGCGCTATTTCTCGGACGAGGAAGCGGTTGTCTTGCTCATCGTTCTGGTGCTGGGCTTCGCTGCCGTCATCTGCCTGGGCCAGATGCTGGCACCGTTCTTCACCGCGCTGGTGTTGGCCTTTCTCTTGGAAGGCGTGGTCTCGTGGCTGGAACGGCGCGGTTTACCACGCCTGCTGTCGGTGCTGGTCGTGTTTTTGATCTTCCTGGGCGCGTTATTGGCCCTGGCGCTGATCATCATGCCGCTGGTCTGGAACCAGATGGTGGAGCTGGTGCAAGAGGCGCCGCGAATGTTCGCCAGTGGCCAGGTGTGGCTGGATGGCTTGCAGTCGCGCTACCCGACCCTGATCACGCCGAATCAGATCGAGGATTGGGTCGCCACCGCCGGGCGCGAGGCGACCCAGCTCGGGCAACGGGCCTTGACACTGTCGCTGGCGTCGTTGGGCAATTTATTGGGTATGATCGTCTATCTGGTGCTGGTGCCGATTCTGGTGTTCTTCCTGCTCAAGGACCGTGAGCGCCTGACGCTGTTCCTGCTGTCCCTGCTTCCCAAGAAGCGCGTCCTGATGACGCGCATCTGGCATGAAATGGACGACCAGATCGCCAACTACATTCGCGGCAAGGCGATCGAGATCTTGATCGTGGGCGTGGCGGCGTTCATTACCTTCTGGGCGTTCGGGTTGCCCTATTCCACCTTGCTGGCCCTGGTCGTCGGTTTGTCGGTGCTGGTGCCGTACATCGGCGCGGCGGTGGCGACGCTGCCGGTGGCGGCGGTGGCGGGTTTCCACTTCGGTATCAGTGAGCAGTTGGCCTATGTCCTGGTCGCGTACGCGATCCTGCAGGCATTGGATGGCAATGTGCTGGTGCCGATTCTATTCTCCGAAGCGGTTAACCTGCATCCGGTGTCGATCATCCTCGCGGTGCTGTTCTTCGGCGGTATCTGGGGGTTCTGGGGCGTGTTCTTCGCGATTCCGTTGGCGACTTTGCTCAAGGCGTTGGTGTATGCCTGGCCGCGCGGTGTGCGCGACCCAGACCTGCGCTCTCCCCCTGCGGAATAGTGATCAGGAGGCCGCATTGAGTTCGCGGGCGGCGTCGAGTACCTCCTCGACGTGGCCCTTGACCTTCACCTTGCGCCATTCACGCGCCAGCTTGCCGTCAGTGTCGATCAGGAAGGTGCTGCGTTCTATGCCCAGGTGTTCCTTGCCATAGAGCTTCTTGAGTTTGATGACATCGAAGAGTTGGCATAGTGCTTCGTCCTTGTCGGAAATCAATTCGAAATTGAACCCTTGCTTGGTCTTGAAGTTCTCATGGGCACGCAGCCCATCTCGCGAGACACCGAGAATGACGGTATTGGCGGCATCGAAGTCGGCCTTGTGGTCACGAAAATCGCCGCCTTCGGTGGTACAGCCCGGCGTACTATCCTTGGGGTAGAAATAGATCACCACCTGGCGACCTCGGAGTTCGGAAAGCGTGATCTGCGTATCGCCCGTTGCCGGGGCGCTGAAGTCGGGTACGTGTTGGCCGATGCTGACGCTCATTACGGTCTCCTCGAGTGATGATATGAAAGCTGTCGTTGTCTGAACCTAGGCGATCAAGATTACATGTCAGGCATGCGCGCGTGTCAAAGCACGCCGCTTCTGTACAGGATGAAGCTGGCTGAGTACCATTTGATGCTGATCGACAGCATGACGAAAAAGGCCGGTCCGGCGTATGAAACGCCCGGTTAGCGGTACGCCCATTTTATCGCCCGCGCATGCCGGCGGCACGCTGGCCCGATTCACAGGAGAGCACTGCAGCATGATCACAGGCAGCATCGTCGCCTTGGCGACACCGATGAAGGTCAGTGGCGATATCGACTGGGAGGCGCTGCGTCGCCTGGTGGGATTTCATCTCGACAACGGCACCGATGCCATCGTCGCGGCGGGAACCACCGGTGAGCCGACCACCATGTCGTTCGCCGAACATTTCGACGTCATTCGCTGTGTCGTCGAGGAAGTCGACGGCCGTGTCCCGGTCATCGCCGGCACTGGCGCCAATGCCACCTCGGAGGCGGTCGAACTGGCACGTTACGCACGCGAAGTCGGCGCGGACCTCTGCTTGTCGGTGGCCCCTTACTACAACAAGCCTACGCAGGAAGGGCTTTACCAGCACTTCAAAGCCGTCGCCGAAGGTGGCGGCTTGCCGGTCATTCTCTACAACGTGCCCGGTCGCACTTGCTCGGATATCTACAACGAGACCGTGTTCCGTCTCGCCGAGATCGAGAACATCGTAGGGCTCAAGGATGCCACCGGCAACCTGGAGCGCGCCGAGGAACTGGTCGAGCGTCTCAAGGATACCGGCTTCGCCTTGTATTCCGGTGACGACCCCACGGCGTGCGATTTCATGCTGATGGGCGGCCATGGCGACATTTCGGTATGTGCCAACGTCGCACCGCGTGCCATGCACGAGCTGTGCGAGGCCGCCGTGGCCGGGGACGACGAGCGCGCGCATCAGATCAACACGCGCCTGATGCCGTTGCATACCGCGCTTGGCGTCGAGGCCAATCCGATTCCCGTGAAATGGGCACTCCATCGCATGGGCCTGGCGGAGCAGGGCATTCGCCTACCGATGACTTGGCTATCCGACAAGTATCACTCCACCGTGAGCGAAGCATTGCAGCTCGCGGGTGTGACCGAAAGCTGACAAACCGTCGCGAGGCGTCAAGGGAGCCTGAACGCTTATCGGCGTTAGCGGCATTCTGCGACGCCAACCAACGCATAAAGAAGGTGGATGCATGAAACCCGTCCTTAAATGGATGCCGCTGATCATTGGCGCCACTCTGGTCGTAAGTGGCTGTAGTCGTTCCGGTTTTTATTACGACCGTAACACTGAGTATGTCGATGCCGAGATGGTCGAACCAGTGACGCTGCCGGACTCGCGCGCCCCGTCTCGTTACCAGAACGCCATGCCGGTGCCCGACGCCGAGAGTGATTTCGCGTCTACGGACGAGGAATTCGACGTGCCGCGTCCACGTCCCTTGGCGTCCGGCCAGGCAGCCGATGCGGCGTTCGTTGAGTCCCGCGAGGCCGGCGATGAGCGTTGGTTGGTCGTCAATGCCGCGCCGGGTGGTGTCTGGCCGATGTTGCAGGGCTTCGTCTCTGCGCAGGGAGCGAATATCGAGAGTGCTGATGCCGATAGCGGGCGTCTCGAGACAGGCCTGGGAACGTTGCGTGTTCTCCAGGGGCTTCGCAGCGGCACCAGTGAAGTGCGCTGTGAAGACAGCGCCAACGAAGTCCGGTGCCTCGATGCGTTGCAGCGCTATCTGAGCGCTAACGCTGGCGATCAGGCCGGTGTCTCATTAGCAGCGCAACCGCTTGCCAGTGATGACCGTGTACGGTTGGTGAATCAGGATGGTGAGTGGCAGCTCGAGCTGGCGCTGAATCTTGAACGTGCCTGGCCGGAACTGCGTTATCAGTTGGAGAACAACTTCGAGGACGAGCGCGGCACACTGGTCGACCAGAATCGTAGCGCCGGTCAGTTCGTGATCGAGTATACCCCCCGCGAGGACGACGCCGGCTGGTTCGACTGGCTCGATTGGTTCGGTGGCGATAAAACGACACAGCGCTATCGCCTCGATGTCAATGCGACGGATCAGAAGACGACACGAGTCATCGTCAGCGGTGAAGACGGCGGCGAGGTGGCCCCTGGCACTGCCCGTGAAGTGCTCGGTGCCGTGGCGGCGACCTTGCGCTGAGATGCCGGATGGCATGACGGATTGGTCCGCGTCGCCGGCGCTGCGTTTTGCGTCGCTGGGCAGCGGCAGCAAGGGCAACGCTACGTTGGTCAGCGACGGTGAAACGCATGTGCTGGTGGATTGCGGCTTCGGTATGCGCGAGGCGGAGCGTCGTCTTGCACAGTTCGGTCTGCATCCCCGCCAGCTCGATGCCGTTTTGCTCACTCATGAGCATGGCGATCACATTCGTGGTGTGGGGCCCCTGGCGCGACGCTATGCACTGCCGGTCTACCTGACCGTCGGGACCTGGCTCTCGGGACGCCTGGGAGAGGTGCCGCGTCATGAGTGGGTGGTACCTCAGTCACGCTTCGCGATCAAGGGGCTGGAGATCGAGGCGGTGACGGTGCCGCACGATGCGCGCGAGCCGGTGCAATTTCGGTTTCGAGCGCATGGCCGTCATCTGGGCGTGCTCACCGACCTCGGCCATCCCAGTGAACACGTCATCGATGCGTTCCGAGGCTGTGATGCATTGATTCTGGAGTGCAATCACGATCGTCACATGCTCGATGTCGGCCCTTATCCACACAACCTCAAGCGGCGGGTAGGCGGTCACTGGGGGCACTTGGCCAATGTCCAGGCCGCCGAGCTTCTGACGCGGCTGGGGCTGGATCGTCTGCAGCGTATCGTGTGTTCGCATATCTCGGAGGAGAACAACCACCCCGAATTGGCGCTGGAGGCACTAACGCCGTTGTTGTCCGGCGATGAGTCGCGGTTGCTGGTCTCGGCGCAGGAACACGGCTTCGCCTGGCAGAGCATCGCTTGAGTTGAGGCCTTGCGTCGTTAGCATCGTAGAGACACCTTGAATAGCCTTTGAATACGTCGCGGGTCGTGCGATCCGCGCTCAGACAAGAGCCAGCCGGCCCCTCGGGGGCCATTGTGGAGACCCCATGGAAAAACGTGACGAGCTGTACGCGGGCAAGGCCAAGTCCGTCTACCGCACCGATGACCCGCAGCGTTTGATCCTGCACTTCCGCGACGATACCAGCGCCTTCGATGGCAAGAAGAAGGAGTCGCTGGCGCGCAAGGGCATGGTCAACAACAAGTTCAATGCCTTCATCATGGAAAAGCTCCAGGCCGCGGGTATTCCGACGCATTTCGAGACGCTGCTCTCCGACGACGAGTGCGTGGTCAAGAACCTCGAGATGATTCCCGTCGAGTGCGTGGTGCGCAATGTGGCCGCGGGTGGGCTGGTACGCCGGCTCGGCGTCGAGGAAGGCCAGACGCTGACGCCACCGACCTTCGAGTTGTTCCTCAAGGACGACGCCAACGGCGACCCGATGATCAACGAGTCGCTGGCCGAGACGTTCGGCTGGGCAACGCCCGAGCAACTGGCGACCATGAAAACGCTGACGTTCCAGGTCAACGAGGTCCTCAAGCAGCTGTTTCTCGACGGTGACATGCTGCTGGTCGATTACAAGCTCGAGTTCGGTATGTTCGACGGCCAGGTGACCCTGGGCGACGAGTTCTCGCCGGACGGCTGCCGCCTGTGGGATGCCAACACCCGTGAGAAGATGGACAAGGACCGCTTCCGCCAGGGATTGGGCGGTGTCATCGAAGCCTATGAAGAAGTCGGACGGCGGATCGGCATCACGTTCTAATCGCCGCGCATCGCCGGCCTATCCCCATCGGGGCGCCCAAAGGCGCCCCGATGTCGTTCACGCGGGAGAAGGCGCCACGACGATGTCTGCCACATGCATCGCGTCGATGTCGCTGGGCGTGCTGGGGTGGAAGTGCACGTCCACGTCGCGCAGGCGCACGCCGTAGTGGCGCTCGGACGCATGCTGCGCGTTCTTGTGGTATGCGGGGCGCGGATCCTGAGCCAACACCTGGCGAATCAATTCACGCAATGAGTCGCCGTCACGACGCATCAGCAGGGCCGCTTCGGCAGCGGCCGAGAACGTCACCGGCAGCGATGGTGGTGGCGCGGGAGCGAAGCCGCTGCGTGCCTCGGGAAGTGCTTCGGCCCAGGCCAGGTACGGCTTGATATCGAGCACGGGCGTGCCGTCGACGAGATCGTGTCCGCGCAGATGCAGTGTCACGCCGTGGCGGGTGTCGACCTTTACCAGTTCGACCAACGACAGCCCCAGACGGTTAGGGCGATGCGTGCTGCGCGTGGCGAAGACGCCTTGCTTGGCATTGCCGCCCAGGCGCGGTGGGCGTACCAGCGGCGTCCAGCGCGCGGGGCTTTGATGGAAGACGAAAGTCAGCCAGAGATGGCTGAAGGTATCCAGGCCGCGCACAGTGAGCGGATCGTCGAACGGCGGTGTAAGCGTTAGCGTCGCCCGCGCGGCACTGGCCAGCCCCGGTTGGCGCGGAATGCCGAACTTGTCCGGATAGTCGCTGGCGATACGTCCGATGGGCGTGAGCGTGAACGTGTCCGATATCTCGGAAGAGGGGAAGTCGCGATCGGTCATCGTGGCATTATGCCCAATGCCGGCCCATGCGGCGAGACATGCGAGCGTAGCGCTTGGGCCGGGCCTTGTGTAGGCTGCGTGGTGCCCCTCACCATGGCGGTTTGGGCGCTTGCGGAGTGACCCGCCAGGCATGCCATTTTCAGGAGGCAACGGTGATCGAACGAATCGTCTATCGAGCGGCCACGCCGCGCGATGCCGCCGACCAGGCGGAAGTGTTTCACCATGCCGTGATGCAGGGTGCCGCCGGTTATTACACGCTGGCGCAACGCGAGGCATGGGTCATGGCGCTGCCACGCGATGCTGAGGCTTGGGCGGCACGCCAGGTGCTTTACCCCACGCTGGTGGCGGTCTGTGACGGGCGTTGCGTCGGGTTTTGCGAGCTCGATCCCGGTGCCGGGCGTATTGAGACGCTTTACGTGTGGCCCTCGCTGGCCGGACGGGGCGTGGGCAGCCGCTTGCTGGAGCTCGCCGAGGGCGAGCTCCAGCAACGCGGTGTGAGGTGCATGCGAATCGAGGCCAGCCTGGTGCTGGCGGATGCCTTGGTGCGTCGCGATTGGGCGCATCAGGGCGAGGATTGGGTGGCACGAGGTGGCGAACGCTTGCCACGCGTCAGGCTCAGCAAGTCGCTTTAGGCTTTTGTTAAAAGCCGGCGTGTCTTATGAAAAGTCGGCGTATCGCTCCGGTTACGCCTTGCGGGCCAGCAACGCGCGAAACAGCGAACCCATCATCACCGGTGTGTCGTGCTCGATGACGAACCCGTTGCCTTCCAGAAGCGGCCGTGCCTGACGTGTGATGTCGGTGGCCAGAAATGAGGTCACCACGTTCACCAGGCGTCTACACCACCCGGCGGGGCGGGCATCGCTCTGGAACTTGTCCATCACGCATAACTGACCGTCTTCCACCAGCACGCGGTGCGCCTCGCGCAGCCCGGCTTCAGGATCAGGCATGACGGCGACGACCAAGTGCATCACCACCACGTCGAAATGCGCATCGGGATAAGCCAGCCGTGCAGCATCCATCGCCGCGGCGATGACGTCCAGCCCGTGACGCTCGGCACGCGCCTCGAGACGCGTAATCATCATCGGCGAGATATCGATGGCGTGCACTTCGATATCGCGTGGCAGGCATGGCAGGTCGAGCCCCGTGCCAGCGCCGATCAGCAGTACGCGCTGACCCTGGCGCCAATGCACGCCGCCCAACGCCAGGCGTCGCGCGCGCTGGGACGCACGCGCGACCACCAAGTCGTAGAGCGGCGCATAAAGTGAATAGCGCAGACGGTTCCAGGCGGTCGTGTTGAGCATGACGTGGCGCTCCGACAAGGGCATAACGCCGTCTTAGCACGTTGCCGGCAGGGCGTCCATACGAGGATGGGCTCGCAGCGAGGTGCAGGCACGGCCCGGGATGTCGGGCCGTGCGAGTTCCATTACGCCATGCTATCGACGATTCCACCTTCTACGCGCAGGGGCGCGCCGGTCGTCGCGCTGGCCTGGGGGGAGGCCGCGTAGACGCTCATGTTGGCGACTTCCTCGGGAGTGGCGAGACGGCCGATGATCGAACTGGGCCGGTTCTCCTTGACGAAACGCGCTTCCATTTCTTCCTGGGATACGCCTTCCTGCTCGGCCATTTGGGCGATCATGTTGACCACACCTTCGGAGCGCGTCGGCCCGGGCAGCACCGCGTTGACGGTGACGCCGTTACCGGCCAGCACCTTGGCCAGCCCGCGCGAGATCGACTGCACGGCGGACTTGGTCATGCCGTAGTGGACCATTTCGGCGGGAATATTCAGTGCCGACTCGCTGGACAGGAACTGGATGCGTCCCCAGCCGCGCGCCTTCATGCCTTGGGCATAGTGACGCGACAGCCGCACGCCGCTCATCACGTTGACCTGGAAGAATTGCTCCCAAGTGTCATCGTCGATCTCGAAGAAATCCTGCGGCCCGAAAATCCCCACATTGTTGATCAGAATATCGGTATCCGCGCGCGCGTCGATCAGCGCCTGGCAGCCTTCGGCACTGCCCAGATCGGCGGCGACGCCGGACACCTTTGCACCCGAGACATCGGCTTTCAACGTTTGTACCGCGCTGTCGACTCGCTCCTGGGTGCGGCCGGTGAGCGTGACCTCGGCGCCGGCCTCGGCCAGCCCCTGGGCGATGGCGAAGCCGATGCCGGCGGTGGAACCGGTGACGATGGCGGATTTTCCGCTGAGATCGATCTGCATGGTGCGTCTCCTTGTAGCGCCTCGTATGTCCGATGTGGCTCTTCACGTCGCGATGACGTGACCATGAGCCTGCAAATAAATGAGTCGGGGCGTGGACGACAAAACTCAACCTCTTTTCATAATTCGTCGTCACATCGCTGAAAGACCCGAGACCGCCCCTCCTCGTATACTCAATGCCAGCCTACCGTATTCGTTGACCCACCCAGGAGGACCAACACGATGTCCCAGTCACCGACCCGCGACGATTTCGACCGCTATATGGTGCCCAACTATTCTCCGCAGCGGACGATTCCGGTGCGCGGCGAAGGCAGCCGTCTGTGGGACCAGGACGGGCGCGAATACATCGATTTCGCCGGCGGCATCGCGGTCAACGCGCTGGGGCATTGTCATCCCGCGCTGGTCTCGGCGCTCAAGGAACAGGCCGACAAGGTCTGGCATCTGTCCAACGTCTATACCAACGAGCCGGCGCTGGCCCTGGCCAAGTCGTTGGTCGAGCGTACTTTTGCCGACAAGGCGTACTTCTGTTCCTCCGGCGGTGAAGCCAACGAAGCAGCCTTCAAGCTGGCCCGGCGCTGGGCGTACGACAACGTCGGCGCGCACAAGGACAAGATCATCTCCTTCCGCCAGTCGTTCCACGGCCGCACCCTGTTTACGGTCAGCGTCGGTGGTCAGCCCAAGTATTCCGAAGGCTTCGGACCGATTCCCGGGCGTATCGAACATGCCGTGTACAACGACCTCGACAGCGTCCGCGCGCTGATCGACGACGAGACCTGTGCCGTGGTGGTCGAGCCGATGCAGGGCGAGGGCGGCGTGGTGCCGGCCGACCCCGACTTCCTGAACGGCTTGCGCACATTGTGCGACGAGCATCAGGCGCTGTTGGTGTTCGATGAAGTGCAATCGGGCGTGGGCCGCAGCGGGCATCTCTATGCGTACATGCATTACGGCGTAACCCCCGACATCCTGACCACGGCCAAGGCACTGGGCGGCGGCTTCCCGGTCGGCGCGATGCTGACCACCGATCGTGTGGCACCGTCGTTGGCGGTGGGCACCCACGGTTCTACCTACGGCGGCAATCCGCTGGCCTGCGCGGTGGCCCTGGCGGCGGTGGAAACCATCGATACCCCGGAAGTCCTGGAAGGTGTGATGCATCGTCATGCGCTGTTCAAGGAGCACCTCGAAGCGATCAATCGCGAGTACGGCATCTTCAAGGAAGTGCGTGGCCTGGGCCTGTTGCTCGGGGCCGAGATGGCACCGGCCTACGCAGGGCGTGCCAAGGAAATCCTGCCGCTGGCCATGGACGAAGGCCTGATGGCGCTGGTCGCCGGCCCCAACGTGCTGCGCATGGCGCCGTCGCTAGTGATCTCCGAGACGGAAGTGCGTGAAGGGATGGCCCGTCTGGAACGCGCCGTGGCGCGCTTCGTGCAGGACGCATGAACCCGCAACCGAGAGACATTGCCATGCTTGTCGTTCGCCCCGTTCAACCCCGCGACTTGCCGGCACTGGAGCGCCTGGCGGGCAGTGCCACGCCGCGTTTGACTAATCTGCCGGCGCATCGCGACCGCCTCGAGGAGCGTATTGCACGCTCGACGCGGGCCCTGGCGCGCGAGGTCGATTTTCCCGATGACGAGGCCTATACCTTCGTGCTCGAGGATCTCGAGCTTGGCGAAGTAGTGGGGACCGCCAGCATTCGCGCCCAGGCGGGCGCCATGGATGCCTACTACACCTACCGTCAGGAAACGCTGATTCACGCCTCGCAGCAGCTCAACGTGCGCCGCGAGGTGCAGACGCTGTCGTTGTCGCACGAGACCTCCGAGACCACGTTGTTATGCGCGCTGTCGTTGGACGCCCGTTACAAGGGCACCAGCGCGGAGAGTCTGTTGCGGCGCGCGAGGTTGATGTTCATCGCGCAGTATCCCGAGCGCTTTGCGTCGATTCTGGCCGTGGCCTTCCCGGGCTATCTCGACGCCCACGGCGAGTCGCCGTTCTGGAACAGCGTCGGGCGGCACTTCTTCGCGCGTGGCTTTCAGGAGATCAACCTGTTGGCCGGGGTACGCTCGAAGAGCTTCATCGCCGAGGTGATGCCGCAATTCCCGCTCTACCTGCCCTTGCTCACGCCCCAGGCGCGCGCCGCCATCGGCCGCGAGCATCCTGATCACGAGGGTGCGCTCGAGGAAATGCTTGGTGAAGGCTTCGTACGCTCGCGGCACGTGGATATCTTCGATGGTGGGCCGGTGGTGCGCGGCGAGCGCGACCGTCTGCAGAGCGTGCGTCAGGCCAGCTGGCATCCGGTGCGCTTGCGCCCGGGCAACGTGCTCCCGGATGCCGAACCGGCGTTGATCGCCAATCAGCAACTGGGTGGCTTTCGTTGTCTGGTGGCGCGCTATGCGCTGTCGCCCACCGGGCAGTTGATGCTCACGCCCGAGCATGCCGAATTGCTGGGCGTCGAGGAAGGCCGCGCGGTCCTGGCCGCGCCCTTGGCATTGCCCACCGTTCTGGATGAGTTCGACGAGGGAGAAACCTGATGCGCATTCGACCCATCGAACGCCGCGATATCGACGAGCTGCAAGCCCTGGCTTGGCAGACCGGCGTGGGGTTCACCTCGTTGCCCGACAATCGCGACTTCCTCGCTGCCAAGATCGAGCACGCGGTCAGCGCCTTCGAGGAGCGCAGCGCCATCGACGACCGACTGTATTTCTTCGTACTCGAAGACGATATCAACGGCGAGTTGGCCGGATGTTGCGCCATCGAGGCGCAGGTCGGCCGCGAAGTGCCGTTCTACAACTATCGCCTGGGCACTCTGGCGCATTCATCGGTGCAGCTCGACTTGCATCGCACCATCGATACGCTGTTTCTCAGCTCCGATCATACCGGCGACGCCGAAGTCTGCTCGCTGTATCTGCGCCCCGAATACCGGCGCGATCGCAACGGCGCCTTGCTGTCCAAGGCGCGCTGGTTGTTTATCGCCGAGTTCCGCGATCGCTTCCCCGACAAGGTGCTCGCCGAGATGCGCGGGCGTTTCGACGAGAACGGCACCAGTGCGTTCTGGGAGTGCCTGGGCAGCCACTTCTTCCCCATGAATTTCAATGAAGCCGACCGTTTGACCGGCCTCGGACAGAAGAGCTTCATCGGCGAGCTGATGCCCAAGTTCCCGATCTACACGCCGTTTCTTTCCGAAGAAGCGCGGGCCTGCATCGGTGCGGTTCACGAGCACACCCGTCCGGCGCTGGAAATGCTCAAGAAGGAAGGGCTGCGCTGGGAAGGCTACATCGACATCTTCGATGGTGGTCCCACGGTGGAGGCCTATATCGATGATGTACGCGCGGTGCGCGACTCGGCGTCCTATCCCGTGGAAATCGTGGACGAGGCCGCCAGTGTCGAACGCCCGACCTGGCTGGTAGCGACATCGAACATTAGCGAATTTCGGGCCGCCTGGATCGGGCGCGGGCCCAGCGCGGATGGCGTGCTTACGTTGAGCGTGGATGAGGCTCGGCGTCTCGACGTCGGTGCGGGCGACCGCTTGCGCCTGCTCGAGACCTGAGTCGGCGCCTTCATATGAGTTGCATCGCGGGCGTGGCGCGCGGTGCCAAGGAGAGCATTATGCAAGCCAAACAGCAGTTGCTGATCGACGGCGCCTGGGTCGAGGGTGATGCCGCGCGTTTCGACAAGACCGATCCCGTCTCCGGCGAGACGCTATGGAGTGCCAGCGCGGCCAGCGCGGCCCAGGTCGAGGCGGCGGTCGCCGGCGCACGGAAGGCGTTTCCCGCCTGGGCGCGTCACAGTTTCGAAGAACGTCAGGCCGTGGTCGAGCGCTTCCGCGAGCGTCTGGAAGCCAATCGCGAGGCGCTGGCGACGAGCATCGCGCATGAAACCGGCAAGCCACTGTGGGAAGCGCGTACCGAGATCGGCGCGATGATCGGCAAGGTGGCAATTTCGATCACCGCCTATCACGAGCGCACCGGCGAACGCGCGCGGGATGTCGGCGGCAGCCGTGCGGTGCTGCGCCACCGCCCGCATGGTGTGCTGGCGGTATACGGTCCATACAACTTCCCCGGGCATCTGCCCAACGGGCATATCGTCCCGGCGCTTTTGGCCGGCAACGCGGTGGTCTTCAAGCCCAGCGAGCAGACGCCGATGACCGCCGATCTGACGTTGCAGTGTTGGCTCGAGGCGGGCCTGCCCGACGGCGTGATCAACCTGGTGCAGGGCGCGGCCGAGGTCGGCCAGGCGCTGGCCGGCAGCGCCGATATCGACGGTCTGCTGTTCACCGGCAGCGCCAAGATCGGCGGGCTGCTGCATCGCCAGTTCGGCGGCCAGGTCGACAAGATCCTGGCGCTGGAGCTGGGCGGCAACAACCCACTGGTGGTCAAGGACGTGCCGGACCAGGACGCGGCGGTATTGTCGATCCTGCAGTCGGCGTTCGCCTCCGGCGGACAGCGTTGCACTTGCGCGCGACGCTTGATCGTGCCCCACGGCGCGGCGGGTGATGCGTTGCTCGAAGCGCTGGTACGTGCCATTGGCGCGCTGCGCGTGGCGGGGCCATTCAGCGAGCCGGCGCCGTTCTATGCGGGATTGGCCAGTGTCGAGGCGGCGGATGGCCTGCTGGCAGCCCAAGACGATTTCGTCGCACGCGGCGGCCGAGTACTGGCGCCACTGCGCCGTCTGGAAGAGGGCACCAGCCTGTTGTCGCCGGGACTGATCGATGTCACCGGTTGCGAGGTGCCTGACGAAGAGCACTTCGGGCCGCTGCTCAAGGTGCATCGTTACCACGACTGGGACGAGGCCATTGCTCTGGCCAACGATACCCGTTATGGCCTGTCGGCAGGCCTGATTGGCGGTGAGCAAGCCGACTGGGATGACTTCCTGCTGCGCATTCGCGCCGGCATCGTCAACTGGAACCGCCAGACCACCGGCGCCTCCAGCGATGCGCCGTTCGGCGGTATCGGCGATAGCGGCAACCACCGCCCGAGTGCCTATTACGCCGCCGATTACTGCGCCTATCCGGTCGCTTCGATGGAAACCGAGACGCTTAGCCTGCCCGATACCCTGCCGCCGGGGGTGGTGCTATGAGCGAAGGTTCTATGAGTGAAGAGGTACGCGAGGTCAATTTCGACGGGCTTGTGGGGCCGACCCACAACTACGCCGGATTGGCGCATGGCAACGTGGCCTCGATGCGCCATGGCGGGCTCACGGCCAACCCGCGTGAGGCGGCGTTGCAGGGGCTCGACAAGATGAAGTCGCTGATGGAGGCCGGCTACGCGCAGGGCGTGTTGCCGCCCCAGCAACGCCCCGACCTGGGCGCGCTGCGCGATCTCGGGTTCACCGGTGACGACGCGAGCGTGCTGGCGCGAGCGGCCCAGGAAGCCCCACAATTGCTGCGCGCGGTGTGCTCGGCCTCGTCGATGTGGACGGCCAACGCGGCGACCGTCACGCCCAGCGCGGATGTCTCGGATGGCCGCGTTCATTTCACCGCCGCGAACCTGCAATCGAGCTTTCACCGCTATCTCGAACCGCGCACCACCGCGCGCGTGCTGGCGGCGATGTTTCGCGACGAGACGCACTTCGCGCATCACCCGGTGCTGCCGGCGACGCCGGCCTTCTCCGACGAAGGCGCGGCCAATCATACCCGGTTGAGCGGCGCGCATGGCGAGCCCGGCGTGCATCTTTTCGTCTACGGCCGCCAGGCATTCGGCGGGCAACACGGCCCCACGCGTTATCCCGCGCGCCAGACCCTGGAGGCCAGTCAGGCGATCGCGCGGCAGCATGGCTTGAGCGACGCGCAGACGGTGTTCGCCCAGCAAAACCCCGAGGCCATCGACGCCGGTGTCTTCCATAACGACGTCATCGCCGTCGGCAATGGTCCGGTGCTGCTCTATCACGACATGGCGTTTCGGGATGAAGACGCCACGCTGGACGCGCTGCGCGCGCGGATGGCATCGCCGTTGATTCCGGTGCGAGTGCCGAGCGAGGCGGTCAGCCTCGAGGATGCGGTGTCGACGTACCTGTTCAACTCGCAGCTGCTCTCCAACCCCGACGGCAGCATGACGCTGGTCGTGCCCGGCGAGTGTCAGGAGAACGAAACTGTGTGGCGGACGATTCAGGACCTGCTGCTGGCGGGGTACAACCCGATCAGCGAGGTGCTGGTCAAGGACGTCAAGCAGAGCATGCGCAACGGTGGCGGCCCGGCGTGCCTGCGCCTGCGCGTCGCGCTCTCGTCGGCCGAACGCCAGGCGCTGGGTGGCCGGGTGTTGCTCGACGAGGCCCTGCATGGCGACCTCACGGCCTGGGTCGAGCGGCATTATCGTGACCGGCTGGCGCCCGAGGACCTCGCCGACCCGCAACTCGTCCAAGAATCGCTGACCGCCCTGGACGAGCTGACGCAGCTACTGGGCATCGGCAACGTTTATTCGTTTCAGCTGGAATAACTGCCCTCGTGGCCGCATATGAATCGATAGCGCGGCCACGGAACTCCACTGAATCGGCGATGCGGTATTTTCATTGCGATCGAATCAAACGTGACTCTAAGCCAATGGCAGTTGCGGTTCACTGCTGTTCCACTTCAAAGACCCAGCTATCCGCGGATACGCGATTGTCGAGCAGGCCTGCAATCCTTGGCGCGACGGCTTCTGGGCACATCAGACCACATTCCCTAAGCGCGCGTCGCGTGTCGACATTCTCGCCAAGATATTGCAGTACAACCCTGGATGCTGCCGGCATTCTGCCACGCTTGATTGGCCCGCCGGTCTGAAGCCCAAGCAGGTAGTCAATCCCGGCTTGATACGAAGGGTAGAGGATCATCTGGGTGATGGAACTGGCCAGCAGGGTTTCGTATTCCATGATATTGATCCGCTCGCCGAGAAAAAGGGCGACTCCCTCGTATTTTGCTATCTCAGCCGTACCTGTATCGGGATTGAGCTCCCGTTCGATGTTTTTCCACAGATAGGCCTCATCTTTACGCTCAAGGCGTGCAAAAGAGCGCATGACGTAACCTGGATTGCTGAACGAATAGAAGTAGCGGAAATAGCTACCGCAGTAGCGATCTAGCGGTGCGGAAAGTCGTGATAGTCGTTGGTAACTCGGTACGACGATATCGTCTTGGTGGGCAGGCTTCGGTATGCGGCGTAGAGAGAACAGTTCGGTGAAGCCTGTGGGTTCGCTCAATAGCTCGGCTTCGGTGACGCCGAAGAAGTCACTGATGCGTCGCATGTTGTAGCGCGATGGGCGAACCGTGCCGGCCAGATATTTGTTGAATTGCTGCCTGTTGATGCCAATTCGGCGGCAAACGTAAGCGATCGATGGGTAGAAACCGCAAGCGTAGCCAAGATTAGCTGAAAAAGTATTATTAGTCATGGTTATAAGCTAAACGAAGCGGGGAGAGTGTCAAGTAGCGAAGGGGGCGAAATTGAAGCGAAAGTCCTGACAGTGACACTCTGCATTGGAACCCGTAGTCAGGACTGGCAAGTCATGGATCCAAGTTCTTCATCTCTTTTCGAGGTCGCAGAAACCCTCCATCTGGAAATTCCTATGCCGGATGGTTGTAGGCTTGCCGCACGCATGTGGCGACCGCTGCATGGAAAGTCTGTTCCTGCAATTCTGGAATATCTGCCCTATCGCAAGGGTGACAACACGCTGTCCCGGGACGCCGTTCGGGCACCCTTCATCGCTGCTCGCGGTTATGCCTACGTACGTGTGGACATCCGCGGCTCCGGCGAATCCGAAGGTGTGATGGAAGACGAGTACACCGCACAGGAGATTCAGGATGGCTGTGATGTCATCGCCTGGCTGGCCGCGCAGCCGTGGTGCGACGGTAACGTTGGCATGGTGGGCATCTCATGGGGCGGCTTCAATGGTCTCCAGATTGCTGCTGAACGCCCTCCGGCGTTGAAAGCCGTGGTATCGCTGTCGTCCACGGATGATCGCTACGCTGATGATGTCCACTACATGGGGGGGACCCTGCTGATCGATCAGATTTCGTGGGCATCTCACATGTTCGCGATCAATACCTTGCCTCCCGACCCTGAGCTCGTGGGCGATAAATGGCGTCGGCTATGGATGGATCGACTCACGGGCTCCGGAATGTGGCTTCAGAACTGGACCGAGCACCAACGGCGCGATGCTTTCTGGAAACATGGTTCGGTCTGTGAGGATATCAGTCGTATCGATGTGCCGGTCTACGCGGTCAGCGGCTGGGCTGACGGCTATTGTCGGACAGTCTTCCGGCTCATGGAAACACTGCAAGGACCCAAAAAAGGGCTCATTGGACCCTGGGCGCACAAATATCCTCACCTAGGGAGCCCCGGGCCGGCGATCGACTGGAACAACGAAGAGCTGCGCTGGTGGGATCATTGGCTCAAGGGGCGTGAGACCGGCATCATGGACGAGCCTGCCTTGCGATTCTATCTGCAGGACCATGCGGAGCCCGCCAGCCACTACGAGACGCGTGCCGGACGTTGGATAGAAGAGCCCGCTTGGCCGTCGGCTAACATCGTGTCGAAAGTTTTCGCGCTAAGCGCCAATGGTGACTTGGTGGCCGACGGCGCGCCACGTCAGTCGGAGACGGTCACCCATTCATCGCCGCCTTGGGTTGGGCTCATGGGGGGAAAGTGGTGCTCCTATGCCAATCCCGGTGATCAGCCGGTCGATCAGCGTCGTGATGATGCGGGCAGCCTCACGTTCGAGACCGCGCCGCTCGAGACGTCACTCGACATCGTTGGCGATGCCGCGCTGGAACTCACGTTCTCGGTGGACAAGCCGGTGGCGCAGGTCGCTGTCAGGCTGAGTGATGTAGCACCCTCTGGTAGTGCTACTCGAGTCAGCTACGGACTGCTTAACCTGACGCATCGTAACAGCCACGAGTATCCCGAAGCGTTGGTGCCGGGAGAAAGCTACCGCGTCAGCGTGCCTTTCAAACACGTCGCCCAATCGTTTCGCACTGGACATCGACTGCGTCTGGCGATCTCCACCAGCTATTTCCCCATGGCGTGGCCATCTCCCGAGCCGGTCACATTGGCGCTGAATCTGCAGACGACAAGATTGGTATTGCCGGTTCGCCGCGATAATCCCACAGAGCCGACACCCCGTGATCTGGGCGACCCTATAGGCGCGCCGCCGATGGCGGCGGATACGTTGTCGGGGCCACACTGCGATTGGCGGATAATCGATGATCTTGCTAATGGAAGCGTGCGCGTGGAAATTACCGATGACGCTGGCGTCATACGAATCGAGGACAATGATTTGACGATCGCTTCGAGTACGCGGGAAACCTACGCCTTCGAAGAAAAAGATTGGTCATCCTTTCGCGCCTGTATCGTCTCCGATCAGCTAATGTCGCGCGACGCTTGGTGTGTCGAAAGCAGAACCGAAACCGAATTTACTGCAACGCCGAGTCATTTCTACATCCGCGCCAGACTGGTCGCTCGAGAGCGTGGCGAGATAGCTCACGAACAGACTTGGGACTGTGAAATCCCGCGAGACTTTGCATGATTTCGGCAGTTTGAAGTGAAACCTCGCCCAGCCACGAGTCGTGCGTATAAAGTCGCCGTCTCTCATTGGGCGCAGATGATAAAGCCACTCGCCGTTCGTGTGGCATGGTGGGACAGGGAGAATCGATCATGACAAAGACAAAGACCGTATCAATGGCTTCAGCCGCTTTGGGGAGGCGCACCTTTCTGAAGGGCGCCGCTTCGACCTGCCTGTTTGCGGCGACGATGCCGCTGGGCTCCCGAATCTGGGCACAAAGCGGGCAGACACTCCGCCTCAGCGCCTACGCCGATATCGATGCGCTGGACCCGGCTTTCTATCAGAATGGCTACAACGTGGATGTCATGAACTGCATCTACACCAAGCTCATCCGCTACAAGGAGGGGCGGGAATGGGACTGGGAGCTGGAATCGGCGGAGGAAATCGAGCAGGTCGACGATACCCATATCCGCTTCAAGTTGAAGCAGGGGCTGCAGTTCTCGGGAGGTTACGGCGAGATCACTGCCGAGGACGTGAAATTCTCTTTCGAACGCGCGATATTGCATGACAGCCCGGTCAAGAGCGATTGGGGACCACTCGATCATGTCGAGGTGACCGGTCGCTACGAGGGGGTCATTGTGCTCAAGGAGCCTTTTCAACCCATCTGGACCATCGCGCTACCCTATGGGACCGGGCATATCGTCTCCAAGAAAGCGGTGCTGGATGCCACCGACGATGGGGGCAACTTCGGCATGACGCCGCCGGTATTCTCCGGCGCCTACGTGCTGGCGGAATGGAAGCCCAATCAGTACGTCCGTTTGACGCGCAATCCGGCATGGACCGGCCCGGCTCCGGGGTTCGATGAGATTCGTATCTTGCCGATGGATGATACCAAGACCGCCGAGCGTGCCTACGAAGCGGGGGGGTTGGACTTTACTCAGATTACACTTTCTTCTCTTGCTCAGTATCGGCAGGATCCGCCCGCAAATACAACGATCAAAGAGTATCCGTCCCTTTCCTACGTGTGGCTGGGTATGAACCTCGATAATCCCGCGCTTCAGGACAAAAATCTGCGCCAGGCGATCCAGTATGCGATCAACGTCAAGCAGATAGTCGACGCTGCCTACTTCGGTGAAGCAGAGCCTGCCACCGGGTTGATCGCCCCGGGGCTACCCGGTCATCGCGATCACTCGGCCATTCCGGTCGAGGGAGATCTGGACAAGGCCCGGGCGTTTCTGGAAGCCGCTGGCGGGCCGCCGAGTCAGCCATTGACCATCGATGCGCTCAACGCAACCGTATGGACCACCATGGCGCAGATCATTCAGGCCCAATTGGGCCAAGTCGGGATTCCCACGCAGATCAACGTGCAGGATTCGGGGTCGTTCTGGACCTTGGGGATGGAAAGCGAGGGTGATCGCTGGAAAAACATGCAACTGGTGCTCAACCGTTTCTCGATGCTGCCCGACCCGTATTACGCCACCAGTTGGTTCGTCTCGGATCAGGTCGGCGTGTGGAACTGGGAACGCTTCTCGAACCCGGAATTCGACAAACTGCACGAGCAGGCGCTCCGCGAGACCGATCCCGACAAGCGAGCGGCCCTTTACCGTCAGATGCAGGGCATCATGGAGCAATCCGGTGCTTATCGCTTCCTCACCCATGAAGGCAATCCGGTGATGTATCGCGACTCGCTCGAGCCAGCGCTTCGGCCGGACGGCCTTCCGCTGCTGCCGCGCTTTTCCGGTTCGGTCTGAGCTGCCCTATGATCTATTACGCGATGCAGCGGTTTCTGCTGTCTGTGTTGATCGTCATCGTGGCGATTTCAGCGCTGACGCTCATGCTTCACGTCGTGCCGGGCGATCCGGCGACGATGATGCTGGGGGCGCGTGCCACTCCCGAATTGATCGAGCAGACACGGGTGGCGATGGGGTTAGATCAGCCGTTGCCTGTGCAGATCGTGACGTTCTTCGGCCGTATACTGCAGGGGAATTTAGGCACCGATGTTTTCACCGGTCGTGACGTCAGCGATATCGTTTTCGAGCAACTGCCTTACACGCTGGTGCTGATCGCGGTATCGATTCTGTGGTCCGCGACATTGGGCATCGTGCTCGGCTGTTATTCGGCGCTACGGGCGGGTACCTGGCTTGACACGCTGCTGGGCATTCTGTCGGTGGGAACGATTTCGATCCCTGCCTTCGTGATGGCGCTCTATGCCGTGCTCATCTTCGCTGTCTCTCTGGACTGGCTGCCGGCGATCGGCGCGGGGCAGGGTTTTTTCGGCGGGGCCGTGCATCTGATCCTGCCGGCATTCGCTATTGGCATCTCTTGGGTGGGCTACGTCGCGCGAATGGTGCGTGCCTCGATGCTCGAGGTCATGGGGGCACCGCACGTGCGTATGGCGCGCTCTTTCGGTCTTACCGAGGCGCGCATCGTGCGTGTCTATATCCTGAAAATTGCCGTGCAACCGGCGGTGACGCTGCTAGGAACCGGCGTTGCCCATCTCTTTTCCGCCGCCGTGTTTGTCGAGGTGATCTTCGCGCGTCCGGGCATCGGCGCACTGATCGTCTCCTCGGTCAACGAACGCAACTATCCGGTCGTGCTGGGGGCGGTACTGGTCACCACGGCGATCATCGTGCTCGCCACGCTGGTGTCGGATCTGGTCGTGGCGTTGCTCGATCCGCGTCAGCGGGAGGCGTTATAAGATGCAGGGGCGCTATTCATGAGTCAGGTTCAGACTGCTGTTTCGTTACCGCAGCCGACGCTACTCGCTCGGACCTTGCAAGGGCTGGCGGGCAATCGCACAGGCACCATTGGGTTTTTTCTGGTCGCGTTGATCCTCGCCGCCGCGATCTTCGCACCCTGGATATCTCCCTACGATCCTGCCGCCATCATGACCGGGCCGCGCATGGCCCCGCCGTCTTTCGACCACTGGCTGGGTACCGACCATATCGGCCGCGATCTCTTCAGCCGCGTACTTGCTGGTGGGCAAGTGGCGATGCTGGTGGCCGCCGCTGCGCTCGGCGCGGCGCTGAGCCTGGGTCTCGCGTTGGGGCTGATGGCTGGCCTGGGGCCTCGCTGGCTCGACAACCTGCTGCTGCTTCTCTTCGATGCCCTGCGCTCGTTCCCTACTATCGTATTCGGTCTGGCGGTAGTGGCCTTAGTCGGGCCTAGCCTGTTGACGGTCATCATGGTTGTCGCAATCACTTCTGTGCCCATCTACGCCCGGATCATTCGTACTCAGGCGCAGGCGCTGCGCAACGCCGAGTTCGTCATGGCCGAACGGGCGATGGGTGCAAGTCTGCCGCGGGTTCTGTTCGTTCACGTGTTGCCCAACGTGCTGGGGCCGCTGTTGATTCTGGCGAGCATGGACGTGCCGCTGGTGATCGCCACCGAAGCGGGACTGAGCTTTCTCGGGATGGGGGTACGCCCACCCACGCCCTCTTGGGGCGTGATACTCAATGACGGCTACAACTTCATCCGCAATTCCCCTTGGCCGGTGATCGCGGGTTCGGTTCCGATCGTGCTGGTCACGCTGGGTTTCACCTTCATGGGTGAAGCGCTGCGCGATATCTTCGATCCCAGACTGCAAAAGGCCAACTGATGTCCGAGCAGAAGCTGATGCACTCATCCGATGCCATGCGTGGCGATGGCCACGTGCCGCTGATGCGTATCGAGGAGCTTTCGGTGGATTTTTCCACCGCACGCGGTCCGATTCATGCGCTGCGCCATATCTCGCTCGATGTGGCGGCGGGGCGAATCTTGGGGCTGGTTGGAGAGTCGGGATGCGGCAAATCCTCCTTGGCCTACAGCTTGATCGGCCTGTTGGCAGGCAATGCGCGCATCACGCACGGCGTGATTCGGCTGGGTGACGACGACCTGGCGCATCTTTCTGCAGGACGCTGGCGGGCGCTGCGTGGCAAGCGAATCGCGATGATCTTCCAGGATCCTATGACCTCGCTCAATCCGGTGCGCACCATCGGCCAGCAGATGATGGACATCCAATACCGTGAGCGAATCACTCGCGCCGAGAAACGCAAGCTTGCCGTGGACTTTCTCGCCCAGGTTCGCATTCCGGATCCTGAGGCGCGGTTGGATAGCTATCCTCACGAACTTTCCGGTGGGATGCGTCAGCGGGTATGTATCGCCATGGCGCTGCTGACTCGGCCTGACCTGTTGATTGCCGATGAGCCGACGACCGCGTTGGACGCGACGCTGGAAGTACAGATCATTCATCTGCTGCGCGATCTTCAGCAGCAGTTCGGCTGCTCGGTTATCTTCGTTTCACATCATCTGGGAACGGTGGCGGAACTCTGCGATGACGTGGCGGTGATGTATGCCGGCGAGGTAGTCGAGCAGGGTAGTGTCGATGAGATCTTTCGCCAGCCCGCGCATCCGTATACCCAGGCACTGCTCGAGTGCGATCCCGGCAGCATTCGCGAGGCGACGCGCATTCTGCCGACGATCCCCGGTAGCTTGCCGGACCTGCGCCAGGTTCCCTCGGGCTGCATCTTCCAGGATCGGTGCCCGCATGTATTCGAGCGTTGCCGCCGGGAGCACCCCGGCTTTTATTCCGGCGAACGCACGCAACTGACGCGCTGTTACCGGGTCGCGGGAGAAGGGGAAATGACGTCATGAGCCTGCTCGAAGTCAATCATCTCGAAGTGCGCTATCGACGACTGGGTCGCGTGAAGGCAGCACTGCGACGCGAGGAAGCAACGTTTCCGGCGGTCGTCGACGTCTCCTTTACGCTGGAGGCCGGGCGAACGCTGGGGATCGTTGGCGAAAGCGGCTCCGGCAAGTCTACCGTGGCAAAGAGTCTGATTGGATTGCAGCCCGCCAGAGGCAGTATTCGCTATGGTGGTCGCGAAATCGGCTCTGCCAGCCACTCCGAATGGCAGCGGTTGCGGC
Organism: Chromohalobacter sp. HP20-39; assembly: GCF_033052815.1. Classification (NCBI taxonomy): domain Bacteria; kingdom Pseudomonadati; phylum Pseudomonadota; class Gammaproteobacteria; order Oceanospirillales; family Halomonadaceae; genus Chromohalobacter; species Chromohalobacter sp. HP20-39. The sequence goes on along the minus strand of NZ_JAWHTP010000001.1, from coordinate 493,990 downwards.
GAGAAATTTCGATGATGTGGCAGGACCCGGTCGGTTCGCTCTCACCCCGGCTAAGCATCGCCAGCCTGGTTACCGAGCCACTGAAGATTCAAGGAGGTAAACGTTCGCCTGATGACGCGGATCGGTTGTTGTCCATGGTGGGGTTGTCGACCGATCTCGGGAGTCGTTACCCGCATCAGCTTTCGGGAGGACAGGCACGTCGGGTCGGGGTGGCTCGCGCATTGGCGCTGGATCCGAAATTACTGATTGCCGATGAGCCGACGGCAGGACTGGATATGTCTGTTCAGGGCGAAATTCTCAATCTACTCAACGAGATTCAGTCTCGTACCGGCGTTGCCATCCTGGTCATTACCCACAACCTGAATCTGGTTCGCCACGTTACCGATGAGGTGGCTGTCATGTATCTCGGGCGTTTCGTGGAACAAGGGCCGACGGACGCCATTTTTCGGCATCCTCGCCATCCCTATACCGAGGCACTGCTTTCCGCCAATCCCTCCCCCAATCCGGATGAGCGACATGGGCGCATCGAACTATCGGGCGAGATGCCAAGCCCTTTTTGGAGACCGGCTGGCTGTGAGTTTCACGGTCGCTGCCCCCATGCACGCCCCGACTGTGCTGACATCGTTCCCGATTGGGCCGGCGAGGGCGAACGCGGGTATGCCTGCCGCTATCCGTTATGAACGAGCCGCGAGCGTAAATCCCAGCTTGACCGCCCTGGACGAGCTGACGCAGCTACTGGGCATCGGCAACGTTTATTCGTTTCAGCTAGAGAGCTGAAGCAACGCGGGCGACGCCAAGCAGGGCTGAGTCTCGCTGACAGCGACCAGGAGCATGTGCGTGATCGAGAGTATCGCTATCGTCAGGCTGCAGGCCGACTCACCCCATGTCGGCACCGTGGCGGGCTGGGTCCATGATGCCTGGGGTCACCTGCACCCCGAGACCCCGGCCGTGGCGTATCGCCGTGAGTTCTATGCGCAGTGCGGCGAGGGCGGCGTGCCCTCGGTGTTCGTGGCGATGCACGAGGCGTCGCCGGTGGGCACGGCGAGCCTGGTGGCTGACGACATGAGCATTCGCCGCGAACTGACGCCTTGGCTGGCGTCGGTATTCGTGCCGCCTGAATGGCGCGGTTACGGTATCGCTTCGCGTCTGGTGCAACGGGTCGAGGCGGAAGCGCTGGCCCACGGCATCCGCCACTTCCATCTCTACACGCCCGATCAGCAGGCGCTGTATCGCCGCCTGGGATGGGAAGACCGTGAGGCGCTGACCTACCGTGGCGAGTCCGTGACGATCATGAGTCGGCGGCTGGATGCCTCCACGGCCTGAGTCAGCTACTGCTGCCGGCACCGCCGACCATTCCGCTACGCAGGTCGGTGCCATCCTGGCGATTCTTGACGTGCTGGCTCACGACATCTTCCGGTGAGCCGGCCATTTCCCGGAACATGCCCATGCTGCCGAGCAAGGCGGAAGATTCGTAAGGCACGAACACGCGCTCGCCATCCTTGGCCATGTTCGGCAGCACCTTGATATAGCTTTGGCCGAGCAGGTAGCCCACGACGGTACGCTTGTCGTCCTCACTGTCGCCGATGGCGTTAAGGACCAGCTTGATCGACTCCTGTTCGCCCTCGGCACGTAGAATGGCGGATTGCTTGTCGCCTTCGGCATTGAGAATCGATGACTCACGCTGGCCCTGGGCCATGGCGATGGCGGCGGATTTTTCGCCCTCGGCTTCGGTTACCGTTGCGCGGCGTTTACGCTCGGCCGCCATCTGCAGACGCATGGCACCTTCGACTTCCTCGGGCATGGCGATGTCCTGCACTTCGACGCGGGAGATCTTGACGCCCCACTTGGACGCGGGCTCCTCCATGGCGGATTGGATCGCGTTGTTGACCTCGGCGCGGGATTCGAACAGCTTGTCCAGCTCCATCTTGCCCACCACCGAGCGCAGCGTGGTCTTGGCGAGCACCTCGACGGCCTGACTCATGTTGGCGACTTCGTAGACGGCGCGCTTGGGGTCGATGATCTGGTAGTAAAGGGCGCCGTTGATGGTCACCGTGACGTTATCGGTTGTCACCACCGGCTGGCCGGGAAAATCCATCACCGTCTCGCGGCGGTCGATACGGGTCTCGTCGGTGGCGATCGGGTAGTACTCCTCGCCCTGCTTGCGATAACGGATCATGCTGATGGCGCGAGGCTGCTCGATGAACGGGATGATGATGTTGATGCCGCTCTCCAGCAGTCGGTTGAACGAGCCAAGTCGCTCGATCACCATCACCTCGGACTGTCGAACGATCACCAGCCCCTTGACGATGATCACAATGCCGATCACAACGACGATCAGACTGAGAATTAGCCCCGGTGTTAGAAATGAATCCATATTTACTGCTCCTGTGGCGATGCTGGCGTGACGATGGCGATGGTGCCGTCGAAGCGCTGAAAAACGACCCGGCTGTCTAAAGGCAGTTCGGTCGTGTGGGTATCGGCGACTCTCAATCGATAAAAATCGCCGTTGATCTTGATACCGGTCGCGCCATCGAAATCGCGCTTGAGGGTACGATATTCATTGCCTTTCTCGACGCCCGTGCCGGTCGTTCCGTAGGCGACGCCGCGGGGCGAGAACCAGGGGCGGATCACTTTGATGGTTATTGGCAACAGCAGCCCGGCGAGGACGCCGAACCCCAGTAGTTGCCAGGCGAGGCTGACGCCTAGCCAAGCCAGGAGCGCCGTCAGCGCGGCGGCGACGGCCAGAGCGAGCAGCACCAACGCGCCTGAGGTGAGTTCCGCAAGGCCCAATAGCAGGGCAATGGCCAGCCAGGTGTAGGCGATATTCCAGTCCAAGGGCATTCCTCAAGAGCGGTAGTGAAATGAAGCCTTTAATGGGTAGAGTCGTTCAGGAAGTTCGATGCCATATCGCCGCGTGATTGGATACGCCGCAGCTTGGCAATGTTATCGAGGATATGCTGAGCATAGGATTGCCAAGGCTTGTTCATAGTTCTACCGCCTCGTTCAGTATCTGCTGGCGGAAATGACGGTTCAGTTCATGCTCGGGTACAAGATCGACCCGGCGCCCGACCAAGGTCGCCAAGCGTTCCGCCAAAGGCAAACGCTGGGTGAACAGATCGTATCCCGGCGGAAAGTCGACGAGGAAGTCGACATCACTTTCCGGTTTTTCCTGCTTGCGGGCGACCGATCCGAATACCCGAATACGGCGAGCTCCGTACTGACGGGCCATGTTATCGATGGCTGCCTTCTGATGATGTAGGTCCTCAAGTAACATGGCGCCTCCCAAGGGCTAACTACCGGGTCCCGTATAATCGATGCCTTTCTTCTTGAAGAGCAAGTATAGGCTGCTATAGACGCGGATTAGTCACAAGCCTAGCGGCTCAACCTTCGCGCACCGTGACGAGCTTGGGCCGGCCGATCATCACTCCGGCGACGGTTTGCACGCTGAGCAGGGCCATCAGTAGCCACAGCGAGAATCGCTAGGCCCAGGAGAGCCAGGTGTAGGCGATGTTCCAGTCCAAGAGCATTCCTCAAGAGCGGTAGTGAAATGAAGCCTTTAATGGGTAAGATCGTCCAGAAATTCCGATGCCATATCGCCGCTTGTGACAAGAAGGTAATCCCTGGCACGGGTGCAAGCGACATATAAAAGATGTCTCTCAGTGTTATAAATCTCTTCCAGATCGGCAGCATCGGCAACCGCTTCGATGCGATTCTGGGACGGGATCACTTCATCATCGCAGGCCATAACCGCAACAGCTCGAAACTCAAGGCCCTTGGCTAGATGCATGGTGCTAAGCGTGACTTTATTTTCCACCGATAGCATACGCTCATCCAGCTTCTGGTAGGGTAGTTTGGTTAATTCTAGTACTGTACGAGCACGTTCAAGCTCTGCAGGAGAACGTACAAAAACTGCCATTTCTCCGACCTCAACGCCTTGTGTTTGGCAATGCAATAGCCAGTCGGCCACCGTCTTGGCTTCTTCATCCTTACTATTCAGAGCTCGAATAGTCGGGGGCGCGCCGTTAAATACGGAGATTGTGCCGTGCCTTTCCTCGGTATTGCCGTCTACGTCCGTGAGTTCTGGATCCAATAGTAGATCAGCCTGCCGACGAATCTGGTGAGAGGTCCGGTAATTGATATACAGGACACGTGAGCGCCCTTGGATATTGACACCCAATGCTTTCCAGGAAAACGGTTGCTGAAAAATACGCTGACCGAGGTCGCCGGCAAAGAACAGGCTATTCGGTCGATTGCCCCCAAGTGCAGCAAGGAATCGTAACTGAGGGACACGGATATCCTGGGCTTCATCGATGATGGCAAAGTCATAAAGCAGTGAGGAGCGCTGCGCGATAGCCCCTGCCAACATATTGAACATTCCCGCATGAGTAGCAAGTCCGCGTTGTTCTAAGTCTGAACGAACCTGGTCGAAAATTGCCCACAAGACGGAGCGCTGAGACTCGGGAAGACGCGTCTTCCTGCCTAGTCTGCGCACATCGCGATAGGCTTCCCAAGTGTCGAGTTGCCAGGCATCAACAACATCCTCCCACTCAGTAAGCAGAAATTGTCGACTGAATCTACAACTCTCATTATTGCTTGATGCTTCCAGCAGTAAAGTCTCAATCACATCGCGACTTGCCAGCCGAACCGGTCCGTATTGCAACTCATATAGCCGCTGTCCCAGAGCATTCATTGAATACACATCAATCCGCTCACCTAGGCTGGGCTGCTTACCGATCAAACGCACTAGCTTGACTCTCAGCATGTTAGCTAAGGTGTCGGAAAAGGTGGCAAGCAAAACGCGTGCTTCGGGGTTGGTCTTAGCTAAGTGGACGGCACGATGCAGAGCAACGACCGTCTTACCGGTACCGGCCGAGCCTGAGACACGTGCCGGGCCGCTATAATCATGCTCGACCAATTGGCGCTGGGCTGGGTGGAGAAAAATACTCCACTTCTCCCAAGGATATTCTAGTGCCCGCTCCAGCTCGTCAACATCCGCCATTACTCTAAATCGGCGCTGGGCATCGGGGTGGTTAAAGGGATCCGCGCCGCGATATTGCTGGGCCATCTGTGGCGTACCACCTGTCGCCAACTCAAGCAGGGCTTCTGCTGCTTCGTCTGGCAAATGTTCTGACAATTCTAACAGGCTATCCTCGTCCGCTTGACGTACCTCCTCTAGCCATTCGGTCGGCACTCCGTAGCTCAGCAGAGCCTCCTCAGCAACGCCATCGAAGAGCGGGGGCTTGGCAGATGAGGAAAGTTCAGTTTCCACATAGGTGGGAACCATGATTTCTTGAATTGTCTCCCGGACTTGAACTAACTGTGCCGCGCCAGTTGTAGGGTGAATCTCCAGCTTGCGGCGCTCGGCCCACTGGTATGCCTTGTCGTGATGGTCTACGTAGCACAACAATAGGCTGTTATCGCTGCGATGGACTATAAGGCGAATATCGTTACTTACGCGTACCGACCAGAAACGCTTATCCTTAACCTTGTCCAGCTTATGGAAATTCATGCCCGGATTGGCTGGGTTCATCTGCAGGTCGAAGGCTGTGGTTTTCACTGATTTTTGTTCATCACCGGTGAGTCTGGCGAGGCTGGCAGTGAAAGTATCAGCGATGCGGAAGTTCATCAGGTGTTCACCATGGTTGGGGTGGCAACTTTATTGGCAACCGCCGTGTAGAGGTCGACATCCACATCCGGGGCCTTGATCGAGACGATAAGAGCATAGCGAGCCTGGCTGTCATATCGCTCCAGCTTTGGTCGAGTTCTCCACCAGCCCATGGCAGGATAGATACCAATGATGCCGCGGCTGGCGAGATCAGCGGCGCTTCCCCGCCAGATATCCGAGTGTAGAGAGCCCTTATGGCGATTCTGCTTACCGATTAGCCAATTGTTATCTTGTCCTCCGGTGGGGATGCTTTCTTCTTCGTCACGCGCGGCCGCGTTGATACGTGCTCGAAAGTCATCTACTGATTCGTGTGGGCGCCTCACATCGAAACGCAGGCCATGGGACTGGTAGCGATAACGTGATGAGAATCCGCGGGCTGAGGGGTTCGGCTCGATGAAGTAAGAGAGCGTGACGCGCATTTCCACTTCCGCTTCGCCAAGGGCTTCCAGCTCATCCAAGGGCCAGGGAAGTTCATGCAGGTGCATCTCACGCATCCCAGTATCTTTGCCCTTATCCTTCTTGAAAGGACGTAGCATCTCCTGGCACACCAGAGTCAAAGAGTTATTGAAGCTCCACATCGCCTGCTCAAGATTCGGGATACCGAAACCACAATGGCGAATGAGCCCTGCAATATCTTTCTTGCTTGGACGGCCGGTAGCGGGAAGAAACATATCACGCATTGCATTGCTCCATTCGGCGGAATGCACGATCAGAGCACGGACCGACTCTGGCCACAGGTGTGGATATTCCGCCATCAACTGAGCAGCCATGCGAGCAGCAAGCGACGTCGCGGCACTGGTCGCGTTGGCGGTCGTGAATAGCCGTTCAGTAGGCGAGGCATTTGCCGTCAGCAGACTCAGGCTAGTCATCCATGCCGCGCCGAACGAATCCATTGCAGCGTTGCCACCCTCGAAGACGATATCCGGCTTAAGCGGCCAGTGGGCCTGCCAAGTGAGCGAGGTCGTACTGAATGGGCTGAGCCCACCAAGCGGTGCGATTGGTTGATAGTCATTGGTATCTGGCTCGGTGATGTGGACCAGCTCCGTGGCTGCTCCCACGGTCAACGCATTCCAAGCTTGTCCCGGATCATGGATGCTGTCGCTGGCGTTGCTGCTTGGATATTCGCTCCAAGCGTTAGGATCGGAAACATTTCCCGCAGACAAGATAAATAGTCTGGGCGTTTCCGCCTGACTATCGGCATCGGCGGCTAGTCGGTCTATGGTGGCGGACCAAGCGGAGGGCCGCCCTCGATCACGATTATCGCGTGCCGTTACTGTCATGCTGAAGACCCGCGCTCGCTCTGGCGCCAATATCTCGGGTCGAAAGACGGCTTCAGACGTCAGATAGCCGTGGTGTCTGGCATCTTGCCCATTCGAGCTGCCGTGGGGTAATAGCTTGACCGATTCTAGGCGGTGACCAATGTTCAGTGGCTCTTGTGAAGCCAGCCATGGCGTCCAGTCACCGGCCAGTGCCAGCCCGGCCATGGAGGTGCCATGACCATCATTGTCGTCGACCCCCCAACCAGGTTCTACCGTGTGCAGGTCGGTGGGGGAGAGCGCAGGAGCGAGAAAAGGGTGGCCACGAGTGACGCCGGTATCGAACAAGCAGACATGCGGAACGTGCTCATCCGTTTCAGGAAAATGCGTGCGGGCTAGCAGTTCCTCCAGCCAATCTGGTTGCTCTTGTGGTGCCATAGCATCGAAGAACTCCGCCGTCTCCTTGGCACGGCGGAGTTCGGCGATCGTATTGAGGGTTAGAAGCGATCGCTTCATTTGCTCTGCCGACCCGTGAACCATCAGCACGCTGCGTTCGGGAAAGATGACTTCGCCCTGGGCAATGATGAAACCTAATTCTTTGGCCAGTTCCTTGAACTGACGAATCACACCAGCACGGTCCTTCTTGGTGGGTAGCCAAACTTCCCACCAGAGTGTTTCTTCATCCGATTTGGGCAATGCCTCGGGAGTGTCGGTCCAGAGGGCTTCAAGGGTGGCACTGCGAATCTGCGCGATGGCATTAAGCAGTCGGCTGTGTTTTGGAACTCTATTTTTATCCTTGGATTCATCGAGGTAGGTGTGAACCAACTTTTCCAAGATATCCAGCTTGCCATCCGGTATGAAAATGGTCGCTAAGGTTTGATGTTCATCATGTCGGACATTGAGGAGTTCGATGCCTGAGCGTTCACGCGCTAAGGATTCGAAGGCCAGCTCGATATCCGGAAAGCTCTCGAATTCTACCTGTAGCCCGAATCCCTCCTCGATCCCTGCCTCTTCCTGCTCTTTCCTGGCTTCGGACAAGGTGGGTTGTAATGTCTGAAGTTGATTCAGCAGAGCATTACCATGCTGTTTTCGGTCGCGATCCGGAATTTTATTGTCATCTCCACCGCCTGCTGGTGGTGAACGATATGGGTCGCTAAAGGCATTGTCGGTCAGAAGGAAATGCGGCTTGCGCGAATTGTCTTGCCCTGCCATGAAACATCCCTGCGTCTCTGGGTTATGTTACTCGTTCTTGTTGGCCAATCGATGCGAGATCTGTCGCCGCTCTTCCAGCATGCGCCTAATATCCGCCTCAGATACGCTATCCGCCTCTTCGATCAAGGCTTCCTTGAGCGTTTCTTCGGCAGCACGCACGATTTCCGCATAGCTCAGTCCCTCTGTGGCCTCTGCCAGTCGTTCCCATGACACACCCTTCACTGCTAAGCGACCCAGCCGTGATTTGAGGACCATCGCGACGTGACTTATGTCCGGCAGATCGTAGTGGAGCAGGTCATCGAAGCGCCGAAACAGAGCGCGGTCGAGAATCTCTGGATGATTGGTGGCGGCAACGATCAGGCTATGGGACTGATCCTGTTCAATCATCTGCAGGAAGCTGTTCAATATGCGGCGAATTTCACCGACATCATTGGCCAAGCCACGCTGGGAACCGATGGCGTCGAACTCATCGAAGAAGTAGACGCCACGGGTCTGGCTGGTGGCATCGAAGATCTGCCTGAGTTTCGCGGCCGTTTCACCCATGTATTTGGTAATCAGGCCATCCAAGCGTACCTGGAATAAGGGCAGGCCCAACTCGCCGGCGAGCACAGAGCCGGTCATGGTCTTGCCGTTACCTGGCGGCCCCATCAGCAGCAGTTTGCGGCGCGGGGATAGGTCATGTTCAAGAATGCGAGCCGCATGGCGCTGTTCGCGAATGATGCGCTGGAGCTGCTTCCTGAGAGCGTCATCCAGCACCATATCGCCAAGACGTGCCTCGGGGAAAGAAACGCTCAGCAGATCGGCGAGTTCGCCCCTGGGTTTGCCGATGGGCACCGGCTGACTGGTGCCTCGACGCTGTTTGGCCTTATCGACGAGCATGCGAAGCTCCTCGGCCAGCTTGCCATGGCCGAGTTTTGCCTCATGGGCAGCCAGTTGCATGGCCACCGAGTAGAAACGCTGGTCGTCACCCTCAAGATGAGAGTTCAACAGGGCCTTGATGTGGTCAGCACTGGCCATGGGGATACCTCCACGACATGGGAACCTTAATCATACCCTGAACACCTTCATCACTTCATCGCCGAGGTGGTTGATCACCTTCACTGCAATTCGCCCCGATGTGGGCTTATCGAACGCTCGCGAGGTATCGCTGTTGAGTGTTTCCCAAGCTTCAGCGCTGATCTCAGCCTTGAGGGTGTTCTTGAGTGCCTTGTACGGTTCATTGGCGCCGAGGAAGTAGGCCTGACGGACGAAGAAACTCTCTTCGTTATAGTCGGTGTCAATAAACCAGCAGGCGATACCGTCGGGGCCGTCCGAGCGGACTTCGCCGGTGTTGGGATGGAACACGTCGATACCGTTGACCTTGACCTGGATCTGGTCGCCATCGGTTTCCAGAATATCGATGTCGGGTTCGCCGAAGATAACGAACAGGTTGCCTTTGCCGGTGTTCTTGAGATCGGCGGCCATGTGCAGATCGGCATTCATGCGTGCCTTGAGCACGGGAATGCGGCCGAGCTTGTCGAACTCCGACGAGCGGGCATCAAAATTGAAGGCGCAGGTAATTAGTACGTCGAAGTCCGCATCGCCGGCTTCGCGGGCGGCGGCGACTAGGTCGGGGCGGGAGACGGTTCCGAACTCGGGGCCAATAAAGATGGCGGCGCGTTTCTCCATGCCTGCCTGCTCATCGCTTCCAGGCTCTCCACCTTCAACATAACGGCCCTCGGCGCAGACCAGGTCACCGGGCCAGGGGGTAAGTGAGGTGAATGTGATCTTGTCATCCTTATGCGCTTGCTGAATGCCAGAGGTCTTGAGATTTTCCAGGATCATCTGCACGAAGTCGCGTTCTTCGTTGTACTCGCCCTGGCCTTCGCCAACAGCATCGATTAGCTCATCGTTTTCATCCACGCCCAGCACACGATGAGGGGATAGGCTCTCGACGGTGAAAGGGCCGGCGACACGAACTTTCTTGTTGTCTTGATAGGGCTTGTCATACAGGAATTCACTATCGGCCTTGGCGGCAATCGAAGCGTCGATTTCCTGCTGGCGAGCGATGCGCTGTTCCCACCATTTGGCGTGAAGTGCCTTGGCCTCTTCGGGCCACTCTTCGCCGGTCTCGCGGGGAATCTGCCACTCCTCCCAGCTTGCCGCGACAGCCTCGTTAAGCGCTTTGCGCAGCGGCTCCAGCGTTTGCTGGAACCTGTCCCAGATAACGTCTATCTCGGCGTTATTGGCAATAGATTTAAGCGTGATATGCGGTACCCGCTCATAAACAAAGCCGTGCGTGATATTGCCACGCGTGGGTGTACTGGAAGGCGCGCTGCGCGTTAGCTCGGCTTCCTTCAACTGGCCGTCGCGGGAATCGGCCAGCAGATAGAAAGGATAGCGTGCGCCCATGACGCGGGCGCGAGCCAAGGCCAATGCTACGCGCGAAGTATCGATCGTGATCCAGCGACGGCCCCATTGTTCGGCGACGGTGGCGGTGGTGCCGGAGCCGCAGGTAGGGTCGAGGACGAGATCGCCGGGGTCGGTGGCCATAAGAACACATCGCTCAATAACCCTTGTGGCCGTTTGGACAACATATAATCTTCCTGAAACTCCAGTATCGTCCCAAAAGTTAGCGATATGGGCCCCGGGGAAGTCATCTAAATACCTACGATAACGAAGTGTTTTGTCTCCTTGCCTTAAACGTCTTGCTTTGCTAAGGCGGCTCAAGCCTGTTGCGTTCGTTTTCCAGTTTGTACGTCTGAAAGACTTTCCTTGGAATCCAAATTCTATTGTTGTGGCATTGCTTGAACTTTCAGAGTTGAGAGAAGTTAATTGAAAGAATTTAGCGCCTGACTCCTCAAGTTCTTTTAAAATGTTTTTGCTTTCTTTTTCTGATTTTTTAAGAGGTCTTTCTTGTAAGTCATGAAATATGACTTGGTCATATCTCATTCCTGTTCCTTGGCCTTCACCAATAATTTTTCTTGTTATCAATCCTCTATATTTAGATTTTTCCGCAGACTTTCCAAACCATACAATGTAGTCAAATACAGAATCTAAGTATTTTGAACCCATTCCTCCTGTTTTTTTTACGCATATAAGAGAGATAAAGTTATCTTCGCCAAAAACTTCCTCCATCAAAGACCTAACTCGGTGTACATTCTCATCGCCAATTTGCACAAATATCGAGCCGGAGTCATTGAGTAAATCCCGTGCTACGGTCAGCCGATCACGCAGATAAGTCAGATAGGAATGAATACCATCGCGCCAAGTATCACGAAAGGCCTTGACCTGTTCCGGTTCGCGGGTGATGTGATCAGTATTTCCGTCTTTTACCTGAGTGCTGGTAGTCGACCACTGGAAGTTGGAGTTGAATTTGATCCCGTAGGGCGGATCGAAATAGATGCACTGTACCTTGCCACGCAGGCCTTCGCGCTCGGACAGCGAGGCCATCACCTGCAGGCTGTCGCCGAGAATCATGCGATTGGCCCAGTGGGCGTCGTGCTGGTAGAACTCGGTTTTGGCATCCTCGCTGGGCAAGCCATTGAAGTCGTCAAACAGGTCGGCCATGTCTCCCGCATGCTCACGTGCATCGGCAGCCTGCTTGCGCTCGGATTCGCGCTTCAGGTCATCGATCAGTACCTTGGGTTTGATTTTCTCCTGGATATACAGCGGCGGGGCGTTGACGACCAGATCGCTCCAGTCCTGCTGATCCTTGCCGCGCCAGACCAACTGCGGGTCAAGATCGCGGTTGCGCTCACGCTTTTCATCATCTAATCCATTGTCGCCACGTGCATAGGTAACGCGCACCGAGGCGCTGTCCTCCTTCTGCATCAGCGACTGATGTTCGGCGGTGGGGATGTTCTTGCGCGTGGCGTCTTCGTGCTTGAGCGCTTCGACGCTGAGCGGGGTCTTGGGTGTTCTGGCCATATCAGTTGCCTTTCGCCTTGGGCTCGACAGTCGCGGCGTCGATCATCTTGTTGAATTCGGCTTCGACCTTTTTGGCGAAGTCGTCCTGCATCTGGAATACATCGGTGAACTCGGCAAAGGCCCAGCGGCCATAGCTGCCCAGATTGTTCACCCCCGGCACCCAGTAGGTGTCCATGGTGGATTTCTTTTCCTTGGCATCTTCGCCACGGTAGCCCTTGATCTCGACGATCAGGTTGAGCGGATCGTCATGGCCGTCATACACCTGAACGATAAAGTCGGGACGGTACGTACGAGTTTCCGAAGCGTAGCGGTAAGGCACATCCAGCCCCAGGTTATGGTTCTTGACGTAGACCAGCACCTTGGGGTGGGCCTCGGCTACGCGGCAGAACTCCGCCTCCCAATCACTATCGAGGATTACCCAGTTGAGTTGGCAGCGCTGGGCATCGGTTTCCCACCGGTCGGTCTTGGACGTATTGAAGTTGACATGGGCCGTGCTGCCTGTGGGGTTGTAGGGATCGAGTACAGCCTTGATGGGGCGTTTGCCCTGTTCTGCACGGGTAATCGCCGCGGTAATGCGGTCGCAGGCAACATCGGCAAGCGACTGATACATCAGCAGGCCCGGATAGGTATCGCCCTTGCAGACCAGGCAGGTATCTAGCCATTGCTTGGTGATGCGCTTGAGCTGACCGAACAGATGCAACTTGGGCTGTTCGCCAGGATCGCGCCACTTGGTGGTGAGCAGGCGCTGGGTAATGTTGAACAGCAGGGTAGAGTGACGCATGTCGCGGATGTGCGCCAGGCTGAGGTCAGCAGTCTCGCCGATGATGCCCGAATTCTTGGTGATGGACGGCCCGACAATGGCGGGAGTTAGCTCATATATGGAGTCTTCATTGAACTGGGCATTGAGGCGTTCTTCGGGTAGCTCGACACGGTAGCCTTCTACACGCGGGAACCTGATCTCCAGTGAGTCGCGTTCCGGCCTCATGGCCTTGACCTGGATGGTTTCGCGCGGCGGCTGCGGCGGCGCGATTACCGGCTTGGCGGTGAAATCAAATGGGATACCCAGTACATCGGCATACTCGACGTTGAACAGGCCATCTTCGTTGAGATCGTAGGATTGACGGCGCAAGGCGCGGCCAATTACCTGTTCGCACAATAGCTGGGTGCCGAAGGCACGTACGCCCAGCACATGCGTCACAGTGCTGGCATCCCAACCCTCGGTGAGCATCGATACTGAAACCACGCAGCGGATCGACTCACCCAGAGTGCCGGCCTTGCCGACCGTATTCATTACCTCGCGCAGCAGGGTGGCATCGTCGATCTCCTTGCCGGCGCGCAGGTCATTGGCCAGGTCGTCACCGCGTTCGAGCGCCTCACGCTTGAATCGCTCGATCTCGTCGCTGGCCATGGAGCGGAAGTTCTTGTCCAGTGCTTCGCCGGATTCGAGCTGTTCGCTATCGACTAACAGAGTATTGGGGCGCGGTAGTGGATTATCGTGCTCGTCGTAATTACGAAACAACTCCAGGCGCCCATTAACGACATTGGACGAACCGTCTTCATTTTCGCGGATAAAGCCGGAGATATAGTCGTAGACCAGCTTGGAAGTGGCCGTGTTGTTACACACCACGATGAAGCAGGGCGGCACTTTTTTACCGGCCTGCTGCCAGAGTGCATAAGTTTTTTCATAATGGCCGTATAGCGCCTGCAGGGCCGTCTGCAACTCCACGGGAATACTGAGTGGATCGAGTGTCTTGCTGTTGCCTCGGCCTTTCTTGGGCATTTTTTTGCCGATGTGCTTCCACAACTCGCGAAACATCGGCATTTCTTCACCGGGGATGTTCTCGGCTACCGGTACGCGCGGCAGCTTGACAATGCCGCATTCGATGGCATCCATCAGTGAGAAGTCGCTCATGGTCCACGGAAACAGGGTACCTTCGACGTAGCCCGAGCCGCTGAGGAAGAACGGCGTCGCAGACAGATCGAATACGCGCGCCACGCCGAGCTTGCGATTGATGGCTTCGAGGCCGGAAATCCACAGGCGGGCCGCTTCCTTGTTCTTCTCGGCCTCTTTTTTTTCGTCGCCCTTCAATGCTTCTTCTTCGCCAGTCGCGGGCTTTTCACGGTAGCAGTGATGGGCTTCGTCATTGATGACTACGATATTCTTCAGCCCCATCAACTCCGGCATGACCCGCTGTAACATCTGGCCTTCTGTCTCCAGGGTTTCTAGCGGTGAACCGTCGCGACCCTGCAGTAATAGACGCCCGCCCTTGGAAAGCTCCATGCGTTCACGCCGTTTGAAGGCGTGGTAGTTGGTGATGACGACCTTGGCTTTATTTAGATCTTCCAGCATTTCGCTGGGCACTAGCTCACGGCTGGCGTAATAGCTGTTCGGATCGTTGGGCCGCAATACGCGTAGACGATCCCTGATAGTGATACCTGGCGCGACCAATACAAAACCACGGGTAAACTTCCTGCTGTTGGGGTGGCGCACGGCATTGACGGTTTGCCAGGCGATTAGCATCGCCATGACAGTCGTCTTGCCGGCACCGGTGGCCAGCTTGAGCGCCAAGCGCATGAGTTCGGGGTTGGCATCGTTATTCGCGTTGTCGAGGTGTTCCAGAAAACTCTCGCCAGCTTTGCCCATCTTCGGGGCGACTTCAGTCAGCCAGATAGCGGTTTCAGCAGCTTCTATCTGGCAGAAAAATGGCCGGATGCCGCTAAAATCATGGTGTCGCCAGTGCTGAAGCAAGCGAGCAGTCTCTGGGGTAACGCGCCAATCGTTGGGATTGGGCAGTTGTCGCCACTTGTCGACCGCATGGCGCACGGCATTGATAACGGCGGTGTGATCGTATTGCTGATCGGCGGTCGAGAGGCCTATGCCTTCATCGAATAGCAGATCCGTCTGTTCCTTGACCCCTTTGCGTTTCTTGGGCTTGGGGATCGGAGTGACGAATTCGGCGCGACGGCGCTTTTCAACAATCTGTTGAGTGGGCTGTCCCTGATCGTCAAGCTCCCAATGACGGGAGGGGTATTCATAGGGCGAATTGAGGATCGGCCGCTCAAAGAATTGGTTTTCCATGCTCGTTTTCCCTGGCAGCAGACAGACAGCAGCAAAGTCCAGGGCTTATGCCTGTGAGCGTCACGATTCTGCCTGCGTTGTATTCTGAGTAATGCGCTGCTGGATTCTAAGATTTATCGGTCATTCTAAAGAACAGCAATTTTTTATCGAGCGTATCAGATGCATCAACCTTCGCGCACCGTGACGAGCTTGGGCCGGCCGATCATCACTCCGGCGACGGTTTGTACGCTGAGCAGGGCCATCAGTAGCCACAGCGAGAGTCGCCAGTCGCCGGTGACGCCGTGCAGGGCGCCGAATAACAGTGGGCCGCCGGCGGCCATGAGGTAGCCGAGGCTCTGGGCCATGCCGGAGAGCATGGCGGCGTGGTTGGCACGCCGGGTGCGCATTACGATCATGGTCAGGGCGAAGCTGAAGCAGCCGCCCTGGCCGGCGCCGAGCAGGATCGCCCATAGCGTGGGCGACGCCGTGGGTGCCAGCCACAATCCTACCAGCCCCAGCGCGATCAACATGCAAAGCCCCAGTACCAGCAGGCTATGGTGGTGCAGGCGAGCGGCGAGGCGCGCGATCACGTAACTCGCGGGGATGGTGGTCAGGTTGATGATCGACAGCATGCCACCCGCCGTTGCACTGGGCACGCCCGCGGCCGAGGCCACGGCGGGCACCCAGGTCTGCAGGGTGTAGAAGCCCAGCGACTGCATACCCATGAACAGCGTCAACGTCCAGGCGGTGCGGCTCTGGAACAGCCGCGTGATATTGGTCGATTGGCCGTCGTCGCTTGCCTTGGGTCGCCGCCAAGCCATCCAGATCCAGAGTGCCGTGGTGGCTGCGCCGATGCCCGCCCACATCAGGATGGGCACCGACCAGGCACCGCTTAGATTCATCAACGGCACTGCGGTCCCCGCGCCGAGGGTCGCGCCGATCCCCATCACCACCGTGTAGAGCCCCATGGTCTGGCCGATGCGCTCGGGGCGGTCGCGTTTGACCAGACTGGGCATGAAGACGTTGCCGAAGGCGATGCCCAGGCCGGCGAAGAATGTCCCGACGAGCATCACCGGTAGGCTCTCGATGCCACGCAGCAGTCCGCCCAGCGCGATGGCGCCGAGTGCCAGGGCGAGCGCGCGATCCAGTCCCAGACGCGCGGCGACACCGGGCGCCAGCGGCGAGAGCACGCCGAAGCACAGGATCATGCCGGTGGTGAACAAACTGGCGACGCCGGCGCCGATGGCCAGTGTCTGCATGATCGATTCCAGTACCGGCCCCACCACTACGATGGGGGCACGCAAATTGATGGCCGCCAGCGCGAAGGCGACGAGCCATAGCGCAGCGGGCAGGGGAACGGCTGGAGAATCGGAACGCGCGGACATGGACAAAGCCTTCCTCTCGAACGGGCGCGCTATCTTAGCATTTCGTTGAAACGCTTGCCGTGGGCCGAAAGGTGAAAGCGCAGGAGGAGGAGGGAGGCAAGAGAAGTGCGGGCCGACGCCGTGAGGCGACGGCCCGGAGGCCGATTCAGGCTTAGCGTTCAGGCGTTGGCAAAGTGTGCGCGCAGATGCGCGCGATAGGCGTCGACATGGCCTTCTACATCGGGCGCCTTGATGACATCGTTGGCGATGAAGGTCGGCATGGCGTCCAAGCCAATGAACGCCTGCGACTTGTGGAACGGGAAGTAGACGCCGTCGACGCCGCGGCCCTCGAAGAAGTTGTCGGCTTCATCGAAGGCTTCGGCGGGCGCGTTCCAGGTCAGCGAGAGCATGTAGCGCCGTCCTTGGAGCAAGCCGCCGCTGCCGTACTGAAGGCTGGGGTCCTTGCGTGAGCGGCCGTCGCTGGCGTAGAGCGATCCGTGGCCGGCGGTGAAGACCTCGTCGATATAGCGCTTGACCGTCCATGGCGTACCCATCCACCAGCCGGGCATCTGATAGACGATGACATTGGCCCACAGGAATTTCTCGACTTCGGCGTCGGTATCGTAGCCGTCGTCGATGCGGGTCTCGCGGATCTCGTGGCCCATTTCGGCGAGTTCGCCGCGTGCCACGTCGTGCAGGGTGTCGTTGTAACGGCCACCGGAATGCGCGAAGGCCTTGGCGCCGTTGATCAGCAGAATCTTCATGGTGTCGTTCCCACTTGGTAGGCATGTGAATGCAAAAGGTGGGGCAGTCTGCCGAGTCGCGGTCTTGCAATAAAGGCGCCTAATTGCAAAACATTCTTGCGGTAATCGCAAAGATAGCTGCGCACATGGTGTGGCATGACGGGATCAGAGTGTCAGGCGGTCGGCGAAGAAATCCAGGAAGGCATTGATGCGGCCGTGAAGCGCCGTATTGCGGTAGTAGACCGCTTGAATGGGTTCGTGGCGCACGTGGGTGGCGGCGTCGAGTACCACTGTCAGGCGTCCTGCTTGGCGGGCGCCGCGCGTCAGGAAATCCGCCAGGCAGGCGATGCCCACGTCGGCTTCGGCCATTTGCAGCAACGCTTCGCCGCTGCTCGAGGCGAGGGTGGGCTGGATGGTACGGCCGTCGCCGATTGGCCAGCGGTTGAGCTGGGTCAGATGCGTGAAGCCCAGCAGCACATGATGCGCCAGATCCTCGACATGGCGCGGCGTGCCATAGCGTGCCAGGTAAGCAGGGCTCGCCACCAGGCGGCGCCGGCTATGGCCGAGCGGGCGAGCATGCAGGGTGGAGTCTTCCAGGCGGCCGATGCGGATGGCGACATCGGTGCGTTGCTCGATCAGGTCGATGTTGGTCTCGTGGGTGGTCAACTCCAGGCGCACCTTGGGGTAGGCGGCATGGAATTCGGCGAGGTGAGGCACGATCTGATGCAGTAGAAACGGCGTAGCGGCGTCGACGCGCAGGCGCCCTGCGGGCTCGCGACGGCGCACCGTAAGCGCTTCCTCGGCGGTCTCCAGGGTACCCAGCGCCTGGCGGGCCTGGGCGATGAACGCCTCGCCTTCCTCGGTGATATCCAGGCGCCGTGTGGTGCGGTGCACGAGGGTCGTCTCGAGCCGCTTCTCCAGGCGAGAAACGGCCCGCGAGAGCCGCGCGGTGCTGGTGCTCAGGCGCTCGGCGGCGGCAGTGAAGCCACCGGCGTCGACCACGGCAAGCAGCGCTTCCAGATCGTCCCAGCGGCTTTTCATGCTATCTCGCGATGTGCAGGGGCAACGACCGGGACGATCATCCGTCGGCGCGGCGCGTTACAGTTTGGGGGCGTCGAAATCGGCCGGCTCATCGGTATACACGCAGACGTTGGCGTCTTCGACATCGCCGTCCTCGGCTTCGACGTAGTTGGCGAAGAAGGCTTGCACTTCGCGACGCTGGCAATGCGCTTCGAAGGAGGCGCGGTCGGCCCAGATCTCGTGGAAGACGATGGGGTAGCTGGTGCCATCGGCGAACGGGTTGTCGATCTTCCGGGTCACGGTGTACTGGATGCAGGCGTCTTCGCGGTGCGCATTGGGCTCGAGCGCCTGGAGTGCCTGAAAGACGCTCTCTTCCTTGCCGGGCTTGGGCTTGAACTGGGCGGTGCAATAGACCTTGCTGGACATGATGACCTCTTGAATGGATGCGAATGAACGCGTAGACGATATCATCTTGGTATCTGGTGTCGGTAGCGTAGGGCCGCGTCGCGGGCATCGAGCCCGCGACGCTTGCCATCTTAATCCAAAGGCGTATTGAGTGACCCGGCGCAATTGCTTATTAAGGAGGCACAAGTCACTGTCACGCGAGGTTGCCCCCATGCGCATCTTGAAGCTGGATACCCTGCGCCATGCCCTCATCGTCTCCGCGATGGGCTCCGCCACCTTGCTGGTATCGGCGTTGAGCTACCAACTGCTGATCTGATGACGATGGCGCTCCGGTCGCCGAGCGGTTAGGGTCTGGGCATTGTCCCGGGAGCTTTCGTCATGTCGCTGTCTTCTCGCATGCCCCACCGCCGTTGGGCGGTGGCGGCGTTACTGATCTTGGCGCTGGTGTCGTGGCTCGGCGTCATGCACGACGTGGCGATGGCCACGCTGGATGACGCTCTATCCACGGCGTTCAAGAGCTTTGCCCTGGCCAAGGCGCTCAACGCGGCCATTTCGGTGATGCAGAGCATCACGGCCGACGCCATGGTCTTTCAGGTGCAGTTCGGCCAGGCGCTGGACCCCGCCAACGATCTCGTCGAGCGTTTCTCGTGGATCATGTTCGCCTCCACGGCCTCGCTGGCGATGCAGAAGGTCTTGATCCAGATGGCCGGCCACGCGGTCATCAAGACGCTTTTCTCGTTGAGTTGCCTGTTGCTGGCGGTGTCGCTCGTCTGGGGGCGTGGCGTCTGGCAAGAATGGGCCCGTCGGGCATTCTTGCTGATGGCGTTTTTACGTTTCGCGGTACTCATCGCGGCGCTGGCCAGTACCTGGATGGGCGATGCGCTGATCGGTGACCAACGCGAGGGGCTTTACACGGCGCTGGACCAAGATCGCGCGGTGTTCCAGGACGTCGCCGAGACGCAGGCCGGCATTCGTGAGGAAGACGACGGCGTGTGGCAACAGCTCAAGGATAAATGGGAAAGCGCCGTGGGCCATCCGGTGCGCGATCTGCTGACACGTCTGGATAGCATGACCGAGAACGTGGTGGCCTTGGCGGCGGTGTTCATCGTCCAGACGATTCTCTTCCCCCTCGGCTTTCTCTATTTGAGCTGGCGCTTGCTCGGCACGCTGACGGCCCCGTTGGCGGCGTTACCCCGTTCCTCGCGGCGCCTGATGGCCAGTCAGATTACCCAATCTTAGAAAGATGAGCCTGGCTGGCGTAAGAAGTCGTGTTCTTCCGGCGTCGATTCCCGACCCAGAATCGCATTGCGATGCGGATAACGGCCGAATCGCTCGATAATCGCCCAATGGCGCTGTTCGAAGTCCAGATTGCGCTCCAGCCCCGGCTGATCGAAAAGCCGCAGGGCCTCTTGGTGGATCAAGGGCGACTCGCTGTGCATGTACGGCATATAGACAAACGCCTGCTGTTCGGGCGGTAGTTCCTGATCGCCGCCTTGAGCAACCATGTGCTGGGCGAGGCTCAGCGCTAACGGGTCCTGAGCGAAGGCGAGGGCCTGATCGCGGTAGATGTTGCGCGAGAACTGATCCAGCAGCAGTATTTCCGCCAAGGCGCCGCGGCTACTTTGCCGCCAGGCGTAAAGCTCGCAGCGACACGCCGCGTCGTGGAGTGCCCCGAAGCGTTCGGCGAGCGCCTGGTCGAACGCTGCGTCCTTGCTGAACCACTGCTTGGGGCCCGCCTCAACGAACCAGAAATCTAGCACTTGCCGCGCTTGTTCAAGATCTTGCGTCATGGCTCACCTCCGCTGATTGATGTGCGTGCGCTCGAACTCCAGCAACCAAGCCTTGCGCTCGAGCCCGCCAGCGTACCCGGTGAGCGTACCATTACGCCCGATCACACGGTGACAAGGCACGACGATGGGCAACGGATTGCGCCCGTTGGCGGCGCCGACCGCGCGCATTGCCTTGAGGTTGTCGATATCCCGGGCGATTTCCGCGTAGCTGCGCGTCTCCCCGAAAGGAATGCGAGCCAATGCCGCCCATACGCGTTGCTGAAAGGGCGTACCTTGAGGGTCGAGCGGCACGTCGAAGTCACGCAATGCTCCCTCGAGGTAGGCACTTAGCTGCTCGCGGCAGGTCTCGGTGAGCGGCGAGGGCGACGCCGGTGTCTCGGCGCTGTCGACGAAGGCGATCTCGCGAATCCCGTGCTCGCTGGCGAGGATGCGTAGCATGCCCAGCGGCGAGGTCGGTTCAGGCGTGAAGTAATCGATAGCGTAAGCGGGGGATGCCATATCAGCGACTCCAGAGTTGCAGGGTGAGATAACTGCGCCACGGCGCGGCAAGATCCGGCTCGAGTGTGTCCAGCGCCGCCAGGGCCCGTTTGACGCCCAGGTCGCCGCCCAGCCAGATATCGGGATGACTGGTACCGCGCAGGGCGGCGTAATCGGCACTCCAGGGGCCGATGCCCTTTAGCGTGGTCCAGTAGCGGGGGTCGTCATCGAGGCGCTGCTCGCATTCGGTTTGCGCCAGGCCGCGCAGACAGTCACGGCGCGCCTGAGGCATGCGCAGAAACGCCAGGTCGCTGGCGGCGATGCGTGCGGGCGTAGGAAAGTGCCGACCGCCCTCGGCGGTGGATTCGCCAAGCGCTTCGACCAGGCGGGCCGTATGCCCGCGCGCCGCCGAGACCGAGACCTGCTGGCCTAGAATCGCGCGTACGCCGGCCTCAAAAGGGCTCCACAGGCCGGGCAGGCGCAGGCCCTCGACGAGGGGAAACGCTTCCGGAAGCATCTTCTGAAGCTGGGCCTCGATGAGCGCCGTGTCGGCGTCCAGGTCGAGCACGCGGCGGATATTGCGCACCACCGGCGAGAGCGCCCCGAGGTCATCGAGTGTCAGCGTGACGCGAAAACAAGACCGCTCGGGTAGGTGCTCGGCGGTGAAATGGCCACGCGCCGGTCCCCACTGAATGTAGCGTCCGTAGTGACGCTCGTCCCCCCATTCCAGTTTGTCGATGCGGCGCTCGGCGAGGAAGTCGCGCAGCCATTCCCAGGCGTAAGGCGGGCGATAGGCCAGCGTCAGCGTGAGGTCTTGGCTGGGTGGCCCAGGCGTACGTCGCAACTCACGTGGTGCGTGCCCCACTTGGCGACGGAACGCATCGTTGAAGCGCCGCAGGCTGGTGAAGCCGCTGGCATAGGCGATATCGGCCACCGGCAGCGCGCTTTGGTGCAGCAACTGCTTGGCGAACAGGCACTGGCGATGCAGGGCGTAGGCCTTGGGTGAGACGCCCAGATGGTGCTGGAACAGCAGGCGCAGGTAGCGCTCGCCGATGCCGAGGCGCTCGCAGAGCGCGCCCAGGGAGGCTTGGCTCAAGGCACCTTCATCGATCAGCCGCAAGGCGCGGCGTAGCGTGGTGTGGTTGCCATGCCAGGCGGGCGATTCGGGGGCGCTATCCGGGCGGCAGCGCAGGCAAGGACGAAAACCCGCCTGGGCGGCGGCCACAGCGCTGGGGAAATAGCGCACATTGTCGTCACGCGGCGGCCGGGCAGGGCAGATCGGCCGGCAGTAGATCCCGGTCGTGGTCACGCCGACGAAGAAGCGCCCATCGAAGCGAGCATCCCGCGATAGACGGGCCACGCGGCAGCGGTCGGGATCGAGCATGGTGGGGCTCCTCGTGGGCATGACGATCCTAGTGTAACGTGTCGCCGGCGCCGGACTCGCCGGATTCGGCAGTGATATGCGCGGCGGCGCTCTCGCGGAAAGTGCTTAGCTTGCTATAATGCGTCTCTTTTGTGGAGCATCCCCTTGGCCCCTTCCCCGCGCCCTGCGTCTTCTCGACCGTCATCTTCCCGCATACACCGTGCCGGGCTGTGGCTGGCCTTGTTCGTGGCGTGCTGCGCGGCGAGTGGCGTGCTCAATTACTGGCGCATGCCGGCGGGTGGCTTCATCGGCCCGATGCTGGTGGGCATCGCTTTCGGCATCGGCGGTAGCGGTCTGCGTCTGCCGAGACGTTGCTTCAAGCTCGGCCAGGGCACGGTCGGCGTGCTGATCGCGCACACTATGACGATGGGCGTGCTGATGACGATCCTCGATGGCTGGCTGGTGATGCTGCTGGCCACGGCCATTACGTTACTGCTCAGCCTGCTGGTGGGTATCGTTCTGGTACGTTATGGCGGTCTTCCCGGGAGCACGGCGGCCTGGGGCACCACGCCGGGTGCAGCGGCGGCGATGGTGGCGATGGCCGAGGAGCGCGAAGATACCGACCCGCGCATCGTGGCGGCGATGCAATACGTGCGAGTGGTGTGCGTGGTGCTCGTGGGAGCCCTGGTGAGCCATTGGCTGGGGGTGAGCGGTGCGCCATCGCGCGGTGGGGGCGGCTTTCCCGAGGATCTAGCGGGGACGGTCGATCTGGCGATCACCTTGGCGGTCGTCGGCGGCGGGGTATGGCTGTGTGATCGCCGCCTGCCTGCAGGTGCCTTGCTGGGGCCGATGCTCATCGGCACAGTGCTGCATCTCGGCGGCTGGGCGACGCTGTCCATGCCTGCGCCCTTGCTGATGCTGGCTTACGGCTTCATCGGTGTCTATGTGGGGCTGCGCTTCGACCGCGCCGCCTTGGCGACCGTGGCTCGCTCGCTGGGCAAGATGGTCATGGCCTCGCTAGTGCTGATCGCCCTGTGCGCGCTCTCGGCGCTGCTGATGGTGGGGCTCATGGATACAAGCTTCATCACTGCTTATCTGGCGACCAGCCCCGGCGGATTGGATTCGATGACCATTATCGCCATCGATACCCATGCCGATGTGGGGCTAGTGGTGGCGCTGCAGACGTTGCGGCTTTTCACGGTGGTGCTGCTGGGACCGGCGATGGCGCGCTTTATCGCGCGTTTCGCCCCGCCCGTGAAAGAGACGTTCTGAACACTTGCCATAACGCAAAGGGGCGACCCGAAGGCCGCCCCCAAGGCATCTAGCGTTGGTTATCCCAACGTTTTACTTGGAGCCCTCAGCGAAATACTTGTTGTAGATTTCCTGATAGGTACCGTTTTCCTTCAGCGTTGCCAGGGCTTCGTTGAACTGCTTCGCGAGCTCTTTATCGCGCTGGCGGAAGGCAATACCGAAGCCTTCACCAAAGTACTTTTCAGGCTTGGTGATCATGCTGCCGACCACCTTGTAGTTCCCTTCTTCGCTGTCCAGCAGGGTGGACTTGCCCACCGGGAAGTCGAGGAAAGCGATATCGACGCGCCCGGCATCCATGTCGAGAACGAGATCATCCGCGGTGGTATAGCGGTTGATGTCGGCCACATCGCCGAACATGTCGGTGACGTAGTTGTCCTGCAAGGTGCCGCGTTGTACGCCGATGGTCTTGCCTTCGAGCGTCTGCTTGGCCGGGAAGTCGATCTTGCTGCCGCTCGGCGCGAACCACGCGGAGGGCGGCTTGAAGTACGGGTTGGAGAAGAGCACGGTCTTCTTGCGCGCCTCGTTGATGGTCATCGACGACATGATCGCATCGTACTTGCGCGCCATCAGGCCCGGAATGATGCCATCCCACGCTTGCACGACCCACTCGCACTTCCTGTCGATCTCGGCACACAGCGCATTGCCCAGCTCGATGTCGAAGCCGGTGAGTTCACCGTCGGCGGTACGGTATTCCATCGGCTCGTAGGGAACGTCGACGCCGATACGCAAGGTATCCTGAGCGAAGGCGCTCCCTGCCAGCAGGGCGCTACCGAGAAGGGTGATGGTCAGCAATTTTTTCATGGAAAGCTCTCTACGGAATTTGCAGTGTGTTGTTATGGAGCCGCCTCGTGAGCAGCCCTGAGTTTCACGCCTTGCAGCATAGCGAAGCGCCGCCTTGATGCCTAGCATCGCGTGGCCTGGCAAAGGGGCGGGTACCAGCAGGTAGCCGCGTTGGACTCACATCAACTGAACCCCATGGCGCTTAACGTGCTGCATTAGACGCGTGAAGTACCGGTGTAGGCTAGATGGTTTCGTGCTATGGCGTAGAGTTACCGAGTCGCTTTCCCATGATACATAGGCTGAACTCTCTGCCGTCCATTTCCGCCACGTTAGGCAATCGCCCCCACTCCTGAAAACCGAATCCACGCAATAACCGTATGCTAGGTTCATTATGTGCGAAGACATAGCCAATCAGCGTCTTTAAATCGAGCCTCGGTGCGAGTCCCAATGCCTCACTGAGTAATGTTTGACCGAGATGTTGGCCTTGATGCTCTGGCGCAATATATATGCTAAGTTCGGCGGTGTGATGGTAGGCAGGACGCCCATAGAAGTCCTCGAAGCTTACCCATGCAGCCACTTCATCGTTTATTTCATATACGAGAAGTGGGCGTCGCTGAGGATTGTGCTTACGAAACCATTCAGACTTGGATTCTATGCTGACGGGGTCAGTGTCAGCAGTGGATCGCTTGGAAGGGACAGCAGCATTGTAGATGTCCACAATTCTTGCTAAATCCTGTTCCACCGCATTTCGAATCGTCATCAGAAAAACCTCGAAGTTGATCAGGGGAGTGCGGGCTCTGAATGCAATACGCTAGAGACGAATGTCCGGCGACTGCAGGGACGAATTTAATGGCATTGTCAGTTCATTCACGGCGAGCCAATAGAAGCCCAATGCCAGCACTACCAAGTAGCCCCGAGCAAATCTGGTTGAACAGGCGACGCATTGGAGGTTGAGAGAACCAATGACGCAATGCTTTCCCAAAAAACGCATAAGCGGCTATCGAAATCCACTCAAGCATCAAAAATAGAGCGCCTAAAACTAAGAATTGGAAACCAACAGAGCCTGCAGGATCAACAAACTGAGGAAAGAACGCTGTAAAAATAAGAATAGCCTTGGGGTTGCCAGCCGCCAGAAAGAATTCTTGCCTCGTGAGTTGGAATAGGCTTTTTCCTCCCAGCGCCTCGTTCCCACCCTCATTAGGATCTTCGGTCCATAGCTGATATGCCAGCCAGAGCAGATAGAGCCCTCCAGCTACCTTTATAGCGAAAAATAATTTCTCGGACGTATACAGCACTGTCGCCAGCCCTGTAGCAGCGAGAGTGATCATGCCCACAAAGGCAACAAGACGGCCAATGCCAGCGCAGCAGGCAGCCTTGATGCCATAACGTTTGGCGTTCGCCATCGAAAGAAGATTATTAGGGCCAGGAGCCATGTTTAAAGCAAAGCTCGCTGGTATGAACAAGAAGATGGTCATTAGAGTCACAGCTGATCCTCCTTCAGGAACTGAACGTCCTGGCTTTGCGGCGTGCCGGAGCGCCAGCGTAGGTGTGTCCGCCAACAGACACTGGCTAGCTTTTGTTGATAGATGGTCTTGCAACGAGGCTCCACGAGTGAACATCGGGCTCACATTGCATCATCTTGATATCTTTTCTCCCCCATGACTGAAGCACACCTTTCAAGTTTTCATCGGTAATAGAATTACTCTTTGTAACATTTCTATATAAATGTCGCCCTAGGTAAATTTCTTTAAGCGCGCTCTCTGGCACATCAAAGCAGTATAGAGGCCGACCAGATACAGTCATCTTGTTCCATTCACCATAGCGCCCAACACCAGTGTGATAACTGAAAGGAATGTTTTCTATGTTCTTGACAATACGGACTTCTTCTTCATATGCCCACTCAAGTGACTTATATAGAAAAGCTCTCTTCATTAGATTGAAGGTGTTCGAGTCAAAGCGAAGGCTACCACCAATATCCATTAGCTCATGATCGTTAATTACCGGCAGGTCCTTGTGCGGCTTCGTAGCCGAATAGATCATCTCTCCATATTGGCTTGGAATTACGTTGCTTTGCGGGTCTGAAAATCCAGCCAAATCACAATCAAATCCAAGAACTACCCCTTGGTGGGAGTCTCCATAATGCGACCACATAAGCGCATTCAACGGTTGGCGAGTCAAAGATAAAACACCGTACTTTCTGGAGAAACGGTTTCTACAAGCATTCGTGGCAATGCTCGCGCTTATTGTAGACTTACCGCTGTCTTTAAATCCAAAGGCTGTACCTTCAAAAGGGTCGTTCAAGTCTTCAAGGCATGAAAAACCTAATGACAGGGTATCGATCACCTTGCGCGCGGCTCCCAAGGACATGTACTTGTATAGGATCATGAACTCCCTCAAAAGAGCTAACGCCTTGCTCACCGGAAAATTAGGAGCGCAGCGAGTAATTTTTCCGAGTGCAGCAACTTGTTATAAGAAGTTTTATACTTACGGACATGCTCAAGTATCTGCCTTGTCTTTACTAAAGGGTATATCTACAACAATTGGGCGTTCTGATTTAACAATCTTTCCAAATACAACGGCCTGCAAACTCTTTAAATCAGGAACCATTTCAGCATAGCTAGAACCAAAAACATTTCTAAGAAATCCAACACTTGTATCGTCGTAACAGGCGAAGCTAATGATTGAGTTGCATTGAGTCAGAACGGTCTTGCTAACATTAGCCGTCCTTTGACCAAGAACAAGGAGCCCAACATTGTATTTCCTCCCCTGTAAGGCAATCTGCGATATTTTTGCAACTAAACCTTTTGATGCAAAATCCGATACACCCATAGTTGCGGTTTCTGGCATTACTGTGTGCGCTTCTTCAACAGCGACTAGAACCTTGCTGTTATTTTCACCAAATCTTTCTTTGGCAAGATTCAGAAGACAGGACATATAGATCTCTGTGATAAAAATCGACGCTTGCGAGTTAGAAATTTCAGGAAGTTGGATAAGGCCTAAGCTAGCTTGGCCATCTTCCATAAAAGTTCTAAGATTGTTATCAATATCTTCTCTAAGCCTATCGCTGAAAGCCTTCAACGCCTTTTTTTCGTTGCCTGCACCATACGGCCCGGTCTCTGCCTCAAAAAGCTTTTGGCTAAGATCAATTGACGTACTTTCTTGTATCGATAAATCTGTAGGATTAAGATCTGCTAATCTATCTTGGTATTGAGATGTCAAATCAATGCAAATAACTTTAATGTCTTTGGCGATAGAGTGCCTTATTAGATCAAACGCAAATTCAGTCTTCCCAGATCCGGTTACACCCAGAACCGCTGTATGAAAGTTAAAGTTATCAACAAAATCACCGGTTACGGGGATTTTGGTTTTTGGTAGATATCCGTATGTGAAATAATGAGCATTATCGTGCACTCCATCGATGACAGCATTTTCGTCGGAGAACGCAAAAACTGGTGTGTTCATATTTGGGAGCCAGTCAAACTTTTTAAACTCGCCATTCTCCATGGTTCCAAGCTGTGAAGCATAGGCGATCTGATAGCCATGTTTATCACTATCCAAATTTTCTTCAATGGTCGATCCGGCTGAAATCTGA
Organism: Chromohalobacter sp. HP20-39; assembly: GCF_033052815.1. Taxonomy (NCBI): domain Bacteria; kingdom Pseudomonadati; phylum Pseudomonadota; class Gammaproteobacteria; order Oceanospirillales; family Halomonadaceae; genus Chromohalobacter; species Chromohalobacter sp. HP20-39. Next base: position 466,045 of record NZ_JAWHTP010000001.1, on the reverse strand, counting down.
TAATAAACCTTATCGACGCCTACTCTGCACCAGATTAACATGCCATCAGCGCAAGGTGCATTGACATTAACTTCTAAACGTATGCGGCCAATTGACGAGTCTTCTGCGACAAACCCGAGCAACCTAGCATCTGGACGTTCGCCCATGAGCGTCATTACAGACTCACTATCCAAACTCTCGGCGCTTTCGTATATACGCCCGTTAGCCAATCCTTTCACTGGATTATCAACATTACCCAGAGAAATTGCAGTACCAACCCTGCGCTCATCATTTAAGTGTGAATATAAAGGAAGCACCCACTGTTGGGTATCATCAATCCGTTGATATATCAACGGACTTCCACTTTCCCATCCCGTATTATGGGTAATAGCGAATCGTAATATCCCAGGGCTATCTATTCTCATAAGCTTGCCGATAGCTAAGTTATTTTTTTTCGCCCGAAAACTAAGTGATGATAAAAATTGCGGTATTTTAAGGGGCCATATCGCCATAAAAATACCCCAAAAGACAATAAGTGCCACAGTAATCTCTGACTGTATAGAGTAGAAAGAATATAAACCGAATAAAAATACAACCGAGAAGATTATCCTAGCTCTGCCAAGCACAACTGCTGGTCTATATAAATAGCTATTCACAGATTCAAATACACTACTCCCGAATCTATCCCCTGATGTAGCAACGCAGATTGTTGAAATAGTGAAAACAAATACGCAGTATAAAAAAACGGACCACCAAGCTAGTGGCGGAGACGTATTAAAGACCCCAAACATCGTAATGCCCGCCATCAATGAGTTTACCATTGAATCTGCCGGCTTAGTAAAGAAATGCTCTAATACAGCTGAACCGAGAACTATCAACAGAAGCGCATTTTGAAATATCAAAGAGTATTCTGAATCCTGCGGGAGAGGGGAGCCAGTAAACTTCCAAGAAATCAGCAGTGCCGCTAGCAATGCTGTCAGCATCACGAACACCCGCACCATGGGTTTCGTGTAGTCATCAATGACTTTTAACTGCGTCATATTTGATCCTCTTTTTTATATTTAAACACTGACTCAACCATCGCTCATCGACTTATAACGGCGTCAACACGCAAAGCATTGTAGTGAAGGCGAAGCCGGAACGAAAATGCTGTCGCCGTGCTTGGCATTGTTATGCAATTCATACAAGTAGCCCTACCCACTCATTGCTGGCCGAGTACCTCAACCATACTTGTTCATTTGCCCTGACAAGATACCCCGCGAACTTGTTATTTAGATCAAATTCAATCTTAACGTTTTCATTTGCTTTTACCAAAAAACCTAGCAACTCTATGTTAGTAGAATAGATCAGATCTACATCATTATTAGCCTTAACTAGATACGAATCTTGATTGAGGCTCGTATCGTAAAGATACGGACCACCGTAGCTGCGATTCATTTTGGGGTTAAGGGCCCTATTCATTCTCGGATTAATTGAAGAATTGAATTTTGGATTGATAGATGAATTAAACTTTAGATTGATTGACGAGTTGAACTTTGGATTAATTGCAGAGTTAAGCTTCGGGTTTATCGATGAGTTGAGCTTCGGATTTATTGACGAATTGAACTTTGGATTGATTGCGGAGTTAAGCTTCGGGTTAATTGTCGAGTTTGTTTTCGGGTTAAGCGATTCATTAGTTTTTGGGTTGCTAGAGGTAAAAAACTCTCTTTTGCCACCTCTATCGTTGCTCTCAATTGCAGTTACATCCATTAGCAGCAAATAGTCGTCTTCATCCTCTCCGATGGTAAAGAAAAGTCTACCTGAGGGCAGCTTGGCAATGTATATATCATCCGACAAGAGCGAGATACCAAGACTAGACTCAATAAGAAGATTGTTCCTATCTAGACTTTCAGCTGACTTGATAAACTTTGATAAGCTTTGAATATTATCAGAGTTTAAGGCTGATAATTTTTCGTTAAACTCTGGGCTGACCAATACCTTCATTTCAGCACCTTGTTGATTTCATCCATTGCCTGCTTCAACTCACCGCCATTCCCAGAGCGAATTATCTGTTTATATCTTTCCGCTGCTTCAGGCAAGCACTTGCTTCTCATGTATGCCGTACAGTATTCTGTGTCAGCAAATTTAGAAACTTGTTTTTCAAAAAGATATACTTCTTTATTATAAATATAAATGCAAAAGGACGTGACCAGCAGTCCATAAAAGCTATTAGCTTTGTAAAACAAAGACCAAGTAACGACTCCATTTATAGTGATTTCTGTTACAAATGCGCCCGATAAAATCCCTGTCAAGACAGGAATCAGAAAAGAGAAGACCGTCCGCCACGAGGGGGACTCTATCATCTTTTCTTTAAGGCCCTTAAATCTCATTCAACTCCACCCTAATGGGTTCAATTAGTTCTGCATAACAGCGTATTAGACAGTGCGCTCGTTTTGCTACTTGAACGAGCGCGCGCGTTCAATAAATCTTATCTAGCTTGTCCTTACGCACCTAACCCATTGATTTTAATGCATACTAAGAATAATTCGGCGCGTTATGCAGAATTCGCGTGCCTGCTGCTTTTGCCAATTTCCGTTACGCTTTCGGTGTTACGAGGAGGTTGGGGAAATCGTCAGGCACGCTACCGCCACGGCCACTGCATATCGTGTTGATGCGGTAGTCCCATGCGTATCGGTTATTTTTCGAGCCGTCCATGCGGCCTTAGAGATTAATACTAGGCGGGATGAGGTCTGTCAGCAAAGCGGATAAGGTGCTGCTTATCGATGCAGTTCGTGGCTTGGTGAGGGCGTGTTGTTATCGATGGGCGAGGGGGTAAGTGCTGGCTTACTTGCAATACAACGGGCAGCTTGGGCTACCCGTTGTCGGTGGCGGTTGCTGCGCGGAGGCAAGAGTTCAAGGTTTATCCTCGTGATATATATCTTCCTCAGCAGGCGGCGTTGTCGCGTCGGTGTCATCAAAATCATCCACCGCGTCTTCCTGGTCCTGGGCGTGATGAGGCGTCGACTTGCCAACTTCTCCTTCAAATGCAGAGAGCAGGACTGCGTTTTCGGCGTCCATATCGATGCTGCCTTGGAAGACGGCGCCGTCTTCCAGCATCAGGGAAGGGGTGATGATGGTGCCAACGATATATGCCGTATGATGGATGGAAATTTTTTGAGAGGCGATCAGTCGCCCTTCGACATGCCCTGCTACGTGTAGCGTTTGGGCATAGATATCCCCTTCCACGCGGCCGGCATTGCCAATGCTGACCGTATTGCGCTTGAACTCTACGGTGCCCACTACTTGGCCATCGATAACCAGTTCTTCCTCACCGATGACGTTACCTTTAATGCTGGTTTGGGCGCCGATGATAGCGGATCGCCTGGTCTTGTCTCGTGGCACGTCCGCTTGGGTGGTGCTTTTGGGTGAGGCGGGAGGCGGCACCGTATGGTCGGCAGGAACACTGTCGGGTTTGTGCTTGCTGAACATAGGGGAAGGTCCAAGTCGCGTGAGAAAAAACAACGGTACCAGGAAATATTGCCTTGTCGGCTCGAGATCAAAAGGATGAGTAGCTGACGATAAGACCTGTTAGTCGTGTTTTCTCAGTGTGTAGAGACCTGCCTATACTCGTACATTCGATACTGACCAAGGGGCAATTATGGGGGGCGGGGATGTATTTTTCGTCTTGAGCTTGATAGCGCTCATCATCATTGTGCTGGACGGCAAGAGGCGTATCAAAAAGCGTACCTCCGCAGCCCGGCCGTCTTCCTGGCGTCTGCAGCAGCGTCAATCAGCCCCCTCCAAAGAAGCCTCCAATCTGCCGAGTCAGCCGCAAAATCCAGTCAAGGTTGATTTACCGACGTCTCCATCGACAGAGACCCCCCAATGCTTGCCCGTGTCCGGCGGAAGTCTGATTGGTTCGACACTGCGTATTGACGGTGATGTGAGTGCTCATGAAGCGCTGGTCATTAGTGGCGCCATCGTAGGCAACGTCACGGCCTGGGAACATTCTGTCATGGTTAACGAAGCGGGCAGCGTATCTCCGCGTATCGAGGCGCGTACGGTTTGCGTTGCAGGCAGTGTCACCGGCCAGCTCGTGGCCACGGATCAAGCCATCGTGCTCTCCAGTGCACGCGTAAGCGGCAGCATTGACGCAAAACGCCTGAAATGTGAAAGCGGGGCCTGGCTACAATCGACTGTCACATGATGCTCTATCTGTGACCGCACAATCTGCCGTCGCTCAACGTTGCCGTCTTGTCGATACATTCGTGGAGTAGCCCCATTTTACGGCGCGAGCAGGTAGCCGCTGCGGTGGGCGTGGTGGCCGGCGACGTCGGCGACGATCATGCCGGCGGTGGCCATTCTGCGCTGGGTGCGGGCGTAGAACATGCCGTCCTGCTCGGCACGCACGGGGTGTACGGCGTCGCTGATGGGGTCGATGATCTCGGCGATCAAGTCGCCGCTTTTGACTTCTTCCCCCGGCGTGCGATGGAAGACCACGACGCCGCCTGCCGGCGCGCGCAGGAAGTCCATGGCGGCGAGCTCGGTGGCGGGATACGCCAGCGCCGGCAGGGGCGGTGCTTCGCCGTCGATCAGGACGTGGTAGCGCATCCAGTCGAGAATCGCGTCGGCATCGCGTTCGGCGATGTCGCGGGCGACGTCCTGCTGGCCGCGTAGTTCGAGGGTGATCGATTGGCTGCCGTAGGGAATGGGGTAGCGGTCGCCGAAGCGTTCGCGTAATTGCTCCCATACCAGGGTGAAACATTCGTCGAACGAGCCGCCGCCGGAGTCGGTGGCGAGCATGCTGGCCTTGGCGCCGAAATAACGCGCCAGGGGCTCGAAGTCGGGCCATGCCGCCGGGGTGGTGTAGAGGTGTTCGACGGCGTGGAAATCGCAGTGCAGGTCGAGAATGAAGTCCGCGTTGCAGGCCAGGCGTTGCTGGGTCAGGTGCAGGGACTCGTAGGCCGTGGTGGCCGGCTGGGCGTCGAGGGCGGCGATGAAACGCCGACGAATCTCGGCCCGGTTGTGCTCGGCGTCCTGCGTCAGCGCGCCTTCCAGCCCTTCGGCGACAGTGTCGGTGACGTCGCGATAGCCCCGGTTGAAGTTGCTGACGCTTTCGAAATCGTAGCGCCCCAGCGGAATATCCATCAGTTGCTGGTCGAGCCCGATGGGGTTGGCGACCGGCACTACGATGACGTGCGCCTTGAGCTGTCCGGCCTCTTCCAGCGCTTTCAGGCGCTGCTTGAGTGTCCAGGCGACCAGCATGCCGGGGAGCTCATCGGCATGCAGCGATCCTTGAATGTAGACACGCTTTGCCGCCTCGACGGGGCCGAAGTGGAAACTCTCCAGCGCGCGTTGCGTGCCGGGAACCGGGCTCAATAAGGGGTGCGTGCGATGCTGCATGAAGTGTCCTCGTAAAGGCCGGCGGTATGTTTTACCGCCGGCAATCGGTCATTGTTTACCGACGGGCAGGGAGATGTCGTAGTCGAAGTACTGCTTCATCAGCTTGTCGTAGGTACCGTCGGCATAGACGTCGCGAATGGCCTGATTGAATTTCTCGGCCAGTGCCTTGTCGCGTTTGCGAAACGCCATGGCAGCGCCCTTGCCGAAGATCGAGGTGGGCGTCTTGATGCTCTCGCCGACCTGTTTGAAGTCGCTGTCGTCTTCCTTGAAGTGGAAGGTCTCAACGGCGACGGGGTAGTCCTCGAAGGATAGATCGAGGCGTCCGGCGATCAGATCGTTGGCGACGTCCTGCGATGACGAATAGCGGCGTATATCCAGCACGTCGCCGTACATCTGAGTGACGTAGCTGTCGCGGATGGTGCCGCGCTGAACGCCGACGCTCAGCCCCTCGAGGGAGGACTTGTCGCTGATGTCGATATCACGCCCACGCTGCGTGATCCAGACGCTGGGGGTGTTGTAGTAGGGGATCGAAAACAGCACCTGGTTTTCACGCGCTGGCGTGATGGCCATCGAGGACAGGATGGCATCGTATTTACGCGCGAGCAGGCCAGGGATGATGCCGTCCCAGGATTGTTCGACCCAGGTGCAGTCGAGGTTGGCACGTTCGCACAACTCGTTGCCGAGGTCGATCTCGAAGCCTTCCAGCTCGCCGCTCGGGGTGCGGTAGACGAAGGGCTCGTAGGGCACGTCGATGGCCAGACGTACTTCATCATCGGCATTGCGCGCCTGCGCGGTGGTGGTCGTCATGACCATGCCCATCAGGGCCAGTGCAAGGAGCTTTTTCATGAGAAACCTCATTGGAATGTCATTCACAGGATGAGGCCTGCCGCGTGCCATGCTGCGGGCCGAGGCAGGCAGAAAAGCTCATCCATTGATTGGTTTGAGATGCGCCAGGAGTTTCTTTTCCAGGTAGCGGAAGAGATACAAAATGGCGAAGGTCAGGCACAGGTAAATCGCGGCCACGAAGAGAAAGGCGTCGAAGGGCGCGTAGAAGCGGGCATAGACGAAACGCGCCGCCCCGGTGAGGTCCATGATGGTGACCACGCTGGCGATGGCGCTGGCGTGGAGCATGAAGATCACCTCGTTGCCGTAGGCTGGCAGGGCACGCCGGAAGGCGCTGGGCATGATGATTCGCCGCATCATCAGCGCGCGCGACATGCCGTAGGCCCGTGCCGCCTCGATCTCGCCACGCGGCGTGGCCTTGATGGCACCATGAAAGATTTCGGTGGTATAGGCGGCGGTGTTGAGCGTGAAGGCGATCAGCGCGGGATAGAAGGCCTCCTTGAGAATCGCCCACAGGAAGGTGTCTTGAATGCCCTCGATGAACACCACGCCGTAATAGATCATGTACAGCTGGATCAGCAGCGGTGTGCCACGAAACACGTAGGTGTAGAAGAAGATGGGCCACTTGATCCACTTGCGGCGCGAGCCACGCGCGATGGCGAGCGGTACGGCCAGCAGCAACCCTATGATCAGGGACAGGAACACCAGGCTCACGGTGTTGCCCAGCCCGTCGAGGTAATACCCCAGGGTATTGGCCGTGAAGATGTCATTGTTCGAGAGCAGCTCGACGAACCAGGCGTTTAGTTGTTCCATTCGTCTGCCTCCCCGAAACCGACGTTATAGCGTTTTTGCAACCGCGCCACGCCCCACTCCGATACGCTGGCGATCAGCAGGTAAATGAGCGCGACCGGAATCATGAACAGGAACGGCTCGTGTGTGGCCTTGGTCGCCTCGGCGGCGATACGCACCATATCGGAAAGACCGATGACCGAGACCAGCGCGGTGGTCTTGAGCAGCACCATCCAGTTATTGCCCAGCCCCGGCAGGGCGTGGCGCATCATTTGCGGAAATTGAATGCGCCGGAAAATGAGCCGGTTGGACATGCCGTAGGCGCGCCCGGCTTCGAGCTGGCCACTGTCGACGGCCATGAAGGCGCCACGGAAGGTTTCGCCCATGTAGGCGCCGAAGATGAAGCCGATGGTCACCACGCCGGCGACGAATTCATTGATGCTGATAAAGATATCCACACCGAACTGATAGTACAGCCAGTCGGTGATCATATTGACGCCGATCTGGCCACCGAAGAACAACAGCAGCATCAATACCAGATCGGGCACCCCGCGAATGAGGGTGGTATAGAGTGTGGCGAGACGGTGCAAGAGCACATTGCGCGAAAGCTTGGCGCTGGCGGTGAGCAGGCCCAGGATCAAGGCCAGCAACAACGACAGCACGGCCACTTCTACCGTGACCAAAGCACCTTCGAGAAGCCGGGGGCCGTAGCCCTGCAAGTCGATCATACGGTGTTCTCCCGTCGGGCGTCAGTGCTTCGGTGCCAGGAACTGCTTGAGGCGATCCGACTGCGGATTGTCGAGGACTTCCTTCGGCGGACCGACTTCCTCGACCATGCCCTGGTGCAGATAGATCACCTGCGAGGACACGTCACGCGCAAAGCTCATCTCGTGGGTGACCACGATCATGGTGCGGCCTTCCTCGGCGAGATCGCGCATGACCTTGAGCACGTCGCCGACCAGCTCGGGGTCGAGCGCCGAGGTCGGTTCGTCGAACAGCATCACTTCCGGGTCCATGGCCAAGGCACGGGCGATGGCGCCGCGTTGCTGCTGACCGCCGGACATCTGCGCCGGATAGTAGTCGGCGTGATCGAGCAGCCCTACCCGCTCGAGCAGATCGCGGGCGTGGGCGACGGCTTCGCGTTTCGGCTTGCCGAGCACATGGATGGGCGCCTCGGTAACGTTTTCCAGCAGCGTCATGTGGGCCCAGAGATTGAAATTCTGGAACACCATCGAGAGCCTGGCGCGGATGCGTTCGACCTGTTTCCAGTCGGCCGGCTCGCGGCCACGACGGGTGGTCTTGAAGGTGATGTTCTCGCCATGCACGATCAACTCGCCTTCATTGGGTTGTTCGAGAAGGTTCATGCAGCGCAGAAAGGTGCTCTTGCCGGAGCCGGAGGCACCGATCAGCGTGATCACGTCACCCTTGTGGGCCTTGAGCGAGAGCCCTTTGAGAACTTCGGTGTCACCGAAGCGCTTCGTGATATCACGCACTTCGAGGGGAATGGGCGTATCAGCCATGAAAAGCTCCAAACGTGGCGGTAAGTCACGGTCGGCACACCCTGTAGCGACGAACGAGCAGGTGAGCGAGGTGTGGCGACCTAGGGCGGCTAGCGCGAAAAGGGAGCGATTCTAGCAGGCCGCGGGCGACCGAGTAGACTCGATTTGGCGGCCGATGATACGACGTTTGTCGTATGAGTGCGTTGTCTTGTGCATGAAAATCGTCCTGTCGTTGTTGTCATTGAGTGTTGTGCGGAAGCGCAAGATCGTCATCTTGGCGGTGGGCACGCACGTACCAGCAGTGCCGCGCGTGCGCCGAGTTCCACCTGGGCATTGGGGAACACCACTGCCACCGGCGCCTCTTCGACGCGGGTGTCGCCGGCCTGGCCATCATGCGCGAGCCGGGTACCTACTGCGAATTCGGTGAAGTTGGGCGTTTCTTCGGAGAAGCACAGCGCGAAGTCCTGCGACTGACGCATCAGTTCGCTGACGACGCGGAAGAAACGCACCTCCTCGAGATTCCCCGCAGGTATCTGACGGCCCTCGAGTAATGCCTCGAGCAGCGTGAGCATCCCGGACAATGCGTCGAGGTCGTTCTCCCCGAAGGGGCGTACCTTGCCGAGCTCCAGCGTGAACGCCTGCGCGGCGTGATAATGCTTGGAGTAATGCGAGAAGGTCCAGCTATGGCGATGCTGATGCAAGGCCGCCTGCATGCCGGCGGCGGCCAGCCCCTGCCATTGTGCGGGATCGGTCGCGGATTCGGCGAAGGGCTCGACGGCGAAACGCGGGTAGCGGCTGTCGCGAATCGCGGTGTGCATGTCGTAGTGCACGCGCGGTAGGGCATGGCGTGCGAAGAAGGCGTCGACAACGGCCATCAGTTCGCGGGCGCGCTCGGGCTCGTCGCCTTCCAGATCCAGGCCGCGTTGGAACAGACGGTTGAGGTTGGTGGTGCAAAAGCGCACGCCTTGTCGAATCGCCTCGAGGTTGCCGAGGATCACCAGTACCGGCGCGCCGAGTCTGAGCTGGCCGGCCTCGAGACGCGAAAGCCATGCGCCGACGAGTTCGATGGGCGCGGTCTCGTTGCCGTGGATGCCCGCCGAAACGACGCATGCCTGGGCCTCTGGGGCGCGCTCATCGGGCAGCAGTTCGAGCACGCCGGGCGCGTGCAGGCGGTAACGCCCGCCGGGGACTTTTCCTGCAGGCCCTTCGCATCCTTCGTGCGGCTCGACGGGGTCTGCGTCGAGACTCGAAACGAGCCACTCGTCGAGCATGTTCAACGCCCCGCGGAGCGCTCGCCGCGCACATCGGTGGATTCGAAGATCTTGTCCGCGCTTGCCGCGACGAAGCCTTGATAAAGCTTGCCGTCATCATCGTGATAGCGTTTGGCGAACTCGTAGTAGCAGGTCGGAATCTCTTCCGCCTGGCCACCGGCGAAGGTGAACGGCTGGCGATCTGCCAGCGTCGAGCCTTGTTCGAGCAACACCTCGGGCGAGCCTTTGATACGACCGCCGGATTCATTGATCCCGATTCCCAGCGCTTCGACCTTCGCGAGGACCTTTTCCAGCGTGTCGTACTGCGTGAAGCGATTGACGCTGATCGTGAAATGATTGGCACGTAGGCCAATGATCGATAGCCAGGCGGCGTATTCGCTTTCCGCCATCAATTGCTGGTAGGTCTCGAAGCTCGGCGCTGCCCATAGCCGACCTGCCCAGAGTACCTCGGGCGAGGCGACGTGGCGGGAATCGATCTGCTCGATCAGTGCGTCGATGCTGGCCTGTGCCTGGGCAGAAAGCTCGTCGCACTTGAGCTCGGAGAGGAATACGCGTGGCTGGTCGTCGCTGGGAGGTAGATAGCCGAAGGCGCGTAGCTTCTTGGCCTCGAACTCGTAGGGGGCGAAGCGGGTGTAGCCCATCGCCAGTAGATGCGGTTCGAGCGCTTCCAGGCGAATGGGGCCCCGGTCGAAGGTACGAAACGCGACGTGGTCGTTGATGATCGTTTCGCCGTCGGCCAGAAAGGCGTCGTGAATGCGCTGCGCCTGGGGCGTCATGGCGACGTAGTCATCCCATAACTGGGCGAAGAATTCTTGGTTGGTCATGTCGTGCGCCTACTATGTTGTTGTCCGGTACGCGTCACTGCGAGGCCTGCGGTGTTGCAAGCTTCGTGAGCGAACGAGTCGTGGCTGCAAGCATCGCTAATACGGCATTAGTGCCATCGATAGCTCTACATTACGAGCCGGGCGCGCGACCACAAGAGGGGAGGTCGGAGTAATGAAAATGCCCGGTCTCACGATGAAAACCGGGCGAATGTCGGATGCGTGTGGGACGCGGATCAGGCGCCGCGAGCACCGGTGTAGAGGGTGTAGATCGACTGGCTGGCCGTCATCAACAAGCGGTTGCGGTCCTCGCCCACGAAGCACACATTGGCGCACACTTCCGGCAACAGGATCCGCGCCAGGCGCTCGCCGCCGGGGGTGAAGACCGAGACACCGTCCTTACCTGCACCGCCTGAGACACTGCTCCAGATATTGCCGTCCTGGTCCAGCGTGATGCCGTCATAGCCCTCGTCCTTGCTCGAGACTACCGTCTCACGCTCGCCTTGCGCAGTGCCGTCCTCCGCCAGGCGCCAACGCGAGATGGTGGCCGGTTGGTCGGGGTAGTGGGACGGTGCGGTGTCACTGGCGTAAAGCGTGCGCTTGTCGGCGCTCAGTGCAATTCCGTTGGGCTTGTAAAGCGCATCGGAGAATAGCCGTGGCTCGTCGAGTTCGTCGTCGATGTAGTAGATCGCCGGGTCGAGTTCGAGTTCACGCTTGTGGCCTTCGTAATCCACGTGCGCGCCGTAGCCGGGGTCGGTAAACAGGATGCCGCCGTTGTCGAGGGCGACCAGGTCGTTGGGCGCATTGAGTCGCTTGCCCTGGAATTGGTCGGCCAGGGTCGTGACGCTGCCGTCCCACTCGTAGCGCACCACGCGCGCTGGTGAGTGCTCACATGCTACCAGGCGACCCCAGCGGTCGAAGGTGTTGCCGTTGGAATGGCCGACGCCTTCGCGCAATACGCTGACTTCGCTGGTGACCTCGTCCCAGCGCATCTGTCGGGCACGGGGAATGTCGCTGAACACGGCGTAACGGCCCACGGCATTCCAGGCGGGGCCTTCGAGCCATAGACCGCCAGTCCATTGCCGCTCGAGCGGTGTGTTGAAGACGTAATAGGGCTTGAAACGATCATCGAGCACTTCCCAGGCATCATCCGGGTAACGCTGCGGTTGACCGGCACCGTTGGTGTGCGCCAATAGCGTCGGCGCGAAGGTGGCCGTGGCGGCAAGGGCGCTGGAGGTGGCGAGAAATTGGCGACGTCCCATCTGCATGGCGTGAAGATCCTTTGCGTTTGTTGGATGTGATGTGTGACGGGTTACTTGCCTTTTTGAATGTAGAACTAATCTGCGCGTATGTTGAACCTATTCGACCAATGGGCGAGACGCAGTCGGCTAGACGCTTGGAAAGAAAGTGGGCACTTACTGTGCACTGTGCCTCTCAAGAATCGTTGCGTCCGGCCGATAACCCCTCCGTCATCGATTGTGAAGACGCAACAAGGGTCAAGGGGGGTTAATGGCTAATTCGAACGTGGTCGCTCACGCGGGCGAACCGACGGCGCCGGTGGTATCGCACGGTTCTCATGCGGAGACGACACGTACGCAGTGGACGCTCAAGCGCAAGTTGTGGCTGACGCTGGCACTGATGTGGCTGGTGATGATTGCCATCGTGGTCAGCATGGCGTGGCAGAGTCGGAATGTGATGTTCGATGAGCGCAGGGCCGCGCTTTCCAACACCATCGGTATGGTGCATACCCTGCTGGACGGCTATGCCGAGCGCGTCGCGGCGGGTGAGCTGAGTGCAGAAGAGGCCAAGGCGCGGGCCGTCGATGCCCTCGACGCAATACGCTTCGGCAGCGACCGCGACAATTATGTCTTCGTCTTCGATGCCGACGCGAAACTCGTCTATCACCCGCGTCGTGAAGCGGGCTCGGACATGTCGAACTACGAGGATCCCAACGGCGTGGCGGTGTATCGCGATCTGGCCTCGCTTGCAGGAAAGGGTGGCGGCTATCTGCCGTATTCCTCGCGCGACGCCAACAGCGATGCGCTGTTCCCCAAGCTCAGCTATGTCGAGCGCTTCGAGCCCTGGGGATGGAACATGGCGGCGGGGGTCTACACTAACGACATTCAGTCGGCCTTCATCGACAAACTGTGGCAGTACGCACTGGTCTTGCTGGTGGCGGGGGGCCTTCTGACGGCGGCCTTCCTGCTGGTGATTCGCAACGTGTATCGCAGCCTGGGCGGCGAGCCGGATGAAGCCGCGCGTGTCGTGGGACGTATCGCTGAGGGGGATCTGACGTCTCCCGTTACATTGCGCGAGGGCGATACGCAAAGTTTGATGTATGCCATTGAGCGCATGCGTCTCGAGTTGAGCAGGACGATTGCCCGTATCCGTGACGCAGGAGAGGCGATCGACCAGGGCTCACGCGAGATTGCCACGGGTAACAACGATCTTTCCGCGCGGACCGAGGAGCAGGCGGCGTCGCTGGCACAAACCGCGTCGAGCATGGAGGAGTTGACGGCTACCGTGCGTCAGAACGCGGAAAACGCCGATCAGGCCAATAAGGTCTCGGATGCCACCACGGCGTCGGTGGCGCATGGCCAGGAGGTGATTACCCAGGTCGTGAGTACCATGGGCGAGATCCGCAGCAGCTCTCGCAAGGTGGCCGATATCATTTCGCTGATCGATGACATCGCCTTCCAGACCAATCTGCTGGCGCTCAACGCCTCGGTGGAAGCGGCGCGTGCCGGCGAGCAGGGCCGTGGTTTCGCGGTGGTGGCCAGCGAGGTACGCAATCTAGCCAGTCGCAGTGCGGACGCAGCGCGCGATATCAAGACGTTGATCGAAGGCTCGGTGAGCCACGTCAACGCCGGTGCCGAACTCGTTGACCAGGCCGATAGCGCGATGGGTGAGATTCGTGAAGGTGCCCAGCGTGTCAGCGACTTGATGGCCGAGATCTCCGCCGCCTCGCAGGAGCAGTCCTCGGGGATCGAGCAGGTCAACCAGGCCGTGACGCAGATGGATCAGGTCACGCAGCAGAACGCGGCCCTGGTGCAGCAGGCCGCTGGTGCAGCGGGTTCGCTCGAAACGCAAGCCGGCGATCTCTATCAAGCCGTGGTGCGCTTCCGCGTAGCATCGGACCGCTAATACCGGTTCTGTAACGCGCCTCGCGAACTGCGATGGCGAAAGACACGAACGCCCGGCGAGAATATTCTCGCCGGGCGTTCGCGTTATGGCGTGGTGCTCGGTTGCTTGCTCCCGGTCTCACACTCAAGACGCTAGGCGCTGCATCTCTTCCTGGTAGGTCTTGGCCAGCGACAGCTTGGTCGCGTCGTCGAAGACGCGCCCGGCCAACTGAAAGACTTCCTGTTCTTCCTCGTCGAGATGATGGGTGACCATCTCCTGCAGCTGGCGCGCCGTTGCGAGCCAGCCCGGTGAGCTATAATCGGTCTGTTGCAGGCTCTCGATCAGTTCGTCGATCTCGTGATGCTCGGCCACGCTGTGGCGGGCTTTTTCCTGCGTCATGTCGTGTTCCATCATGGGGATGTAGAGCGCGCGCTCCTCCGCCCCCGCATGATGTTCCAACTCGGCGCGCACGCGCTTGAACAGCTCGTCGCGACCATTGCTATCGCCGTGCGTCTTGACCAGCAGATCGAGCAAGGTGCGCTGCCTGTCGTGACTTTCGCGCAGTGCTTCGAATATCGTCATGATCCTCTCCCTAGATCGTTCACGGTCTGGGCCGTGGCTGTTGGTGCCACGTCCCCATTTACCCACCTACCTTAGGCGACGCGCGCGGCTGGTGCGACCAAGCGGACTGCTCAGATCGCCTCGATGATGGCCTGCGCCAGGCCCCGTGTCGTGCCATGACCCTTGAGGTCGGGGGTCAGCACGTTGGGGTCGGCCTTGGCGAGCACCGATTCGATGGCGTCGAGAATGGCTTTGCCGGCGTCCTCGTGGCCCAGGTGATCGAGCATCATGGCGCCGCACCAGATCTGGCCGATGGGATTGGCGATACCTTGGCCGGCGATATCCGGCGCGCTGCCGTGAACCGGTTCGAAGAGGCTGGGGAACTTGCCTTCCGGGTTGATGTTGGCCGAGGGGGCGACGCCGATGGTGCCGGTGCACGCCGGGCCCAGGTCGGAGAGGATGTCGCCGAACAAATTGCTGGCGACGACCACATCGAACCAGTCGGGGTGGAGCACGAAATTGGCGGTGAGGATGTCGATGTGGAACTGATCCACATCGATCTCCGGGTAGGACGCATGCATGGCTTTCACGCGTTCGTCCCAGTAAGGCATGGTGATCGAGATGCCGTTGGATTTGGTGGCCGAGGTGAGCTTGCCGCGCGGGCGCTTTTTGGCCAGCTCGAAGGCGTACTTGAGCACTCGGTCGATGCCGGTGCGAGTCATCACGGTTTCCTGCATTACCGTTTCGCGCTCGGTGCCCTCGAAGATCTTGCCGCCGATGCTCGAGTATTCGCCTTCGGTATTCTCGCGCACCACGTAGAAGTCGATATCGCCGGGATGGCGGTCGGCCAGCGGACTCTTGATACCGGGCATCAACTTGCAGGGGCGTAGGTTGATGTATTGGTCGAACTCGCGCCGAAACTGCAGCAGCGATCCCCAAAGTGAGATGTGATCGGGCACCTTGGCGGGTATGCCCACGGCGCCGAAGAAGATAGCGTCGAAGCGGGACAGCGTGGCTTTCCAGTCATCCGGCAACATCTGGCCGTGGGCGAGGTAATAATCGCAGCTGGCGAAGTCGAAGTCTTCGAAGCTGAGGTCAATGCCGAAGCGTTGGGCTGCGGTTTCAAGGGCGCGGACGCCCTCCGGGGTGACTTCGGTGCCGATGCCGTCGCCGGGAATGACGGCGATGTTGTGTGTGGTCATGAAAGGCTCCTGAGCGGTCAATGGAGTGAAATGGTATGTCGTGGTATGTCCCTTGAGTCTAGCGCGCGGCAGCGCGGTGATAATCAGGCTATAATGCAATCCACTATTGAATGAAAGTGGAGAATGATGTGACGCCGCTAGACGATTTGGCCTTCTTTCAGCAGGTGGCGCGTTCGGGGAGCTTGACCGGGGCATCGCGTGAGCTCGGCCTGTCGTTGTCGGCGGTGAGCAAGCGCCTCATGCAGTTGGAGACCCGACTCGGGGTGTCGCTGGCCACACGCACCACGCGCCGGCTGACGTTGACCGCCGAAGGGGAGCGCTATCTGGCGCGTGGCGCGACGATCCTCTCCGACCTTGGCGAGCTGGAAAGCGAATTGCGTGACCGGCGCGGCGATTTGTCGGGGCGCCTGCGTATCAATGCCACCTTCGGCTTCGGGCGGCGGCATGTGGCGCCGTTGATCGCGACCTTTACCGCGCGCCATCCGGGGGTGGATATCTGGCTGGAGTTGACAAATTTCCCCTTGAGTCTCGCCGATCATGGTTTCGATCTCGGCATTCGCGTCGGCGAGCCGCCCGATGCGCACCTGGTCGCGCATCCGGTCCTCGCCAACCGCCGCATTCTGTGCGCCTCGCCCGACTATCTCCAGCGGGCGCCGCCGCTGCGAACGCCGGAAGACTTGGCGCGGCACACTTGCCTGGTCGTGCGCGAAAATGACAGCGACTTTGCGTTATGGCGCCTTGAACGCCAAGGTGAGGTGCGCACGGTGCGTGTCGGCGGTCACCTGGCCAGCAATGACGGCGAGGTGGTCACTTGCCTGGCGAGGGAAGGCGCGGGAGTTCTGATGC
The DNA here is from genome assembly GCF_033052815.1 of Chromohalobacter sp. HP20-39. Lineage (NCBI taxonomy): Bacteria > Pseudomonadati > Pseudomonadota > Gammaproteobacteria > Oceanospirillales > Halomonadaceae > Chromohalobacter > Chromohalobacter sp. HP20-39. The sequence goes on along the minus strand of NZ_JAWHTP010000001.1, from coordinate 449,729 downwards.
GTTCGTGGTGGGATGTGCATGCTGCTTTGTCACGAGGGGAACTCGTGCCTCTGTTGCCGGAATGGCAAGGTGTGCGAGCGGATTTCTATGCCGTGCATGAGCCGCGTCGACATGCCGGCGCGCGCTTGAGGGCGTTTGTCGACCACCTGGCGGAAGGCATGCGGGGGCGCGTGCCTGAATTGCCCGACGCATCACGTTAATGTCTCCAACTCTGGCCTTTGGTGCCATGCTATCTGCTATGATGTGCCGCCTTGCGGCGGGCCAGATCCGCGTCGCGCTTTCGAGGTCATAGGGAGTCGAGGGATTGAATATCCTGATGTTCACCAACACCTACTGTCCGACCGTGGGTGGAGTGAGTGAATCCGTTCAGCGTCTCAAGCGGTGCCTGCAGAATGCGGGGCACAGCGTGTTGGTCGTAGCGCCGAAACTGGATGGTCAGCCACGTTTCGAGCGCGATGTGGTGCGCGTGGTGGCCATGCAGCGCTTCAACGGCAGTGATTTTTCTCTTCCCGTGCCGGTGCCCGGTCAACTCTACGAGGCCATCGAGGCGTTCGAGCCCGACCTGGTGCATTCCCATCATCCCTTCCTGCTCGGTGACACCGCAGCGCGCGTGGCGCAAACCTATGGCCTGCCGCTGGTCTTTACCCATCACACGCTTTATGAGCACTATACGCATTACGTGCCCGGCGACTCGCCGCGCATGCAGCGTTTCGCGATTGCCCTGTCCAGCGAATACACGCGCTTGTGCGATGCGGTCATCGCACCCAGCGAAAGCATTGCGGGCCTATTGGCCCAGCGTGGCGTTTTACCCGACAAGGTGCGCGTGATTCCCAGCGGCGTGGATACGCGCGCCTTTGCCCGGGGCGATGGAAAGCGCTGGCGTCAGCGTTTCGGCATCCCCGAGGATGCGATGGTGATAGGCCACGTGGGGCGTCTGGCCATGGAGAAGAATCTCGACTTCCTGGCTGCAGCGCTGTCGCGTTTCATGGCGCGTCATCCCAAGGCGCGCGCCTTGATCGTCGGCGAGGGCGACGCCCGCACGGCGATGCACGACCATGCTGCGCGAGAGGGCGTGGCGGATCGCTTCCATTACACCGGCAAGCTGCACGATCAGGCGCTGATCGATGCCTATCATGCGATGGACACGTTTGCCTTCGCCTCACACAGCGAAACCCAGGGTATGGTCATTGCCGAGGCCATGGCCGCCGGCCTGCCGGTGGTGGCGGTCGATGCCAGTGGTGTGCGCGAGGTGCTGGGTGATGGTCTCAACGGCATCATGTTGCCGAGCGACGATGTCGAGACGTTTGCGAAAGCGCTGGAAACGCTGCAAGAGCCGGCGCTGCGTGCGACCTTGCGCAAGGGCGCGCTCGATAGCGCGCTTGGCTTCGATGAACGACGCTGTGCCGAGCATTGCTTGAGCATCTATCGCCAGGTGCTCGAGGCTGAAGCGAGCGCGGCGGAGCGCGATGACGGGGCCTGGGAAAAGGTGCGCGGGCGTCTCGAAGCCGAGTGGCGTTTGCTGCGACATCGCGGTCGGGTATTGCGCTCGGTGTTTCAAACCGTGCCGGAGAGCGATGTTGTCCAGGCCACGGAAGAAGCTCCCAGTAAGTGAGCGCTCATAGAGAGGGCGTTACACACGTTTGCGACGCCGCTCGGCATAACGCTTGAGTCCCCACAAGATACCAATCGCGACGACGATGCCGCCGGCGGCGATCAGCAATCCCTCGCGGCTTTCTGCGGTGACCAACGACCCCAGTTGACTCCCCAGCAAGGTGACGCCCAGCAGTCCAGGGGCGATCCCTAGCGTGGAACCGAGCATGTAATCGCGAAAACGCAAATGGCAGGCTCCGGCCAGCATATTGGTCAGGGTAAAGGGGGCCAGCGGCAGCAGGTTGAACAGCACCATGGTGCGTATACCACGTCCCGCGAGTAGACGGGCAAGACCGTTGAGCTTCTGGCCGCCGTGGCGCAACAGGGCGTCGCGTCCCAACGCCCTGCCTACCCAGTACGTGGCGATCGACGCTGACAGCGTCCCCAGCATGGCATAGACGAAGCCCCAGGCGGGACCGAAGATCAAGCCGGTGACCGCCACCAGTACACTCAAGGGGAAGATCACCAGCGACGTGGTGGCATAGATCCCCATCACCGCAAAGGGTGCCCAGGCGGCGTCGCGCCATGTGCCGGCGTGTTGTAGCGTTTGCAATAGTGCTTGCGGCGTCAGGATGTCTTGCATGGCCAACCATTGCCAGAGCAGGCCACAGCCGAGCATCACGGCCAGCAGGGCGAACAGGATAGCGAGGGAACGGGACATGCGGGCCTCTCAACGTTGAATGCGCCAAGCATACGTGAGAGACCGCATGGGGGAAACATGGCACCCAGCGGTGCCATGCGTGTAGGTGCGGGGTTGTCTTATAGCGACAAGGCTTCTTTGACGATCGGCCAGGCGGGCTTGCCGTTAGTGGTGGTCACGCCCTTCAGCATGTCTTGGATGCGCTTGGGATGGTCCTGGATCCAGGTGTTGGCGACTTCTTCGCGCCCTTTCTTGTCGAGACCGAAGGCCTTGATCATCCAGCTTTGCTGTTCGGCGGTGAAGGTGAAGTTCTCGAAAAACGCTGTCAGGTTGGGGTGAGCGTCGGCATAGTCGGCGTTCATCAATGTGAGCACCTGGCTGGCGCCGTTGCCCTTGCCGAACAGGTTCTTGCTGTCATCCAGATAGCGCATCGGCATCTCGATGTTCATCCAGTGCGGCGTCCAACCTACCCACACGATGGGTTCCTCGCGAGAGATGGCATCCCGCGCAGCACTGAGCATGCCGACGGTGCTGGTATCCACCAGCTGCCAGTCGCCGAGTCCCCAAGTGTCGTTGTCGATCGCCTTGTTGAGGATCTCGCTGGCGGCCGAGCCGGCGCCGAAGCCGTAAATCTCTCCTTCGAACATATCACGATGCGCGTCGAGGTCCGCGAACGAGGTCACGCCTTGCTCGTAGACATACTCGGGCACCGCCAGCGTCATTTGCGCGCCATCGACGTTGTTGGCGATACGCGTCACGCTGCCGCTGTCTTCCATCGGCGTGAGCATCGGCTCTTGTGCCGGCAGCCAGCCGCCCAGAAAGACATCCAGGTCGCCGCTTTTCAGGCCTTGATAAATGACCTGCAGGCCGACGTTATCGGACTGCGTCGTGTAGCCGAGAGGTTCCAGCAGTTGGCTGGCGATCTCGGTCTTGACGGTAATCCCGGGCCACGAGGGCACGCCGAAGTTCACGCTATTGTCGGCGGCTTGAGCCGGCATGGCCAGGCCGATAGCGGCGGCTAGCGGTAGTCCGCCGAGTAAGGGGCGCAGCGAGTGAGACATCAGGAAACTCCCGTTTCATTGGTGGATGTTGTCGGAGTAGCGGGCGCGGCGTTGGAAGCGTGGCGCGCCAGCACGCGTAGATGCGATTCGAGGTGGTCGATATCCAGATAAGTGCCTTGCAGGTGACGACGGCCGGTATTGGGGTCGAAGGCGCCGCGACCGTGCAGCACGCGACGGTTGTCGAAGGCCACCATCTGCCCGGACTTGAGCGCGAAGTCGACGCGGAAGCGCGGCTCACGCAGACGCTGCCAGAAGATCAGGTACGCCTCGTACCAGGCATCGGCTTCTTCCGGCGGAAGACGCAGGGTGTCGCGAATCCAGTTGTTGAAGCGCACTTCGCGAATGCGGCCTGTGTCATCGACATCGATGACTGGGGCACGCACGGCGATGTCGCTATCCTCGTCCTGGAAACGGAAATCAATGGGGGTGTCGCGCAGGCGGAGGAAGACCTCCGGCGCCTCGTGGCGCAGTGCTTCGGCCACGGCGAAACCATCGGCGAACAACGATTCGCCGCCTTCGGCTTCGTTCTCCAGGCAATACAGCAACTGGATGTCCGGCGGATGGCGCCAGTTGGGCAGGTCGGTATGCAGCTCGAGGCCGATGGCCGTATAAGCGGCATTATTAGGATTCGGCTTGGACTGGACGTCGAAGCGCGCCCCGAAGTTGGTGGCACGCATCGGCCCGAACAGTTCGGTGATGCGCACGACTTCCTCGAGTTCGCGCGGGCCGTCGTCGAGCAGCACCAAGCCATCGCGCAGCAAGGCAGTCAACCACTCGCGGCGACCGTCACTGCCGGCCATCATGTCGGCATGCGACACATGAACGGGCGCGAAGTCTTCGCGCCAGGCTGTGGCGCGGGGAACGCCGTCATCGATGTGCGATTCGGGGCGACGTTGATACAGCCAGCCGGCGTCGAAGCGCGATTCGTGACCGTCGGCCCAGCGCAGCACCAGCACACCGTCCTCGACGGCGGCTTGGGGGCGGGCATTCAGGAAGTTCTCGTCTTCGAGCGGCATATAGAGACGCTCACGCGTCATGGGGTGGCGGCACTCGGCGCAGGCGCAATGGTCACGCAGCCAACGGTAGCTGAAACGCGCACTGTCGGCGTTTTCCCAGGTCACCTCCAGTGCATTGTCGTGAGCCCGGCTGGCGTGCAGCGTGGAGCCTTGTGCATAAGGAAACAGCTCGCTCATGTCGACGGCGGGGGAATGGCTCTGGGAATGCATGATGGCCTCCTGATATGGGTCGTGCGAATCGGCCTCTAGCATGTCGCCTCATGGCGACATTAGACAAACGATGAATCTCGTACCTGAGGCCAAGTTTTGCTAATGGGTGGCTTATTGACGATCATGGGTGAATATTCATCACCGCCGAGTTCGCCATGTCCCTACCGCCGGTTCTATGGATGCAAGCCTTCGAGGTTGCTGCGCGCACGCTGAGTTTCACCCAGGCCGGTCGTGAGCTGGGCGTGACGCAGTCAGCCGTCAGCCAGCGGATTCGCTTGCTCGAGGACCGCCTCGGCCAAGCGCTATTCGTGCGTCACCCTCGGAGTTTGTCGCTGACGCCGGCCGGGCAGGCCTGGCTACCGAGCATTCAGGAGGCCTTTACGCGTATTGCCGAAGGTACCGCCGAGGTCTTCGGGCCGCACCCCGACGCACCGGTCACGTTGCGTGCCACACCCGCCGTTCAGGCCGGTTGGCTGGCCACCGAGCTGACGCGCTTTCACCAGCGCCATCGTGATATCACGGTACGTTTAGTGAGCGCCGTGTGGCCCGGTGACTTCGGCGCCGAGGGCGTCGACATGGAAATTCGCTACGGCCAGGGAGATTGGCCCGATATGGAGTCGGTGCTGCTCAACGAAGAAGTCATGCTGCCGGTATGCGCGCCGGCTCTGGCCCGTGAGTTGCAAACGCCTGGCGACCTGGCCGGGCATACCCTGTTGCACGCTGCGGGCTTCGCGCTGGGCTGGCCGAGCTGGCTGGCGCTGGCCGGGTCTGAAGGGCTGGAAGCACGCTGTGCTTCGTTCATTTGCGATACCCAGGTTGCCACACTGGCATTGGCCTCACGCGGCGCGGGCATCGCCTTGACCCACCGGCGCCTCTTCGATGGTCGCGACGATCTGGTAGCGCCTTTTGAGTTGTGCATGCCCACCGATGAAGCCTTCTGGCTGGTACGCCCGCAGGCGCGAGCACTGCGGCCGGCATGCGAAGCGCTGTGGGAATGGTTATGCGATGCACGTGAACTAGACTGACGGCATAGGCCCATGAGTGGGATCGGGTTCCGAGGAGATGAGCATGACGAGGTATCGGTACGTGGGTGACGTAATGCCTGTCGCGATGGGCATTGCCTTGTGGCTGGCGGTGGCGGGAATCACGACGGCCAGCGCGGATGGCATCAAGGTTTACGATCCCGATAGCGGGCGCTTGCTACCGCTCGAGTCCCGTTCTGCCGGGCATGATGACAGACGACATGACCGTGAGCGTCACGCCGGGTATGGCTGGGACGAGCGCGGATGGCGAGAAGAACGCCAGCGCATCGACGTGTACCCGTCGGTCATCGTGCAGCCTCGTGTGTCATCGTCGCCGGATGTTGAGGCGCGCACTAACACCTCCGCAGGTAGCCATGTATGTCGCGGGGACGATGGCGCCACCACCTGGTCGACGCGTCCCATGCCCTGTGCTTCGTCCTCGGCCACGACCTCGGAGAGCCGCGATGCGACGCCTCAGTGATGTCGCGATGCGCCGCTGCCTGGTGTGGGCGTTCCTGCTGCTGGCGGGGTTGGGCTTGTCATGGTGGGCGAGCGCGCAACCCGAAGGTGAGGGTGACACCCCCCACGGCGTGGTCCTGACCATCGACGGCAGCATTGGCCCCGCCACCAGTGATTACTTTCAGCGTGGGCTCGAGCGTGCCGACGAAAACGGTGCCTCGTTGGTGATTCTCGAACTCGATACCCCCGGCGGCCTGGCCGCTTCGATGCGCGACATGATCAGCGCAATGCTCACCTCGCCGGTGCCGGTGGTGAGCTATGTGACGCCCGCCGGTGCGCGTGCCGCCAGCGCCGGCACTTATCTGCTTTATGCCAGTCATGTCGCCGCCATGGCGCCGGCCACGCATCTCGGCTCGGCGACGCCGGTGCAACTGGGTGGCGTTGGTGACGATAACGATCAAGCGCGTGAAGAGGGCAAAGGCGACGCTGAAGCGGGCGAGGGCGGCAATGACACGCAGGCGTCTTCTTCGGCGATGGAACGCAAGGTGCTCGAGGATGCCGTGGCCACGATTCGCTCGCTGGCCGAGCGCCACGGGCGCAACGCCGAGTGGGCCGAACGCGCGGTTCGAGAGGCGGCCAACCTGACGGCCAACGAGGCCTTGGAGGCCAATGTCATCGAGATCGTGGCGAGTGATCTCGATGCTTTGCTGACCCAGCTCGATGGGCGGAGCGTGGTCATGGAAGGCGGTGAGCGTACGCTCTCCACGGAGAACATGACGCTCGAGCGCCAGCCCCCCGATTGGCGCGCCAAGGTACTGGCGTTCATTACCGATCCCAACGTCGCGTATTTCCTGATGATCATCGGCTTCTACGGGCTGATCTTCGAATTGCTGAGCCCGGGCACGTTATTCCCGGGGGTCGTCGGCGCTATCTGTCTGGTGTTGGCCATGTATGCCTTCCAGGTGCTCTCGGTGGGGTACGCTGGCTTGGTATTGATTTTCCTGGGCATGGCGCTGGTGGTGGCCGAGGCATTCGTGCCCAGTATCGGGGTGCTGGGGTTCGGCGGACTAGCGGCGTTCGTCGCCGGTTCGGTGATGCTGATGGACGACACGCATCAGGCGCTGGCCTGGCCATTGGTAGGCGGCGTGGCGCTGGTGGCCGCCGGGTTCTTGCTGTGGGTAGTGATGCGCTTCGTGGGGTTGCGCGAACGTCGTCCTCAGGGCGGCCAGGAGGAGATGGTCGGTCAGGAGGCCACGGTGCTGGCGGATTTTCAGGGGCAAGGCAAGGTCATGGTGCATGGTGAGCGCTGGCACGCACGCTGTGCTTCTCCCGTGGCCCGTGGTCAGCGGGTGCGGATCGTATCCAACGAAGGCTTGACGCTGGTGGTCGAGCCCATCACGGCAACCCCCTAGTCGTCATGCGGGGCATGCCAACGCTAAGCGAGAAGGAGTAACGCCATGTACGCGAGTTATGCCTATCTAGTGCCGATTGTTCTCGTGGTGCTATTGCTGTTCGCGGCGATACGCATCTTGCCGGAGTACAAGCGCGGTGTGGTGTTCTTCCTGGGCCGTTTTCAGGCGGTGAAGGGGCCGGGGCTGTTGTTGTTGATTCCGGGTATTCAGAAGATGCAGGTCGTCGACCTGCGCACCGTGACCCTGGACGTGCCGGAGCAGGACGTCATCTCGCAGGATAACGTCACCGTGCGCGTCAATGCGGTGTTGTACTTTCGCGTGGTCGACCCCGAGAAGGCCATCATTCAGGTCGAGAATTTCGGTGTCGCCACCAGCCAGCTGGCACAGACCACCTTGCGCTCGGTGCTCGGCAAGCACGATCTCGACGAGATGCTCTCCGAGCGCGACCGTCTCAACAACGATATCCAGGAGATCCTCGACACCCAGACCGAGGCCTGGGGCATCAAGGTCGCCAATGTCGAGATCAAGCATGTCGACCTCGACGAGAGCATGATCCGCGCCATCGCCCGGCAAGCCGAGGCCGAGCGCGAACGGCGTGCCAAGGTGATCCATGCCGAGGGCGAACTGCAGGCCTCGCACAAGCTGGTCGAGGCCGCCGATGTCATGGCCAGCAATTCGGCAGCGCTGCAGTTGCGTTACCTGCAGACGCTCAGCGACATGAGCAATAAGAACGCCTCGACCATCGTCTTCCCGTTGCCGATGGACATCATGGACGCTTTCAAGAGCCAGTTGAACAAGTCGGGGGCAGCGTCGACTGGCAACGACACGTCGGGTAGTTCTTCGTCAGATAAGTCGTCGAGCCGTGCGTCATCAACTAACGAGACGCCGGGCAACGAAGCGTGACAGACGTCTGTCATATCGAGCGGTTAGAATGACGCTTCGTTTTCCCCAGGAGCCAGGCGCCATGCCCGCTGACAGCCGCCAACTGGCGATTTTTGACCTCGACGACACCCTGCTCGATGGAGACTGCACCGGGCTGTGGATTGCCTGGCTGGTGCGCCGCCAGTGGGTGGACGACGGCGAAGCCTTCATGGAGCAAGTGGCGCGTCATGACCGGGCGTACCAGGCCGGTACGCTGGATATGCAGGCGCATCTTCGCTTCGTGCTTGCGCCGCTGGTCGCGCGTTCGCACGAGTCGGTGCACCGCGAGGTGGAAGATTTCATCGATGCCTGGATCCGGCCGCGCCTGATACCCGGCGCGCTGGAACGCCTGGCTTGGCATCGTGACCAGGGCCACGCCACCTTGATCATTTCGGCCTCGATGCATCACCTGGTGGCGCCCATTGCGCAGGCTGTCGGTGCCGACGAGGCGCTGGCCACGCACCCGGCCTTCGATGCCGAGGGACGTTTCACCGGCGAGCCGACCGGTATCGTCACCTATCAGGCAGGCAAGCTGACGGCACTGGATGCCTGGCTCGCCGAGCGCGAGGCGGCGAATGCATGCCCCGACGTCCTCTGGGGGTATAGCGACTCGCACAACGACCTGCCGTTGCTCGAACGTGTCGATCATGCCCATGCCACGCAGCCCGATGCCCGTCTGGCACGTATCGCCGAGCAACGCGGCTGGCCGATGTACGACTGGCGTGAGGTGCACCCTTCTAAGACGAAAGGTGCAAGTGCGGGATCGAATTGGTAGAATCCTGCGCTTTCCTGGGTACATGACGCCATGTGCCCACAACCGACCGTTCAAGGCCGATTTGATTTCATGAGCGCAACGCCGCCCTAGCGTACCCCTTTCCCCTGGAGCGTTTTCCACGCTCCTCGCGGCCCCGATGGAGGCACCATGCGTCCGTCGGGGCCGTTTCCGGCCGTCTTTTCGGTTCCCGTCGCATTCTCGACATCGGCACATGACACGATGCCCGTGACCCGAATGGATCGTCGCCAGGCGCGCCGAGTAACACTTCTGACCGTTCTCATCGATGGACACACGCATGTACGCATCAATCAAACAACGCTGGTTCTTGAACGTCCGATCGGACGTCTTGGCCGGCGCCGTGGTGGCGCTGGCCCTGATCCCCGAGGCGATCGCCTTCTCGATCATTGCCGGGGTCGACCCTAAGGTGGGGCTCTTCGCGTCCTTTTCCATGGCGGTGGTGATTTCCTTTACCGGCGGCCGCCCGGGGATGATTTCCGCCGCCACCGGCGCCATGGCACTGCTCATGGTGACCTTGGTCAAAGAACATGGGCTCGAATACCTGCTCGCTGCCACGCTCTTGACCGGGGTGTTGCAGATCGTAGCCGGTTATCTGCGCTTGGGCGCCTTTATGCGCTTCGTTTCGCGCTCGGTGGTCACGGGCTTCGTCAACGCCCTGGCGATTCTGATCTTCATGGCGCAGTTACCGGAGTTGACCGATGTAACCTGGCACGTCTATGCCATGACCGCCGCCGGTCTGGGGATCATCTACCTGTTTCCCTACGTCCCGGTCATCGGCCGCATGCTGCCGTCGCCGCTGGTCTGTATCATCGTGCTGACCACGATTTACATGCTGGGCGATTTCTCCATGGTGCGCACCGTGGGCGACATGGGCGAATTGCCGGATACGCTGCCGGTCTTCCTGTGGCCAGACGTTCCGCTCAACTTCGAGACGCTGGCCATCATTTTCCCGTATTCCGCTGCGCTGGCGGTGGTGGGCTTGCTCGAGTCGCTAATGACCGCGACCATCGTCGACGAGCTCACCGACACGCCCAGTGATAAGAACCGCGAGTGCAAGGGCCAGGGCGTTGCCAACATCGCCACCGGCTTTCTGGGTGGCATGGCCGGTTGCGCGATGATCGGGCAGTCGGTGATCAACATCAAATCCGGTGGCCGCACGCGGCTTTCCACGCTGTGTGCCGGCGTCATTTTGCTGATCATGGTGGTCTTTCTCGGTGATCTCGTTGCGCAGATTCCCATGGCCGCCCTGGTGGCGGTGATGATCATGGTGGCGATTGGGACGTTCAGTTGGGAGTCGCTGCGCGATCTGCGCAAGCACCCGATGTCGACCAATGTCGTCATGCTGACCACGGTGATCGTGGTGGTGGCGACTCACAACCTGGCGATCGGCGTACTGGTGGGTGTGCTGCTGGCGTCGCTGTTCTTCGCCAACAAGGTCGGCCAGATCCTCTACGTGGGCAGCGAGACAGGCGATGACGACAAGACACGTGTCTATCGCGTCGTCGGCCAGGTGTTCTTTACTTCGGCGGATCGTTTCGTGGATTCCTTCGACTTCAAAGAAACCGTGGAGCGCGTCCACATCGACCTGACCCGCGCACACTTCTGGGACATCACCGCCGTGGGGGCGCTCGACAAGGTGGTCATCAAGTTCCGCCGTGAAGGCACCGAGGTGGAAGTCGTGGGGCTCAACGAAGCCAGCGCTACTCTGGTGGACCGTTTCGCAGTGCACGACAAGCCCGGTGCGGTAGAAAAGCTGATGGGGCACTGAGCCGCAGCCTACGCCTTAAGGGGAGACGACAAGTCTCTCCTCGCTTGAGTATCATGCGTTTAGCCCCATTGCGATGGGACCCGGAAGATAATCACAAGGAGCCCGCCACATGAAAGCACCTCACGTCATGGCGTGTATCGATGGCTCGAATTATTCGGAGAGCGTGAGCAAGGCTGCGGTCTGGGCCAGCCAGCGCATGGAGGTGCCGCTTTCCTTCGTGCATGTGCTGGATCGCAATCAGGCGCCGAGTCAGTTCGATCCGCGCGGCAACATAGGGCTCGGCTCGCGCGAACACCTTCTTGAAGAGCTGGCCAGCCTGGATGAGCAGCGCGGCAAGGTCGCGCAAGAGCACGGCCGCTTGATGTTGAGCGCTGCGCGTGAGCGCGCCGAGGCTGCCGGCATCACTGAGGTCGAAACGCGTCAGCGTAACGGCGAGCTGGTCGAGGCCTTGGCCGAGATCGAAGAAGAAGCGCGGTTGATCGTGCTGGGCAAGCGTGGTGAGTCGGCGGATGCCTCTCCGGAACATATGGGCAGCAACCTGGAGCGCGTGATTCGCGGGCTGCATCGCCCGATTCTGGTAATCCCGGAGTCCTTCTCCACGCCCAAGCGCTACCTGATCGCCTTCGATGGTGGTCCGACCACGCGCAAGATGGTCGAACTGCTCTCGGAACGGCCTTTGTTGCGCGACCTGGAATGCCACCTGGTGCTGGTGGGTGCGGATACCGACGAACATCGCGAGCAACTGGCCTGGGCGGAAAAGCAAATGGCGCCGATCAGCAGCGCCGTGCATACGCACATCATCGCCGGTGAGGTCGAGAAGGTACTGTGCGACTATCAGCACGAGCACGATATCGACTTATTGGTCATGGGCGCCTACGGGCATTCGCGCATTCGCCAGTTCCTGGTCGGCAGCACCACCACGGCGATGATTCGCCGCGCCCAGGTGCCTTTGCTACTGTTGCGTTAAGCGCTACAACCCTATGAGGATCCTGCCATGATCATTCAGCGTCACGACACCAAGGACCGCATGAGCCGGGCCGTGATTCACAACGCTGTCGCCTATCTATGCGGCCAGGTCGCCGGCCCGGATGCCCGCCACGGTGACATCACCGAGCAGACCGAGAGCATGTTGACACGCGTGGACACCTTGCTCGAGGAAGTAGGCTCGGACCGCGAGCACTTGCTCACGGCGACGGTCTATTTGGCGGATGGCAAAGACGTGGCGGCCATGAATGCGGTGTGGGATGCCTGGGTACCCACCGGCCATGCCCCGGCGCGCACCTGCGTAGTAGCGCCGATGCCTGCCGACGAGCTCAAGGTAGAAGTCACCGTGACGGCGGCGGTCAAGGGCCAATGAGCCGCATGTCGTAAGGCGTCGGTCACGCCGATGGCGCCTCCTCATCCTCGTGCTGGGTCGCTGCCGGCGGCTGGTGGCTCAGAAATTCGCCCACGCGTTCCGGCTCGCTTTCGCCGACACGGCATAGCTGGACGGCGATCTCTGCATACTGCATCAGTACCGGGACCAACAGGCGTTGCCGTTCGGCATTGTCGCCGGTGGCGCGTGCTTCGCCGTCGAACCACTCGAATAGCCGTGCCAGTCGTGCATAGTTGGGGTCACCGCGCCCGCTATTGCCGCGTAGGGCATCGATGGACAGGCAGCGCAACACGTTGCGCTTGTTGGGATCCAGCCCCTCTTTCTCCAGCAAACGTTCGGCATGTTGCATGAAATGCTCGGCCAGCAGTGCCGTGGTCTGCGTGCGCCCGTGATGGGACAAGGCCTCGAGGCTGTCGTGCAGGGCGCGCTGCTGCTGGGAGAGCTGCTGCCACAGCGCCAGGCCCAGCAAGGCCAAAATCGCCAGGGCGCCAAGCGCGAGCACGAACGCGCCCAGGGGAATCAGCGCCGAGGGCGGCAGCGGCCAGGCGAGGTCGGTGGCCGACAGCAGTACACCCCCCAGCAGGGCGGTAGCGAGGAGTATGGCAAGTATCAGAGCCAAGCGTTTCATCGAGTCGTATCCATTGCCTCAGGCGTATGCCTGATTATCGGCCCCGTCGCGCCAAGCTTGATGGTGGCAAGCGACATCCTCTCCAGAGAGCTCAGCACATGCCGCCATTAACCGGCAACACCTGGCGTGTCATATAGGCGGCATCCTTTGAACATAGAAAGCTCACCACGCCGGCAATGTCATCGACTTGGCCGGTGCGTCGCATGGGAATCAGCTTGAGCACCTCTTCCTGGGAGAGGTGATGTGTCATATCGGTGTCGATCCATCCCGGGGCGACGCAGTTGACGGTGATATGGCGCTTGGCCAGTTCGATGGCCAGCGCCTTGGTGGCGCCGATGATCCCCGCCTTGGCGGCACTGTAGTTGACCTGGCCGCGATTGCCGATGAGCCCCGACATCGAGGCGATGGTGACGATGCGTCCCGGCTTGCGGCGCTGGATCATCGGCATCACCAGCGGATGCAGTACGTTGTAGAAACCGTCGAGATTGGTATGTACCACGCTGTCCCAGTCGTCGCCGGTGAGCGCGGGGAACGGGTTGTCGGCGGTGATGCCGGCGTTGCAGACCACGCCGAAATAGGCGCCGTGGGTGCCGATGTCCGCTTCGAGGAGGGCGCGTGCCTGGTCGCGATCGGTCACATCGAAACATATAAGGCGCGCCTCGCGGCCCAGCGCGCGAATTTCCTCGGCGACGCGCTCGGCGTCCTGCTCCCGCGAGCGGTAATGAAGGACGATATCGAAGCCGTCGTGCGCGAGGCGCAGGGCGGTGGCGCGACCGATGCCACGGCTGGCACCGGTCACCAGGATGGTGTCGGTCATCGAGCGTCTGGCCTTTCTGTGGGGGAAGAAGAAGTTTCCGGCGTTGGTTGAAAGATGCTCAGGCGTCCTTCGGCAAGGCATGTACCTGATGCCATCGATAGGCTGCCGCTGAAGGCGCGCACGCCGTTGTCGGCGACGAATTCCCGTGTCACTCGGACATGCACCGGCTCGCCGAGAGCGAAATTATCCACATGGGCATGATAGCGCCGGCTGGCGATCAAGAAACCGGGCGGCGGCGGTGCGCCGTCGATATGCGCCCAGACTCCGGCCCAGGCGGCGACGCCCTGGGCCATCCATTCGAGGCCGACCCAGGCGGGAATCACACCGTCCTCGACGAAAAGATCGCTGTCTCTGGGCGTGATCTCGACGGTGGCGCCTTCGGCGTCGTAATCCAGCAGCGTGTCGAGTAGACACATGGCGCCGTCATGGGGGACGAATGGCTTGACCGAACAGGGGAGTTCAAGGCGCATGGCATGTCTCCTCGCGGGTCATCAGCAGCGCGGCGTTATTGCCGCCGAAGGCGAAGGAATTGCTCAGCGCATGCTGGAGCGGACGCGGCGTGTGCTCGGGCGTGACCGTAGGTATAACATAGTCGAGTAGCGGCAACTCGGGATCGGGGACAGCGTCGAAGACATGCACCGGCAGGCGTCCACGGTCGAGCGCCAACCAGCAGAACGCGGCTTCCAGCGCCCCAGCGGCGCCCAGGGTGTGGCCGGTCAAGGCCTTGGTCGAGCTGCACGGCGGCGAGGTCGCAAAGAGCGCCGCGACCGCCTTGGCTTCCATGCTGTCGTTATGGCGGGTGCCGGTGCCGTGCAGGTTGAGGTAGTCCACCGCCTCGGGCGCGCAGCCGCCCATCGCCAGGGCCTGGCGCATTGCCTCGTACGCGCCGCTACCATCCGGACGTGGCGCGGAGACGTGATAGGCGTCGCTGGACTCTCCCGTACCGCTGAGCTGAATGCCGCCGGCTTCCGGGGTGACCACGAACAGTGCCGCCGCCTCGCCGATATTGATGCCGTCGCGCTGCGCGGAGAATGGCAAGCAAGGCCGCGTGCTGATCGCTTCCAGGCTGGCGAAGCCGTTGACGGTCAAACGGCAGAGGCTATCCGCGCCCCCCGCGACGACCGCGTCGCATGTCCCGCTGGCCAGCAGGCGCCGAGCGCTGGCCAGGGCCCGTGCGCTGGAGCTGCATGCCGTGGAAAGCGCATACACTGGTCCCTGGGCGCCAATGCGTTCGGCGACGAAGTGTGCCGGCGCCCCGAGTTCCTGATTGGCGTAGCGAAACGTCTCGGGTAGCGGACCCTCGCGGCCGACTTCGGCGATGGCGCGTTCGGTCTCGCCGATCCCCGAGGTACTGGTACCGATGACCACGCCGATGCGCTCGGGTGCCACCGACTCGCGCAACGTATCGAGCGTGTCATGCAGGCGTTGCATGGCGAGTGCCAGCAAGCGGTTGTTGCGGCTGCGCTGTTCGGGCGGCCAGTCATCCCAGTCGGGGAGCGCGCAGGTCACCATGCCCAACGGTAGCTCGCGTTGGGGAGTGAAGGCGGCGCTGGATGTCAGCCCGCGTCGCCCGGTGAACAAGGCGTCGGCGATGGTCTCCAGGTCATCGCCGAGGCTGCACGCTACGCCGGGACGCGACAGACGACAGGGTTGGCGGTCGGTGGATGGGGTCATTGTGAGGCCTCGTTCTCTGTGGACGCATCGAGCGGCGTGATGCGCAGTCGATACCCGCCTTGAAAATCTTCCAGCAATATTTCGCTGTCACTGTTCATATCGCGTTGCGCCGGTGGCGGCGCGATGCGCGCGATACGCTCGCCGTGATAGGCGATCAAGCGCCGCTGGCGATTCTCATCGAGCGTCCAGGCGCTATCGGCGAAGGCCGTCTCGAGCGACGCGCGGGGCCACAGCGCCCATTCTAGGCGCGTCGCCAGCCAACCCGGCGGAAACGGCAGGACATCCTTGCGCGGGGCGTCGCCCTGCTCGAAGCGGCTGCCCGAGGCGTCGCGCACCAGCGTCGTCAGGCGTTGCCCGTAGGGCGTGGTCAGCACCACGCGCAATTCGTCCGGGGCAAGGCGCAGCACGGCGATCAGGGTCCGTGAGTCTGCCTCCGCGTCGTTGGGAACGAAGGTCAGGCGCCGGGTGAGCGTCTCCGTGCGTTCGGCCTGATCCAGTGCGGGATGGGGCGCGATGGGCGGCGCCAGCGAACAGCCGCCGAGCAGCAACAGGCCACACAGCACGAGTGCGAGGGGGAAACGTGACAGGCTCATGAACGCACCTTGTCGCGTTGTTCGCAGACTTCGGCAAGCGTTGCCAGGCGCCGCCGCGAGGCGGTGACGAAGGGATTGTCGTGGTCCCAGGCGTAACCGGCGAGTACGCCGCTGATCCAACGTTTGAAACGCGGCGGCGGTGCTTCGTGAAAGACGATGGTCTGCAGCGTGCCGGCGTACCACGCCTCGACGAAGGCGCGGAAAGTATCCACCCCGGCGCGCAACGGGGTCTCGAAGTCGGCGTCCCAGTCGATTGCCTCGCCGCGTAGCTGGCGGTCGACCAACGGCGCGGCCAGGTGCGCCGAGTGCAGGGCAATGGTGACGCCGGAGGAAAACACCGGGTCGAGAAATTCCCCGGCGTTGCCGAGCAGCGCGTAACCGGGCCCGTGCAGACGCGTGACGCTGGCCGCGTAGCCGCGTATCTCGTTGACTTCGCGCACGCGCCGCGCCTGGTGCAAGAGCTGTCGAAAGCGCGGCTCCCGGTCGATCAGGGTTTGCCAGCGTGTCTCGGGGCAGTCGCCATGCGCGGCGAGGGTCTCGATATCGCCGACGATGCCCACAGAGGCGCGTCCGTCGGCGAACGGGATCAGCCAGTACCAGATACCGGCGTCCTCGGGGTGCACGCCGATCAGGATTTTCTCGCGGTCGTAATCGGGGTCCTCGATGCCGTCATCGACATGGCTGAAGATCGCCATGCGTGGCTCGGCGCGTGGATCGCGTTCGAGCGCTTCCAGGCGCGCCAGCACCCGGCCGTATCCGCTGGCATCGAGCACGTAGCGCGCGCTCAAGCGGCGCGTTGCCCCCTGTTCGTCCTCGAGTTGCAGCGTGGGGCGCGTGGCATCGGCGTCGAACGCGATGACCGTGGTACCGAACTCGAGCGTCGCGCCCTGGGCCTCGGCTGCATGGATCAGACGCTGATCGAAGTCGGCGCGCGGCACCTGATAGGTGGTGCCCCAGCCGGGCGTGGATTTCTCGCGGAAATCGATCGTGGTGGTCCGCGCGTGGCGGGTAAAGGCGGCGCCGTTCTTGGGCTGATAACCGGCGGCCTGGACCGTTTCCAGCAAACCGGCTGCCTCGAGATAGGCCATGCTCTGCGGCAGCAGACTCTCGCCGATGGCAAAGCGCGGAAAATGGCTGCGTTCGATGACATGCACACGCCATCCAAGGTGGCTCAGGCGCGCGGCGGCCGCCGCCCCGGCGGGGCCGGCACCAATGATGGCGACGTCGCAGTCGGCGGCATGTGGGGATGCGTCGGTGTGCATGTTCATCCTGCGTCTCCTCGTGGACCGGACCTGAGCAAGTAGACCAGCCCCCACACCGCGGCCAGGCCGATCAGGCACGTCAGACCGAGATAGTGAAGCGCCGGGGTAGCACTGAAAGCCAGCAGCCCGAAGGCCAGCAGGCTGGTCAGCGTGGACAGGCTGATGGCCAGCCAGGCGGCGGCCTGGCGGGGGTGCTCGGCATTGAAGATACCCGCGTCGAGGCCGATGCCCAAGACCAACAATAGCCCCAGTTGACTGAAGACGTTGAGTGGGATGCCGGCCACCGCGAAGCTCGTCAATACGATCAGCGTAGCGCCCAGCGGGGGCAGCAGCACTCGCCAGGTACGGCGACGATAGCGCAGGGTCAGCGCCGTGCTCAGCAAGATCAGGCCCAATGCCAGCCATTCGGCGATATGCGTGCGCAGTTCGCCGAGTAGCCCGGAGAGGCGTTCGATGCGATCGATATAGGTGACGCCGGGCGTCGACTCGGCCAGTGCCCGCAAGGGTGCTTCTCCTGCGCCATCTTCGACGCCCTGCAGCACCACCGTGGCGGCGACGCCACCGTTATCGGTCTTGCCTAGCCACAGGCGACGCTGTGCCTCGCCCAAAGGGGTGTCGAGCCAAGTGGCGACATCCAGCACCGGGCTTGCGTCGAGGCGTGCGCGAGCGCGTTCGGCCAGCGTCTCGGGCAATCCCGCGCGGGTAAAGAGTGTTTCGAGCGGCGCCTGGTAAAGGCGCTTGACGCGTTCAAGGTTGGCATTCTGCCGCGAGGGTGGCGGTACGCTGTCGGCGAGGTCGACGTGTCCGCTGATCACGCCTTGACGTTGCAGGCGCTCAAGTGGTGCGTGCAGGGCGTCGAGCCGTGAGAGCAACGCGGCCTCGTCGTCGCCACGCACCAGCAAGTAGTGGGTGCCGGTATCGTTGCCGAGATGTCGCTGCACGATGCGCTCCTGCTCGAGCAAGGCGGCGGGCGAGGAACTGAGCAGCCGCAGGCTGTCGTCGCTATGCAGGCGCCAGATACAGATCGTCACCAGGATCACCACCGCCACGCCGACCCAGCCGGGCGTGAGACGCCAAGGCGCTCGGGTGAGACGCTCCCAGCGCGTCGCTAGGCGTGCGGTGGCCGGCGAGACGGGTAAGCGCAAGCGGGGCAGCCACAGCACCACCGAGAGCCAGGCACCCAGCAGGCCCAGCGCGGCAAAGATTGCCATCTGGCGCAATCCCGGTAGTGGTGTGAGGGTCTGGGCGAGATAGGCGACCAGGCTCGATACCAGGCCGAGTGTGAGTCCGGGCAATAACGCGCGGAGCTGAAAGGCGCGGCCGGCGATGGCGCGATGACTCTGCAGATGCAGGGCGTAATCGATGGCGATGCCGATCAGGCTGGCGCCGAAGGCCAGCGTCAGCAAGTGCAGGCTGCCGAACAATGCCAACGTCAGGGTCAGCGCCATCAAAAGGCCGCTAGCCAGGGGCAACAGCAGGGCGAGCAGTACGCGCGGCGAGCGAAAGACGACCAGCAGCACCGCGATCAGGCCGAGCAACGCGCCCAGGCCGATGGTCGATATCTCGTGCTTGGCCTGTTCGGCCCCGACGGCGGCGTGGAAGATCAATCCCGAGCGCAATAGCGTCGCCTCGGGGTGTGCGGCCTTGAAATCCGCCAATGCCGTGGTCAGGCGTTGCTGGGCGTCCGGTGCGTAGGGTGAGGCGGCGAGTTCGCCGATCAAGAGATCGAAGCGTTGCCCGTCGATGTCGACACCCAGGCGGCCGTCGCGTGGCGTGACGCGACTGGCGGTGCGTTCCTCTAGCCAGGCATCGAGCAGCCCGAAGGGGTCGCGCACGGGGTCGGGACTTGCCACGGGCGAGAACAGTGCCTTCAGCGCAGGGGCGACCAGCGACATGCCGCCGTTGGCATCGATGGCCTGGCGGATCTCGGGAGTCAGCAAGCGATAGCGATAGGCGTCGAGCGCCGCTCGCGGGTCCTTGTCGAGAAGGTCGGTATCACGCCAGATCAGCGCGTCGAGCAGCGGCGTCGCGCCGTTGGCTTCGGTGAGTGCGTCGGCCAGTGCCGGTGTGGCGCTCGACAGGTCATCGGCGTGCACCAGCAGTACGAAACGGTCTTCGAAACTCGTGCCTAGTTTGGCACTGGCGCGCTCCACCAATGGCGCTTGTCGATCCTCCGGTAGCATGGCGGTCAGTCGCGTATCCGCGGGCAGTCCGTCGCGCAGCAGCCAGCCGAGCGCCACCAGACACACGAGATGGGCAATCAGCCAGGCCCAGGCAAGGTAGCGGGGCACGCGCGAGGTGGTGGGCAATAGCGACATGAGTGGCTCTCGCGATCCGGTCAGCGGGTGGTGGCGTCGGGGAGGGCGTCGATTTCCTCGGGCGTCAACGGTGCTTGATTGCTGAAGTCGACGCGCAAGCGGTCACCTCCGGCGAGACGCATCTCGAGGTGTTCGATGTAGCGCCCGCCGGACAGACGAATCTCGCCGATACGCTCGGCGAGTGCCGGGTCGCGTGGCGTGAGCCGAATCCGCCAGTCATCGGCGTCGCCCTCGAGCGTCTGAGTGAAGCGTGACTCCAGCGCCGACCAATCGCCGCCGAGCAGTTGCAGCAATAGCGCGGCGATCTGCTCACGGCCGGCCCGTCGAGCGTCGTTCGGTGGCGTCGCCTCGGTGGCATCCGCTGGCGTGAGCACCAGGGTATCTTCCACGGGCGTTTCCAGTTGCCAGACGACCTTCTCGTCGCGCACATAGGCAAAATGCCCTTGGCTTTCGAGGGTGGTATCGACATCGGCGAGCCAGCGTGTCTGCGTGAAGTGGCCTTGCAGCGCCGGGGTCTGTTCGAGACGTTCCTGCAGTGCCTGTCGATCGAAGGCGTGTGCGGCGAGCGGCAGCCCGACGAGCCCCAGACAGATGTAGGCGATCAAGCGGCGCATCATGTGGTCTCTCCCGTGTCGAGATGACACGCGGCGACGAAACTCAGCCGTCGTCACGTGTGTGCGTTGTCGAAGAAGCCCAGAAGGGAAAGAAGTTGAACCATTGCAGGGGCTGACGCTGGCATTGCTCGGTCAGCCATTGTACGTAACGTCGCATGGCTTGTTCGCGCCAGGCATCGCGCTCGGCGCGCTTGACGTGGGTGGTGTCGTCGAAGTCATTGAATTCCACTCGGTAACCCTCGGCATCGCGAAGGCAGGCGACCGTATACAAGGGGCAACGCAGTAACGCCGCGAGATGGAAGGGGCCTTCCGGAAAGTGGGCGGGCGTCCCCAGGAAATCTAGCGTCCGGGTACGGCCGCCGTCGTTAATCGGTACACGGTCGGCGGCGATCATTACGAAGCGTCCCTGCTGGATGCGTTCGGCAAGCAGCATGGCGGTGGCCGGCGTGATCTCGCTGACCTCGATGATCTCCGGCGCGCGGCGCAGGCTGCTGCGAGCCAGCAGTTCGTTGAACTTGCTGGCGTTGCGGGTGTGCATGATCTGCACCACGTGGAAGTCGTCGCGGCGTTCCTGCATGGCGCTGCAGATTTCCAGGTTGCCGACGTGCGAGACCAGTACCAGGCCGCCGCGTCCGCTGCGGATGGCGGCGTCGAGGCGGGCACGGTCCTCGCCGTCGACCCGCGCCTCCAGAGTACGCCCGCTCCAGGCATCGATCTTGTCCATCAGCATGCCGCCGAAGACCAGGAAATGGCGCAGGCTCAGCCAGTGTACGCAGCGCGGCGCACGCCCGGCATACAGCGGCCAGATGCGCTTGAGATAATCCTGCGACGCCTGGCGGGGAATGTGGCGTATCGCGTAGTAGTAAAGGATGACCGGCACCAGCATGAGCCGAAAAGGCCAGCGTCCCAGGTGGCGGCGAATCCAGATCATCAGGCGCATGCCGGCCAGCGTGCCGGACTCCTGAACGCGCGACCAATGGTGTGTGTCGCGTTGCGTGTCATCGTCGCCGGGGGTCATCCGTTGCTCCTGGTCATTCGTGCGTTGCGACGCAGCAAGCGTGGCAGCCGCCACAGCATGCCGACGAACAGCCGCAAATGCATGGTCGTGAGTTGGCGGTTGTCGCGCCACATGGCGAAATGCGAGACGCCGTCCAGCGGATACATCACCCGTACCGGCAGATTCTCGACCCGGTGCCCTGCCCATATCCAGCGCACCGGCAGTTCAGTGTCGAACTGCATGCGATCCCCGCAGGGGTGTCGCGCGACCAGACGATTGACTGCCGCTACTGG
Organism: Chromohalobacter sp. HP20-39; assembly: GCF_033052815.1. NCBI lineage: Bacteria > Pseudomonadati > Pseudomonadota > Gammaproteobacteria > Oceanospirillales > Halomonadaceae > Chromohalobacter > Chromohalobacter sp. HP20-39. Next base: position 428,206 of record NZ_JAWHTP010000001.1, on the reverse strand, counting down.
GTATAATTTGACGCCGCACATCGTGTCGCGTAGCGCGAAGGACAACGTGTTCAACCACACCAGTGAATGGGTGAGGTAACGAGCGTAAAAGCGGTGGCGTGGCACGCTGGCATCGAAACGTGGATAGCCGATGCGCAGCGTCGTGTCGTCGGCGTCGAGGCCGGCGAGAAACGGCGGTAGATCGTCGGCGTCGTGCTGGCCGTCGGCATCGACCTGCAGGGCGTGCGTGAAGCCCAGTCGCTGTGCCTCGCCCAGGCCGGCCCTGACCGCTGCCCCCTTGCCCTGGTTGTAAGGCAGTTTGAGCAGGTGTGTGTGCGGCGTCTCGGCGAGCCGCTCGAGAACGGCGGCACAGGCGAGTTCGCAGCCGTCGTCGACGAGTAGCAGAGGCACGTCCAGACGGCGTAGCGCCTGACAGGTGCGTTCCACCGCGTCGGCGTGGTTATAGACCGGAATGATGACACAGGCGCGGGCATCTTCACGCATGGCGGGTGCCCTCTGGCGGGGTCAGTAACAGTGTGCCGGTGCCGTGGGTGCCGCGCTGGCTGGTGAACGTGAAGCGTAGTCGGATCGTCATGGCGTCTTTATGAGCATCGTCATGAGCGGTTGCGTGCGAGCTGTTTTGCGTGGCGTCGAGCGTCAGGGTGACGCGCTCCCCTGGCAGCAGCAGCAAGGGAAACTTGATGCGGGTCATGTCGCGGCACACGCCGTGCAGGCCGAGACTGTCGCGCGCGGCGTGCAGCGCCCAGCGCACCATGACCACGCCCGGCACTACCGGCTGCGTGGCGAAATGGCCTTCGACATAGGCGAGACGCTCGGGGACTTCCAGGGTCAGACGTGCGCTTTGCGGGCCGTCCAGCGTTTCGCCCAGCCAGCGTGGGGTACGGGGATCGTCGAGATCCGCGAACAGGCGTGACAGGCACGCAGCACCGAGCTTGCCCTGAGCATCACGAGGCCAGGTCTCGACGAAGCGCCAGTAGCGCGGCAGTACGGCATTCTCGAAGCGTGGCGCCAGTGCGGTGCGCAGCGCCTGGATCAGCCGGCGTCGTGCGTCATGGTCGTGCGGCACGGCTTCGGGGGCGAGCTCGACGATGGCGCCCAGGCGGCCATCGCGCCTCGGCAGCGGCATGCAATGCGCTCGGCGAACGTCCGGCAGTTCGCCGAGAGCGCGGTCGAAAGCGGTGAGCGAGACACGCTTACCGCCGACCTTGGCGATACGGTCGCTGCGGCCGAGCAGTTGAAAGCGGGTGTCCTCGACGACCACGCGATCGGCCTGCGGGGTCCAGGTCGTTGGGTCGGCCAGCCACGGCGTGCGTAGCCACAATTGGTGCTCGCTATCGGCACTTATCTCGACGCCGGGAAGCGGTGTCCATCTGGGGTCATGTTGCTGGATGCGCCAGGCGATGCCGCCGGTTTCGGAGCTGCCATAGACTTCGCGTACCTCGGTGCCGAGCAGGCGCCGGGCATGCGCGGCGGCGTCGCGCGGCAGGGGGGCGCCGGAAGAGTGAATACGCGCCAGAATGCCCTCGACCGCCGGCCAGTCGAGTGTCTCGGGGAGTCGTTCGAGGGGCGGCGGGGCGCTGATCAGCACCGCCTCGCGCCGGGTTTGCGCATGCCAGCGCGCCAACCACTGGTGCAGGGTTTCGGGATAGCGGCATACCTCACTGGCGAACGGGCTGCGTTCGCACAACGGGCGCAGCACGCCGAACAACAGCCCGTAGATATGCTGATGACTCACCTGGCTCAGTGTCAGTCGCGAGGCGAGCGGCCATAGGGCGGCATGCATGGCCAGTTCGGCGTCGAGCTGGGCGAAGGTCTTGTCGAGGCGCTGCGGTGCGCCGGTAGAGCCGGATGTATAGAGGCTCACGGCGATGCGCTCCGCTTCGAGCGTGCCCCAGCGCGGCGTGCGTGGGGAGGCGCTCGGCGTCAGGCCGCCGGGGGTATCTCCCAGGCGAGTGGCACCTAATTCATCGAGGGCCTCGAGTGTCGCGGGACGCGTGTCGGCCGGCAGAATGACATGATCGCCGCGTTCCCAGGCGGCGATCAACGCACAGCCGAACCGGTAAGGGGCGTGTGTACTCAGTATCCAGCTGCAGGGGGATCCCGCATGTGCGTCCAGCGCCGCCTGCCAGGCGCCGATGTCGGCCTGGAATGTCTCCAGCGTTCGCCAGGGCGTCTCGCTGTGTGCTTCGGTTTGCCAGGCCACGGCGCGTGCCGGGTCGCGTTCGCGCCAGGGGGCATCCAGCAGCGGGCCGTGCACTGTGTCATTCATCATCGGGCGTTTTCCTCACCTGGCGGCGGATCAACCATTCGCCGCCGAACATCATCGCCAGCAATGCATAGACGATGCCCCCGTTGTAGAGCGTCCATGTGGCCAGGTCGGCGTAGAATGCGGTCCATAGTGCGATGCTGCCATTGATGGCGAAAAACACGCACCAAGCCTGCGTCACGCGCCGCGTGTAGCGAACGCCGCGTGGCCCGAGGTTTGGTTCGCGGCGCCGCGCAAAGCGTTCTATTGCGCTGGGCGGGCGCGCCAGGCTGTACGCGAAGGCGGCTAGCATTGCGGTATTGAGGAGCACTGGCCAGGCGCGCACGCCGAGTTCGGCGCGGCCGGCGGCGAGCATGGCCACGCCGGCGATCAGCAACCCCCAGCCCCACCCCCGGCGCGCGGCCGGTAGACGCCACCAAGCCAGGGCGACGAGGGCGAGCAGCAGTGGCCAGGCGCCGAGGCGCGGCAGCAAGGCGTGCACGGCCAGCGGCCATCCCAAGGCCAGGATAGCGAGTAGCAGGTTGCACAGGGCCGAGCGCGGTGCGGCCGCCGACGGGGTACGGGAACTCATGCTGGGCTCTACGCGGTACGACGTTCCTCGACCAGCGCGGCGAGCGTGCGCAGGTTGCGGAAGTGGTGGCGTGTTTCGTCACTATCGGCTTCCAGCTTGATGCCGTAGCGCTTCTGCAGAGCGAGCCCCAGTTCCAGGGCGTCGATGGAGTCCAGGCCGAGGCCTTCGACGAACAGCGGCTCGTCGGGATCGATATCCTCCGGCGTGACGTCCTCGAGTTCGAGGGTATCGATGATCAGATGCTTGAGCTCTTGTTCCAATTCGCTCGTCATGGGCGACTCCATTCTCGTCGATGCAGCATAAGGCGTATGTCGTGTGCGTAAACGTTGCCGACGGCGGACATTATACCGACTGGCCTATGATACAAGGTGTAAGCGGGTATAGGGCAGGACGTCGATTTTTCAGACAAAGCTTAGTCGGCACGTACCAACGACCATGCCTGGCGTGGCCGGTAGCAATAGAGTTCGTCGCGTGTACCGCATAGCCAGTCGATGAGCTCGCTGGGCTGAGGGCTATCCTCGGTGGTGGCGTCGCTGGCCAGAGGGCGCGATGTCAGTGCCCAGGCGTCTTGCGCCGGAGCCAACGACAAGCGCAGTGCCACGGCGGCGGTGTCGATCGGGGTCGTGAAGTGCGCAGCGAAGCGCGCGGGGATTGCTTGCTCGGCGAAGGCAACGATCACGGCCGGCTCGCCTTGTGCCAGATATCCCCGGGCTTCGACGAGCAGCGCGGCGAACTCGTCGCCCGAGGCGGCGATAGCCTGCTGGGTACGGTGGTTGCCGCGTCCGATCGAATACACACCGGGAATGGCGTTATGCACCGAGAGGCCGAAGCGTGCCGGCGACAATGGCGCTTCCTCGGCCAGGGCATTGAGCATTTCCAGGGTGCGTTCGCCATCGCCGTGGCGGGAGGCATACAGCAGGGGACAGTCGGCGTCGACATCGAGCTCGGCCAGCATGTCGCAGAGTGCGCGACCGATGCCGGTCAAACGGCGTCGCAACATGGCGGGCACATGGCCGCCGGCGGGTTTTTCCACGACGCTGAGGCGGGGCTGCGACGCATCGCGGCGGCCGGGCTGCCAGGCGCGCCAGTCATGCACGTACATCATGGCCGGTGTCGTCATGCAGACGTTTTCCCTTTCGTCGGCGAATGCCGCGGGCTTGAACCGTGGGGTGAGTGACAACGTATATGGACGCTTACCCTACCCGAGTCGTGGCATGATGGCTACTGTCTCGGGGCGCCGACAGCGGGGTTGTGAGGCGATGATGGGTCGCAAAAAATGACCGCCCTGGCGGGCGGTCCGGCCTGAGGCCAAACCCGCATGTGCGGGTGCAGGGAAACGGCGCTTGGCGCTGTTGTGCAATGCGCGTGAGTGTATGTGCTTTCAGGTGCCAGCCTATGTCAGCGCCGCATGAGTGGCTGTCAGTCATGGCGGCGAAAGACGTAGGCAATGCTTGCCGGGTAGTGCAAGCGACTGGCCATGCACGAGGTGGTCTTCAGGAAGCACGGGGTGAACGTTGGCGCCCGTCCTTGCGTTCGGCGTCAGGGATGTTTTCTTATCGCCACCCGCTGGCAATCACGCCCATGCCGGCAAGCGCGAGACCGGCGCCGATCCAGTCGGTGGGTTGCAGGGATTCGCCATCGACCGCCCATAGCCAGCCCAAGGCACAGACCACGTAGACGCCCCCGTAAGCCGCATAGATACGTCCGCTGGCGGCGGGGTGCAGCGTTAAAAGCCAGGCAAATAGCGCAAGGCTGGCGGCCGCCGGGATCAGCAGCCAGGGCGAGCCTTGCTGGCGGAGCCACAGCCAGGGCAGGTAGCAGCCGACGATTTCTGCCAGGGCGGTGACGATGAACAGCAGTGTCGTGATCAGCATGCGGCGTCTCCTGCGGGGCGGTCGTGCTGGCTTGGGGGGGCGGCGAGTTCGCGCGGTCGGTAGCGGCGCGCCAGGGCGTCGACGCCGATGTTGAGCGCGGCGGTGATCAACAGCAGTACGAAGGCTTGATCGAACATCATGTAGGCGAAGCTGGAATCGATATGAAAGCCCAGCGTGGCGATGCCGAGCATCCCTAGTAGCGCGGTCTCGCGAATGATCGTCTCGGCGCGGTAGAACAGCAGCGCCAGCAAGCCACCATAAAGACGCGGGAGTAACTCGTAGGCATAACGGGCAGATGCCGGCAGTGCGTGGCTACCCGGCACGATGGCATCAGCATGCCGCGCTACCAGAAAGGCGATCAGTGCGCCGTTGTGCAACGACAATGCCAGCCAGGCGGGCAACATCGAGGGGCCGAGCATCAACAGGAAGATGAAGGCCAGCATCAATTCCGGCGTCGAGCGCATCAAGATCAATACGCCTTTGCCTGCCATACGGGTGGGGCGGTTGCCGAAATGGCGGCTGGCTAATGGCCACAGCAACAAGGCCACCACCAGGCTGCCGGCAGTACCCATCAGCCCCAGCAGCAGGGTGTTGCCGATGGCGGGCAGTAGATCGGGGATTTCGCCGAACCACTGCCAGAGTTCGCTCCAGTTGCCTTCGAGCAGAGGTTTCGGCCATAGATCGACACTCACGAACCGCCACAGCAGGGCGCCGTCGATGTCCGGCCAGGGCCCGAGCAGGAAAAGACTCCCCAGCGCGATCCACGGCAGAAGGCGGCGGTGTCCCCATAGATGCAGCGAGGCGATCATGAGATAGAACACCCACAGCAAGGCGCCGGCCTCGGGGTAGCGCCCCTCGCGGAAGGCGCTCTCCAGATGGAAACCTAGCGTGGGCAGGCCCACGAAGCCCAGCAGCACGCTCGAGCGCATGGCGCATTCGAAGCGATAGCGGGTGTAGCTCGAGAGCCTTGCCCAGATCATGGGTAGTTCGGCATACACGAAACGCGAGAGGCGTCCCGTGCCCTCGGGCAGGGCGTCGACCGGCGCACGTGGCGTGAGTTCGAGTATCTCGGCGTAGACCTTGGCGAAGATGCCGGCGTAGGGAATCGTCAAGGCGGCGATGGCGGTGACGGCGGAAAGGCCGAAGACCTGCAGCAGGAGTAGCGCCCAGAACAACTCGTGGATGGCGCGCACGAATGCACAACTGCTGCGTATCAGACGCGAGCGCGAGAAGAGCAAGGCCAGCGGAAAGCCCAGCACCACGCCGAGCAGCGTTCCCCACAGTGCAAAGCCGATGGTCAGGGCAATCGCATGGGGCAGTGATTCGGTCGCCAGGATGTCGGGGTGCAGCAAGCCCGCGAGCATGCGTCCTAGCTCGGCCCAAGGGTCGTGGGTGGTGACCGCCAGATCGGCGAATGGCAGCAATATCAGACACAGCGCAATTAGCCCCAGCGAGCGCCGGGCGAGACGCAGGTTGAGTGAGTCTCCGGCAAGCAGGCCAGGTGCGCGCTCAGCACTCATGCCGGCTCCGATTGGGCATCAGATGAGCGTGCGTCGGGGTAGAGCGTGTCAAGATCCGCGAGTGTCAGCTCGCACGCCGGTGCATCGAACATCAGTTGGCCGTCGCGCAGCCCCCACACGCGATCGAAATGCGTCAACGCGAGCTCGCGCTGATGCAGAGCGATCACGCAGGTAGCATGTCGGTGTTGCACCATATGCAGCAGGCGGCGCGCCTGGTGCGGATCGATGCTGGCGACCGGCTCGTCGCCGAGAAATACCTCGCGTGCCTGATAGAGCGCCCGGGCGATGGCCACGCGTTGGCGTTGGCCGCCGGAGAGTTGTGACACGGGACGCTTGAGCAGCCCCTCGAGGCCCAGCTCGCCGCATAGTGCTTGAATATCGTGCCAGGCGTCGCGGCGCGGGCGCGCCAGATTCAGGAGGTTGGCGAGCGCGGAGTGGCGCTCCAGGCGGCCCATGTAGACGTTGTGATAAACCGACAATGGCGGTACCAGGCCATGCTCTTGCGGACACCAGGCCGCGTGGTGCCCGAGGCGCCGGCGCAAGGCGGTCAGCAGGGTCGATTTACCTACCCCGCTAGGGCCGAGCAAGGCCACGCGTTCGCCGGCCCGAAGCCCAAGCGTGAGATCGGCGAGGACGGTATGGTGTGCATGACCCAGCGCCTCGCCGTCGAAGCGGACGAGTTCCTCCACACTCAACGCAGCAGGCCTAGTTTCTCGCCGATGTCTTCGATGGGTTGGTAGTCGTCATTGTCGGCGGGAATGAAGCTCTGACGGGGGAAGCTCTCGAGGAGTGCGGGATCGCTCATGTCGAGCAGTGCCTGGCGCACCTTGGCGGTAAAGCCGTCGCCATAGCGGCCGTCGACGTCGCCACGCACGGTCCATTGATAGTCGGGGTAGGTAGGCGTCTTCCAGATCACGTCGACCTTGTCGGTATCCACGCGGCCATCGGCGACGGCATCCTCCCAGACCTTGAAGTTGACCGCCCCGAGGTCGTATGCACCTGACTCGACAAGCGCGATGGTACGCGAGTGATCGCCGGAGAAGCCGACCCGCGAGAATAGCGACTTGGGCGGCGCCCCGAATTGCTTGCGAATGAAATACTCGGGCATGAGCCGACCGGAGGTGGAGGTCTTGGAACCGAAGGTGAATGTCTTGCCCTGCACGTTCTTGGGCAGGTCATCGCCCTGGGGTTTGATGTCGGCGTCGGTGTTGGCGATGAAATAGGTGCGGAATTCGGCGTCTTCCTTACCTTGGGCAATGGCGCGGGAACCGGGCACTAATCGACGTGCCTGCACGCCGGTCAGCCCGCCGAACCAGGCCAGTTGGACCTGGTCGTTGCGGAAGGCCGAGACGGCGGCGCTATAGGATTTGACCGGTACGTATTCGACCTCTACATCCAGTTGTTTCTCGAGGTAAGCAGCGACCTTGTCGAAGCGTGCCTGGAGTCGCGACTGGTCTGCGTCGGGGATGGCCGTGAAGCGAAATGTCTCCGCCGTGGCGGCAGTGCTGACGAGAATCAACAGACAGGCGACGAACCAGCGCATGGGCATACTCCTTTGAATAGGTACGATTGGGTGAAACGGCGAGACGCTCATTGTTGTGACTGCGCGGCGTGGCGGCAAGCGGTCCCGTGATGCTTACTCGTCGTGGATCGGAAACCGCGTGGCCTGCAGACTGTCCTTGATCTTCTTGAGATGCGGCAGGAAGTCCTCACCGCGACGCAGCGTGACGCCCGTTGCCAGTACATCGATCAAGGCCAGATGGATCATGCGTGAGGTCATCGGCATGTAGACATCGGTATCTTCCGGGGTGATGACCTCGAGGGTTTCGGTACACTCATGGGCGAGCGGCGAGTCGGGCGCGGTGATGCCGAGCACGATGGCGCCATTGTCACGCGCCACACGGGCAATCTCGACCAGCTCTCGAGTGCGCCCGGTGTAGGAGACAATGACAATGACGTCGCCGGTATGGGTGGCGGCGGCGACCATGCGCTGCATCAACACATCTTCGTAGGCGGTGACGGGCAGGTTGAAGCGAAAGAACTTGTGCTGTGCGTCCTGAGCCACGGGCCCCGAGGCGCCGAGGCCGAAGAAACTGATCTGCTTGGCTTGGATCAGATAATCGACGGCACGCTCGACGCGCTGGGCGTCCAGCGTCCTGCGGGCGTCGTCGAGGGCGGCGATGGTGGCACCGAATATCTTGTCGCCATAGCTGGCGGCGGCGTCGTCACGCTCCACGCTGCGGCTGACATAGGGCGTACCGCCGGCTAGGCTTTGGGCCAGCTTGATCTTGAAGTCGGGATAGCCCTTGGCATCGAAATTTCGACAGAAGCGATTGACCGTCGGTTCGCTGACCGCCGCCGCCTGCGCCAGCGTCGCGATGCTCATTCCGGTGGCGGCGGCTGGGTCGTGGAGAATCACGTCGGCCACTTTACGTTCGGAACGATTGAGTTCTTCCAAGCGGGAACGGATACGGGCGATCAGATCGAAGGCTGGCATGCGTAATGAGAGTCTCTGTCTGCCAAGGGTGTCGAAAGGTGGTCAATTAACGACGTTGTCACGTAACCACGTTTTCAAGTAACCACGTTGTGTTAGAAAGGCATCCTAGCGTGGTGACGCATGGTCGCCAAGCCAAGCCGGTCGCGAATGAAGGCAAGCGTGTACCGCCATGGTAGTAAATTTACATAATATATTTGCCCGGGAGCCTTAGAATGGCTTATTTTATAGGTAAATTAACCAGATTTTTGGGGGCCGCGTCATGAGTCGAGATACTACGCCCGATGTCGATCTGGCCCTTTTCGGGGCGCTTGGCGATTTGGCGCTGCGCAAATTGTATCCGGCATTGTACCACTTGGATCGCGAAGGATTGCTTGGCGATACCACGCGGATTCTGGGGCTTGCGCGCCAGGAACACGATGGCGCTAGTTTCCGCGCCAACGTCAAGGAAGCTCTCAACAAACGGCTCAAGCCCAACGAGCTGGAAAAAGCCTGTCTCGATCGGTTCCTGGCACGTCTCGACTACCAGCAACTCGACTTTGCTACCGTCGAGGGATATGACGTCATTCGCGATTGGCATGACGCCACCGAGCGCCCGATGGTCGTGTACCTGGCGGTGCCGGCCAGCATTTACGGCGATATCTGTGCCAATTTGCATGCCAGTGGCAGCCTCGATGACGAGACCCGCGTGGTCGTCGAAAAGCCCATCGGCTACGATCTCGAATCTTCCATTCAGATCAACGATGCCATCGGCGATGTTTTCCCCGAATCGCGCATTTATCGCATGGATCACTATCTGGGCAAGGAAACGGTCCAGAACCTGATCGCGCTGCGCTTTGCGAACCCACTGTTCGGTAATCAGTGGAATCAGAACCAGATTTCGCATGTGGAAATCACCGTCGCCGAGAAGGTGGGCATTGAAGGCCGCTGGGGTTATTTTGACGAGGCGGGGCAGCTGCGCGACATGGTCCAGAACCACTTGTTGCAGCTGCTGTGTCTGATCGCCATGGATCCGCCGTCGAATCTTGACGCCGACGCCATTCGCGATGAGAAGGTCAAGGTGCTCAAGGCGCTCAAGCCCTTGGTAGGTGAAGAGTTGTCGCGCAATGTGGTGCGAGGGCAGTACATCGGTGGCTCCGTGGACGGTGAGAGTGTGCCGGGCTATCTCGACGAGGAAGGCGCCAACACCTCGAGTCATACAGAAACCTTCGTCGCCATGAAGCTCGAAGTCGCCAACTGGCGCTGGGCTGGCGTGCCGTTCTATCTGCGCACCGGTAAACGCATGCCGGAAAAGATGTCGCAGATCGTCATTCACTTTCGCCAGCAGCCCCACTATATCTTTGATCCCGACCAGCGCGGGCTGGCGGCCAACAAGCTGGTCATCCGTCTGCAGCCGGAGGAAGGCATTGCGCTGCAGGTGTTGACCAAGGATAGCGGACTCGACAAGGGCATGCGCCTGCGGCCTGGGCCGCTGCACCTTGATTTTAATCACGCCTTCCCCAAGACGCGGATTCCCGATGCCTACGAGCGCTTGCTGCTCGAAGTGATGAAAGGCCAGCAATACCTGTTCGTGCGTCGCGACGAGGTGGAATACGCCTGGAAGTGGGTGGATCAGTTGATCGCTGGCTGGGAGGCGCGAGACATGCCACCGCGCCGTTATCCGGCCGGCTCCTGGGGCCCGGTGGCGTCGATCGCCATGATTACCCAGGATGGTCGCTCCTGGTACGAAGATTATTGATTTGATAGGCAGCCGATTATGACAAGCATCGAGGAAGGCCGTCGTTACCTTGCCGAGCGCCTTGCGGATACCGTGGCCCAGGCGCTCGAAGCCGACCTGGCCAGTCGCGAACGGGTGCTGCTGGTCGTCTCCGGCGGTTCTACGCCGAAACCGTTCTTCAGCGCCCTGGCCACCAAGGCGCTGCCTTGGTCACGTATCGATGTGACGCTGGCCGATGAGCGTTGGGTGGCCGACGACGATGCCGACAGCAATGCGCGTCTGGTCCGTGAGACATTGCTCGTCGGGCCGGCCGCCGAAGCGCGTTTTCATTCCCTGACCACCGACGACGATACCCCCGAGGCCGGCGCCGAGGCGGTGTCGGCGCGGGTCGCGGCGCTGCCGTGGCCGGCCAGCGTGGTCGTCCTCGGCATGGGGGGCGATGGGCACACGGCCTCGCTGTTTCCCGACAGCGAACAGTTGGCCACGGCACTTGAGACATCCGAGGCGACGGTAGCGGTGCATGCGCCCAGCGTACCGCAGGCGCGGATTACGTTGAGTGCCGCGCGCCTGGCCGATGCCCATCTGCACATTCTGCACGTCACCGGCGAGGACAAACGTCGTGTTCTCGCCAACGCGTTGGGGGGCGATGATGCTCGGCAACTGCCGATTCGCACCTTCCTCTCCCAGCCGATCGCGACGTATTGGGCGCCCTGAGCCCTGCGTTTACGAATATCCGGAGCATCCCCATGACTATCGACAAACAGCTTCCCTCCACTCGCACGACGGAACTCGACAGCATCTGCCAGAAGGTGGAGGTGATTCCGGTGCTGGTGATCGATCGCCTCGAGGATGCCGTGCCCTTGGCGCGCGCTCTGGTCGAGGGCGGGCTCAACGTGCTCGAGATTACCCTGCGCACCGACTGCGCACTGGATGCCATCCGGCGTATGCGTGCCGCGTTGCCGGGCGTGAGCATCGGCGCCGGCACCGTGCTGACGCCTGCCCAGTACCGACTGGCTGAAGAGGCCGGTGTGGACTTCGTGGTCACGCCCGGCACGACCGAGGCGCTGTATCGCTATGGTGTGGAAAGCCCGGTGCCGATGCTGCCTGGGGTGGCCACGGTGTCCGAGTTGATGACCGGCTGGCAGTACGGCTATCGACGCTTCAAGTTCTTCCCGGCGGAAGCCAGCGGCGGCGCCAAGGCGATCAAGTCCATCGGTGGTCCGATTCCGGAGGCGCGTTTCTGCCCCACTGGCGGTATCACCGTGAACAACGCCGACGATTATCTCAGTCTGCCCAACGTGATGTGCGTGGGCGGCTCGTGGCTGACGCCCAACGACCTGGTCGAGGATGAAGACTGGGACGGCATTCGCGAACTGGCGCGCCAGGCCGCCGAGCGCTTTCATCACTAAGACTGCTTGCTACTAAGCAGGCAACCGCTTTTCTCTCGACAGCTGATGCTGTTCTTCCGACCCGCCACTTGGCGGGTCTTTTTTTAATCGGTCGAGCACACCGGTTCTCTCAAGCACGCCCATAGTCATCTTCGAAGCGGACGATATCGTCTTCGCCGAGGTAGCTGCCGGACTGTACCTCGATCAGTTCGAGTGGCTCCGTGCCGGGATTGCGTAGTGCATGAATCTGACCAATGGGGATGTAGGTCGATTCATTTTCGGACACGAAATAGCTCTCATGCCCGTTGGTAACTTCTGCCGTGCCGGAAACCACTATCCAGTGCTCTGCCCGGTGATGGTGCATCTGTACCGAGAGCTTCGCTCCAGGATTCACCGTGATGCGCTTGACTTGGTAACGCTGGCCCTTGTCTATCGATTCGTAGCGCCCCCAGGGCCGGTAGACGTCTCGGTGATTTTCGAATTCGGCCCGTCCTTCGGCCTTGAGACGTTCGGCGATTTTCTTGACGTCTTGGGACTTGCGCCGGTCAGCTACCAAGACGGCGTCTTTGGTCTCGACAATGACTAGATCTTCCAAGCCGATGGCGACCACTAGGCGACTCTCGGCATGCATCAAGGTATTGCGAGTGCCTTCGTGGATGACATCACCATGATAGCTGTTACCCGATTCGCATTTATCGCTTATATCCCATAACGACGACCAGGAACCAAGATCGCTCCAGCGCGCATCCAAGGGCACGATGGCGGCGTGCTGGGTTTTTTCCATCACGGCATAATCGACCGATATATCGGGACATTTGGCGAATTCTTCATCATCCAAACGCGTGAAGTCCAGATCCTTCTTTGTATGGGCCATGGCCTGACGGCACGCATGAAGGATATCGGGATAAAAGCGTTCCAGTTCTTCCAGGTAGCGGCTTGCTCGAAACAGGAACATGCCGCTATTCCATAAATAGTCTCCACTTTTCAAATAAGCGGCTGCCGTGGAGGCATCGGGCTTTTCGACGAATCGCCTGACGCCAAAGCCCGGCCCCAGGGGCGGCCCCTGATGGATATAACCGTACCCGGTTTCAGGAGAGGTCGGCACCACGCCGAACGTGACCAGATAGCCCAGCTCTGCGAGCGACAACGCCTTTTCGATACTGGAATGGAACTGTTCGATATCCTGAATCAGATGGTCGGCAGCCAGCACCAGCAATAAGGGATCATCACCGTCCTGGGTAGCTGCCATTGCAGCTAGCGCAATCGCAGGTGCCGTATTGCGGCCTACCGGCTCAAGCAGGATATGGCTGCTATCCGCGCCGATCTCGCGTAGCTGTTCTGCCACCAGGAAGCGGTGTGCCTCATTACAGATGACGATAGGCGCTTGCTTCTCGAGTCCGTCAAGACGTTCTAGCGTTTGCTGCAGCATGGTAGGTCCGTCGTCAAGCGACAGAAATTGCTTGGGATGCAATTGCCGTGACAACGGCCACAGTCGGGAACCAGTGCCTCCTGCCAGGATTACAGGCAAAAATGACATGTCAGTTTGGTCCTTGTGTCATAGAATATTTCCTTTGTTGATTGCGGGAGGTCGAAAAGGTTCAGGTTGTCAAGGCGGGTCTTTATGAAGTACGTGTATACATGAGGTGTGGCCTGTCTGTTATGCTCAGCCAGCTTCTATGTATTTTTTCATGGTTTATAAATTATTAATTCAATCAATATTCTCACTATCAAGGAGGAGTATCAATGACAGATGCTATCAAGGTGCCGTTGTCGTTTGGCGAAGTCATGGATAAAATTACTATATTGGAAATTAAGTCAGAGCGTATGCACGACGAGGAGAAAATAAGGAATGTGCGCTTTGAACTGGAGGCGCTTAATCGTGTCTGGGAGCATGAGATAAAGGCCTCATCTGATGTCGAAGATTTACGTGCTCAGTTGAAAGTCGTCAACGAAGAGCTTTGGGTCATCGAAGACGATATTCGTGCACAGGAAGCGATGCAGGATTTCGGGGCACGTTTTATCTCCCTGGCTCGATCGGTTTATTTCACTAACGATCGGCGTGCGGCCATCAAGAAGGAGATCAATCGTATCCTGGGGTCGCGTTTCATTGAAGAAAAGTCGTATCAAGATTACACCTCGACTTCCTGACGTTTCTATCAGTGGGCGGCCATGGCGTGTCGTGCGACCCAGCGGTCGAGCATGTCGGTAGCATCGTCGACCGAGATCATGTCCATGGCACCCTCAAATTCTGCTTTCGCTCCCCAGCGGGCTTGTGAAACGGTCTTGCCAGTGAACGTTTGCAATGCGTCTGGATATCGGTCTACACACCATGCAAGGGAGTTGTAGGGGCCGGACCGTTCAGGATTACTGGCAGCATAGAGTCCGAGCACATCGGTGCCCATGGCGTTGGCGATATGGGCGGGCCCGGTATCCGGTGACACTAAAAGATCCGCGCTTTCCAGAAGAGCCGTGAGTTGCTTGAGGGTATCCTGGCCGCAGATGTTCACGGCTTCCTCCTCCATCAGTTCTTCAATCTCGCGACAGATATTCTTTTCAAACTCAGCGGGACTGCCCACGAGAATCACGTTGGCGGCGTGCGTTGCCACGGCGTAGTCGGCCAGTGCGGCATACCGCTGTGATGACCAGTTACGAAGCTTATGGCTTGCACAAGGGCTCACGATCAGATTCATCCGATCTTGCGCAAGATGTTGTCGAGCCAGCGTATAGTCGGCGTCTTGCAGTGGAATGTGCCATTCAGGCGGTGCCGAAGGCAGGCCAAGAGGTTCCAGGAAGCTTGCCAGGCAATCGCGCACATGTTGTTCGGGTTTGGCGGCAATACGCTGATTGATGAAGAGGCCGTGGAGGTCCTTGCTGCGGGCCCTGTCATAACCGATCTTGATGGTTGCCGGAATCAGTGCGGTGGCAAGATTGGCGCGCAAGGATACCTGCATATGCAGAAGTGCATCGAAATGTCTTCCCCGCATGGCACGACGTAAAGCCGTATAGCCTTTGTATCCTGCTTTTTTGTCAAAGGTGATGAACTCTACTCCAGGAAGATCTCCCACTAGCTTGGCTTCCAGCTTGCCGGTCACCCAGGTAATCTCGATACCGGGAACTTTAGCCTGCAAACTTTTAACAACCGGGATGACGTGTGTGACATCACCCAAGGCTGAAAGTCTCATAATGCAAATTGAATTTAGCATATACGCTTCTTCTGTCATGCCATCGAGCCTGATGTCCAGGCTTTTAAGGCGTTATCGTTCCAGGATCGCTGGATCTTTTGATCAGGATACCTGAACAATGACGTGGTAGCAGACATCTGCGAATCGATTTTTCGATACTTACAGTCCAAGTGGTACTTTAAAAATACTTGATGTATGTGGGGCGGCCTTGATTAGACATCGGACTCATAAGGCAGTATCTGTCATCTAATTGAAAGATATCTTGTCTAGCGTGAAGCGAGTAGCTCGACTTCCGTGTACTGGACAAGGAGACTTTCATGCAACGCGCTTTTCAGCTTGCTTCCCTGGGGGCCACGCTGGTGCTAGGGGGCTACGTGGGTAGCGTACAGGCCAATACCGAGATTGATTGGTGGCATGCCATGGGCGGTGCGCTGGGCGACAAGGTCGAGCAAATTGCGGCCGGCTTCAACGCTAGCCAGGATGAATATGTCGTCAATCCAGTCTTCAAGGGTAACTATACCGAAACCATGACCTCGGCGATCGCCGCCTTCCGAGCGGGCAAGGCGCCCGAAATCGTGCAGATCTACGAGGTGGGTACTGCGACCATGATGAGTGCCAAAGGCGCCATCGTGCCGGTTC
Organism: Chromohalobacter sp. HP20-39; assembly: GCF_033052815.1. Classification (NCBI taxonomy): domain Bacteria; kingdom Pseudomonadati; phylum Pseudomonadota; class Gammaproteobacteria; order Oceanospirillales; family Halomonadaceae; genus Chromohalobacter; species Chromohalobacter sp. HP20-39. The sequence goes on along the minus strand of NZ_JAWHTP010000001.1, from coordinate 412,555 downwards.
ATGAGTTGATGGCGAATGCCAATGTCGATTTCGACCCGAGCGCCTATTTACCCGCAGTGACGGGATATTATACCGACCCCGAAGGACGCATGCTGTCCATGCCTTTCAACTCCTCCACGCCGGTGACCTATGTCAATCGGGACATTCTGGCCAAGGCCGGCGTCGAAGAGGTGCCCAGGACGTGGCAGGGCCTGGGTGATGCCCTCGAAAAGGTGGTCGATTCCGGCGCCGCAGAATGCGGTCTCACCACTACTTGGCCGTCCTGGGTGATGCTCGAGAATTACTCGGCACGCAACGATATTCCCTTTGCTAGCCAAGCGAACGGGTTTGAAGGACTGGATGCGCGGCTGAAATTCAACCAAACCGCCGTGGTCGATCATATTCAGCGTCTCAAGGAATGGCAGCAAGACGGGCGCTTCGAGTTCGGTGGCCGCAAGGACGAAGCCGCTCCCAAGTTTTATTCTGGCGAGTGCGCCATGATGATGGCTTCCTCCGCCTCCTACGCCGGGGTCAGGGAGAATGCCAGCTTTGATTTCGGTGTCGCACCACTGCCCTATGATGCCGAGGTGATTGATACCCCTAACAACACCATCATCGGTGGGGCCTCTTTGTGGGTGCTTGATGGCGCTAGCGAGGCTCAGGAAAAGGGCATCGCCGAGTTCTTCGAATACCTTTCCTCGCCCGAGGTGCAGGCTGACTGGCACCAGTTCACCGGTTATCTGCCGATCACCGAAGCCGCTGCCGAACTGACTCATGAGCAAGGCTTCTATGCCAAGAATCCAGGTACCGAGGTGGCCATCAATCAGATGACCGGTTCCACCCCTACCGAAAATTCCAAGGGGTTGCGATTGGGTAACATGGTGCAGATCCGCGACGTCATTAATGGGGCGTTGGAAAAGATCTTCGCTGGCGAGGTCGGTGTGCAGGCAGGGCTCGATCAGGCGGTCGAGAAGGGCAATGCCCTGCTGGAAGATTTCCAGAACGCCAACCGCTGACTCGCTTGTGATTGTGGCCCGTCACCGGTAATGCCGGTGGCGGGCCGGCATGCCGTGGAGATGTCGCATGGCCTACTTTCAACGCTCTCACTTCACTCCCTGGTTGCTGCTGGCACCACAGTTGATCATCGTGAGTGTGTTCTTTTTCTGGCCGGCATGGCAGGCGGTCAAGCAGGCGTTCTATATCGAGGATGCGTTCGGTCTGTCGCAGCAATTTGCTGGCCTTTCCAACTTTATTGCTGTGCTCAGTAATCCGAATTACTACAGCGTCATATGGACCACGGTGGTGTTCTCGTTGTCGGTAGCGCTAGGGGCTATGAGCATTGCTCTTTTTTTGGCGGTGCTCGCCGATCGCGTTATCAAGGGTGCAAGTACCTACAAGACATTTCTGATCTGGCCTTATGCAGTGGCTCCGGCGGTGGCAGGGGTGTTATGGCTTTTTTTATTCGATCCTTCACTAGGGTTGATAACTGCCCTTTTGGAACGCCTGGGTATCGAGTGGAATCACAACCTTGAAGGCGGTCAAGCGTTGTTGTTGGTTATCCTGGCATCTGTATGGAAGCAGATGAGTTATAACTTCGTATTTTTCTTGGCCGGGCTGCAAGCGATTCCCAAGAGTTTGTTGGAAGCCGCGGCCATTGATGGTGCCAGCCCTATGCGTCGTTTTTGGACCATCATCTTTCCGCTGTTGTCACCAACGAGTTTTTTCTTGCTGGTCATGAACAGCATTTATGCCTTCTTCGAAACGTTCGGCACCATCGATACAGTGACCTCGGGTGGGCCGGGGAGTGCGACGACAACGCTAGTCTACAAGATCTATCAGGATGGTTTCGTGGGTCAGAACCTCGGTACTAGCGCGGCTCAATCAGTGTTGTTGATGGTGCTGGTGGGAGGGCTGACATTCATTCAGTTTCGTTTCGTTGAACGTCGAGTACAGTACTGATGCGCTATCAACGCCTAGGGCTTAATCTGGTCAGTCATCTCTTGCTGGCCGCAGGGTGTGGCCTGTTCTTTCTGCCGGTATGGCTGGCCTTTACGGCAAGCACGCACTCGATGAGCGATCTTTATACGCATATTGCACCGCTATGGCTCGGCGATGTTGGTCTAGGCAATTACGTGCAATTGTTAAGCGAGCCGGTAAGTGGTTTAAACACTGGAATGCTTCGACTTTTATTCAACTCATTGGTAATGGCGACCGGCATTGCTGTGGGCAAGATAGTGATTTCCGTCCTGGCGGCTTATGCCATCGTGTTCTTTCGCTTTCCTTTTCGTCGCTTATGTTTCTGGCTGATTTTCATCACGCTGATGTTGCCGGTAGAAGTGCGTATTCTGCCGACCTACGAAGTGGTCGCGAACCTTCATATGCTCGATAGTTATTCGGGATTGATCCTGCCGTTGATCGCCAGTGCGACGGCAACGTTTCTCCTGCGTCAATTCTATCTGACGATTCCCCCCGAGCTGGTTGAAGCCGCGCGCATCGACGGCGCGGGCCCCTGGCGTTTCTTGAAGGATATCTTGTTGCCACTATCGAAGACCAACCTCGCGGCATTGTTCGTGATCATGTTCATTTATGGCTGGAATCAGTATCTATGGCCGCTTTTGATCACTACCGATGCCGATTACATGACCGTGGTGGTCAGCCTCAAGCGCATGCTGACGACGGGGGATGCCTTGGTCCCTTGGCAGGATGTCACGGCGACGGCAATACTCGCCATGGGTCCCCCTATCCTGGTGATCCTGCTTCTACAGCGCTACTTCGTCAAAGGGCTGGTCGACGCCGAAAAGTAAGGCGGCACTATCGCGACTAGCGTGAATTCGAACAGAGTCAACGAGATAACGACCTATGGCTACCCTGCAATTGACACGCCTCAAGAAGCGCTACCCCAATGGTTGTATCGCCCTGCATGAAGTGGATCTGTCGGTGGCCGAGGGGGAGTTGATCGTCATCGTCGGTCCTTCGGGATGTGGTAAGTCGACCTTGCTGCGCACGTTGGCGGGGTTGGAGGCGATCAGCGATGGAGAACTTACGATCAACGGTCGATGCGTCAACGAGCTGGAGCCTGCCGAACGCGATATCGCCATGGTCTTCCAGAACTATGCGCTCTATCCGCACATGAGCGTGGCCGGGAACATGGGCTATGCCCTGAAAAATCGTGGCGTTCCCAAGGACGAAATCCGCCGTCGCGTAGTGGCGACCGCCGAGTTGTTGGGTCTCGGGGAGTTACTCGAGCGGCGCCCAAGGCAGTTATCCGGCGGACAGCGTCAGCGTGTCGCGATGGGCCGGGCGATCGTGCGTGAGCCGCAAGTCTTTCTCTTTGACGAGCCGCTCTCAAACCTCGATGCCAAGCTGCGCGTACAGATGCGTCTGGAAATCCGGCATCTTCAGAAGCGACTTGGAATCACCTCGGTCTACGTCACGCATGATCAGGTCGAAGCGATGACCCTGGCGGATCGTCTGGTCGTGATGAACGGTGGGCGTGTCGAGCAATGTGGAACGCCGATGGCGCTCTACGCGCAGCCGGCGACACGTTTCGTGGCGAGTTTTCTCGGTTCGCCGGCGATGAACTTCCTGCCCGTAACGGTCCACCAGGAAGGTGTGGTGCTGCCCAATGGCACACAGTTGGCGCTGCCTGTGGACATACCCGAAGGCCGGGCGGCGACCCTTGGCGTTCGCCCGGAACATCTGGTCGCGTCGACATCTACACAGGATGCAGGCGTGACCTTGGATGTGACGGTCGAGATGCTCGAGCCGCTGGGAGCGGATATGTTGGCCTACACACGTTTGCCTGGGCTCGAGGAATGGTTGGTGGTGCGTCTGGATGGCGCGCACGCCGCCCGCGAGGGGCAGCGTTTGTCACTCGCGTTCTCGCCGACGCATTGCCATGTCTTCGATGCCGACGGGATGCGTGTTATGACCCAGAGAGCCGGTGCCAAGGAGCGGGCGGTTCAATAGCCGGCCTTGGGGTCGACGGTGTCGATGGCTTCCCCGGCCTGCATGGCGGTGAGGGCCTTGGCGACTTGGTCGGCGGCTTCATCGATGGGGGTCGGACCGGCCATATGAGGGGTAATCCATAGGCGTGGATGTTGCCACAGCGGGCTATCGTCGGGCAGTGGCTCCGTGGGGAAGGCATCGAGCAACGCGCCGCGCAGTCGGCCGTTTTCGTCTTCGCCGGTACCCAGTGCCTCGAGCAATGCGGCCTCGTCGATCAACGTGCCGCGTCCAGGGTTGATCAGGCTGGCGCCGTCGGGCAACGCGGCCAGGGTGTCGCGGTCGATGATTCCGCGCGTGGAGGGCGTATCGGGTAGCAGCGTGACCAGGGTCTGGACCTGGCCGAGCAGTTTATAGAGGCCGTCGTCGCCGTGATGGCAGGTGATGCCTTTTAGGGTCTTGGGTGAGCGGCTCCAGCCGTGCACTGGGTAGCCGTCAGCGGCGAGCTGACGAGCCACATGGTGGCCGATGGCGCCCAGCCCGAGAATGCCGACCGCCCATTCGCGCTTGGACGTGAGCGCGTGTTCACGCCACGTAGCGCGATGTTGCTGGCGGCGGTAACGGTCGAAGTCGCGCTGAAAATGCAGCACCCCATAGCGTACATAGTCGGCGATCAGCTCGCCCATGCCGGCATCGCGCAGCTTGACGATGGGAATGTCCCGGGGAAGCGCGGGGTTGTTGAGCAACGCATCCACGCCGGCGCCGAGATTGACGATGCCCTTGAGCGCTGGCTGGGCCTCGAAGAGCGACGCCGGCGGCTTCCATGCCACGAGATAGTCAGCCTGGAAGTCGCTCGTTTCGCCACTGATGGCGAATTCCGCCGAGGGTAAACGCGAAGCGAGCCTGTCCTTCCAGGGCGCGGCGTCGTCGGCATGGATCAAGATGCGCATGAAGTCCTCACGAGGTGGTCGTAGATGATGGATGATGAGCGGCGTCGACGCGCCCCCATCGCGCTATATGATTTGTAGCATCGGTGGTGGTGCCTCGCCGAGCAAACGCCCGAGAATCGTCAATCCCTGATCGAAGCGTTCGGGATCGTTTTCCCCTCCCAAGCTCACGCGAATACGCCGAGGTGGGGAGCCCTGATCGACCATGAACGACTGCGCCGTAGAAATCGCCAAGCCTTCGTGAAGTGCCTGTTGCTGCAGTTCCTCCGCGCGCCATGCACCGGGCAGGGCCAGCCAGATATGCATTCCCGTGGGCCGTGAGGTCATGGCGTGACCCGCAAGGCGTGTACGGGTCAACTGCTGGCGTTCGGCGAGCAGACGCCGTTGCTCGCTGGCCAGGGCGTCGACGGTGCCATCGGCCAGCCAACGGTCGGCGATCTCGAAGACCAGCGGCGTGGCCATCCAACTGGTGGCGCGCAATCTGGGTAGCGTGTGGTGCAGCTGTCCGCGCGGCACGCTGAGATAACCAGCGCGCAACCCCGAGACGGTGGCTTTGGTCAGGCTGGTGACATGAAAGCTCTGGCGCGGCAGGCGCGCGGTCAGCGGGCTTAATCCCGGTGGTTCGAGCAGGGCGTGAACGTCGTCCTCGATCAGCCAGGTGCCGTGTCGCGCCAACACCTCGGCCACGGCATCGCGGCGTGCGTTGTCCATGGTCGCGCCGGTGGGGTTTAGCTGGGTGGGCGTCAGGCACACGACACGCGGTCGGTAGCGGCGGCACGCGGCGTCGAGGGCCTCGGGTATTACCCCCTGCTCGTCGATGGCCACGCCGCGCAGTTGCAACCCCAGCGTGCGTGACAAGGCAATCAAGCCGTGGTCGGTCAGCGCTTCGGTTAACACGACGTCGCCATGCTGGACCAGCGTAGCGATGGCCAACATCACGCCGTGGGCGGCGCCGTTGCACAGTACTCGGTCGTCGGGCGTGCCGGGCACGCCGAGCGTGTCGTGCAACCATTGGCTGGCGCGCTCGCGCTGGTGGAGCAGCCCTGCGATGGGGCGGCAGGCATCAATGACATCGGGGTGCGCGCTATCCGCCATGTCGCGAAGCGTTTCGCGAAAGCGTAGATGATGCCCGGGCGGGCAGATCGGGTGCGCAATGGAAAGATCCACAGGGGAGGCATCCATGGCCATGTTGGCGCTGCGTAGATACTCGGCTTCCTGGCCGTCGTCGAGTGCGTTGATCCATGTGCCGCTGCCCACGCGGGCCTGCACCAGGCCCATCTTCTCGGCTTGGGCATAGGCACGCGAGACGGTTTGCACGCTGACCGCCAATGTCTCGGCAAGACAGCGGTGTGGCGGCAGGCGTGTACCGGGCGTGAGCTCGCCCTGACGGATGGCCTCGGCGAGTGCTCGGGCGATGGCCAGATACTTGGGCCCATGGTCTGGAAGATAGGGTGTCAGGTCAATTGTCATGACACAATAAAGCCTTTGACGGCAAGCAGCGCGTGAATGCTAGTATCGACGTTAACGCATTGATCGACAATTGTACTGATTTAACCTTCTTTTTATCAGTACAATTCATTTCATCGAATGCAGGGTCCTGCCTCCCGTCCGGGAGATCAGGGATGAGCAATTCTGTCGGGCGAGTGGTGCCATGTCTGAGGTTTCCCTGCCTTTCACTCGTGAGGAATACGCCAGCCGTCTGCACAAGGTGCGTTCGGCCATGGCCCATCGAGGGATCGACGTACTGATCGTCAGCGATCCGTCCAACATGGCGTGGTTGACGGGATATGATGGTTGGTCCTTCTATGTGCATCAGTGCGTGCTGCTCGGCCTGGAAGGCGAGCCGGTTTGGTATGGGCGCCGCATGGATGCCAATGGTGCGTTACGTACCTGCTGGATCCATCCGGAGAACATTACCTATTATCCGGATTATTACGTTCAAAATCCCGATATGCATCCCATGGAGTACCTGGCGCAGTCGATCCTGCCGGATCGTGGCTGGCATGAGGGTATCATCGGCATGGAGATGGATAACTACTACTTTTCTGCCAAGGCGTATTTGAGCCTCGTGCACGAGTTGCCGCATGCGCGTTTCGCGGATGCCAATTCGCTAGTCAACTGGTGCCGGATAATCAAGTCGCCGCAGGAAATCGAGTACATGCGCATCGCGGCGCGGATCGTCGAAGGCATGCATTCGCGCATCCTCGAGGTCACCCAGCCGGGGGTGCCCAAGAGCAAGGTAGTGTCCGAGATCTACCGCGTGGGCATCGAAGGCTGGAGCGATCCTCAAGGGCGAGTCTTCGGCGGCGACTATCCGGCCATCGTGCCCATGCTGCCGACCGGCAAGGACGCCGCCGCGCCGCACCTGACCTGGGACGATACCCCGTTTCGCGAAGGCGAGGGCACCTTTTTCGAGATTGCCGGCGTCTACAAGCGCTATCACGCGCCGCTGTCGCGTACGGTGTTTCTGGGCACGCCGCCGAGCCAGTTCCTGCGTGCCGAGTCGGCATTGCTCGAGGGCATCGACAATGGGTTGGCGGTGGCCAAACCGGGCAATCGTGCCGCCGATATCGCCATGGCACTGGGAGCGGCAATGGACAAGTACGGTTTCGACCGTGGCGGCGCGCGTTGCGGCTATTCCATCGGCCTCAGCTATCCGCCGGATTGGGGCGAGCGCAACGTGAGTCTGCGCCCCTCCGACGACACCATCCTCGAGCCGGGGATGACGTTTCATTTCATGCCGGGTCTCTGGGAGGACGACTGGGGCCTGGAGATCACCGAAAGCATTCTGATTACCGAGACTGGCTGCGAGACGCTGGCCAACTTTCCACGCCAGCTGTTCGTGTGCTGAACCGTGGGACGCGAGACGAGGAGAACATGATATGAGCAAGCGACCCAGCCCGGTGTCACCCACCGTCGATTTCGATGCCGACGGCATTCAGCACGGTTTTCTCAAGCTGCCCATCTCTACCGATGAATCGGCCTGGGGCGCGGTGATGATTCCAATCACCGTTATCAATAACGGTGCGGGCCCCACGGCGCTACTCACCGCTGGCAACCACGGTGATGAATATGAAGGCATCACGGCGCTTCTCAAGCTCAGCAATACGCTGCGTGCCGAGGACGTGCGCGGCCGCGTGATCATCGTGCCGATCATGAATGTGCCGGCCGCTACCGCCGGCAAGCGCACCTCGGGGCTGGATGGCGGCAATCTCAACCGCAGTTTCCCCGGCGATCCGAACGGCAGCGTCACCGAGCAGATCGCCGATTACTTCACGCGTGAACTGGTGCCGATGTGCGACATGGCGTTGGATCTGCATTCCGGCGGTCGTACGCTGGATATTTTGCCCTTCGCTGCGGCGCACCGTCTCGATGATCGTACCCAGGAAGCGCAAAGCCTTGCCGGTGCGGTTTCCTTCGGCGCACCGGTGGCGATGATGATGTTCGAGCTCGACGCCACCAAGCTCTATGACACGGCCGTGGAATCCCAGGGCAAGACCTTCGTGACTACCGAGTTGGGCGGCGGCGGCACTACCACGCCGGAGCGCATGGCCATCGCCGAACGTGGCGTGCGCAATTTCCTGATTCACTACGGCCTGATCGAAGGTAAGCTGGAAGCGCCCGCCGAGCCTCAGGTGTACGTGGACATGCCCGACGCGTCTTGCTACGTGCAGAGCGAGCATAGTGGCCTGCTGGAACTGAGCTTCGCGCTGGGCGAGACGGTGCGGCGCGGCGATGTGATCGCGCGGATCTATGACATGACGCGCACCGGTAGCGAACCGGTCGTCTACCATGCTCAGTGTGATGGTGTGCTGGTGGCGCGGCGCTTCCCGGCGCAGGTGAACATGGGCGATACGATTGCGGTGATCGCGAAAGTCGTCGATAGTCTCGCGCGTTGAGGATGGGTCGCCACACCACATGAAACTCGACCGCTACGACCTCAAAATTCTCGACATCCTGTCGCGCGATGGGCGCATCACCAAGTCGAAACTGGCCGAGGCGATCAACCTTTCGGTCAGTCCTTGCTGGGAGCGCGTGCGGCGTCTGGAAAAAGCCGGCGTCATCGAAGGCTATGGCGCCCGGATCAATCCAGCGATGGTAGTCAAGCGCACGCCGGTTTGGGTGCAGATCGAGCTCGCGACCCATCAGGCCGCGAGTTTCGCCCGCTTCGAGAAAGCCGTCGCCGAGACGCCGGAGGTGACCGAGTGTGTCGCGGTGGGCGGCGGCGTCGATTATCTGGTCAAGTTCGAGACCGATTCCATTGACGCCTACCAGCGCACGATCGACGCCTGGCTGATGGACGGCCTGGGGATCGAGCGCTACTTCACCTATATCGTCACCAAGACCGTGAAACGCACCCCGACGCCGCTGTCGTTGCACGACGACGCTTTGTAGCGAGTCATGGATCATCGCCAACTTGCGTTTTTATGTGCCCTGGCGCGTGAGCGCCACTTTGGACGCGCCGCAAAGGCATGTCACGTGACCCAGCCGACCCTATCGGCACGCCTGCGTCAACTCGAGGAGGAGCTGGCCACGCCGTTGATTCGTCGCGGTCACCGCTTCGAGGGATTCACCGCCGAGGGCGAGCGCGTGCTGGGGCATGCACGCCGCATCCTCGGCGAGTTCGAGGCTCTGCGCGGCGACTTGGCGTCTCATGCGCCGCTGGTTGGCCGCTTGACTCTGGGCGTAATTCCCACTGCGTTGAATACGCTCACTGAGTTGCTGCCGTCGCTGCGCGCCGCACATCCCGGACTCGTCCTGCGCGTGCGCGAACTCGCGACCCCCATGCTTGCGCAGGGCCTGGAAGACGGTGGACTGGACCTGGCCATCGGCTACCTGGATGCGTCGGCGATGGCGGGATTCGCGCATCGCCCCCTGTTCGATGAGTACCACTCTTTGGTGGCGTCCTCCGCGCACTTTGACTTGCCTGAGGCACCGCAGTGGGCGCAGTTGGCCGAGTATCCCCTGTGCCTGCTGACCCCGGAAATGCATCAACGCCACTTGCTGGAAACACGCCTGGCGGCCCACGGTTTGACGCTGATGCCCGCTCTCGAAACCGATGCTACCGCGGCTCTGGGGGAATGGTTGCTGGCTGGGGTGGGCGTATCGATTTTGCCTGAGCAATTTGTCCATCGCCGCTGGCTTCAGAACGGCGAGGGGGCGTCTGACCTCGTGGCGCGTCGCCTACCCGGTGAAGGAGATCGAGTGGGAATGCTATGGCCACAGGGGACGCCACGTGGGCGCCGCTTGCAAGCCATTCTCGACCTATGGCAGGTGGTGTCCGTGGGCACTTGATCGAGTCGCTCTATCGAGGCATCGCTTAGCTCGATTGGTTTAGGCACAGATGGCGCGCTAGGGTTAAGGGACTCCGTCGAACGACTGCTCGGGGCGAGACGAGCGGTCCGGTAGCGCTTCTGGCTGAGGTGGTTGTCGTTTCCCGCGTGGGCGTTGCGAGGGGGCCGGTTATTTTGTTTCCCGATGGAACTTTTATATGCCACCAGAGCCGATGACACCGCACTCATTTTCCGCTGTATCGCGCTATGACGACCAGCGCGACCGGCCCTTGCGAACGCTCGATGGTCCGCAGGAACAGCCGCTGACCCTGTCGCTCAACGATACCGCCATGGTGACCTTGCTGGCGACGCCAGAGGCCCTCGAGTCGCTGGCGCTGGGGCATGCCTTTACGGCGGGTTGGATCGAGCGTGCCGAGCAGGTAGCGGGCATTCAGCTTTCGCGGCTGCGTCACGGCCTGTTGGTGCGGCTGACGGTTTCGTCGCAGACCGAAGCGCGCGCCGTTGGTCTGCAACGCGCCGGGGCTTCGGTGTCGAGTTGCGGTGCCTGCGGCGTGGCCGAGGAGTCGCAGTTGATGCAGGGGCTGAGGCGTTTGCCGGCGTGTGCGCCTCTGGCGCCCGAGGCTTTGATGCGTGGGGTGGAGAGTTTACAGCGCCACGCACGCGCCGGGCTGCATATGGCGCTGGCCCTCGATAGCGATGGCGAGGTGCTGGCTCGTGGCGTGGATATCGGACGCCACAACGCTCTGGACCGAGTCATCGGCGAAGGGTTGGCACATGGCGAGATGCCGGCGGCGGTGTTGCTTTCCAGCCGCTGTAGCATGGAGCTGGTGCAGAAGACCGTGCGTGCCGGCATTGCCACCCTGGCCACTTTGTCGTTGCCATCGGCCCTGGCGGTGGAAATCGCACGTGCCTGTGACCTCAACCTGATCTGTTGTCATCGTGGTCGGCATCTCGAGCGCCTGAGTGGTGCGACATAGCGCCCGACGCTTTCCTGGTGCTTCACCGCTGTCATCGCGTCATCCTTTCACCTTTCTACTACGTCACCGAGATTGTCATGGCTTCCCATCATCAGACTCCGTTCCCCGACAGCCGTGAGGCGATTCCCACAAACGAGGCCGGGGAGCGTCTCCCCGAAGCGGATGCAACCCTGACCCGCGCCCCGAGCGTCGAATCCTACACCGGCCCGGCCGGTGGCTGGGGCGCGATGAAAAGCGTGGGGCGTCACCTCAAGCGTAGCCAGGCGCCATTCAAGGGCGTGCGCGCATTGCTGTCCACCAATCAGCCGCACGGCTTCGACTGCCCGGGCTGCGCGTGGGGCGATCCGCTGCACGGCTCGTCATTCGAGTTCTGCGAAAACGGCGTCAAGGCGGTGGCCTGGGAAAGCACCAAGAAGCGTGTCACGCGGCGTTTCTTCGAGCGCCACACGCTGAGCGAGCTGCGCAGTTGGGATGACTTTCGCCTCGAGGATCAGGGCCGGCTCACCGAACCCATGCGTTATGATGCGGCCAGTGACCGCTATGTCCCCATTGACTGGGAGGCGGCGTTCGAGCTGATCGCCGAACGCTTGGCGGCGCTGCCCGATCCCGACCGCGCGCTGTTCTATACTTCGGGACGTGCCAGCAACGAAGCGGCGTATCTGTATCAGTTGTTCGTGCGCCTCTATGGCACCAACAATTTTCCCGACTGCTCGAACATGTGCCACGAGGCCAGTGGCGTGGGCATGGAGGCCAGCCTGGGCGTGGGTAAGGGGACCGTTCAGCTAGAAGACTTCGAGCACGCCGATACCATCCTGGTCTTCGGTCAGAACCCCGGCACCAATCATCCGCGTATGCTCGGTGACTTGCGGCGTGCGGCGGAGCGGGGCGCGCGCATCGTCAGCTTCAATCCGCTCAAGGAACGTGGCCTGGAGCGTTTCGCCGATCCCCAGAACAAGCGCGAGATGCTCACCCAGGGCAGCCATCGCATCTCCTCGCATTACTATCAGCCCAAGATGGGCGGTGACATGGCAGCGGCACGCGGGATTGCCAAGGCGTTGTTCACGCTCGAGGCCGGCGGTTACTTCACGCCGGATCGCGCCTTCATCGCGTCGCACACCGCCGGCTATGAGCAGTGGCGGGCTCAGGTCGAGGCCACGCCGTGGGCGGACATCGAAGACCAGGCCGGCCTGACGCGCCCTCAGATCGAGGAGGTGGCGGATATCGTCGCTCGTGCCGAGCGCATGATCATCACCTGGGCGATGGGCATTACCCAGCACGAACATTCGGTGGATACCGTTCGCGAGCTGGTCAACTTGCTGTTGCTGGGTGGTCATATCGGGCGCCCCGGCGCGGGGGCGTGTCCGGTGCGCGGTCACTCTAACGTGCAGGGTGATCGCACCATGGGCATTGACGAGAAGGCGCCCACGCGGCTGATCGATGCTCTGGAGGCGCGTTATGGTGAAAAAAGCGGTGTGACCATGCCGCGCACGCCGGGGCATAACACAGTGGGCGCCATTCGTGCTCTGGAGCTGGGCGAGGCCGATGTCTTCATTGGGCTGGGGGGTAACTTCACCCGGGCCACGCCGGATAGCCAACGCACCGAGCGCGCCTTCCGACGCCTTGGGCTCAACGTGCAGATCAGCACCAAGCTCAACCGTAGCCACCTGATCACCGGTGGTGATGCGTTGATCCTGCCTTGTCTGGGGCGCACTGAGATCGATCGCCAGGGCGAGGCGGGCGCGTCGCAGCAGGTCAGCGTCGAAGACTCGATGTCGATGGTGCACGGCAGTGCCGGCATTCATGCACCGGCTTCCGAATGGCTGCGCTCAGAGCCGGCGATCATTGCGGGGATTGCCGAGGCCACGCTGGCACGGGTACTGCCGCGTCGAGGCATCGACACGGGCGTGGTCGATTGGACCGCGCTGGTGGCTAATTACGACCGCATTCGCGACGAGATCGAGGCCGTCATTCCCGGTTTCGAGGACTTCAATGCGCGTCTAGGGCAGGCAGGCGGCTTCTGGCTGGAAAACGCCGCCAGTCAACGCCGCTTCAATACGTCATCTGGTCGGGCCACGTTCTGTGCCGCGCCGCTGCCCGAGGCGGTGATGCACCAACGCATGCACGCACGCCGCGAGGATGGCTGGCTGACACTGCAGACGCTGCGTAGCCACGATCAGTACAACACCACCGTTTACGGTTACGACGACCGTTATCGAGGCGTCAAGGGCCAGCGGCGGGTGGTATTCGTCAATCCCGCCGACCTCACGCGATTGGGGCTCGAAAGTGACCAATGGGTCGATCTGGTGGGACTCGACCACGAGGGTGAGCCGCGTCGCGCTCCGGCCTTCAGGATCGTATCCTATGAGACACCTGAAGGGTGCGCCGCCGCCTACTATCCCGAAACCAATGCGTTGGTGCCCTTGGAAAGTGTCGGCGTGGGTACCGATACGCCTACCTCCAAGGCGGTCGCGGTACGCCTGGAACCGAGTCAGCGGATCGTCTGATGTGTTGGCGATACGTGCCGTACGACCAAAGTTGAGACGCATAACCGGTGTCGCGGCGCTATGCTGTTAAATACTACATAAGCGTCGCCACATAAGTTGGCATTACACAAAATATTCGGACGACGCCTTTAACGCCCCTCCTGCACGCAGGGGGCACGCCGCTCAACTCAACGGGATTGCCCGGGAGGTGCTGTCATGGAACTCTTCATCCAGACTGCATTGGGGTTTCCTTTCGTCTTTTTCCTCGGTTTGCTGGCACTGGTGGCAGTCTACTGGTTGCTAGTTGGGCTGCGCGTAATACGCGTCTCATGTTTCGACCATGACAGCCTGCGTGACGACCACCTCGCCAGTACCTTGGTTTCCTTGGGGTTTGCAGGGGTGCCAGCGTCATTCGCGCTGAGTGTCTTGATCGTCACTGCCACGCCCATCGCATTCGCGTTGAGCTTGGTGCTGCAATGGCTGCCGCTGGGGCTGGTGCGTTTGCCGCTGGGCTTTTTGGCTATTTGGGCGGCGTTCGCGCTGGCGTCATCGCCGAGTGTCGCCGCGTGTCATGCCCTGGCGCGGCGTTTCCATCATTCGCGTCGGGCTTCTCCGCGCTGGCTGCTGGGCGAAACCGTCATCGTGCGCGAGGCCAGCGACAATGAAGGGCGTTGTCAGGCGACGCTGGAAAGTGACTCCGATGTTGTCGTCACCCTGCATGGCAAGGGAGCCGGCTGCAGTGCTGGCGAGCGCCGTGTGCTGGTGAAGCATGTCGCCCGTGAGGATGCGTACCGTGCGGTGCCCGCCGAGGAGTATCTAGACGCCCATTCACGCCTGCGTAAGTTGCATTTGTTGCCGCGTCACGATATCTGAGCGCTTCACCTCCGCCGCCGCCCCTGCTCGCGGCGGCGGGCAAACGCAGAAAAACGAGCGCAGAAAAAAACGCCTTTCCTGAGGCGTGACTCGAAAAAAACCGATACCGACCAGCCCGCCGGACAAAAACTCTCCTACCCTGTGCTGCTTTATCCTATGCATATCGGATGAGCGCCATCCGCCATGACATGTCCGGGCCAATGTTTGTGAATCCTGGCCCGGTTCGCTTTTTAGGAGAAGTAGCGCATGAAACTCAACGATCCGCGTCTATTGCGTCAGTACGCTTATATCGACGGAAAATGGACCCATGGCGATGCCGGTCGCGAAGAGGCGGTCGTCGATCCTGCCACGGGTGAAGTGCTGGGGCACATCCCTTGGCTCGAGGCCCCGCAATTGCGGGAGGCGGTAGATGCCGCAGATGCCGCTTTCGCCCAGTGGCGTGCGCTGCGTGCCGATGAGCGTGCCGAGCGTCTTCAGGCATGGTATGACCTGCTCATCGAGCATCGCGAAGATCTGGCGGTCATCATGACGCGTGAACAGGGCAAGCCGTTGCCCGACTCACGCGGCGAGGTCGAATACGGCGCCAGCTTCATCAAATGGTTCGCCGAGGAGGGCAAGCGTACCTTCGGGCAGACCATCCCCAGTCACATTCCCAACGCCGCCCTGGGATCGCTCAAGGAACCGGTGGGGGTGGCCGCATTGATCACGCCCTGGAACTTTCCGCTGGCGATGATCACGCGCAAGGCCGGTGCCGCGCTGGCGGCCGGCTGCACGGTCATCGTCAAGCCCGCCGGCGAGACGCCGTTCTCGGCGCTGGCGCTGGTGGAACTCGCCGAACGCGCCGATATCCCTGCCGGGGTCTTCAACGTGGTGCTGGGCGAACCCGCCGAGGTGTCCAAGCTGTTGTGCGAAGAAGAACGCGTCAAGGCGTTGTCATTCACCGGTTCTACCCGAGTCGGGCGGCTGTTGCTGGAGCAGTCGGCCAATAGCGTCAAGCGTGTCTCGCTGGAACTGGGTGGCAATGCGCCGTTCATCGTCGGCCCCGACATGGACCCGGCCGAGGCCGCGCGCGCTGCAGTCGCCGCCAAGTTTCAGACCGGTGGGCAAGATTGTCTGGCTGCCAACCGGATCCTGGTCCACGAGTCGATCCATGACGAGTTCGTCGAGCAGTTCGTCGCTTGCATGGAAACGCTCAAGGTTGGCAACGGCTTGGTAACCAATATCGATATCGGGCCGCTGATTCATCAGCAGGCGGTGGAAAAGGCATCAAGCATCGTCGATGACGCCCTTTCGAGGGGCGCGAGGCTGGTGCATGGCGACCAGTCCATGGCACCGGGGCCCAATTTCTTCATGCCCACGCTACTGACCGGCGTGACGCCGTACATGAAGGCCTGGCGCGAGGAGAGTTTCTCGCCGGTAGCGGGCGTCACCGCCTACAAGGATGACGATGAAGTCATCAAACTGGCCAACGATACCGAATACGGCCTGGCGGCCTATGTCTATACCCACGATATTCGCCGTATCTGGAAGCTCCTGCGTGCTCTGGAGTACGGCATGGTGGCGATCAACTCGGTGAAGATGACCGGTCCACCGGTACCCTTCGGCGGGGTCAAGCAGTCCGGTCTCGGTCGTGAGGGCGGCACTGCCGGCATCGAGGAATATCTGGAGACCAAGTTTTATTGTCTGGGGGCCATGGGCTCTGTCTCCGGGAGCTAGGCGCCTGCCCACGAGCCACGAGCGAACAAAGTGCTCGTGGCTTAATAAGTCGTGTTTGACGTTCGGTTTTATCGGCGTGAGCCGAGACAGTTAAGGGAGAATGATATGAGTCAGCACCAAGACCTGATCGATCGTGATCGCAAGGTCACTTTTCATGCGTCCACGCATCTGCGCGATTTCGCGCATGGCGAGGTGCCAGGGCGCGTGATCACCAGCGGCCAGGGCATCAATATCGTCGACAAGGACGGCCGCGAGTTCATCGACGGTTTCGCCGGCCTTTATTGCGTCAATATCGGTTATGGCCGCACCGAAGTCGCCGAGGCGATCTATCAACAGGCGCTGGAGCTGTCTTACTACCACACCTATGTCGGCCATTCGAACGAGCCGCAGATACAGCTTTCCGAGAAGATTCTCGAGCTGGCCGGGCCGGGCATGTCCAAGGTTTACTATGGCATGTCGGGCTCTGATGCCAACGAGACGCAGCTCAAGATCGTGCGCTATTACAACAACGTGCGTGGTCTGCCGCGGAAGAAGAAAGTGATCTCGCGGCAGCGTGGGTACCATGGCTCGGGTATCGCCTCGGGTTCGCTGACCGGTCTCAAGGCATTTCATGATCATTTCGATCTACCCATCGACGGCATCCTGCATACCGAAGCGCCGTACTATTATCATCGAGCCGCCGAACAGGAAGGCATGAGCGAGCGCGAGTTTTCTCGCCACTGCGCGGCCAAGCTCGAGGAGATGATCCTCGCCGAAGGCCCGGACACCGTGGCGGCCTTCATCGGCGAACCGGTGCTGGGTACCGGCGGTATCGTGCCGCCGCCCGAGGGCTATTGGGAAGCGATACAGTCGGTCTTGAGCAAGTATGACGTGCTGTTGATCGCCGATGAAGTGGTCTGCGGTTTCGGGCGCATCGGCACCGATTTCGGCAGTCATCACTATGCCATCAAGCCCGACCTGATCACCATCGCCAAGGGGCTGACCAGCGCCTATCAGCCATTGTCCGGGGTCATCGTCGGCGATCGCGTGTGGCAGGTACTGGAGCAGGGCGCCGGCGAATATGGCCCCATCGGCCACGGCTGGACATATTCGGGACATGCGCTGGGTTGTGCTGCAGGGCTTGCCAACCTGGCCATCATCGAGCGCGAAGGATTGACCGCCAACGCTGCCGAGACCGGCGCTTATCTGCAGCAGCAAATGCAGCAGACATTCGGCGAGCATCCACTGGTGGGGAACGTGCGTGGTGTGGGTATGCTGGCGGCGCTGGAATTCTCGCCGGATCCGGCACGACGCGCGTTCTTCGATCCCGCGCTCAAGGTTGGGCCGCGCGTGAGTGCCGCCGCGTTGAGCGAGAGCCTGATCGCACGCGCCATGCCGCAAGGTGACATTCTCGGCTTTGCGCCGCCGTTGGTGACGACTCGCGCTGAAGTCGACGATATCGTCGCCCGCGCCAAGCGCGCCGTCGATAAGGTGACCGACGAGTTGTCTCGTTCGGGAGACTTGAAGGCCTGAGCGGATCCCGCCATCCTCGCTGTGGAGGCACTCGCTTCCACGGCGTTGCCGCTTCCTCGCCTGACATCCCGAGCGCGTCCGACACCTCGATGGGAGGTTGTATGTCCGATGCCCACTCCGCTATCGATCTCGCCTCGATCTATGCCGCGCGCGCCCGCCTGCACGGGCAGGTCGTGCGTACCCCGCTGGTGCGTTCGTCGGCGTTGTCGCGACGCTTCGAGGCCGATGTGTTCCTCAAGCTGGAAACCTGCCAGCCCACGGGAGCGTTCAAGTTGCGCGGCGCGACCAACATGATCACCGCGTTGATCGAACGTGACGGCCGCGAAGCGTTGGCGCACGGCGTGACCACGGCCTCGACGGGCAATCATGGCCGGGCAGTGGCCCACGCCGCGCACCAGTTGGGGATCCCTGCCGTCATCTGTCTGTCGCGGCTGGTGCCCGACAACAAGGCCGCAGCCATCGAGGCCCTGGGTGCCGAGGTGCGGCGAGTCGGGGAGAGCCAGGACGACGCCTTCGACGAAGTGGAGCGTCTGGTGGCTTCGGGCATGACGGCGATCCCACCTTTCGACGATCCGTTGATCGTGAGTGGGCAGGGCACCATCGGGCTCGAGTTGATGGAGGATCAGCCCGCGCTCGACCGGGTCCTCGTCGGGCTTTCCGGCGGTGGTTTGTTGGGCGGTATCGGCGCAGCGGTAAAGGCGGTTCGTCCGGCGACGCGGGTGACCGGCATCAGCCTCTCCCAAGGCGCGGCGATGTGGGAAAGCCTTCAGGCCGGGCATCCGGTCAACGTGGCGGAGGTCGAGAGTCTCGGCGATTCGCTGGGCGGCGGCATTGGGCTGGACAATCGCTGCACCTTCGCGCTGGTGCGCGAGGTGATGGATGACCATTACCAAGTCTCGGAATCCGCTATCGCCCGCGCCATGGTCGACTTGCTCGACACTGAGAAGATGTTAGTCGAGGGTGCGGCGGCCGTGGGGCTGGCGGCGCTCGACGAACATGGCCTCGACATTCGTGGCCAGCGGGTGGCATTGATCGTCTCCGGCAACGGTGTGGCGCTGGAAACGTTTGACCGCGCCCGGTCGTTGGCGGGAGCCTGATCCCACTTCCTTTCTTCATCTTTCTCTCTTCCGTCTGGAGGACGTCATGCAGCTCCATCAACGCGACGCAATCGAGGCCGCCGTTCAACTGGATACGGACGCCCTGGCTGTCATCGAAGCGGGGTTCGCGGCCCTGGGGCGTGGCGAGGCCGTGCAGCCGCCGATCCTGTCGATGACCATCGAAGAGGCCAATGGCGAGGTCGATGTCAAAACCGCACACATTCGTGGTTTCGAGCGCTTTGCCATCAAGGTAAGTTCAGGGTTCTTCGACAATCCCAAGCAGGGGTTGCCCAGCCTAAATGGCCTGATGATGATGTTCTCGGCCCGCACTGGGCTGGTGGATGCCGTGCTCTTCGACGAAGGTTACCTGACGGCGGTGCGCACGGCACTCGCCGGCGCCTTGGCGGCCAAGTATCTGGCGCGTGAAAACAGCCGCCGTGTGACGGTCCTCGGCGCCGGCGAACAGGCCGAGCTGCAGATCGATGCTCTGCGCCTGGTGCACGGTATCGAGACCGTCGATGTCTGGGCGCGTCGGCGCGAGGCTGCCGAGTCTTATGCCGAACGGCTGCGACAGCGCGACCTGACGGTCAACGTTCACGACGATGTCCACGCGGCGTGTCGTGAAGCAGATATCATCGTCACCGCGACGCCTGCGCAACAGCCGATTCTCGAGGCCGCCGATCTCCCCGAGGGCGTGCATGTCACGGCGATGGGGGCCGACAGCCCGGACAAGCGCGAACTTGACGATAGCGTGATGACGCGTGCCGATGCCTTCGTCTGCGATACCCGTGCGCAAAGTGAGCACAACGGCGAACTCAAGGCCTTCGTCAAATCCGGCGAGACGGCGGCCAACGTTCCCTTCAAAGTGTATGAACTCGGTCAGGTGATCGATCGGGAGCTAACGCTGCGTCTCTCGGACGCCGGCATCACGGTCTGTGACCTCACCGGCACGGGCGTGCAGGACACGGCGATTGCCGATTACGCCTTGCGGCGCCTGGAAGGCTGAGCCTCGAGGTAGTGGCGCGATTTCGTGCGTCGTGCCATTCAATCGTCATCCACTCGCCATGTGGTCGTCATCGTCTTGCGAGACGCTGACGTCATCATGGACATGCAGTGGAGAGTCGACGATGCGATATTCCCGTCGTGATGTATTGGGATGGGGCGTCAAGGCAGGCGCGGCATTAGGCGCAGCGTCGGTGGCGCCGTCGATCGTGCTGGCCGAGTCACGTCGCCCGCAAGTGACCTCGGGGGTGATGAGCGGTGACATGCTGCGCGACCGCACGATGCTCTGGTCGCGCAGTGATCGCCCCGCGCGGATGTTCGTCGAACTGGCCGACAATCCCGCGTTTCGTGACGCCCGCCAGGTGCGAGGCCCCGAGGTGCTGCCGAGCGATGGCTTGGTCGGCAAGCTGGACGTCGCGGGGCTCGGTGACATCGATACATTGCATTACCGCGTGCGTTTCGCTGCGCTGGATGACTCGCGTGCCTTGAGTGAGCCGGTCGAAGGGCGTCTACGCTTGCCGCCGTCCGCCAAGCGTGACGTGCGCTTCGTCTGGTCCGGCGATACGGTCGGGCAGGGCTGGGGCATCGACGAGTCGCGGGGTGGCATGACGATCTACGATACCATGCGCCGTCAGCAGCCCGACTTCTTCATTCACTCCGGCGATACCGTCTATGCCGACGGCCCCCTGGAGGAGCGCGTGGCGCTGGCTAACGGCGATACTTGGCACAATCTGGTCACCCCGGCCAAGCGCAAGGTGGCGGAAACACTGGACGAGTATCGCGGCCAGCATACCTACAATCTGCTGGATACCAATCTGCGGCGCTTCAATGCCGAAGTGCCCATGCTCGCCCAATGGGACGATCACGAGACGACCAACAACTGGTATCCCGGTGAGTGGCTCGAGGACGAGCGCTATACGGAAAAGAACGTATCGCTACTGGCGGCTCGCGCTCGCCAAGCCTTTCTGGAACACACGCCGCTACGCCAACTGCCGACATCGCCAGGGCGTATTCATCGGCGTTTTGCGTATGGGCCGTCGCTGGAAATGTTCATGCTCGATATGCGCACCTATCGCGGTGCCAACAGTCGCAACCGACAAGCCGAGCGTTCCCCGCAAACGGCGTTTCTCGGCGAGGACCAGTTCGCCTGGCTGCGACGTTCGCTGAAAGAGTCCACGGCGACATGGAAGGTCATCGCCTCGGACATGCCTATTGGCCTGGTGGTCAGCGATGGTGACGCGTATGAAGCCATCGCCAATGGTGACGCGGGCGGGCCGTTGGGGCGCGAACTCGAAATCGCCAGGCTCTTGCGGGCGATCCGCGATGACAACGTGACAAACGTGGTATGGCTGACGGCGGACGTGCACTACACGGCGGCGCATCACTATTCACCCGAACGGGCCAGCTTCCAGGAATTCACGCCCTTCTGGGAATTCGTCAGCGGTCCGCTGCATGCCGGCACCTTTGGGCCCGGCGAGCTGGACACGACCTTCGGCCCCGAGGTGGTCTTTCAAAAAGCCCCGCCCGAAGGCGAGGCGAACCTGCCGCCGTCGCGGGGCTATCAATTTTTCGGCCAGGTCGATCTCGACGGCGAGAGCGAAACGTTGACGGTGAGTCTGATGGACGCCGCCGGCAACACGCTGCATCGCCAGCAGCTGACGCCGGAGACGGCGTAATACGAGCCTCCGGCCCGCATCGCCGCGTTCCGACATTGAGGCTTGAGAACGGTAGGGAAATGCTATGAATCGATAAGCGGTAAGACGGCGTATTCATACCCGATGATCAGGCCTGTAAGAGCCAAAAGAAGCGCCAGGATACGATTGATGAGTAGCAGCAGGGCGTGATCATGAATGGCTTTTCCCATCGCGCTACCCAGTAATGCGTAGCTTCCTGGCGCGCCGGTCGCCAGTGCGCCGATGAGCAGCGCCACCATGATGAGGTCTGGCCCTTCTATATGCATTGCGGGTAGCTGGATGGTCGCGATAGGTAGTGTGGCGACGATGCCCTTGGGGTTGAGTAATTGCATCAACAACCCTTCCTTGAAGCGCAAGGGACGCGATACCGCATCCACATCGTTCCTGTGAGGAGTGGATCTGGCTATCTTGATCGACAGGTAAAGAATGTAAAACGTGCCGAGCGCACTGATGATCAGGAGTGTCTTTCCCTGGATGAACACGCCTCCCAGCCAGCCAAACAGTAGAAGCATCAACCACATCGCTGTGCCGACTCCGATGAAAAATCCTGTCGATTCCTTGGCTTGACCGTTGATTCCGGCATTCAGGCCAAGCAGGTTCACCGGCCCGGGCGTGTACATCACGCTTATGGCATAGGCGAGCATCGCGAGCATGAGGGTTTCCTGTCTTGCTAGGTAAAAATATGGGCTTGGTATTGTCGTGGTGTCATGCCGTAAATACGCTTGAAACGGCGGTTGAAATGACTGAGGTCAGAAAAGCCACAGCATAAGGCAGCCTCCATGACACTCTCGCCGTTTTCGAGGTGGCGCCGGGCGGCATTGACCCTGCAGTTCAATACATATTGGTGCGGCGTAATGCCGTACTGTGTCCTGAACGCTCTCAGGAAGTGATACTTGGAAATGTGGGCGGAATGGCTGATGTCATCCAGGCTGATATCGTATCTGGCATTTTCATGGATGAAGTCCTTCGCCCTTTCGAGCAGCGAGTCCGGCCGCCTGGCCCGCTCGTTTGGGGCAAAATTTCCGGCGCGCTCGGCCAGGTGAGCCGCAATGCGATACAGAGCATATTCTTGCTCGATCTGACTCGTCTCCTGTTCCTCGATCATGCGTGACAGGGCGATGATCTCGTCGCGCAAGGGGACATCTTTCATGAGGGTGGGGGCCAGGCGAGTGGCCTGCAGGCCTTGCACGCCCATGGCATTGGCAATGAGCGGGTCGAGCTCGTCGGGGTGAATATAGAGCATGACATAATCGAGGGCGTCGCCGCCCCCGGCGTGGCCGTCGTGCACCTCATCGGGATGCAGGGTGATCACGCTACCTGGTGGGCTGCGGTGAAATTCACCGTTGCTGAAGAAATCCTGACGTCCCGCCAGTGTGACACCCAGTGCATATTCTTCATGCGCATGGCGGTCGTACTGGAAGTCGTTCATCGTGGCATGCAATGCCGTGATGCGTGCCACATGCCGGCTTTTCATGAACCGGAAACGACTCGTGGATTGCATGTGGTGTGCTCCTTACGTCCCGGTCGTGCCATGACAACGCCACTTTAGCGCGTCACGAGGGAGCGGGCTTGAACGATATTGCGCACTTTGTGCTTTCGGCGTGCCGGATGCGCGCACCCAGGACCATGGCGGTCCTGTACGCTGCACCTCGGCATGACGAGCGCGTCCTGCTAGGCTGCAAGCTCGGTTCATGGAAGGGCAGGGGACGCGGATGGCGGAAGATCGGCGGGAGGAACTAGCGGGATTGGATCACTTGCTCGAGCGGATCGGGCAGGCGCCCCGGCGCGATGAGCGTGTCCAGCTTGGCGACATGCTGACGGCGGTAGGGCAGGGGTCGTTTGGCTCCTTGCTGCTGGTGCCTGGGGTGATCACGCTATTGCCGCTGGTGGGCGATATCCCCGGCGTGCCCACGCTCATGGCGTTGTTGGTACTATTGGTGGCGGGACAACTGTTGCTTGGGCGCCGCACGTTCTGGTTGCCGCAATGGCTTCTGAAGCGTTCGGTCTCACGGTCCAAGCTGGACAAGGCGGTGGCCTGGATGCGTAAGCCGGCCCGGGCCATCGACCGCTTGTTGAAACCGCGTCTGACTTGGCTAACCCAGCGCGCAGGCACCTATCTCGTGGCGATTTTCTGCTTTCTCATTGCCCTGGCCATGCCGCTGATGGAAGTGGTGCCTTTCTCGGCTAATGGCGCGGGCCTGGCCTTGATGATGTTCGGCTTGTCGCTGATGGCCAATGATGGCCTCTGGGCGCTGCTGGCGCTGATCCTCACCGGGGGGACGGTCGGCGGCGTGGCATACGCCCTGCTGTGATATGGCACTTTCAAAAGGCTGCTTCACCGCCATGATCGGCGTGAAATTCGTGTTGCAGCCAGTCCAGCAGTGCCAGCGTTTCCACTCTCGATTGAGCGCCTTGTCGTGTATACACCGAGAGCGCGTCGCTGAGCGGCAGCGACGCATCGACCGGGCGTACGAGCTGGCCGTTTTGCACCAGGCGCTCGGCCGTGCGCGGGCATCGGCCTGGGTCAGCAGGGCCATGTCCTCCAGGCGCTCGGTCAGTTCCTGGGTCAGGCGGGACATGAAGGCGCCACGGCAGTCTTCGTGGTTCAGGCTCTCCCGGCAACGGCTGACGCCAATCGCCAGGACGTGGGTACGGCGCAGCGCCTCGGCGGGATAGGGGTACGTGGTCTGCTGCGAGATCAGACTCAACTCGCCCAGCGTGCCGCCGCGCTCGACGCAGCGGATCGTTCCAGGTGGCCGTCGTCGGTGGCACGCAAAAGCCGCACGGCGTCAGATGGCGAATTGTGCAACGGGCAGGAATGCATAGTCGTTTCCTTCCATCACCGGCGTGTCGCCGGGCACCATGAGATAGCCGTCCGCCTGGCAGGCCGCGCCGAGCATGGCCGACCCCTGGCCGCCGGCCAGCCGGGCCATTGGTTCGAGTTCGGCATGATCGAGAACGACGCGCAGCAACTCGCGGCGCCCGTGCGTGGCGCGACGGCTGAAACCCGCCTTGACGAAAAACTGCTGAAGCGGGCGTGGATGCCGGCCCTGGCAGGCCTGTACGAAGGCTTGCCCCAGCACCTGCCAGGTCACTAGTGCGGCCACCGGATTGCCGGGCAGACCGAGCAGCGGCACGTCGCCTTCGGCCCCGTGAAGCCGGCCGAAGGCGAAGGGCTTGCCGGGTTTCATCGCAACACCGTGGAAGAGCAGTTCGCCGAGTTCGGCCAACACCGGGCGGACGTGGTCCTCTTCACCGGCCGAGACGCCACCGGTGCAGATCACCACGTCGGCACGATCGCGCGCCTGACTTAGTGTTTCGCGTAGGGCGGCGGCGGTATCGGCAACGATGCCCAAATCGATGACGGTGCAGTCCTGCTGCTGGAGCAGGGCACTGAGCATGACGCGGTTGCTGTTGTAGAGCTGACCAGGCGCCAGGGGCATACCCGGCTCGACCAGCTCGTCGCCGGTGGAGACCAGCGCCACCTTGAGGCGAGCGAAGACCTCTACCTCGACGATGCCCTGGTTGGCCAGCAATGCCAGGGCAGGGGCATCGAGACGCTGACCGGCGGGCAGTAGCGGCGTGCCTTCGAGGGACTCCTCGCCACGCCGACGGATATTGGCGCCGGCCAGCGCCTCGCCCTGGACATGAACGCGGCCCTGGTCATCGATGCGGCAGCGCTCCTGAGGGACGACGCAGTTGGCGCCGGGCGGAATCGGCGCGCCGGTGAAGATACGTGCACAACCGCCCTCGGCAAGTGGGGCCGGCGCACAGCCTGCCGGAATGCGCTGGATGATCGGTAGACCGTCGGGAGGACTGACGAGATCGGCAACCCGCAGGGCATAGCCGTCCATGGCGCTGTTGTCGGCGCTGGGTATGGCCAGGCGGGCGCTGACCGGCGCGGCGAGGACGCGTCCCAGGGCGGCATCGAGCGGGCAGGGCTCGCTTGGGGGCAACGGCCGTGCGGTCGCCAGCAGGCGCTGACGTGCGTCCTCCAGGTCGAGCAGGCCGGGAGTAAGGGTGGCACAGCTTACGCAACTCATGGCTGTTTCTCCTCGCCGTGCTCTGCGGTCACTGGCGTTGTGGTGGGCTGCCGGCTGGCACAGGGCGCGGCATCGGGGCGCACCATGGCGACAAAATTGCAGGGCCGGGTGCGGGCGTCGAGCTGCGAGGCGAGGATGCCGTCCCAGGCGGTGGCGCAGGCCCTGGGCGAACCTGGCAGGGCGAACATCAGGGTGCGGTTGGCCACCCCGCCGATGGCTCTCGATTGGACTGTCGAAGTGCCGATATCGGCATGGGAGATCTGCCGGAACAGCTCGCCAAAACCCTCGATGGTCTTGTCGAACAGTGGCACGAGAGCCTCGGGGGTGGTGTCGCGTGGGGTGAAACCGGTGCCGCCGTTGACCAGCACGGCATGGATGCCGTCACGGGCGATCCACTCGGAAACTACCGCACGGATGCGGTAGATGTCGTCGGCAACGATGCGCCGGTCGCCCAGCCAGTGACCGGCCTCGACAAGGCGTGTGCTGAGCAGGTCACCACTGCCGTCGTAGTCGAAGTCGCGGGTGTCCGAGACCGTCAGCACCGCGAGGTTGAGCGGCACGAAGGGCGCATCGACGTGTACGTGGGCCATGAAACTCTCCTCGGCCACCCGCGGGTGGCGGTAATATGATGTTACGGAACGCGTCTGTAATGGCTTACTGCATCAGCGCGCCGGCGGCGTCGTCATCCAGTGCCACGCCATTCACCCCCAGGCGCGCTTCCAGCGCCAGCAGGTAGTGGCGCAAGGCACGTCGTGTGGCCTGTTCGCGCAGGGTGTGACGGACCCGGTCAGCGGCCTCGGCATAGGGCTGGGCGTGGCCACCCTCGCGGCAATCGAGGCTCACCACATGCCAGCCGTAGCGCGAGGCCAGCGGCCGATCATGCAGTCCTTCGGGCAGGCGCTGCAGTGCGCGATCCAGTTCGGCGACGGTCTGCCCCGGTGTCAGCCAGCCTAACTCGCCGCCGTCATCCTTCGACGGGCACGCGGAGTGGCGTTGGGCGAGTTCGCTGAAGCGCTCGGGGGTCGACTGCAACTCGGCGATGAGCGTCCGGCCCAGACGGTACTGACGATCGCGGGCCTCGGCATCGTCCGGGGCGGCGGCCAGCAGAATATGGCGTACCGCCAGGCGCAGCGGTTCGCTGAAGCGCTCGGCGTTGGCCTCGAAGTAGCGTTGACAGTCGGTTTCGGCGGGCTCGGGTACCTCTAGTTCCGTGTCCAGTAGGGCGGCCAGGGCCGCCTCTTCGCCATCCTCGACGTCCCAGCCCAGCTCGTCGCAGCGCTGGCGCAGCAGCTCGCGCACGACCAGGGCGCGCGCCGCCTGCAATTGGGCTTCTTCCACGGAGTCGGCCTGATGGTACTGCATCTCCCGGGCGATCTCGTCGGCGGGGATGTTCACGTCGCCGACCCACACCGGCGGGATCGCCATGGTCTGCGCGTTGTCGGGCAGGGTTTCGAGTGAAATCAGTTGCATGGGATTGCCCTCATTCATGCTTTACGACGCACGATTTGATAACGGCGACCAATGTAGCCCAGCGGCGCACTCCACACGTGCACCAGACGGGTGAACGGGAACACCAGCACGATGGTCAGGCCGAGCAGGATGTGCAGCTTGTAGACCAGCCCGATCTCGGCCAGATGCTCGGCGGCGCCACCCTTGAAGAACACGATGGACTGCGCCCACTCGGCCAGCTCCAGCATCGCGCCGCCATCCAGATGCCCCATCGCCGGGATGATGGTCAACAGCCCCAGCGACACCTGGGCGACCAGCAGCGCCAGGATCACGATGTCGGCACGGCTGGAGGTGGCCCGCACACGCGGGTTGGTCAGGCGGCGATGCAGCAGCATGGCGCCGCCGGTCAGGCACATCAGCCCAGCGATGCCGCCGACGATGATGGCGATGATCTGCTTGCTGCCGGCGCTGATGAACGGTGCATAGACCCAGTGCGGGGTGAGCAGGCCGACCAGGTGCCCGAAGAAGATCACCAGGATGCCGATGTGGAACAGGTTGCTGGCGAGGCGCATCTGTCGCTTGGAGAGCATCTGGCTGGAGCCGGTCTTCCAGGTGTACTGGCCATGGTCGAAGCGCAGCAGGGAGCCGGCCAGGAAAATGGTGCCCGCCACGTAGGGATACAGGCCGAACAACAGTTCATTGAGATAGTTCATGACGGCAGGCTCCTGACTTAGTGACCTGGGGCGGCGTTGACGGTGGATGGAACGATGCGGATCGGCACGTCTTCCTGGAACTGGCGCTTGAGCTCCGCCTGACGACGGCCGGTGGCGGACTGCAGTGCGCAATCCTCATCGGAGGTCGCGTTGAAGCGTACGGCTTCTTCTTCCCACACCGCGTCGAGGGCGGCGGGGGTATCGTCGCGCGCTTCCTGGCTGACGGCCTCGGTGTGCTCGTCGATGGCGGCGTCAGCGCCGACCATGGCCAGCAGCGCGGTGGGCACTAGCGTATAGTCGGACTCGCGTTCGCGCAGGCGGGCGGCGAGTAACCCGAGAATGTGGGCGATGTCGCTGAGTTGCTGGGCTATGTCGGCCTCGTCACGGGTCGACAGGTATTCGAGGAATACCGGCAGGTAGTCCGGCAACTCGCGGGCGCGGAGTTCGAAGCCGGCCTGACGGTACTGTTCGAGCAGGTCGACCATGGCCTGGCCACGGTCGCGGGACTCGCCGTGGACGTGCTCGAACAACAGCAGCGAGGTCGATCGGCCCTTGTCGAACAGCGCCACGTAGTCGGCCTGCAGGTCGAGCAGGTCGGTGGCGGCGATGCGCCCGATCCAGCCATGCAACGCGGCGCGCTGAGGATGGCTCAGGTGGTCTTCGTTGGCGATGACGCTCTGCATTTCAGCGGCGGCCAGCTGCAGCTCACCGGTGGGGTAGTCGAGCAGACGGGCAAGGACGATCAGACTACGCATTGGACTCTTCCTCCGGCGCGGGACGTTTCGGTGTCGGCGTGTAATGGTTGACGGCTTCGGGCGTGGCCGGAGCCGTGGGCTCGTCATCTGGATGTGTCATCGGCTTGACCAGCGTGGCGGTTTGCTTGCGTGCGCCGAACAGGCTGGCATCGCTGTCGCCGCCGTGGCAGCCGTTGCCGAACGAGAAGCCGCAGCCGCCGCGTTCGGGGAAGGCTTCGCGGGCCTGCTCACGGTGGCTGGTGGGGATCACGAAGCGGTCCTCGTAGTTGGCGATGGCCAGGTAGCGGTACATTTCCTCGACCTGGGCTTCGGTCAGGCCCACGGCGTCGAGCACCTCCTCGGCTTTGTGGCCGTCGACCTGCTGGGCACGCTTGTACAGACGCATCGCCATCAGACGCTTGAGGGCGAGCACCACGGGTTCTTCCTCGCCGGCGGTGAGCAGGTTGGCGAGGTAGCGCACCGGGATGCGCAGCGACTCGATGTCGGGCAGCACGCCGTCGCTTTCGATATACCCGGCTTCGGCGGCGGACTGGATCGGCGACAGCGGCGGCACGTACCACACCATCGGTAGGGTGCGATATTCCGGGTGCAGCGGCAGCGCTAGCCCCCAATCCATGGCCAGCTTGTAGACCGGCGAGGCCTGGGCGGCCTTGAGCACGTTCTCGGGGATGCCGTCACGCTTGGCCTGGGCGATCACTTCGGGGTCGAAGGGGTCGAGGAAGATCTCGCGCTGGCGGTGGTAAAGGTCGCGCTCGTCGGGAGACGACGCCACTTCCTGGATACGGTCGGCGTCGTACAGCAACACGCCGAGATAGCGGATGCGGCCCACGCAGGTCTCGGAGCAGACCGTCGGCATGCCGGACTCGATGCGCGGGTAGCAGAAGATGCACTTCTCGGATTTTCCGGTTTTCCAGTTGTAATAGATCTTCTTGTACGGGCAGCCCGAGATGCACATACGCCAGCCGCGGCATTTGTCCTGATCGATCAGCACGATGCCGTCTTCCTCGCGCTTGTAGATCGCGCCACTCGGGCAAGATGCCACGCATGTCGGGTTGAGGCAGTGCTCGCATAGGCGCGGCAGGTACATCATGAAGGTGTTCTCGAACTGGCCGTAGATATCGGCCTGGATCTTCTCGAAATTCTTGTCCTTGCGGCGCTTGGAAAACTCGGTGCCGAGGATCTCTTCCCAGTTGGGGCCCCACTCGATCTTGTTCATGCGCTGACCGGTGATGGCGCTGCGCGGGCGCGCTACCGGCTGATGCTGGCCTTCGCCGGCCTTGTGCAGGTGCTGGTAGTCGAAGTCGAACGGCTCGTAGTAGTCGTCGATCTCGGGCAGGTCGGGGTTGGCGAACAACTTGGCCAGTACCCGGTAACGCCCGCCGATACGCGGCTGGATGGAGCCGTTCCTGTTGCGCAACCAACCGCCTTTCCACTTCTGCTGGTTCTCCCATTCCTTGGGGTAGCCGACGCCGGGCTTGGTCTCGACGTTGTTGAACCAGGCGTACTCGACCCCCTCGCGGCTGGTCCAGACGTTCTTGCAGGTCACCGAGCAGGTGTGGCAGCCGATACACTTGTCGAGGTTGAGGACCATGCCCACCTGTGAGCGAATTTTCATATCACGGTCTCCGCGGTAGTTATGTCTTCAACCAGTCGGCAGCGTTGCATCAGGGCCAGGCAGTTTCGCCGGCTCAGCCCGCTGCACGATGTCTCCCTGGACCCGTTGAAGCGTCTTTTCGAAAGCCACTTTGGGCTTTTCGGTGAGGCGGGTTTTTGACTCGAATCAAGTCGTCGAGCCCGCCGTTCGGTGCCGGGGTGCTGGGTACTCCCTTGGAGGTAGAATCGCCGTTCACAGCAAGTTACTGTTTCCTCGATGTTTTATGCCGGTATCTATACCTTGGGGGGTAGGCGATAAACGAGGGGAGCTCTTTGGGGGTAGGGAGAACTGCGGAAAGAGCGGGCGGGCAGCAGCAATGAAGAGAGCCGGCGGATGCCGGCTCTCTTAATCCACGCGTTTGATCAGACTGGGATCAGCACGGTGTCTCGGCATTCCTGCGGGTGTAATAGAACCAAGTCAGGCTCATGCAGATCACATAGAAGACGATGAAGCCGTAGAGTGCCGCTTCCGCTCCGCCGGTCAATGCGATGGAACTGCCGAAGGTCTTGGGGATGAAGAAGGCACCGTAGGCGGCGATCGCCGAGGTGAAGCCGATGGTTGCCGCTGATTCCTTGTCGCCCTGTTGGCGTTGCGCCGCACTATCAAGATTCGGCATAAGGCGCGCCACCTCCTGACGGAAGATCTCGGGAATCATCTGGAAGGTGCTGGCATTGCCCACCCCGGTAAAGAAGAACAGCAGCAGGAACATGGCGAAGAAGCCCCAGAAAGCGCCCGGCTGGTCCTTGATGCCGAGGAAGAACAGCACCCCGGCGACACAGGCGATCATACCGGCGAACACCCACAGTGTGACCCGGGCGCCGCCGAAGCGATCCGAGACCCAGCCGGTGCCGGCACGCGACAGCGCCCCCACCAGTGGCCCCAGGAAGGCGAATTTGAGTACGTCGACCTCGGGGAACTGATTGGCTGCCAGCAACGGAAAACCAGCCGAATAACCGATGAAGCTGCCGAAGGTACCGGTATAGAGCATGCACATCAGCCAGTTGTGCTTGCGTTTGAAGATGACTGACTGATCCTTGAACGAGGAGCGCGCGCTGGCGATATCGTTCATGCCGAACCAGGCTGCCGCGGTACCGAGCAGGATGAACGGCAGCCAGATGAAGCCGGCGTTCTGCAACCACAGGCGCTGGGTGTCCCCCAGCGTCTGCGGCTCACCGCCCAGCGCACCGAAGACCCCGGCGGTGATCACCAGCGGCACCACGAACTGCATGACGCTGACCCCCAGGTTGCCCAGCCCGGCATTGAGCGCCAGGGCGTTGCCCTTCTCGCGCTTGGGATAGAAAAACGAGATGTTGGCCATGCTGGAAGCGAAGTTGCCGCCGCCGAACCCGCATAGTAGTGCCACAATCAA
Source organism: Chromohalobacter sp. HP20-39 (assembly GCF_033052815.1). NCBI lineage: Bacteria > Pseudomonadati > Pseudomonadota > Gammaproteobacteria > Oceanospirillales > Halomonadaceae > Chromohalobacter > Chromohalobacter sp. HP20-39. The sequence goes on along the minus strand of NZ_JAWHTP010000001.1, from coordinate 381,053 downwards.
CATGACCAGATAGGGGGTGTCCGGGTTCTGCACCGCAAAGCCGATCCACAGCGCCGGCAGCGCCAGCGAGGCGGTCGACAGCGCGGTAAAGCGTCGGCCGCCGACGATTGGCACCATGAAACTGTAGAAGATGCGCAGTGTGGCGCCGGACAAACCCGGTAGCGCGGCCAGCCAGAACAACTGGTTGGAGGTGTAGTCGAAACCCACCTGGGGCAGTTTGGCGACCACCACCGACCAGACCATCCATACGCAGAAGGCCAGCAGCAGACAGAAAATGGAGATCCACAGGTTGCGGGTGGCAATGGACTTGCCGACGCTCCCCCAGAACTCGGTGTCCTCGGGTCGCCAGTCGGTGAGTACCCGCGACTGCTCACCTTTGTGTAGCGTGTTGTCCATGGACATGCTCGTTATCTCCTGATAGTTGCTCTTGGCGACCGGGGCCCAGCGCTCCGGTTGCACCGTTTTCGTGGTTAGGTTCGGGCATCCGTCTCCCCGGTCTTCCGACGGTTTCCGCCCGGCGATTCCTGGACTTCCGGCAGGTATCGATAGCGCTCCTCCGAGAGCTCGGGGATGCGCCGGCGCTCCATGCGCCGGATCGCCATGTGCATCCAGACCAGGGAAACGGCGACGAGCACGAACATCACCATGTAGGAGGTGGTCCACACGCCCGTGAGGTCGAGTACGATTCCGAAGGTAATGGGCAGGAAAAAGCCACCCAGGCCGCCGATCATACCCACCAGACCACCGACGGAGCCGACGTGATTCGGGTAGTAGACGGGGATGTGCTTGTAGACGGCCGCCTTGCCCAGGGACATGAAGAAACCGAGCAACACCGTGAGCACTACCACGCCCCACAGAGGCATCGCCAAACTGAACTCGATCAGGCCTTCCTTGCCCTGAATAGCGTATCGAGTCTCCGGGTAGGCGAGCAGGAACAGGCATACCAGCGAGACAATGAAGGTCAGATACATTACCGCGCGGGCACCGAAACGATCGGAGAGGTAGCCGCCAAAGGCCCGGAACACGCTTGCCGGCAGCGAATACAGCGCCGTGAGAGTGCCGGCGACCGCGATGCTCACGTCGTAAGCGCCGACGTAGTAGCGCGGCAGGTAGGAGGCGAGGGCGACGAAGCCGCCAAACACGAAGAAGTAGTAGAGCGCGAAGCGCCATACCTGGGGGTGACGCAAAGGCTCGAGTTGGGTGAGTGCGGAGGTGCCATGTGCGCCGGCACGGCGACGGGCCATCGTCATCGGGTCTTCCTTGGTGAATACCCAGAAAACCACCGCCATGATCGCCAGGACCACGGCGTAGATCACCGCCGTGTGCTCCCAGCCGAGGGCGATCAGCAGAAACGGGGCACCGAAATTGGTGATCGCCGCGCCCACGTTACCGGTGCCGAAGATCCCCAGTGCGGTGCCTTGGTGCTCTTCCTCGAACCAGTAGGAGGTGTAGGCAATCCCTACGATGAACGACCCGCCGGCCAGACCCACACCGAGCGCGGCGATCAGGAACATCCAGTAGGTCTCCACATAGGAGAGCAGGAATACGCACACCGAGGTCACGAGCATGAGGATGCTGAACACCCGGCGGCCGCCGAGTTGTTCGGTCCAGATACCGAGGAAGATCCGGCTGATGGAGCCGGTCAGCACAGGGGTTGCGACCAGGATGCCGAACTCCGTCTCGCTGAGGCCGAGATCCTGCTTGATCCTCACGCCGATAATCGAAAAAATCGTCCACACCGCAAAGCACACGGTGAACGCTACAGTGCTCAGCGACAGTGCCCGATACTGATCGGGCCTCGTTACGCCTTCCAGATTCTTCATGATAGCCTTCCTGACACGAAAGAAATGATCGAGTGGGATTCAGGACGAGAACGGATAATATGCTTGACTTGTTGGCTTGCCATCGCGAGCCCTCCCGCTGGAACCTGAGGCCACCATAGGCACGGTGCACTCGACCGTTGTTGACGCGAATCAAGGGAGCTCATGGGGCGGGCGGGGTAGGCTAGCGTGGCTACCCCCTAAGAGGTAGCCAGATATTTTTATTCATCGTTTTGTTTTATAAGCATTTTTAACAAGCATGGGGTCACGCTGAGGTCCGCTGAAGCGGTAGCGAGGCATAGGTGGTAGTCCCGTCTGGAGCGCGCATGCCTCAGTCCATTACACGTTCATTGATCTTCCGGGCCGGCCTGGCCATGGTGGGGATCGTCGTTCTCGCCCTGACTAGCATGCTGGGCTCGATCATGATCGCCGAGACCGCCGGCGGCGATGCCGCTGCCATCAACCAGGCCGGCACCCTGCGCATGCAGGCCTACCGTCTGCTGAGCACGCACCTGCAGGCCCCAGTGGATGGCGAGGTGCTGCGCCAGCGGATCGAGCGCTTCGATGCCGACCTGACCAGCCCGGTCATCACTGCATTGATTCCCGACGGTCCGCAGCATCCCCTGGCCCAGCGCTATGCCAGCGTGACCGAGATGTGGCAGGACATGCTGCGTCCGGCCCTGCTGGATACCGAGGCACGTCCTCCCCAGGCGCTGGCTGACCAGATCGTCCAGTTCGTCAGCGAGATAGACAATCTGGTCGGCCAGTTGCAGCGGGAAGCCGAATCGCGCATCCAGATGCTGCGCCTGTTGCAAGGTATCGTCCTGTTCCTGACCCTGGTGCTGGTCCTCGTGGCCATGTACAAGCTGGTCAACGACGTGGTGCCGCCACTGCGCGAGCTGTTCCACGTGGTCAATCGGGTGCGTCACGGCGACTTCGCGGGACGATTGGCTTATGAAAACAACGATGAACTGGGTCTGATCTCGCGCACTATCAATCAGATGAACGAAAGTTTGTCGCGAATGTATGCGGAACTCGAGCAGCGGGTGGAGGCCAAGACAGCCGAACTCAAGCGCAGCAACGAGTCGTTGCGACTGCTCTACGAGGCCGCCCGACAGCTCAACAGCTCGACCCCGGGCAGTGAGGATTTCCGCGACGTGCTCGAGCGTCTGGAGCAGGTCACGGGCCTCGGTCCGATTACCCTGTGCTTGTCGCAGGGCGAGGCCGAGCGCGCCTATCAGCGTATTTCCACGCAGCTGGGCGATCGCCCCGATTTCTGCCAGGCCCCGGACTGCGGCCCCTGCCTGAGTGGCGAGCGTGTTCCCCCGCGGGTGCGACCGGTGGTGGTCAGCGAGTCCGACCGCCGCTATGGCGTGTTGTTGATGCAGCACCCGGCGGGAACTCCTCCACTGCGCTGGCAGATGGACCTGGTCGAGACCGTGGCGGGGCTGATCGCCACCGCTCTCTCGCTGGCGCAAAACAACGACGAGCAGCGCCGGCTGGCCCTGATGGACGAACGTGCGGTGATCGCCCGGGAGCTGCACGACTCGCTGGCCCAGTCGCTCTCTTACCTGAAGATCCAGGTGGCGCGTCTGCAGTCGCTGATCCGACAGCAGGCTTCACCGGCCGATCAGGATGCGGTCATCGATGAGCTGCGCGAAGGTCTCAGCTCGGCCTACCGCCAGCTGCGCGAGCTGCTCAACACTTTCCGCCTGAAAATGGTCGAGCCAGGGCTCGAGGCTGCGCTCAACGAGACGGTGCGCGAATTCGCCCAGCGCGGTGAAGTGAAAATTCTGTTCGATTACGAGCTGCGGCATTGCCCGCTGACCCCCAACGAGGAGATTCATGTGCTGCAGATTGTGCGCGAGGCGCTATCTAACGTGGTTCACCACGCCAGGGCAGAGAACTGCGATATCCACTTGCAGACCACCGAATCGGGGCAGGTCAGGGTGTCTATCCGTGACGATGGGGTGGGCTTGCCCGAACAGCACGCGCGGCTCAACCACTATGGCACCACGATCATGGACGAGCGTGCGGTCGGCCTGGGCGGCACGCTCGAGATGCACAATCGCGCCGAAGGGGGCACGCAGGTAGTGCTGTGTTTCACCCCGCAGGTCACCGCCGGGAGCGAATCGGTTACTCTGCTGGGAGGCGTCCAATGAGCGAAACACGCATCCTGATCGTCGACGATCATCCGCTGTTCCGGCGCGGTGTGCGCCAACTGGTCGAGATGGACCCGGGCATGACCATCGCCGGCGAGGCATCCAACGGTGTTGAGTCTGTCGAGGCGGCAGGCCAACTCGATCTCGACCTGATCCTGATGGATCTGAATATGGCCAATATGGACGGGCTCGAAGCCCTGCGCCAGATGCGCAGCAACGGCGTCGATACGCGGATCGTGATGCTCACCGTTTCTGATGCCGACGACGACGTGGTTGCCGCGCTGCGTGCCGGCGCTGATGGCTACCTGCTCAAGGATATGGAGCCCGAGGACTTGCTTGCACGTATCAAGGAGGCCGCCGAGGGCAAGCTGGTGATCAGTCCGCAGCTCGCCGCGATCCTGGCGGGTATCGTCAGTGGCGGCCGTGCGGCGCCCGCCGATGCGTTGTCGTCGCTGACATCGCGTGAGCTCGACATCCTGCGGGCGCTGGCCCGCGGCATGAGTAACAAGATGATCGCGCGGCGGCTCGATATCACCGAGGGCACGGTGAAGGTCCACGTCAAGAACCTGCTCAAGAAACTCGGCCTGCGTTCGCGGGTGGAGGCGGCGGTGTGGGCGGTCAATCATGAGGTTTCGTAAGCCAGCTACTCCTCGACCTTGCTCAGTGCCGAGTCCTTGTGCATGGCGATGTGATCGGTCTTGTCGCTCTTGATCTCGTACTGCGGTTCGTCCTCGCTGGCATGACGCCTATGTCCCTTGTATTCGGTATCGCGGGTGTGAACACGGATGACCCGACCGCTGACATGGCCCGCCTCCGAGTTCCAGCGGACGCGATCGCCTACCTTGAAACGTTTAGCCATGTTGGCCCTCCATTGCGAGGATTAGTGGAGTCGCTGCATCCAGCATAGACCTCTGTCGGATTACTGAATATCGACGGCATCGCCACGGCGGTCGAACGCCAGGAAGTTATCGATGCTGCCCATCTGCAAGGCTTCGACCATGCGCTGAAGGGGGCGTTCGGCCTCTTCGCTGGTCGGCGGGTTCGTGCCGTCACCGGCCAGGGCGGCGACAAAGACGATGTCCCAGGCCACGCCAGTGAGTCGGGATTCCACGACCAGCGATTCCATGTCGCTCAGTTCATCCAGCGTCTTGTCGACGCAAAGGGCCGGTGTCAGCACGCCGCCTTCACCCTGTTCGAAGCGTTCGCGCTGCTGGGCGTCAGGGTTGTCGGGCAGTTCGGCCCTGGCGAAGACGAACAGCAGGCGCTGGGGAGCGGGCTGGCTGTGCACCTCGGTTAGAAGCTCTGTGTAGCTGGCAATCGCCATATGGCTTTCCTCAAGAGAATGTTGGCTGGCAGCGCTCGAGCCGATCCACCGGGAAGGTGCTCGAAGCAGTATTCTGGTGGGTACTGTGCGGCTTTCATGGAGATGAGGGATTGACTCGAGTCAACTGGTGGCCCGACGGGCGGCAAGCGCAACCTCTTGGCACGTCCCGGCCGCGTTCATTGCGGCCAGGGGCGCGTATGAATCGACTGGCTACGCCGGATCGGTGATGTCCTCGATCCAGGTCAGCGCCGCCACGGCCCGGGGGAAACCCAGGGTGGGAATCGAGAGCAGGGCGACCTGCTTGAGCGCCTCGGGAGGCACCGACTCTTCCAATCCCCGGCGCGCATGAGAGTGCACGGCGCCTTCGGATCCCGCGCCAATAGCCAGGGCCAGCTTGACGAGCCGGGTCGTCGTCGCGTCAAGCGGGCCGGCCTCGGCACAGGCCTTGCCGAGTTCAGCGTAGGCCTTCCAGATCTGCGGGTGACGTTTGGCCACGGCACCTGCTTCCGAGGGTAATTGCTGTTCATCCATGGTGTAGGCTCCCGGTCGTTTCCTGAATATTGGCTAGCGCATGGCTCGCTCCTACAGCATAGCGTTTACCATTCGACACGCGACACAGCTCCACACTGACCGGTCCGGCTCATGGCCTTGATGACTTCAATCAATATCGGGTGAATATCCAACGATACTGCGTAACAAAACACTGTTTTAGGAGTAAGATATGCAGCAATTCTCCTGCGCGCCACTTATGCGCGACAGGGGGCACCAGGGCAACGACGGCGAACGTGGCTCTCTTGGAGGATTGCCAACGGATTGTAGAGACGCCGCATGGCAGCCGAGAGCTACTGGTGACAACTTTCTTAGTGACCTATCCGGCCCCGCCAACACCATGGACATACTCAATCTCGTTTTTCTGCTCACCCTGGCCGTCGGCGTCAGCCGAATACTGGCCAACATCATCCCCTTGCCCCTGCCTATCCTGCAGATCCTGATGGGCTGCCTGCTGGCTTCACCGCTTTTCGGGATGGAAGTCGAGCTGGACCCCGAGATCTTCATGATGCTGTTCATTCCGCCGTTGCTGTTCTACGACGGCTGGAAGATTCCCAAGAAGGAGTTCACCGATCACGGCGGGCAGATCGCCGCCATGTCGCTGTTGCTGGTGCTGGTCACTGTGGTGGCGGTCGGTTACTTCATCCACTGGCTGTTGCCTTCGATTCCGCTGGCGGCCAGCTTCGCGCTGGCCGCGATCCTGTCGCCCACCGATGCGCTGTCGGTGATCGCCATCGCCCAGGGGCGCCTGCCGCGCCATATGTCGCACCAGTTGGAAGGAGAGGCGATGATGAACGACGCCACGGGGCTGGTCTCGTTCAAGATAGCCATCGCGGCCGCCATGACCGGCGGCTTCTCGTTGCTCTCCGTGTCCGGCGAGTTCCTGATGGTGGCGTTGGGTGGCCTGCTGATCGGTGGCGCGCTGAGCTGGACGGTTGGCAAGATCAAACAGTGGATGACCGCGCGCAACCTCTATGATCCGGCCACCTACGTGGTCACCATCCTGTTGCTGCCGTTCGCGGCGTTCTACCTTGCCGAGCATGCCGGCATGTCGGGCATTCTCTCGGCGGTGGCCGCCGGCATGGTGCAGAGTCGTGTCGACATGCTGCCGGTGAAAACCAGCACCCGCATCCTAAATCGCAGCATCTGGGAAATGCTCGACTTCACCTTCAACGGCGTGGTGTTCCTGCTGCTCGGGCTGCAGTTCCCCGGGATCGTCGAGCGTGTGTGGGCGGATTCCGCCACGCAGAGCTACGCGATGGGTACGCTGGTGCTCTACGCCGTCGTGCTCATGGCGCTGCTGCTGGCGATCCGCTTTGCCTTCATCTATGCCTACCACTGGATCGAGACCCGCCTGCTCAAGCCGCGAGCCAAGGGCGGAGAGAACCAGCCGCTGCTGTTGATCACCACTCTTAGCTCGGTGGCCGGCGTGCGTGGGGCAATTACCCTCGCCGGCGTGCTTTCGGTGCCGTTGTTCATCAATGGCGCGTCTTTTCCCGGGCGCGACCTGATGATCTTTCTGGCGGCCGCGGTGATTATCCTGTCGTTGCTGATCGGCGCGCTGGGCATTCCCTACTTTTTGAAATTCCTGTCGCTGAACGACCTCAAGGAGCACGAACGCGAGTTGCTGAAGGCACGGCAGATCGCCTCCCAGGCCGCTGTCGACTGGCTGGAAGAGTGGTCAAAGGCACAATCGAGCGACGAGCCCGAACCGAAAGGATCGGTGACGGCCCGGATCATCGATTCCTATCGTCAGGAAATGCAGGCGATGGCGATGGAGCGTGACGATCGGGCCGACCAGGCGCATCAGCTTCACCAACTGGAAACGGATTTGCGCATCCGAGCCATTCAAGCCCAGCGCAAGGAACTCTATCGGTTGCGCAAGCGGCGGCATATCGATGAACAGATGCTGCAGACCCTGATTCGCGAACTGGATTACGAAGAGGCTGCGCTTCAGTAGGCATGGGAAAGCCAGTCGCCATGGCGACTGGCTTTTTCGTCAGGATCAGCGGCCGTGTGTCGATGGCCGGCGAGGGGAGAGTGGCTCAAGCCGCATGAAGCGGGCGTGCCCGAAGTGCTCGTAGTGACGCCGCTCGGCGGGCACGCCGAGTTCTTGCAGCGCCTCGTCGATCGCGGTCATGAAGCCCTGTGGACCGACGAAATAGCATTCGGGCGAATCGTCGGGTAGGTAGCGTCCAGCAACTCGCGGTTGACGCGGCCGATGTGGTCGGCCCGGTCGTCCCGTTCCCCCCGTTCCCCCCGTTCCCCCCGTTCGTAGAGTGTCACCGATGTCGATGTGCCGGGGTAACTGGTCGGGTGGTAAACCGTGCCGAACGAAATTGCCCCACTGATGTGGGGCAATTCGTTGGCAGGTGAGTCGCTGGCTTCAGCCTTCCACTTTGGCCTGCACGCTGTCGTTGCCTTCGTCGTCCAGCCAGTCGATGTGGTGCATCTTGCGCACGATGACGAACTCGTCACGGTTGGAGCCCACGGTCCCGTAGTAGTTGAAGCTGTAGGACAACTGGGCGTAGCCGCCGATCATGTGGGTTGGTTTGGGGCAGACGCGGGTCACCGAGTTGTGGATACCGCCACGGGTGCCGGTCACTTCCGATCCGGGCACGTTCACGATGCGCTCCTGGGCGTGGTACATCATCGCCATGCCGTTCTTGACCCGTTGGCTGACCACCGCCCGGGCGGCTATCGCGCCGTTGGCGTTGTACAGCTCGATCCAGTCGTTGTCCTCCACGCCGATGGCACGTGCATCGTCCTCGGACAGCCAGACGATGGGGCCACCGCGCGACAGCGTCAGCATCAACAGGTTATCGCTGTAGGTGGAGTGAATGCCCCACTTTTGGTGCGGGGTGATCCAGTTCAGCGCGATCTCCGGGTTGCCGTTGCTCTTGTGCTCCGTGATGCCGGTCATCGCCTTGGTGTTGATCGGCGGGCGGTAGACCAGCAGGCTCTCGCCGAAGGCACGCATCCAGGGGTGGTCCTGATAGAACTGCTGGCGGCCGGTCACGGTACGCCACGGAATCAACTCGTGGACGTTAGTGTAGCCCGCGTTGTACGACACGTGCTCGTCCTCGAGGCCCGACCAGGTGGGACTGGAGATAATCTTGCGCGGCTGAGCGACGATGTCGCGGAAGCGGATCTTCTCCTCGTGCTTGGGCAGCGCCAGGTGGGCGTGCCCGCGGCCGGTGATCTTGGACAGCTCATTCCAGGCCTTGACCGCCACGTTGCCGTTGGTCTCGGGGGCCAGCGTCAGAATCATCTCGGCGGCATCGATGGCCGTCTCGATGTTCGGACGGCCTGCGGCCGGACCCTCGGTCTTGCGCTGGTTGAGCTTGCCGAGCAACTCGACCTCGGGCTGGGTCTGCCAACTGATGCCCTTGCCGCCGTTGCCCAGGGTGTCGAGCAGCGGACCCACCGAGGTGAAGCGCTCATAGGTCGCCGGATAGTCACGCTGCACCGCGATCAGGTGCGGCAGGGTCTTGCCGGGAATCGGCTCGCACTCGCCTTTCTTCCAGTCCTTGACTTCGGCCTGGGCCAGCTCGGCCGGGGAGTCGTGCTGCATGGGCAGGGTGACGATATCGGTCTCTTGGCCCAGGTGGCCCTCGCAGGCCTTGGAGAAGGCCTTGGCGATGCCCTTGTAGATGTCCCAGTCGCTGCGCGCTTCCCAGGCAGGGTCGGTGGCGGCGGTCAGCGGGTGGATGAACGGGTGCATGTCCGAGGTGTTGAGGTCATCTTTCTCGTACCAGGTCGCCGTCGGCAATACCACGTCAGAGTACAGGCAGGTGGTGGACATGCGGAAGTCCAGGGTCACCAGCAGGTCGACCTTGCCCTCCGGGGCATCATCGTGCCAAGTGACTTCCTCGGGCAGCGTACCGTCCGTGTCGCCCAGATCCTTGCCCTGCAGGCCATGCTTGGTGCCCAGCAGGTACTTGAGCATGTACTCGTGGCCCTTGCCGGAGGAGCCGAGGAGGTTGGAGCGCCACACGAACATGTTGCGCGGGAAGTTCTGTGGGCTGTCCGGGTCCTCGGCGGCGAAGCGCAGGTTGCCGCTCTTGAGCTGGGCAACCACATAATCGGCCGGCTCGAGGCCGGCGACGCGGGCGGCCTCGGCGAGCTGCAGCGGGTTGGTGTCGAGCTGCGGCGCGGAGGGCAGCCAGCCCATGCGCTCGGCGCGCACGTTGAAATCGACCAGGCTTCCCGTGAAGTCCTCGCGACGCGCCATGGGCGAGAGCAGCTCGCTTATTTCGAGCTTCTCGTAGCGCCACTGGCTGGAGTGATTGTAGAAGAACGAGGTGCCGTTCATGTGGCGCGGCGGACGCTGCCAGTCGAGGCCGAAGGCCAGCGGAGTCCAGCCGGTCTGCGGGCGCAGCTTCTCTTGGCCCACGTAGTGCGCCCAGCCGCCGCCGCTCTGGCCGATACAGCCGCACAGGATCAGCATGTTGATCAGGCCGCGGTAGTTCATGTCCATGTGGTACCAGTGGTTCATACCGGCACCAACGATGATCATGCTGCGCCCCCGGGTCTTGTCGGCGGTATCGGCGAATTCGCGCGCAAGGCGGATGGCCTGGGCGGCGGGCACGCCGGTTATCCGCTCCTGCCAGGCGGGGGTGTACGGACGCACCTGGTCGTAGGCGGTGGCGCCGTCGTCCTTGCCCTCGGTGCCCAGGCCGCGGTCGATACCGTAGTTGGCGACCATCAGATCGAACACGGTCACCGCCAGCACCTCGCGACCGTCGGCCAGGGTCAGGCGCTTGGCCGGCAGGTTGTGATAGAGCACGTCGTTGCCAGCGACATGATCGAAATGTTCGTGGGCAATGCCGCCGAAGTAGGGGAAACCGACCCTGGCGACGCTGTCGTGGCTCTCGTCCAGCGACAGCTGCAGGGAGACCTCATTGCCCTCGGCGTCGAGCGGCTCGAGGTTCCAGCGACCCTTGCCGCCTTCCTTTTCACCCCAGCGGAAGCCGATGGAGCCGCGCGGTACCACCAGGCGATTGCCGGTCTCGTCCCAGGCCACGGTCTTCCAATCCGGGTTGTTGTCCTGGCCCAGGTTGGCGTCGAAGTCGCTGGCGCGCAGCTGCTTGCCGGGCGCAAAGCTGCCATCCTCACGGGCCTCCAGCTCGACCAGGAACGGCATGTCGGTATAGCGACGCACGTAGTCGGTGAAATAGGCGCTGGGCTTGGCGAGGTGGAATTCCTTGAGGATCACGTGGCCCATGGCCATCGCCAGTGCCGCGTCGGTGCCCTGCTTGGGGCTCAGCCACTCGTCGCACAGCTTGGCGACCTCGGCGTAGTCCGGGGTAATGGCCACGGTCTTGGTGCCCTTGTAGCGCACCTCGGTGAAGAAGTGGGCGTCGGGTGTGCGCGTCTGCGGGACGTTGGAGCCCCAGGCGATGATGTAGCTGGAGTTGTACCAGTCGGCGGACTCGGGCACGTCGGTCTGCTCGCCCCAGGTCTGCGGCGAGGCCGGCGGCAAATCGCAGTACCAGTCGTAGAACGACAGGCACACCCCGCCGATCAGCGACAGGTAACGTGCGCCGGCGGCATAGGAGACCATCGACATCGCCGGGATCGGTGAGAAGCCGATGATGCGGTCGGGGCCGTACTGCTTGGCGGTGTAGACGTTGGACGCCGCGATCAGGGTTTCCAGCTCGTCCCAGTCGGCGCGCACGAAGCCGCCCATACCGCGAACCTTCTTGTACTGCGCGGTCTTCTCGGGGTTCTCGACGATGGAGGCCCAGGCCAGCACCGGATCGACGTGCTGGGCCAGCGCCTCGCGCCACAGCTTGATCAGGCGCTTGCGCACCAGCGGGTACTTGAGACGGTTGGCGCTGTAGATATACCAGGAGTAGCTGGCCCCGCGCGGACAGCCGCGCGGTTCGTGGTTGGGCAGGTCGGGACGGGTGCGCGGATAGTCGGTCTGCTGGGTTTCCCAGGTGACCAGGCCATTCTTGACGTAGATCTTCCAGCTGCACGAGCCGGTACAGTTCACCCCGTGGGTGGAGCGCACGATCTTGTCGTGCTGCCAGCGGGCGCGATAACCGTCTTCCCAGTCGCGGGTTTCGTCACGGGTCTCGCCATGGCCATTGGCAAATGCCTCTCGGGGCTTGCCCAGATACTGCAGTCGGTCGAGGAAATGGCTCATTATATCTTGCCTCTATGGAGTCCGGTCAGGAGTCAGGGAGTCGTCTCGGTCATATCGCCGGGGCCAATGAGGTATGGCTGCGCCAGCAGGCTTGCCATGGCGAACCTCCCATGCATGAACTGAACCCACCATAAGGAGCCTACGTCGGGTCGATTTTGATTTCAGTCAAGTTGGGTAGCGAACTCCTTCGCTTACCTCGCAATATCACCCGGACTACCTCTAAAGGGTTATCGGGGGCTAAGCGGGGGTTGGGTAACATCGTGCTCATGATGTTGCGTAACCCCCGCAGGAAGGAGAAATACGCCATGACCCGCATTGCCACGCTGAGCGAATCGCGCGATAGCTGCCACAACTGTCGTCTGCGCACGCTGTGCCTGCCCGACAATCTGCCGAAGGAAGACATCGGGAAGCTGGAAGGGATCGTGCAGCGTCGCAAGCCGGTATCCCGGGGGGGCTATCTATTCCAGGCCGGGCAGCGTTTCAACTCGATCTATGCGGTGCGCACCGGGGCCGTGAAGACGTCGACCCTGATGGCCAATGGCGACGAACATATCTCGGGATTTCACCTGCCGGGCGAAGTCATTGGCCTCGATGCCATCGTCTCGCGGGATCACCCGTCGAGCGCGATCGCCCTGGAAACGGCCAGTATTTGCGAGATTCCTTACGCCGAACTGGAAACCCTGAGCGAACGCACGCCGGCCCTGCAGCATCGGCTGATGCGCATCATGAGCCGCGAACTGCTCGCCGAGCAGAGCACCAATCATCTACTGTCGCGTCGTTCCGCTGAACAGCGCCTGGCCGTCGTGCTGCTCAAGTTCTCGGAGCGCTTCGCCGATCGTGGCCTCTCGGCGCTGCGCTTTCGCTTGCCGATGTCGCGCCTCGACCTGGGCAACTACCTGGGCCTGGTGCCCGAGACCATGAGCCGCACCTTCCGTCGCCTGGAGGAGCAGGGCCTGGTCAGCATCGCCGGAAAGGAGATCGAGATCGTCGATAGCGGCGCGATGAAGGCACTGGCATTCGGCGCAGAAGGTTCACAGACGGCGCGGACCTGAGCGGGAGCGCGATGCATCTCATGGCGGCGTGACTTCAGTCAACCTGGCCGTCCGCAGCGGGCGCTAGAGTGAGTCTGGATATACTCGCTCTGGTAATCGAAATGACCCGCTTCCTCAATCCTGTTCTTCTCGGTAAGCATGATCGTCCGGCTCCGGATTATGGGATCTTTCCCAGCCTGGTCCGCTTTCCTGCCAAGCTCACTGCAGACGATTACCGGCTGGCGGCGCATGGCAGTAACGAAGACCCCATCCCCAAACCATTGACGGCTCATGTGCATGTGCCCGCCAGGTTGGGCCACGAGGTCAATGGGGCGGCTCGCTATCTATCTTATCTCAAGCATGAAATAGCGCTTCAGGGGAGCCTGTTTGATGTCGACCGCTGCATCGAGCAACTTGTTCTGACCGGGAATGGCGCGGGGTGCCTTGGCGATGACCAGTTGGCCGGCCTGATGACCGAGCTGCGTCGCCATTTCGGGCTGAAGCGCAGCCGCGACAGGGACTTTTCGCTGCGCACCGGGCCGAACCGTCTGTCGCCGCAACGCTTGGCCGATTTGATTGCCCTTGGCTTCAACCGGTTCAATATCGATATACGGGATTCCGGGGCCGCGGCGATAGAGCGCCTGGTCGAGATCCAGGCCGCGTCTCGCCAAGCTTATCTTCACCCGCCCACTCTCGAGTTGGCGCTGCGGCTGCCTGGACGGACGCCCGCTGGTTTCTCGGCGCTGCTCGAACGCTTGGTATGCCTACGTCCCGAGCGTATTACCCTGTCTCGCGATGTAGGTCACGGCACAGCTGACTGGCCAAGGGGCTCTGGCGGTTCAGTGCCGGGCGATCAGGGCGGCACGCCCGAGCGTAGCGAGACCTTGGCCCTCCTTGTACAAGGTATAGAACGCCTGGTGGCGGAGGGCTACGTACATACAGGCATGGGGCGGCTTGTCCTTTCCAGCGATACGTTGGTAGCAGCGCAACGCCGTGGGTGGTCGCAGCGCTGCCTCGAGGGTTATCACCTCCACGGCGATTCCGACTGTATCGGGTTCGGTGTTGGTGCGATCAGCCATGTCGCCGATGGGTACTACCAGAATGGACGAAAATTACCGGACTATTATGCCCGCCTAGACGCCGGCGAGTTGGCCATCTGCCGGGGCTATGAGCTGAACGCCGATGACAGGGTGAGGCGCGATGTCATCCAACGCCTCATGGGAAGCGGCGACGTCCCTTATACGGCTATCGAGAAACGCCATCGCATCGTGTTTCGCAACTATTTCGCCCCCGAGCTGCTGGTCCTGCAGGAGATGGCCGGCGATGGTCTGGTCGACATCCGACGTGATCGTATTGCACTGACGCCGCCGGGACGGTTACTGCCGAACCGTCTCGCCATGGTCTTCGACGGCGCCTTCAGCGAATCGAAACCGCGGTACTTGCAGATGGTTTGAAGATGGTGTGATCGGCGCTGCCACGTTGACATCGTGCGGAGGGCGCCGTTGTCTTGGAGGGGACAGCGGCTGACGATGAGTTATCAATGCTCGGGGGCGCGCGGGGCCTGAAAAATGTCGCTGTTGCTATCGCCATGTACCGTCAGGAAGCCTACGAGGCCTTTCTCGACACGGGCCAGGGCATGGTCCACCAACGTATATGTACCTGGATAATCGACCTTGAACTCGACCATGGCGGTGCTGCCTGGGGGGACTGAGATGGTCTGCACATCGGTCAGCGGAGGACTGGTCAACGATCCTAGGTTGTAAACCTTGTCGAAGGTCTCACCGATGATATGGAAACTGGACGTTTTGTTGGGGCCGCCGACGCCGAAGAAGATACGCACGGTTTCGCCGACTCTGGCTTCCATCTTGTGGATGCCGGTCAATGCGCCAACCGCGCCGTTGAACGTGAAATAGTCGGGTCTTTCGGCGAGTAGTTTGTCGAGCGAAAATGCTTGAAGACCTGAGCTACCGTGCGGCTCCCGGGTATAGATTTCGCCCTGCATCACATAGAACTCTCTGTCTACCGGCGTCAGACCTCCTTCGGGCTCGACCAGGATCATGCCGTACATGCCGTTGGCGATATGCTGAGCTACCATCGGCGTCGCGCAGTGATAGACATAAAGCCCCGGCTTCAGGGGCTTGAAGGTAAAACGCCTGGATTGCCCCGGAGCGACTTGTGTAACCTTGCCGCCGCCACCGGGGCCGGTAGCGGCATGCAGGTCTATCGAGTGGATATGATGGCTGCTTGCGTCATTGGTCAGATTGACGGTGACTGTGTCGCCCACCCGAACACGCAGAAAGGGGCCGGGTACCTTGCGATTGAAGGTCCAGTATGTGTAGCTTGAGTCATCCGCAAGGTGGCCGGCGGCCTCGCTGGCTTCCAGGTTCAGTGTGACATGCTGGGGGGCGCGCGTGCCGACAGGCCGGCCCACTGCAGTAGGGGACTGTGAAATGGTGGCCGTATCGCCGCCAGGCCCTTCCTGTTTGGCCCCTTTCTGTTCTGTCTCTTTCCGTTCTCTTTCTTCCTGTTTGGGATCAACGATGAACCGGCCGGTCATGCCCATAGACTTGTGACCGGGCAGGGAGCATTGATACTCGAATGTCCCGCTGTGGTCGGCTTTGAAGACGATCGTGGTTGTCGCCCCTTGGGTACCGATACGCTCCGAATCGACATTGAATTCGGACACCACGATATCGTGAATTGCGCCATCCCCGTTGATCAGCTCGATCTGGACGATAGCGCCCTCGGGAGCGTTGAGATCGGGATTGACCTGCCCCTTGATAGCACCGCTTTCGCCGACGAAGGCCCAGTGGCCGTCGACGATAGCCGTGCGCAATGTGTAGCTTACGTCCGGTGCCGCATCGCTGGAAACGTCGCGACTTTCTTGCGCCGCGAGGCTCGTATCGAACACCAGTCCGATCAGGAAGAAAAGTATGCAAGCGATCGACTGGCGAGGGGCTGCATTCATCAAGGTCTTATCCTTGCTGAGACGAACTTGAAATATGCCCGAAAAATAACACTCCAAGGGGGCTCCATGATTGATTCGACTCAAGGAAGCTCGACTTCGGGTTCGCCGATTTTCAGACAGAGCGTAGCCAGGAAAGCGGATGGTGATTGATAGCTACCCCGACGATATACATGAAGATGGCGATCGCGACGAGTGCCGCCGCGGCGCGGATAGTCGGCGTCCTGCCGCGCTTGATGGCCAGGGTGCCAATGATGATGTAGGCCACCAGGCCGACCAGCTTGGCCGCCAGCCACGGGTGCTGGGTAGGCCAGGCTTTCGACATGACCATCAGTGTGATACCCGCCGCCAGCAGTACCGTATCGATTAGATGCGGCAACACCTTCACCCAGCGCTGCCGACGTCGCGGCGACTCCCTTACCGACCACCAGGCGCGCAGGCTGAATAGCGCCAGACTGAGAGCGGCGGCGGTGATGTGGACCTGCTTGATCAGGGAATAGTCCATACTAATTCTCAGTACGAAGGAGTGGCGGTGGCGGACGCTCAATCGCGACGGACTCGAAATACGACGCGAGTCGCGAGACCAGTAGATCCAAGGCATGGTCCGAGGGGGCGCCAGCCGGAGGCCGTGCCTGGTTCGGATTGAGGCACTTTTGAAGAACATAATGGCGTACACCGCAATCGGCCAGTGACATGGCCAGCCTCTCCAGGTCGCGCAGCGAAAAGGTACGCCAGTGTAGGGACGTGCGGCACTCCAGCTCGATCCTGCTATCCAGCAACAGTGCCAGACTCTGCATATTGCGGTGCCATATACCTTGCTTTTCGCGGGTGTGGCCGGCCTTCATGCTCCAGCCTCTGATGTCGAGTCTTACCCAATCCAGCCAGGGAAGCGCCTTGGACAGGCGCTTCGGGTAGAGGCCTGTCGTGTGTAACCCGGTGTCGAAATCGCGAGACTTGATGTCGTGTAGCGCCGTAGGTAGTTCGTGGTGAAGCGTCGGTTCGCCACCACCGATCACCACCCCATCCAACAGGCCATGACGACGATCGAGCAAAGCGCATACGTCTCGCCATTCATATGGCTTGTTGCGCTGGTGTGGCGTCATTCGCACGTTGTGGCAATACCCACACCTTGGCGAGCCGTCCCGCAGGAATATCGCACAGGCTCGACGCTTGGGAAATTCCTGTGTCGTCAGTGGTACTAGGCCAACGATCGGCAAGGAGGCGGAAGAGACATTGATAGACATGGGGTTTTCCATATGTGTCATGGCTCTTGTGGTCGGAGACGGGGGCGACTTCGAGGGAGAAGGATGAACCCTGGGGGGACTCGGAGTCCTCGATATATCAGCTGAGAGCCGCCTTCTGGTGGCTGTTGTCCATGCCGGGACGGCCGTGCCAGAAGCCGTCGCAGATATCGGCATCGACCAGAGCCAATGGGTCGGGCGTGGGTTGCTCGCCCCGTCGCGCGGCGTCGAAAGCGGCGACTACCTTGGCCATGCCTTCGGCGCGGGGGCTCAGGCGTGCCACGCCGACGCCCATATCGGCCATGTCGCCTACCTCGTGGCGCAGATCCTGGCAGGCTCCGGAAAGGGTTTGGATGCCGTTCAGCGTGAAGACCTCCTTCGACTCCTGAGAGCGCAGCGGTAGCCCTTCGGGATGCTTCTGGCACACGAACTGGCAGCGGTCCTTGGGCTTCCGGTAGCGCCGGGCGGTGAAGCAGCGCGACGACCAGGCCAACGGCAGGTGGCCGTAGGCGAACACTTCGCAGGGCTGGTCGAGTCCCTCGGCACGGCAGTCGGCGAGCAGGCGGGCCAGGTCGTCGCGCGACATCTCCACCGGGGCGTGCCAGCGCTGCATGCCGGCGCGGGCCATGACGCCGATCGTTGCCGGGTTGTAGAGGTTGAGCGCAGCCCCGGCGATGAAGGGCGCACGGGCGGCGGATAGGTGATGCAGGGCGCTCTGGTCGTTGGCCTCGATGATGAGCTCGCCGTTGTCGCACAGCTTGCGCAGGTCGCGCAGATCGGCCTCGGATTCAATCAGCGTCTGGCTCGACAGCACTACCTGCTTGCCGCTCTGGGTCAGTTCGCGGCCTAGCCCTAACCAGTCGTCGAGCTTCATGTCGCGACGACGCGAGCAGACCGACTCGCCCAGGTATACGATCTCTATCGGCCAGTCGGCGGCCTCGCGATAGAAGTTGGCGTAGCGCTCGCGGGTCCAGTAGAAGAGCACTGGGCCCAGCGACAATTGCAGCGTCTCGGGGATGGACATGACTCTCTCCTATTTCCAACTGCGTTCGTAGGCGCCCAGGGTGGTGGTCGCGCCCTCGGAGACTTCGCCGAGACCGGCTACCCAGGCGGGATCGGGATGGAAGCGCTCGGGGGTGCGTTCGAGGCGGTCGAGCGCCTGACGCCAGATATCGGCGACCTTCGAAACGTAGGCGGGGCTGCGTTGGCGCCCCTCGATCTTCACCGCACTGATGCCCAGCTCGGCAAGCTCCGGCAACAGTTCCAGAGTGTTGAGGCTGGTGGGCTCTTCGATGGCATGGTAGGTCTCGCCGCCCACCTCGAAGCGCCCCTTGCACAGGGTGGGGTAACCGGCCCGCTCACCCTCGCCGTAGCGGTCGATCAGCACGCCGTTCAAGCGCGACTCGAGCCCCTCGGTGGTTTCCTCCCAGCGCACATGGGCCGCCGGCGAGCAGACCCCGCGGGTGTTGGGCGATTCCCCGGTGAGGTAGGAGGAGAGATAGCAGCGCCCCTCGGCCATGATGCACAGGCTGCCGAAGGCGAATACCTCGAGCTCCACCGGGCTCTGCCTGGCCAGGTCGCGCACTTGGGTGATGGAGAGTACCCGTGGCAGCACGGCGCGTGTGATGCCGAACTGGTCGTGATAGAAGCGTAGCGCCTCATGGCTGGTGGCCGAGCCCTGTACCGAGAGGTGGCGGGCCATGTCGGGATGGCGCCGGGCAGCGTAGTCGAGTAGCCCCATGTCGGCCAGGATCAGCGCGTCGACGCCGAGTTCGGCGGCCTGATCCACGGCGCGGGTCCACTGCACCCAGCCGTCGGGCTGCGGATAAGTGTTGATGGCGCAGAACATCCGCGTACTACGGGCATGAGCGTAGTCGATACCCTCGCGAGCGCGCTTGTCGGTGAAGTTGAGGCCGGCGAACTGTCGGGCGTTGGTGGCGTTCTGGAAGCCGAAATAGACGGCATCGGCGCCTTCGTCCACGGCCCGTTTCAGGGCGGGCAAGTTGCCAGCCGGGCAGACGAGTTCCATGTCGCTCTCCTCATGGTTTCAAAGCCCGACCATTCTAGTCGCGTATTCGACGTCGACTGTTGATTCTGGTCATGGCGAAGTGTGGTTCGTGAATGATGGCTCAGTCGCGCAGTTCGAGCCTTTCGAAGGTGGGGCGTAGCGTCGTGAGTAGCGATTCCAGGGCCTCGCCGTCAGGGCGTCGTGGCGGTGGGGTGGCATAGCTGGGGTTCAGGCACTGTCCCGTGCGCGCCAACTGGATGGCATAGCGAGCGACGCCGCGTTCAGCGAGATCGAGCGCCAGCCGCTGCAGGCTCGCCAGGTCGAAATCGCGCCAATGCACCGTGGTGCGGCACTCGAAGGGAATGCCGCTCTCCAGCAGCAATGCCAGGCTGCGCTCATGGACGGCAGCCATGCCGGGGCGACCGACGATGCGGTCGAAATCGGCGTCGGCTCCCTTGACGTCCAGTCCCACCCAGTCGAGCCAGGGCAACAGTGCCTGCAAGCGCCGTGGATAGACCCCGGCGGTATGCAGCCCCACCTTGAAGCCCAGGGCGCGGGCCCGCTCGGCGGCTGCGGGAAGGCCGGCATGCAGCGTGGGCTCGCCACCGCTGAACACGACGGCTTCCAGCAGGCCCTGGCGGCGTTCGAGAAACGCCTCGATCTTGGCCCACTCCTCGGGGGTGGCCTTGCGCGGTTCGAGCATCTGCGGGTTATGGCAGTAGCCACAACGCAGCGGGCAGCCCTGCAGAAAGATCACACAGGACAGGTGGTCGGGGTAGTCCAGGGTGGTCATGGGCGTGAGGCCGGCCACGGGCAGCCGTGGCCGGTGAGTATCGGTGTCGGTCATGGCCTATCCCGGCCGGGCGCCTGTGGGCGCCCGGCATCGTGGTGGGTTCAGAAGGAGGCGGCGCGCTCGCTGAAGTGGCGACGCTCGCGGTGTTCGGACTGCTTGCCGCGGTTGAACTGGCTGACCGGGCGATGGTATCCCATCACGCGAGTCCAGACCTCGCAGCGTTGGCGCTGTTCGGTGGGCAGGTTCTCGATGGTAGGGTTCATGTGATGCTCCTTTTACGCTGAGGGAATGACCTCAGGCTTTCTCGGCAGCCGAGGCCTGTCTGGCCAGAAGCGCGTCGTCGCACTTCGGGCAGAACTCGTGTTCACCGGCCAGATAGCCGTGTACCGGACAGATCGAGAAGGTCGGTGTCACGGTGAGGTAAGGCAGCCGGAAACGTGACAGGGCGGTGTGCACCAGTTGCTTGCAGGCCCGTGCCGAGGAAAGTTTCTCGCGCATGTAGAGATGCAGCACGGTGCCGCCGGTATAGCGGGTTTGCAGCGGATCCTGGTGGAGCAGCGCCTCGAAGGGGTCGTCGGTGAACCCCACCGGCAGCTGGCTGGAGTTGGTGTAGTAGGGGGCCTCTGGCGTACCGGCCTGGAGAATGCCGGAAAAGCGTTTCCGGTCTTCCCTGGCGAAACGATGGGTAGTGCCCTCGGCCGGGGTCGCCTCCAGGTTGTAGAGGTGGCCGGTGCTTTCCTGGAACTCGCGCATCCGCTCGCGGACGTGATCCAGCAGTTCCAGGGCCAGTTGCTGACCTTCCGGGGCGGCGATATCGAAGCGGTCGGCGCTGAAGTTGCGCACCATCTCGTTGAGGCCGTTCACACCCAGCGTCGAGAAGTGGTTGCGCAGCGTGCCCAGGTAGCGCTGGCTGTAGGGGTATAGGCCGTCGTCCATCCACCGCTGGATGCACTCGCGCTTGATCTCCAGGCTGTCGCGGCCCAGTTCCAGCAGTCGGTCCAGCTCTTTGAGGAGCCCCGCCTTGTCATCGGCGAAGCGGTGCCCCAGGCGCGCGCAGTTGATCGTCACCACGCCCAGCGAGCCGGTCTGCTCGGCGCTGCCGAACAGGCCGTTACCGCGTTTGAGCAGTTCGCTGAGGTCGAGCTGCAGCCGGCAGCACATGGAGCGCACCATGTGCGGCTCCAGGTCAGAGTTGAGGAAGTTCTGGAAGTAGGGAAGACCGTACTTGGCGGTCAGCGCGAAGAGCCGCTCGGCGTTGCCGCTCTCCCAGTCGAAATCCGCGGTGATGTTGTAGGTGGGGATCGGGAAGGTGAAGACCCGGCCGCGGCAGTCGCCCTCCTCCATCACTTCCAGGTAGGCGCGGTTGAGAAGATCCATCTCGGCCTGCAGCTCGCCATAGGTGAAGGGCTGCTCTTCGCCGCCGATGACCGGAACCTGATCGCGTAGGTCCTGCGGGCAGATCCAGTCGAAGGTGAGGTTGGTGAAGGGTGTCTGGCTGCCCCAGCGCGACGGCACGTTGAGGTTGTAGATGAACTCCTGCACCGCTTGTTTCACTGCTGGATAGTCGAGCCGGTCCTTGCGTACGAAGGGCGCCAGGTAGGTATCGTAGGAGCTGAACGCCTGGGCGCCGGCCCATTCGTTCTGCAGGGTGCCAAGGAAGTTGACCATTTGGCCCAGGGCGCTGGATAGATGCTTGGGCGGTGCGCTTTCGGCCCGTCCCGGCACGCCGTTGAAACCCTCCGCAAGCAGGTTGCGCAGTGACCAGCCGGCACAGTAGCCGCTGAGCATATCCAGATCGTGGATGTGCAGGTCGCCCTGGCGGTGCGCTGCACCCACCACAGCAGGATAGATCTCGTTGAGCCAGTAGTTGGCGATCAGCTTGCCCGAGGCGTTGAGAATCAGCCCGCCCAGGGAGTAGCCCTGGTTGGCGTTGGCATTGATGCGCCAATCGGCGCGTTGCAGGTATTCGTTGACGGTCGAGGCGACGTCGATGGTGTGATGGCGCTGCACGGAGGGACTTGTCACCGGTTGCTCCCATATATGGTATTGATATTTTTAAAATGCACTACATGATGTGTTTTCAAGCGTAGGCGCCCCAGAGTTGAAAAGACATGATGCAGATCAGGAAAAGGACAATCGGTGGTGATACCCGCCTGAACGGGGCTGCCGGGGCCAGGTCGACCGGGGGGAGCCTGACACCACCGCGCAGCACGAAGAAAGGATGACCGCAAGGGCCATCCTTTGAGTCGATGCGGTAGGGGTTAGGGAGTATCAGGTCGCAACGCTGCCCTTGGCCTCGCTGTCGGCGCTCTCGGTCGACTGACGCCGTGCGCGCCCGCACAAGGCGGAGACGACCTGCCAGGCCACGGCCAGGGCGCCGACGATGAACACCACATCTCCGACGGTGCGGATCCAGCGCAGTGTCTCCAGCAGTGGCTGTTGCATGAAGGCTTCGCTGCGGGCGTACCACAAGCCCTCGCTGGCGCTGGCAATGAACTGGATCACACCCACCGGCAGCAGGCTGGTGAACAGCATCAGTGCCAGGCCGGCGTTGAGGCAGCAGAAGCCGACCTTCATCAAGCGGTCGTTGAATACTAGGCCCGGCCTGATGTAGCGCAGCACCAGCAGGGTGAAGCCCAGTGCCAGAAAGCCGTAGACGCCGAACAGGGCGGCGTGGGCGTGGGTCGGCGTGGTGTTGAGTCCCTGTATATAGTACAGCGCGATCGGCGGGTTGATCATGAAGCCGAATACCCCGGCGCCGAGCATGTTCCAGAACGCCACGCCGACGAAGAACAGCAGCGGCCACTTGACGTTCTCCATCCAGGGGGCACGCTGCCTGAGGCGCCAGTGCTCCCAGGCTTCGTAGCCGAGCACCACCAGCGGCACGACTTCCAGGGCGCTGAAGGTGGCGCCGACCGCCATGACCGGCGTAGTGGTGCCGGCGAAGTACAGATGGTGGAAGGTACCTGGAATGCCGCCGAGCATGAACAGCGAGGCCGAGGCCAGGCTGGCGGTGGTGGCGATGCGGCGGGAGACCAGCCCCATGGTGCAGAAGATGAAGGCCAGCGCGGTGGTCGCGAACACCTCGAAGAAGCCTTCCACCCACAGGTGGACGATCCACCAGCGCCAGTACTCCATCACCGACAGATGCGTACGCTCGCCATAGAAGAAGCCGGCGCCGTAGAACAGGCCGATGCAGGCCACCGAGGCGGTCAGCAGGGCCAGCAGGTGCCTGTCGCCGGGCCGACGCAGGGCGGGCACGATGCCGCGCAGCATCAACACCAGCCAGAAGGCGATGCCGGTGAACTTGCCGATCTGCCACAGGCGGCCCAGGTCGACGTACTCATAGCCCTGATGGCCCAGCCAGAAGTTGAGGTCCGCGGGCATGACCTGGGCGATCGCCAGGTAGTTGCCGATGAAGGAGCCGGCGACCACGACGATCAATGCCCAGAACAGGATGTCCACGCCCAGCTTCTGGTACTTCGGATCCTTGCCGCCATTGATGATCGGGGCGAGGAACAGGCCGGCGGCGAGGAAGCCGGTGGCGATCCAGAACAGCGCACTCTGGATATGCCAGGTACGCAGCAGCGTATAGGGGAACCAGCGGGACAGCTCGATGCCGTAGAAGCTCTGGCCTTCGATGGTGTAATGCGCGGTGGCGCCGCCCACGAACACCTGGAAGACGAACAGGCCGACCACCAGCAGCAGGTATTTGCCCAGCGCCCGCTGCGATGGTGTCAGCGCGATGCCGGTCAGCGGATCCTTGATGGGGGGCTCGGGTTCGGCCGCGTTCTCCTTGTGCAGGAACGCCCAGGTCCAGATCAACAGGCCGATACCGGCGATCAGCAGCACCACGCTGGCCAGCGACCAGAAGATGTTTTCCGCCGTGGGAACGTTGTCGATCAGCGGCTCGTGCGGCCAGTTGTTGGTATAGGTCGCCACGCTTCCCGGGCGCTCGGTGGCGGCCGCCCAGGCCGTCCAGAAGAAGAAGTGGGTCAACTGCTCGCGGCGCGCGGCACTGGGCAGCGTATCCTCCTTCATGGCGTAGCTTTCGCGAGTGCTCTGTAGCGCGGGATCGTCGCTGAACAGGCGGCTATAGTAGTCGGCGGTCTGGGCCATGGCCCGGGCGCGTCGCTCGGAGACGGTCACCGTGTCGCTGGTGGCATCCAGGGTATTGGTGCGATACGCCTGTTTGAGTTCGAACTCGAGCTGGTTTTGCTCGCTCGGACTCAGAGAGGCGTAGGACGCGCTATAGGTCTCCTCGGCAGCCAGTTCCAGCCAGGCCATCAGCTCGCGATGCAGCCAGTCGGCCGTCCAGTCGGGGGCCTGATAGGCGCCATGTCCCCAGATCGAGCCGAGCTGCATGCCGCCGACGGACTGCCAGGCGGTCTGGCCGTCGAGGATGTCGTCTTCGGTCATCAAGAGTTCGCCATTCGTCGCCACCACTTGGTCGGGGATCGGGGGCGCCTGGCGGTAGACCTCCTTGCCGAAAAAGCCCAGCAAGGCGAAGGTGACGCCCAGGACGATCAGCAGCAGGCCCCAGAGCTTGCGGTAATTAGCCATGCCGAGCCTCCTGCACCAAGGCCTGTTCGAACAGGACGTCGTTTTCCAGCTGCATGTGTTGGACCAGGTCCTCGCGGAATTCGCGCAAACCGTCGTATAGCGCACGCCAAGTCGTGCAGGCGTCCGCGGGCGCCTGGAGATCGCGCGTCAGCACCATCACCTGATCCAGCGCTTCATGGTGTTCGTCATGCTCGAAACGCATGACGGCAATGGGGCCACGGGCGGTGCCGCCACGCTTGATCCTCGGGAACAGCACGCTCTCTTCCTTTTGCATATGGCTTTCCAGTGCCTGATGCAGCTCTTCGAGGTGATCGGCCAGGCCGCGGGGGCACTGGACATGCGTGTCATGGACCTGTTCGACGCGCCGCGCCAGGCGGATGAGTTCGGGCAGCTGCTGGCGATGGATGGCGTGATAACGGGCCAGGATATGATCGATCAGTTCGCTGGGAGATCGCTCCGAAAGCGTCATGGCGTGCTCCTGTAACGGTAAATGACGCTCCTTCATTGCAGGTTGCATGCCAATCTTTAACCGGTTGATTTGACTCGAGGAACGTTGATTGAGGTCAATTCGACCCAGCGATGTCGGGGTAATAATGACCAGGCCATGGTGGCGAATACCCGTGGTGTCATTATGAGCGCTCAGGAGCCTACCCATGCTGGAAGAAACCGTGCTTGCCGATCTCACCGCTGAATTGCCCAGTGCGGTACGCCTGCAACGCCTGGTGAAGACGCTGCGCGAATACTTCCGCTGCGGGGCGGTAGGCCTTTTACGTCTCGACAGCGAGGCGTTATGCCCGGTGGCGGTCGAGGGGCTGACGCGCGAGGTGTTGGGGCGGCGCTTCATCGTGGCTCAGCATCCACGCCTGACGGCGATCCTCGCCCAGCGAGAGACGGTGGCCTTTCCACCTGATTCGACCCTGCCCGATCCTTACGATGGCCTGGTTGACAATCACATCGGTGCCCCCTTGCCGGTGCACGATTGCATGGGCATCAGCCTGTATGTCGAGGGCAACCTGTGGGGGGCATTGACCCTGGACGCGCTCACCCCCGGAACCTTCGACGAACGTGCCCACAGTGACCTGCAGCGTTTCACCTTGCTGGTCGAGGCTGCCGTGCGCTTGACGCGTCTGGAGCAGGACGTGCGTCGCCTGCGCCTGTCGCGAAGCGATGCCGCCAAGGACATCAGTGAACGTCAGGAGGGCGAGATCATTGGGCAAGGTCCCACCATTCGTCAGTTACTGGATGAGCTTGAAGTGGTGGCGGATTCCGAACTGCCCGTGCTGCTCACGGGCGAGACCGGGGTCGGCAAGGAGCTATTCTCACGCTATCTGCACCAGCATTCTCGACGTCGGCAGCACCCGCTGATTCAGGTCAACTGTGCGGCGTTGCCGGAGTCGTTGGCCGAGAGCGAGCTGTTCGGTCATGTGAAGGGTGCCTTCTCGGGGGCGGGCAGCGCCCGCGCGGGGCGCTTCGAAGCAGCGGACGGCGGCACGCTGCTTCTCGATGAGGTCGGCGAATTGCCACTCGCTATCCAGGCCAAGTTGCTGCGGACCCTGCAAAATGGCGAGATCCAGCGCTTGGGCGAAGACGAACCGCGCCATGTCGATGTGCGCGTCATCGCCGCCACCAACCGCAATCTGCACGACAGCGTGCGCGCCGGCCATTTTCGCGCCGACCTCTATCACAGGCTCTCGGTTTATCCGGTGCCGATTCCACCGTTGCGTGAGCGGGGCAACGACGTACTGATATTGGCCGGCCATTTTCTCGAACTCAATCGAGCCCGCCTGGGGGTACACAGCCTGCGATTATCGCCCGACGCCGAGGATGCGCTGTGCGGTTACGACTGGCCGGGCAATGTCCGCGAACTCGAGCATGTCATCAGCCGGGCGGTGATCAAGGCACTCAGTCAGGGCGCGCGCCGCGAGGATATCGTCACGCTGGAGCCCGAGCTGCTCGACCTGCCGCTGGCCGTTTCCACCTTCTCGACTATGACGGCTTCGGAGGCGGCGGTGACATCGCGCCGGGATACCCCGGCGGGGTCGCTGTACGACAGCGTGACGCGCAGCCAGCGTCACGCCATTCGTCACGCCCTAGAGCGTACGGGCGGCAATTGGTCGGCGGCGGCGCGGCTGCTCAAGGTCGATGCCAGCAATCTACATAAGTTGGCGCGCCGCTTGGGGATAAAGTAATCGGGCGTTAGCTATTTTGGTGCCTGCCTCTCCCCATTACACGTTTCACAGAAGCGAGGCTCGGGCGGGCGGTAGGGCGGACGCCTCGGTCGCCTCGGGCAAGTTTTCGGCCTCGGGTAACATCGTCTGCTGCGTATCCGGGCGATATTTGCGCATGATATAGCGCAGTCGTTTCATGACATCCAGGTTGGCGGACTCCATCCGCGACAGGGCTGCCATCGCGTCGTCCATGCGTCCTTCCTGATGATGCGTCACGGCGTCGATGGCTTGTTGGTGGACTTCGCGATGCGGGACTTCCAGCGCTTGAAAGTCCTTGTCGCTGTAGAACTGCTGGCTACCCTTTCCCTCGTAGTACCAGCGGCCCAGGGCGCACTGGGTTTCATCGGGCAGGTCGTCGGCCGTCTTGTCCGAAATCCCTATGACAATGCGATAGACCTCCAGCTTGATTTCCAACTCCTCCAGGTTGGCGAGCTCGACCTCGCTGAGCATGGCAGAGAAGGAGAGCGTCGGGCTGCTTTCACTGGTCAGGTCCAACAGTTGCTCGGTACGCTGCATCACGTGGCTGGCTTCGGCGCTCAGACGTTCGGCCTTGCGGGCATTGTCGACCATCACGCCGTCGACCTGGTCGACCTGGTCGGCCTGGCTCAGGATGCTGCCGTTGAACCCGCTAATCTCGTCGGTGGCATCATTGGTGCGCGAGGCGAGCTGGCGTACCTCGGGCCACCACGGCGACACCGCGCCCCGCATCGCCGGCCCGTGCCGCCTCGATGCGAGTTTGAAGTCGGTCGCGCTCGGCACGCAGCGTTTCGGTATGTGCGCTTTCGGTGTGTTGACGAGATCTGCCATGGCGAAAGGCGAGAAGGGTCATGGTGGCGTGCTCCTGTGGTAACGCGTGTACCTCTCTATGGCAGGAAGCGTGCCAACTTTAACTGTTTGATCTTTCGATAATTAATACGGAGTAGGTCGATTTTACCCGGTGTAATGAGGTGATGATGACCGTCTCCATGGTCGTGAGAACCTGAACGATATCGATGGTTTGCCCATGATGGACCAGTGATGGACGGAGAAGAGGCGGGACAAGAGACAACGGCTTTCGCCATCGGGAAGACGTGCGACAACCTTGATATCAGTCAGGCTTGCGGTGTTGCTTCAGTGGCATGATGGGTGGCTACCGATCGTTGAGGAGGGTCACCATGCCATTGTCGTTACCGCCACCGTTGCTTCTGTTGCGGGCTCTCGATCATGGAGCTCCGCTGGCACTCAAGCGTCGCTTGGTCGAGCCGTTGCTCAACCGAACTTTCGCCGAGCCGCTGGTCGAAGGCGAGTTCGATGCCCTCGACGGACGCCGCATCACGCTGAGGGTCGAGGAGTTGGATGCGGTACTGACCCTGGGGTTGGAAGCAGGGCGGCTGGTGCTTTGCCGCGAGGCCGGCGAGGCGACCATTCGTGGTGGTTGGCGTGAGTTCCTGTGCCTGGCGACCCGCCACGAAGATCCCGATGCCTTGTTCTTCCAGCGCCGCCTGCTGATCGAAGGCGACACCGAGTTGGGTCTGACGGTCAAGAATCTGCTCGACGGTCGCGAGGAAGGGCTTGCTCAGGGCCGCCTGGGCAAGTGGCTGGAACGCCTGGAGCGGCTGGTGCGTCACGATCGCGGTGCCCAGTCATCCCGGACGTCTCCGGAGACGCCAGGGGGAGAGGATAGGCTTTCCTGATTGAAGTCAAGACGTCTGCGTTCTCGTTCTGGCCTGATGGCCTTACCCCCGCCTAGATCATGGCACTGGGCCCGGTAACCTCGGGGCCGGTGCCCGAAGGAGACAGAATGAGCGAGTATTCTCCCCACCAGGACTGGGATCCCCGCGCCGAAGCCGTACCCAATGCCATGGACCCGCCGGAGCATGCCCGCTTCCGGCGCCTGATCGAACCCTACTTCGCGCCGGGCCCCATGCGCGATTTCGAGCCTCTTTACAGTGATATTGCCGACAAGCTGGTCGACGCGCTACCGGCGGAGGGGGAGATCCTGCGTATGGATGCGCCCTTGATGTCCAATCGGCGTATTGCCACCTGCCCGGTAACGCTCGGCGGGCGACGTATCGAGGCGGGAGAGCGTCTGCAGAGTCCCGAGGATCCTTTCAGTGTCTTTCGTTGTCGCCAGATCGGTAACTGCAAGTGGGTCTGTCCTAAAGGATTGAACCCGAAGAAGGCCATCGGCCGTATTCGGGAAATGCTATTGAAAGAGGGTGTTTAAGTGAGCTTCCGCCATAACGACGGGCCCGTGCTGCTCGCCTATGCGTTCCGGCCCTTCTTCCTGCTCACCGCGCTCTACGCGGCAAGCTTGGTAGCGGCATGGACTGCCTTCCTGTTCGGCGGGCTGCCCCTGCCGCTGGGTGTGAATCCGGTCCAGTGGCATGCGCATGAGCTGCTCTTCGGCATGATGCCGGCAGCCATCGCAGGGTTTTTGCTCACCGCCATGTGCAACTGGACGGGAGCGCCACCTCTGAAGGGTGGCGGTCTGCTGGCGTTGATTTTGTTGTGGACAGCTGGGCGGGTAGCAATGTGGCTGTCGGGCTGGCTGCCGCTGTGGCTGATCGCGGCGATCGATCTGGCCTTCTTGCCGGCAATGGCGGCATATGTCGCACAAGTGCTGCTGCGCCACGGCAATTACCGCAACCTGGTGCTGGTTGCGCTGCTCTCTCTACTCACCGGAGCCAACCTCGCAATGCACCTGGGGTTCAGTGGGCTTTGGCTTATCGGGGGGCGGCTGGGTGAAGTCCTGGCGCTGGATTTGATTGCCACGATCATGGTCGTAATCGGCGGTCGGATCACACCGGCGTTCACTGCCAACTGGCTACGCATGCAGGGCAAGGATCCCACCCAGGTGAGACGCTCGGAGGCGCTGGATCGTGCGGCCTTCTGGAGTATGGTCGCTATGGTGCCGGTCGACCTGGCGATGCCTTTTCCTGTGCTGGCTAGTCTCATGGCATTGTTCGCCGCACTCGTCAATGGTTGGCGACTCCATGCCTGGCGGGGTTGGAAGGCCTCGGGGGAGCCCCTCATATGGATTCTTCACTTTGCCATGGCCTGGATTGTCGTTGCCCTGCTTCTCAAGGCGATGACGCCTTGGTTGGCGCTATCTCCCAGTGTCTGGATGCACGCGATGGGGGCCGGAGCAGGCGGTACCTTGATACTGGGCGTGATGACCCGTGTAGCGGTGGGGCATACGGGGCGGCCAATGCGTCTGCCGCGTTTGGCGATATGGATCTATATCGCTGTCATCACTGCGGGGGCGGTGCGAGTGATTGCGGCCTTCGTGCCGCAACTGGCCTATCCTGCGCTCACCGTCTCGGCAGTGGCCTGGGTGGTTGCTTTTCTACTTTTCGTGCTTATCTACTGGCCGATCCTGAGCCGACCACGCGCTGACGGGCGCCCCGGCTGAATGCAAGCTCGGAATATGGTGAAACCCATTGCCGTCTGGGATGTTCATATCCAGAACCAGCCGTGGCTACCTGCCACCGCCCCCGCGATCGTAATCAGGCTGATGACGAGCAGGAACCAGTGCAGCCCCTGGACGAGCCGAAACGTGGATCCGGGGGCGCGTTCGGCGCGTGCATGGAGCCAGCGGTGCAGGAATAGCGGCTCGAACACGAACAGCATCAGCGTGAAGATCAGCCACACCACGATCATGGCGTGAATCCACCAGTACTCGATCATCGTCAGGCGCTGCCAGCCGACGACATCCAGCATGTAGAAACCACTGAGTCCCGCCAGCAGCGTGGTGATGCGTGCCTGCCAGGCAAAGCGTGCTTCCACTTTCTCGAAGAATGCCACGCGCTCCGTATCGCTTTTGAAGCGCTTCACTGCCGGTAGCAGGACGGTGGTCACCATCGCTACGCCGCCGATCCATAGCACGACGGCCAGCACATGCACGACCCGGGCCAGAAAGTAGTATTCCATGTGTCACACGGTTCTCGAAAACAGGCCGCGCTGGCCCTCGCCCAAGTAGGCGTCGAAGGCCATGGCTACGCTGCGCATCATCAGTTTCCCCCGGGGCAATAGCCTCACTGCACCTCCCTCGATCGCCACCAGGCCATCGGCGATATGCCTGGACAGCTGATCCAGCGAGTCGGCGAAATAGTGGGCGAATTCGATATTGTACCGGTACTCGAAATGGGCCATGTCGATGTGACCATGGCACATCAGGGCCATGATTACATCACGGCGCAGACGGTCGTCGTCATTGAGTTGGTAGCCGCGCTCGACCGGCAGGCGGCCGGCATCGAGGCAGGCATAGTACCGAGAAAGCGTCTTGGTATTCTGACTGTAGCTGTCGGCTACCTTGCCGATGGCGGAGACACCCAGGCCGATCAAATCGCAGTCGGCATGTGTGGAGTAGCCTTGGAAGTTGCGTTGCAACGTGCCGTTTTGGCGGGCCTGGGCCAGTTCGTCATCGGGCAGCGCGAAGTGATCCATCCCGATGTAGACGTACCCCGCAGCGGTCAGGCGCTGGATGGTCAGCTCGAGCAGTTCCAGCTTGCGCTCCGGCGGCGGCATGTGCTCCGGGCGAATCAGGCGCTGAGCCTTGAACATGCTGGGCAGGTGGGCATAGCTGTAGGCAGCGATGCGATCTGGCCGAATATCGATAATCTTGGCCAGGGTGGTATCGAAGCTCTCTACGGTTTGCAGCGGCAGGCCATAGATCAGGTCGACGCTGATCGAATCGAAGTCGGCCTCGCGGGCTGCCTCGACCAGAGCGCGAACCTGGCCTTCGCTCTGGATGCGATTGACGGCGGCCTGCACGTCAGGATCGAAATCCTGAACGCCGAAGCTCAAACGGTTGAAGCCTAGTTGGCGCAGGCCGTGAACTCGCTCGGGCGTGACCGTGCGTGGGTCGACTTCCACGGAAAATTCGTAGGCGCTGCGGGTATCGACGCGAAACGCCTGGCGCAAGGCATCCATCAGCTCGGTAAGCTGTTCGTCGGTGAAGTAGGTCGGTGTGCCGCCGCCCAGGTGGAGTTGGGTCAACCGACGGTCGGCGTCGAACAGTTCGGCATGCAGGGCGATCTCGCGCTTCAGATAACCAAGGTACTCGGCTGCTTTCTCGGTCTTCTGGGTAATGATCTTGTTGCAGGCGCAGTAGTAGCACAGGCTCATGCAGAACGGAATATGGACATAGACCGACAGGGGCTTGGGTAACGGGTCGCCGTTGCTCATCTCGGTGGCTTGCCGGTAGTCGTCCAGCGCGAAGGACTCGTGGAACTGCGGTGCAGTCGGATAGGAAGTGTAACGTGGCCCGGGGAAGTCGTACTTGTTGACCAGGGCACGGTCGAAGACCTGTGTTTGACTCATGGTCATGTCACCAGAAGGGAGTGATGAGTGCACTATACGAGGTCTTGCTGTCACGGAAGTTGCTTTCGATCATTTTCGAGGCGATCGAACGAATCGTCAGCGCTCAAAGGCAACCGCAAGGTGTCGGCTTGAGCGGGAAGGTCTGCCAGCGCACCGGCACCTGCCTCGTGGCGCTTTTCTGCTTTCTCATTGCCCTAGCAATGCCGCTGATGGAAGTGGTGCCTTTCTCGGCCAATGGCGCGGGGCTGGCCTTGATGATGTTCGGCTTGTCGCTGATGGCCAATGATGGACTCTGGGCGCTGCTGGCGCTGATCCTCACCGGGGGGACGGTCGGCGGCGTGGCATACGCCCTGCTGTGATATGGCACTTTCAAAAGGCTGCTTCACCGCCATGATCGGCGTGAAATTCGTGTTGCAGCCAGTCCAGCAGTGCCAGCGTTTCCACTCTCGATTGAGCGCCTTGTCGTGTATACACCGAGAGCGCGTCGCTGAGCGGCAGCGACGCATCGACTGGTCGCACGAGCTGGCCGTTTTGCACCAGGCGCTCGGCCGTGCGCCGCCAGCCAAGGGCAATACCATGCCCGGCAAGCGCCGACTGAAGAACCAGCGGATAGCTATCGAAAATCATGCCATTTCCCTGGCTGGGCACGAAATTCCCCATGGCGCGTAGCCAACTATCCCACTCGAACCAGTCCGGTGCATCGGCCCTGTGGTGCAGCAAACGGTGTTCGGCGAGGTTCGCCAGCGTGATGGGGCGCTGCTGTGCGGCGAGATAGTCGGGACTGCAAATCGGAAAGATCTCGTCGGATGCGGTGAAGGACAGCGTGTGACTGCCGCTGGGGCGCCCGCTCGTCTGCAGTGCGACATCGAAATAGTCGTGATGCTCGACCACGGGGCGCGTCGAGGTCACCAGGCGTACCTCGATTTCCGGATGCCGCCGGTTGAATGCGGCGAGGCGCGGCATGACCCAGTAGAAGGCTTCGCAGAGCTGGCAGAAGAGCACCACCACACCGTCATGCACTTCCTCTCGCAAGGTGTTGGCATGCGTTGAGACGCTCTCCAGAGCGGTACTCACCGTGCGCCCGAACTCGCGGCCGGCGGCGGTGAGGAAGACGCCTCGGTTGCGACGCTCGAATAGCGACACGCCGAGGTTTTCCTCCAGGGCGCGAATTTGGCGGCTGACGGCGGCCTGGGTGAGATGCAACTCCTCGGCGGCACGCGAGAAGCTTTCCAGCCGAGCGGCAGCCTCGAAGGGCATCAGGCTGGCGAGTGGGGGCAAGGCCTTGCCTAGTCGGTTCATATAAGATCCATAATCACAGCTCATGGAAAGTGACGTATAACTCGTTTGTCGTGCATGCCTGGCGCGCGCACCCTTGAGCGGCTTCTTGCTCAGGGAGAACGTTCATGAAGCCGATAATTGGTGCACAAGCCGCGGCATGGCAAGGCATCGCTTGTATCGTCGCCTCGGTCTTTTGTCTCTCGATGTCTGACGCTCTGGTTAAGTATATCAGCGATGACGTGGGTATTTGGCAGCTGTACGTGCTGCGTGCGCTGTTGGCGTCGCCGCTTTTGGAGTTGTTGCTCGGAAGACGTGGCGTGATGCGTCTGGGTCAAGCGCTGCTACGCCGCTGGGTGCTGGTCAGAACCGGTTTGTTGATGTCGATGTGGTTGGCCTTCTATGCGGCGCTGCCGACGTTGACGCTATCCATGGCAGCGGTGGCGCTTTACACCTCGCCGCTGTTCATTGCCTTGTTCGCTGCCTGGTTGGCCGGCGAGCGGCTTTCGGCAGGAGGCTGGTGGGGAATCGCCTTGGGCTTTGCCGGCGTGGTGCTGATATTGCGCCCGGGGACGATGCATTTTACGCCCACGGTGGCACTGCCGCTGCTGGCGGCAGTGTGTTATGCGCTGGCCTGCGTGGTGACGCGTATCCATTGTCGTGCCGAGGCGCCGCTGGTGCTTTCCGGGGCGCTGAATCTGGGCTTTCTGTGTCTGGGCGCGGTGGGCTGTCTGTGGATGACGCTGTACGGGCAGCCGCCGGCAGGTGGTACCACGCCGGTCTTCCTGACGGCACCCTGGCGTTCGCTTCCAGCCGAGACCTGGTGGCTACTGGCGGTGCTGGCGGTGCTCTTCGTGCTGGCCAGCAGCACGGTGGCCAAGGCGTATCAAATGGCCCCGGCCGCGCTGATCGGCGTGTTCGACTATGCCTATCTCGTCTTCGCGGCGGGATGGAGCTGGTGGCTGTTCAGCGAGACGCCGGATATTGCCACGGCGGTGGGCATGTTCTGTGTGGGCGTGGCGGGGGTGTGCGTCTGGCGCTGTGCGCCCGGACGATCACGCCTTGGTGGCGCTCCAGCGAGCCGCGTGACTGCTCCTTTCCCGCCAACCTGTGGGCGGGGATCAGGTTGAGTCAGACGCGATCCTTCCCTATACCTAAGGGGCAAGTTTCTATTTCAACACGGACAAGGAGTTGTCGCATGTTGGCTTGCCATTGTGTGCGTTGCTACTGATTAGCTATCGCTGCTTTAGTTGCACGTGGGCAGAAATTGCACGTGTTCAGGTGGCGTTCAGGACCGTTGTCTAGTCTTTGAAATCGAGTGTGCGCAAGTGCAAGGCCAGGGGCATGGCCAAGGTTCGTTTGAATCAGCGACGCGAGGGATTCGCATGGAGCTGTTCGCTCTTCTCATCATTCTGATTTTGGTACTGGGGGCCGGGCTGCTGTTGCAGTGGCTGCCCATGCGTCACCAGCCTCGACCCAGCTGGTCTCAGCGGGTGCCGTTTCTGGGCGGGGGGACGCCCGATAGCCACGCCTGGAGCCGCTACCACGTTCGCTATTACCCTATGACACTGCTGCTCATCGCCTTCGAGATGGAGATGATGTTCATGTACCCATGGGCGGTGGTCTTCGTCGAGACGGGCATGAAGGCCATCATGGAGATGGGCATGTTTCTCGCCATCCTGTCGGTGGGCATCGTCTATGCCTGGCGTGAGGGGGTGTTCAAGTGGCAGTGAACTGGCTGCACAAACTCGCCGCGCGTGGCAGCGTTCCCGTGTTTCCCGTGCTGGGCAAGCAGGGCGATAGCGCGCTGCGGCACCTCGCGCTATCGCCGCAAATCGAACTGGTCGACTCGCCGCGCCACGCCAGCGTGCTGCTGGTGGCAGGCGAGGTGCCGGCCGACCGCTTCGAGCCCCTGCGCCGGGTGCATGACCAATTGCCATACCCGTTCACGACGCTATGGTTTCGTAGCGAACCCTGGCCCCATCTGGAGCGCGTGGCCCGTATCGACGAACTCGACGATCTGCCCGGTGCACTGGTCACGGCGCATCGCGAACTGATGGAAGGACGCCGCGGCAGTGCCCATCGTCTCCTGCCGGATGAGCCGCCCAATTCCTGGGAAGGCGAGGGCGACTTTGGCCAGGGCGGCGAAGGCATGATGGGCGGGGTGCCTTACGGGCGGCCCATGGCCATGAACATGGCAGATGACATCCGCGACGGGTTGACGCTGGATTCACTGACTTTCCGGTTGGGGCCGTTCTTTTGCGCGTTTCCGCCCGGCATGGCGGCGGAGATCACCCTGCAAGGGGATCTCGTGCAGACATGGAAAACGCAGCTGGCGCCGTATCCACAGCCTCTCGACGAGGTGTTTTTCGACGCTCGCGAGCGCCCCGTCCCCATTGCGGAGGTCGAGCTTGCCCGGGCTCGCCATCACCTTCACCGGCTGTTCCATGCATTGCACCTGGCGGGTCTGGAGAACGTGAGCCTGCGGACCTTGCGTCTGGCGCATGGATTGTCGACGTCGAGTACCCTCGATGGGTTGCGGCGCGCACTATCACGTAGCGGCTTCTTTCGCCTGACGGCGGGCGGCGGCGTGCTCGACCCCGAGCAGGCACGCATGATCGGCGGGCCCGCCGCCCGAGCTGTCGGACTGGATGATGATCTGCGCGCGGAGGATGCCGGCTATCGACGACTGGGATTCTCCCCCGTCTGTCAGATCGCGGGCGATACCCATGCTCGCTGGCGACAGCTTCTGGACGAAATCGGTCAGTCCCTCCATCTGGCCCGCTTGGCCGAACGTGACAACGTACACACGGAGCGAGCAGGCAGCATCGAGACGCCGCGTGGCCCCTGGACCGAGCAGCGACCGGCAGATGCGAGTGCGCTCTTCGACGAGCTGTTACCCGGACTGGAGTGGGGCGATGCTCTGGCGACGGTCGCCAGCCTGGATGTCGCGGCGTTGGCCGACCAGGCTGTCGGTGAACAGCCATCCGGAGAGTCCCGGGCGGCAGAGGGAGGCACCGGAAGCGATGTTTAGCGAGCTATTTCTGCCGGTTCTCATGGTGATCTGCATGCTGGTTGTCGGCGGTTATGCCGTTGCCGTGCTCGATCGCCTGGTTGCCAGCGCACTTGGCACCTCCCAGGCCGGGCGTGTCTGGCTGGCACCGGTGGCACGCGGCGCCTGGTTGCTGACTCAGCACGCCAATGCCACCGAAGCGCCGGATTGGCGGGCCTGGCGGCTGGCACCGGCCCTGTATCTGGCGTTGGCGGCGAGCGGGCTGGCGGTGGTGCCATGGTCGGCCTCGCTGGTCGCCACGGACCTGGTCACCAGCGTGGTGCTGTGGGGCAGCGTGGAAGCGCTGGCGACCGTCGTCATCTTCTTGCATGGCTGGTCGGCGAATTCGTTACTGGCGTTGATCGGTGGGTACCGGTATGTGGCGCTGGGGCTCTCCTACATCCTGATCAGCATGTTCGTGCTAATCGGTGTGGCATTGCCGGCCGAATCGCTGCAGTTCACACAGGTGGTGGCTTCGCAGGAAGGGCTGTGGAATGTCATCCGCCAGCCGCTGGGACTGCCGCTGTTTCTCATCGTCGGCCTAGGCATGACCTTCTGGGGGCCGCTGAACCTGGCCGATTCGACGGACCTGGCCGGCGGCACGGCCTCGGAGATCTCGGGGCCGCCACGGCTGGTCTGGGACATGGCCCGGGCGGCCATGTTGGTCGCGTTCAGCGGCGTGGCAGCGACTGCCTTCCTGGGGGGCTGGCTGGGGCCCTGGCTGCCCGGCCCGTTATGGATGTCTCTCAAGATGCTGGCGGTACTGGTCGTGCTGCTATTGCTCGGGCGGCTATTGCCGCGACTGGCGCCGGAGCGCTGCGTCACCTTGATGTGGGTCGTGCTGCTGCCGCTGTCGTTTATCGATCTGGTGTGGGCCGGGATAGGAGCGCTGTTGTGATGGAAAGCATGAATCACGGCATTGGTGTCGATATCGCGTTTGTGCTGCTGGCCACGCTGGCGGTGGTTACCGGATGGCGCGTGTTTCGCACCGACTCGATGGTGCGGGCCTCCTTTTTCCTGTTGGTGTCGTTCATTGCCGTGGGGGTGATCATGATCCTGTTGGCGGCGGAATACCTGGGCGTCGCCATGTTCTTCATGATGGCCGTGGAAATGACGGTCATGGCGCTGTTCATGGTCATGTTCATGATGAACCCGGCCGGCCTGAATCCCATGAACATGGTCCACCAGGAACGTATCGCCATTGGGGCCGGCATCGTCGGTTTCCTGGTACTGGGCATCATGGCCCTGTTGGCGACCTTTCCCGACCAGCCGGTGCCGGCAAGCCTCGATCCCGTCAGGTCACTGGGCAACGAAATGCTCGGTGACTCGATGCTGATTTTCGAATCGGCGGGCCTCGTGCTGCTGACCACCATGATCGGCGTGGTGGTGCTGTCGAGCCATCGCGGGCGCTATGGCGCGGCGGCGGAGGGGTCGATGCCGCCAGGGCTGGAACCGGGCGGCGACCCGGCAGGCAAGCCCGAGGAGGACGAAGAGGGCGAGAGTGGTCATCAACATCACCATCATCACCACTGATCAGGACAGACAGGTAGGGAGGCTTGCATGACACTCACCACACTTTTGCTATTGGCAGCGGCACTGATCGGTATCGGGATCTATGGCGCGCTTTCCCAGCAGTCGTTCGTGATGCTGATGATGGGTCTGGAGCTGATCCTCAACGGTGTCATGCTGGCGGCGGTGGCGTTCTGGGCCTTCAGCGGGGCCGGGGCGCCGGAAGGGCAACTGCTGACGATCATCGTCATGGCCGTGATGGCCATCGAGATGGCGATGGGATTTGCCCTGGTGGTCGCGGTCTTCCGCGGTAAGCAAGCCGACATGACCGAAGCGCTGACCGGGCTGAAGCACTGATGCTGTGGTTCGTTCCTCTCTTGCCCTTGCTGGCCGCCCCCGTCATCTACGGGTTCGGCAAGTGTCGGCTAGGCGACGACAGGGGCCGTGCCGCGCTGGCGCTGGCAGGGGTGGCGATCATGGTCGCTACCTTGTTGCTCGCGAGCGGCGCGGTCACGGCGGACTGGGGCGGCACCTATCGCTGGAGTTCCCGAATCGTCCTGTCGATCGGGATGACGCCCGCGAGCGCCGTGTTCGCCATCATCGTGCCACTGATCGCCACGCCGATCATCGTCTACAGCGCCTACCATGAAGCATCGTCTGTCAGTACCGGGGGGACGGCGCGCCCGCCTGTCGGATTGGTGGCGCTGCTGACGGCGTTCGTCGGGGCGATGGAGCTGCTCGTTCTGGCCGAAGATTTCGTCACCTTGCTGATCGCCTGGGAGCTGGTGGGGGCATGTTCGTGGGCGCTGATCGCCCATGAATGGCAGAAGACCGGCAACCTGCGGGATGCCGCCTGGGCATTCCTGGTCACCCGCTTCGGGGATCTGGGGTTGTATATCGCCGCGGCGGCGGTGTTTGCCGGCACGGGGTCGTTTGCCTTTGCAGACCTGGCCCAACTCGATGGGTGGCTGCTGGACGTGTTCGTTGCCGGCGCCGTACTGGCCGCCGCCGCGAAATCCGCCCAGGTGCCGTTCTCTCCCTGGCTGTTTGCCGCCATGTCCGGGCCGACACCGGTGTCGGCATTGCTCCATGCGGCGACCATGGTCGCGGCGGGGATCTACCTGGTGATTCGGCTGCATGCGGAGTTGTCCGCTGTCGCCTGGTTCGGACCGCTTGCTATCACGCTGGGGCTGGCCACTGCCCTGGCAGGGGGCGTCGTGGCCTGTCTTCAGGGCCATGCCAAGAAGCTATTGGCCGCCTCGACGTCGGCCCAGTATGGCCTGATGTGGCTGGCGGCAGGGGCGGGCTTTCCCGGTGTCGCTCTGGTGCACTTCGTCACGCATGCGTTCACGAAAGCGGCTTTGTTTCTGGCGGCCGGCATCGCCGAACGCCATGTCGGCAGCTACTCGCTGAATGCGATGCGCCTGGGCCGACTGCTGCCGGGCGTCGCGGCAGCCGCCATGGTGGCCAGCCTGGCGCTGGCGGGCGTTGTTCCGCTGAGTGCGGCGTGGAGCAAGGAGAAGATCATCACGGCCGCCGGCCATCAGGCGTCCTGGCTGGCCGTGATCGCCGCCGTGGCGGGAGGGCTCAGTGCGCTGTACGCCACGCGTTTTCAACTGCTGGCGTTCGGACGAGGGCGGCATGACCGCATGAGCGAGGCTGTCTCCCGGCCCGGCCACTCCCGGGCGGAGGCCGTCGCGTTCTACCTGCTGGCGGCAGGCACATTGGCGCTGTCGTTACTCTGGTGGCCCGGTGTCGGAAATGGCCTCGCTGATTTGCTGTCTGTGCACTTTCCCAAGACCAAGCTGTGGGAACTAATCGTATCGCTACTGTTGGTGGCGCTGGGCGTGGGCCTCGGCATCTGGGCGGTGCGTCGTGAGGTGTCGAGTCAGCAGAGCGAAACGCGTACCGCTATGGCGGACTGGCTTGGCCTGCCGGCGCTGTCAGCACGTGGCGCGAATGCTGTGATGATGTTCAGCTATGGCCTGGCACGCTTCGACGATCGCGCCGTGGATGCCGGGATCCGTGGCAGTGCCCGCTTCGGTGCGTGGCTGGCCAGGCTGGGAGAGCGGCGTGGCGAAGGCGTGTTCGATGGCGCCACGAGCCAGCTCGCGAAGGGTGTCGACTGGGCGGGGCAAGTGGCACGCCGGGCGCACACCGGGCAGATGCATCATTACTACACCGGTATCGCGGCAGGACTCGCCGCTATCCTGATCATCCTGAGCATAGGAGCGCTCCTTTGATTTTGACTGCAGCCTTGGGGCTTCCCATGCTGGGGGCCCTCGCACTCGCCGTTTCAAGCCGTTGGACCGAGACCACGGCTCGCCGGTGTGCCATCGCGGTTTCGGTGTTGCCGGTGCTGTTGCTGATCTGGGCGTGGCGACAGTTCGATCCGCAAGGCGCGCTATTCCAGTTCGTCGAGGAAGTGCCCTGGGTACCCAGCCTGGGCATGGGCTACAGGCTGGGCGTGGATGGCATTGCCCTGGCTGTCGCGACGATGAGTGCCCTGGTCTTCTCGGCCAGCATCGCCTATCCCGTGGACACGAAGCATCAGCCTCGCCAGTACTACGCCTGGATGCTCTTTCTGCAGTCCGTGTCGCTGGGTGTCTTCCTGGCGCTGGACCTGCTGCTCTTCTATGTCTTTTTCGACCTGAGCCTGGTGGGGATGTTCTTCCTGATCGGCCGCTGGGGACATGGTCAGGCTCAGCTCGCCGCGTTCAAGTTCTTTCTGTACACCTTCTGCGGCTCGCTGTTGCTGCTGCTGGCGATCATCGGGCTCTATCTGTCGGTCGAGCCGCATACCTTCGACATGCGCGTGCTCATCGAGCAGCAACCGCTGGCGGGT
The DNA here is from genome assembly GCF_033052815.1 of Chromohalobacter sp. HP20-39. Classification (NCBI taxonomy): domain Bacteria; kingdom Pseudomonadati; phylum Pseudomonadota; class Gammaproteobacteria; order Oceanospirillales; family Halomonadaceae; genus Chromohalobacter; species Chromohalobacter sp. HP20-39. Next base: position 340,230 of record NZ_JAWHTP010000001.1, on the reverse strand, counting down.
GCGGGCATGACGGCCGCACTGGTGTTTCTCGCCCTCATGCTCGGCTTCGCCATCAAGACCCCGATGGTGCCCGTGCATACCTGGCTGCCCCAGGCGCATGTCGATGCCCCGGGGCCGGTCTCGGCGATTCTCGCCGGGGTGCTGCTCAAGATGGGCACCTACGGGATCATCCGCATTCCGTTCGCCATGATGGCGGAGACGTTCTCTCGTCATGCCCTGGTCATTGCGCTGTTCGCGGTCGCATCGATTCTCTACGGGGCCTTCGTGGCGCTCGGCCAGCGCAACCTGAAGCGGCGCATCGCCTACACGTCGATCAATCACATGGGCTACACGGTGCTGGGGATCGCGGTGGCCGGCGCCCTGATCCAGGACACCGAATATGCCCGCGAGCTGGCCCTGGTGGGGGCCACGGTGGAAATGGTGGCGCACGGCCTGATTACCGGGGTGCTGTTCCTCATCTGCGGCTCGTTCTGGCAGCGTACCGAGGAGTATGACCTGGACAGCTACGGTGGTCTGCTTCGTCAGGCCCCGTGGCTGACCGCCTTCGCCGTGCTCGCCTCCTTTGCCAGCCTGGGCCTGCCCGGCCTGGCCGGTTTCGTGGCGGAGTTCCATATCTTTGCCGGCACCTTCGGTGTCTATCCATGGCTCGCCGTCATCGGTGTGCTGGGCATCCTGGTGACGGCGGCGCTGTTTCTGCAGATGCTTCAGAAGGTGTTCTTCGGGGCGATGCCGGAACGCTGGGCGCAGTTCGAGGATCTGCGTCCCATCGAGTGGGGCGTGCTCGCGGTGTTGTCGGCAGGCTTCGTGATCATCGGCGTGGCGCCGGCGTTTCTGCTGACCCTGGTCGAGGCCTCGGCGACGCTGCTGGTAGGAGGCCGCTGATGCCTATCGGTGACGTACTGCCGGAAATCAGCCTGACGCTGGGCGCCGTGGCGATCGTGCTGTTCGCCAGCTTCGTCCGTCAGCAGCAGCATCACTGGGCAGCCGTGCTGGCCCTGCTCGCGATCGGTCTCGGTGCGGGGCTGACCATCGTGCAATGGGGCGGGGCACCGCGGCTGACGTTTTCCGGTGTCTGGGCCCTGGATGGCGTGGCGCTCGCCAGCAAGTTGGTCGTGCTGGTTGCCGGTGCGCTGGTCGTCGCGATGTCGCCTGAATGGATGCGGACCGATCGCCGCCATGGCGAGTACTACGCGCTGGTGCTGTTCGCTCTGCTGGGCGTCATCATGATGGCATCGGCCAACGATACCATGGAGTTGGTGTTGGGCGTGCTGCTGTCTTCGGTGGCGAGTTACCCGCTGGCCGCCTATCACCGTGGCTGGGCGCCCGCGCTGGAAGCCGGCATGAAGTATTTCCTGATCGGCGCCTTGACCAATACGTTGTTGACGATCGGAGTGGTGGTGCTGTTCGGCCTGACCGGCAGTACCGGGTATCCGGACATCGCCCAGGCGCTTGCCACTGACAGCGACCGCCTGGCGCTGACCATCGCCACGGCCTGCGTCGTGCTGGGCCTGACCTTCAAGCTGGCGGCGTTTCCGGCTCACGCCTGGATGCCGGACGTGGCGCAGGGCTCACCGGTACCGGCGGCGGCCTTTCTGACCGTCATCCCCAAGGTCGGCGCCGCGGTGGCGCTGGCCCGTTTCGTCTCTCTGCTGCCGCCGGATGTCGCCTGGCGGGCGATCGTGGCCTCGATCTCCGTCGCCACCATGACGCTGGGTAACGTGGCGGCGTTGCGACAGACGGACGTGCGCCGCCTGCTGGGCTGGTCATCGGTTTCCCAGTCCGGGTATGCCCTGATGGCCATCGTGGTGCTGGGCGTCAGCGATCAGGCCCTGCCGGCACTCGTGTTCTTTCTGGCGAGCTATGCCATTGCCAACCTGGCCGCTTTCGCCGTGGTCACGCACCTGCGGGGACGGACCGCACTGGACGATTATCGGGGGCTGGCCCGGCACGCACCGATCGCGGCCACGATACTGATCGTGTCGCTGTTATCCCTGGTGGGTATCCCGCCGCTGGTCGGCTTCTTCGGGAAGCTGATGCTGTTTCGCGTCACCATCGAGGGCGGATACGCCTGGTTGGCGCTCGTGGCGGTGATCAACACCGTCGTCTCGCTGTTCTATTACCTGCGCATCGTCGCGCCGATGATGTTCGGCAGTGGCCAGTCCGCCGTGCATGTGCTGTCGGGCCAGTGGGCGCGCTCCGCGATGGCCGTGGCGGGCGTGCTGCTGATCGTCGGAGGGCTCGGCGCGGAAGCGCTCTCGTTATTCACAGGTTCGATACGCTTGGCCCCGTAGGCCCCGGCGGACCTGGGCTGCCGGATCCACGTCAATGGAATGATACCGAGGAAGGAGTCGCCCATGTCACCTGCTCAAGGTTCGACGATCGAAACGCCAGACAACCTGCATACCAAGGAATGGCTGCGCGCGTACCAGCGGGTTCGTGCCGCGACCGAGGCCATCTGCGCGCCTCTGCACAAGGAAGACTACATGGTGCAGAGCATGCCGGACGTCAGCCCGCCGAAATGGCACATCGCCCATGTCAGCTGGTTCTTCGAAGCCTTCATCCTGAAACCGTTTCATTCCGCCTACCAGCCCCTCGATCCCGCGTACGATCATCTCTTCAATTCCTATTACGTGACCCACGGCACGCCGTTCCCCCGGCCCGAGCGCGGCATGATCTCGCGGCCGACCGTGGACGATGTCTATCGCTATCGCGCTCACGTCGACCGGGCCATGGAAGCGCTGCTCAGCGATCCACCGCAGGAACATCTCCAAGAGATTCTCCGGCGTCTCGAGCTGGGCCTGCCGCACGAACAGCAGCATCAGGAGCTGCTGCTGATGGATATCAAGCACATCCTGGCCCAGAACCCCTTGTGCCCGGTCTACCGGGACGACCTGGCGTCGCTCCCTGAGCATGACGTCGCTGCGCTCGGCTGGCATGCCTACCCGGCCGGCGTTCGCTGCATCGGCCATGACGGCACCGAGGAGGGGTTCGCCTACGACAACGAGATGGGGCGCCACCGCCAGTTCGTCGAGGCTTTCCAGATCGCCGAGCGCCCGGTGACCAATGGCGAGTTTCTCGAATTCATGCGGGCGGGCGGATACGTCAAGCCCGATCACTGGCTGTCGGACGGCTGGGCCACGGTCAAGGCCGAAGGCTGGCAGGCGCCGCTCTACTGGGTCGAGCGTGACGGTGTCTGGCACCACTACACTCTGGGTGGCCTGGTACCGGTCGACATGCATGCGCCGGTTTGCCATGTCAGCTTCTATGAAGCCGATGCCTATGCGCAGTGGGTCGGTGCCCGCCTACCCACCGAGGCCGAGTGGGAGACGGTGGCCCATGATGCCGCCATTCAGGGCAACGTCGGGCAGGGGAACTTCGTCGAGCAGGACCATCTGCAGCCGGTCGCCGCCGCCGGGGCCACCGGCGCGCCGGGACAGATGCTCGGCGATGTCTGGGAGTGGACGGGCAGCGCCTATCTCCCTTATCCGGGGTTTCGCAAGTTGCCGGGCAGCCTGGGGGAGTACAACGGCAAGTTCATGTCCGGCCAGATGGTGTTGCGCGGCGGCTGTTGTGCGACGCCGGCCGATCACATCCGCGTCACTTATCGCAACTTCTTCCCGCCTCATGCCCGCTGGGCATTTTCCGGCTTCCGTCTTGCCAAGGAGAGCCTCTGATTCACGTCGTGACCCCGGCCACACCGTTCGCTAACGGCAAGCGGCTCCCATTGAGGCATGATCGGTCATGGGGTGAGCTCCGGCGCTCACGCCGAGAGGCCGCTGGCCTCGTCCACGCCGAGATGCAGGTTCATGCTCTGTACGGCGGCACCGGCGGCTCCCTTGCCTAGATTGTCCAGCCGAGCGACGAGTGAAACCTGCTCATGGTTGCCGAACACGAACAGGTCGACTCGGTTGGTGTCGTTGCAGCCCTGCACCTCGAAGAAGCCGCCATCGAGATTGGTTGGGTCCTCGAGGGGCATGACACGGACGAAGGTCTCGCCCGCGTAGTGATCGGCGTAAGCCTTGCGCAGCGCCTCCGCCGTGGTGCCGGGGCTAAGTTGGTCGACATGCAGGGGAATCGTCACCGAAAGCCCCTTGAGGAAGGGGCCGACGATCGGCTGGAAAACCGGGATGCGCTCGAGCCCGCCGTGCACGCGCATCTCCGGCAGGTGCTTGTGGGTCAGCCCCATGGCGTAGGGACGAGGGGCGGCCAGGCGACCGTCGTGCTCGGCCTCGTACTCGGCGATCAGCTTCTTGCCGCCGCCGCTATAACCGGTGATCGAATGCGCTGCCAGTGGTGTGTTTGCGGGCAGTAGGCCGGCGTCGACCAGTGGCCGTGTGAGCATGATGAAGGCGCTGGCATGGCAGCCTGGATTGGCGATGCGCTTGCTGGCGCGAATGGCGTCACGCTGGTCCGGCACCAGCTCGGGTAGGCCGTAGGTCCACTCGGCATCGGTGCGAAAAGCCGTGCTGGCATCGATCAGGCAAGTGTCGGGATTGTCGAGTAGCGCGGCTGCCTCGCGAGAAGCGGCATCGGGCAGGCACAGAAAGGCTACATCGGCGGCATTGAGCAGGCGTGCGCGTTCAGTGGCATCCTTGCGCTTGTCGCTGTCGATGCGCAGCAGTTCGATATCCTCGCGTGCCTCGAGATAGTCCAGCAGTCGCAGTCCAGTGGTGCCTTCCTGACCGTCTACGTATACCTTGAATGCCATGGGAAATTCGTCGCCTCATTGACCGGGTTCGTGCATGCCGGCAGCGCCTGCCAGCGTATCGCCTTCCATTGTGCGGGGCTGCAGCCGCGCTGTCATGTTTCCGAGCGTCAATCCGCTTGTCGTGATCCGTAAAAACGACCAGTCTGAGAGGGCTTGGGACTTCGCAACACCCACTGAGACAAGCATGATAAGGACGAAAAATGAACAAGTGTGTATTGGCTTTCGATGTCTACGGCACCTTGATCGATACCCACGGTGTGGTGGAAGCATTGAGCAAGGAACTTGGCGATGCTGAAAAGGCATTGGCTTTCTCGCAGCGTTGGCGAGACAAGCAACTTGAGTTTGCCTTCCGTCGCTCGCTGATGGGCGCCTATGCGAGCTTCGCTGATTGCACGCGCGATGCGTTGGAATTCACCGACCGCGCTATGGGCAGCCAACTTTCGGAGGTCGCCAAGGATCGGCTGATGGCCCTTTACGGGCGGCTGCCGGCGTTTTCCGATGTCGCCGAAGGGCTGGCACGCTTGAGCGATGCCGGCATGCGCTGCGTGGCATTTTCCAACGGTACCCAGGAAGCGGTGACGGGATTACTCGCCCAGGCGGGGATCCGCGAGCGGTTCGACGCCATCGTCAGTGTCGACGACATCAAGCGTTTCAAGCCCGATCCCGCCGTGTACGCCTATCTGCGTCAATGCACCGAGTCGAGCGCCGCCAATACCTGGCTGATTTCCAGCAATCCCTTTGACATCATCGGGGCCAAGTATGCTGGCTTGCATGCGGCCTGGGTGCGTCGCAGCGCTGAGGCACCCTTCGACCCTTGGGGCGACGAGCCGGACATGACGGTGAGCGATCTCGATGAGCTGGCCGAGCGTCTGGTGAGATGAGCGCGGCGAGATATGCTCAGCCGCCACGCCGCCATCGGAAATAACGTGCCAGCCAGCCGAGCAGGCGCTCGGGCTTGTGGGCGTTCTTCCACACGCCGGCGGTGCCTTTGACGGCTTCCGAAAGGGTCGGGTAGGGGTGAATCGTGCCGAGCAACTTGTTGAGCCCGATGTTGTGTTTCATGGCCAACGTCACCTCCGCCAGCCATTCGCCGGCGTTTTCACCGACCAGGGTGGCGCCGAGGATGCGATCCTTGCCGGGGACGGTGAGAATCTTGACGAAACCAGCGGTGGCGCGCTCGGCGATCGCCCGGTCGCTCTCGGCCATGTCATAGCGGGTGACTTCATAAGCGATGCCCTGGGCCTTGGCCTCGCGCTCGTTGAGTCCCACGCGTGCCACTTCGGGTTGCAAGTATGTCACCGCAGGCATGATGCGGTAGTCGACCTTGAAGTGCTTGAACTCGCCGAACAAGGCGTTGACGGCGACGTGCCAGGCTTGGTGTGCGGCGGCGTGGGTCAACTGGTAAGGGCCGGCGACGTCGCCGCAGGCCCAGATATTGGGCAGTTTGGTCTGTAGCTGCTCGTTGACCTCCAGGGTCCCGTTGTCGCGGGTGGCGATTCCCAGCGCTTCCAGTCCGAGCCCTTCGACGTTGGCCTGACGACCGACGCTGACCAGCAGGCGGTCGAAGGGGATGCGCGTCTGACGACCGTCGGCCGCCTCGACGAGGAGCTGGCTCTCGCCATTCTCGACCGTCACCGACAGCGCCCGGGTGCCGGTCATGACCTCGAGGCCTTCCTCGGCGAGCAGGCCGGCGACGAGTTCGCCGACGTCGTCATCCTCGCGCCCCAGCAGCTGCTCGGCGCCCTCGACCAGCGTGACCTGGCTACCCAGGCGGGCGAAGCTCTGGCCGAGCTCGCAGCCGATTGCGCCACCGCCCAGCACCACCAGGCGGCGCGGCTGCTCGGTCAGCGTCCACAGGTTCTCGGAAGTCAGTACGTCAACCTGCTCGATGCCCGGAATCGGCGGCACCTTGGGCGTGGCCCCGGTGGCGATGACGATATGCCGAGCCGTCAGCGGCTGGCCGTCGACATCCACCGTCCACGGTGACAGCAGTCGCGCCGTGCCGCGTTTCACCTCGACGCCCAGTCCGGTATAGCGTTCCTCGCTGTCATGGGGTGCCACTTCCTCGATGACACGCCGCACATGGCCCATGACCTCGCCGAAGTCGATACGCGGCGCCCCTGCGTGCACACCCAGCTGCTCGGCGTCACGCACGTTCTGGGCGGCCCGCGCGGCGCGAATCAGCGCCTTGGAGGGCACGCAGCCGGTATTGAGACAGTCGCCCCCCATGGCGTCGCGTTCGACGAGCGCGACCTTGGCCCGCACCGCACTGGCGATGTAGCTGGTCACGAGTCCCGCCGAGCCGCCGCCGATCACCAGGATGTCGACATCGAAGTGCCGCGGCTTGGTATACCCCCGATAGCGCTTGCGGCGTTGCAGCCCGTCGACGACCCAACGTGCGATCAGCGGGAAGACGCCCAGCAGGGCGAAGGAGAACAGCAGCGACGGCGACACGACGCCACCCAGCGATTGCAGCTCGCCGAGTTGCTGGCCGGCGTTCACGTAGACCAGCGTGCCCGGAATCATGCCGATCTGGCTGGCGACATAGAACACCGAGGTACGCAGTCGGGTCAGACCCATCACCAGATTGATGACGAAAAACGGGAAAACCGGCACCAGTCGCAGGCTGAATAGATACAGCGCGCCATCACGCTCGATACCTTTATTGATCGTGTCCAGATATCGAGAAAAGCGACGCTCCACGGTTTCCCTGAACAGCGTACGGGAGACTAGAAACGCCAGAGTGGCGCCGATCGTGCTGGCGAAGGAGATGATCAAGAACCCCCAGCCCAGGCCGAACAGGGCACCACCCAGGAGCGTCAGAAACGCGGCGCCGGGCAGCGAGAGCGCGGCGATCAGCACGTAGACGAGAAAGAAGCCACCGGCGACCAGCCAGGGAGACTCGGCGAACCATTGATCGAACCGACCTTGTAGCGACTTGATGGACTCGAGCGTCAGGTAATCGTCGAAGCCCCCCGCGAAGAAGGCAATGATTGCCACCAGGACTACGCCCAGAATTACCACGCGATAATGTTTCAATCCATCCCCCTTGTTTCTACGGTGATCGGCAGGTATCGACGTTACCGGTGACACGATACCCGCGCGCCGGCTCGCCAGCTCCATGCAGTGGCCCAGCGTGGCGACGCGTTCAGGGATTGAGTCGTGCCCGCCCCCTGATCCTTACACGTGGTTGCCATTATCGCCATGAAAAAGGCGATATACCGGTTCCGGTATATCGCCCGCTTTTTCTTACACAACCGCTAACATCGTGCGTTCACGTTCACATCCCTCAGGTACGCGGATCCTGCCATTCCAGCGACTTCAACTCGTCGTTAAGCGGTGTGCCGGCGATATGATTGGTGTAGTTGGACAGCGTCTTGAGACTGACGGCGAGGACCAGTTCGAGTACCTGCTGTTTTTCGAATCCGGCCTCCAGAAACGCCTTCACCTCGGCGTCCTCGGCCCAGCCCCGTGCCTCGACGAGATGCTTGGCGAAGCGCGACACGGCGTTGAGTTTCGGGTCATCGGGGTTTTGCAGGTCGCGCAGCTTCTCGATGTCGCTCTCCGGCACCTTGGCGGCTTTTGCGCCGCCGGTATGGGCGGCCACGCAGAAACTGCAACCGTTGACGGAACTGATGGCGAGTAGCGCAACCTGCTGCTGAGCCGCCGTCAGACTGGTCCGTGAGTAGATGCCATCCAGTGTCTGATAGGCCTCCAGAAGTGCCGGAGCCTCCGCCATCTTGGCGAACAGGTTGGGCAAAAACCCCATCTGTTTTTGCGTGCTTTCCAGGCGATCCTTGGCTTCTTGGGGTGCACTGTCGACCGTATGCAGTGTGAAGTCCGTCATGTAGCTCATCCTCGTGATGATGTATGTCAGCCACTAGGGTAGTCCCCCTCGGGCACAAAGAATGCTACGCCACGTCTCCAATTCATGTCGCAGCGTACATCATCAAGCCGAAATCGCTGCGAATCACGGCCATGCATGCTTGAGTGATGGGGTCCTTTACCTGACAGCGGAAAATACACATGATCCTGGTATTCGATATCAATGAGACGCTGCTCGATACCGCAGCATTGACGCCGCTTTTCGAGAAGATATTTGGCAATGCGGCCGTGCGCGGCGAGTGGTTCCTGACCCTGGAAGAGGCATGGATGACGACCACCCTTGCCGGTCGCTACCTTCCCTTCGGGCTGCTCGCGAAAAGTGCCTTGCGACAAACCGGTTTGCGTCATGGTGTCGACATTAGCGACGACCATCAGCGTCAGCTCCTCGACATACTGATCACCTTGCCGCCACATCCCGATGCGGCGCCTGCCCTCACCAAGCTTCGCGCTGCAGGCTATCAATTGACCGCTCTGACTAACGGCACCCTCGACGCCGTGCAGTGTCAGTTGGAAAACGCCGGATTGCGAGACCTTTTCGACGTCGTGCTAAGTGTCGATTCCGTAGAGACCTACAAGCCAAGCCCAAGCGCATACCAATATGTTGCCGATCACTGGCAAGTATCACCGCGTGAGCTGGTCATGATCGCGGCTCATGGCTGGGACCTTATCGGCGCCGCCAGCGCGGGATATAGGACCGGGTTCATCGCTCGCCCCGGAAAAGTGATCGACACACAACTCTTCGAACCGGACTGGCAAGCTGACTCACTCATAGCACTGGGCCGGCAACTCATAGCAGAGGTTTCACCAACCCCCGGGCATAACGGCTTGTAAGGTTTAGAGCCAGGTTTCGACTAACCAGACGAGACGACATGAATAGGCTGAAACTCGCCTTTCAATGCTCCAATTCGTTGAGAAACTTTAGCAACCCGGGTAAGGAGCTTACCATGAACCGTTTCACAAGCGGCATGATAGCTGGCTTTGTCGCCACTATCGTCCTGTCGCTCATCATGCTGATCAAGGCCAGCATGGGAATCATGCCCCAGCTGAATGTCATCCAGATGCTGGCGCAGATGCTGCATGCCAGAATGGGGCTGCCCCCCTCCCCCTTAGTGGGTTGGCTGATGCACTTCATCATCGGCACGGTGCTCTGGGGGCTGCTATTTTCCTTGCTCGTCGACTCCCTGCCGGGCATGAAACCAATTGCCAAAGGCATGCTGTTCAGTACAGGAGCCTGGCTTGTAATGATGGTGATTGCCATGCCTATGGCAGGCGCCGGCTTCTTTGGCATGAACATAGGCCCGATGGCGCCGGTCATGACGCTGATCTTGCACTGGATCTGGGGCACCGTACTTGGCGCAACATTCAAGAAACTAGCCCGACCTTCATAACAGGCATAAGGGCAGCGGGCGCCTCACGTGGCGTCCGTCGCCCCCTTAAACTCTTCCATTACTTAACTATCTGGAGACGACAATGATCGACGTCATGGTAGCGTATCCCAACCAGAATGATCTTATCTTCGATGATCAGTACTACCTGGAAAAACATGTTTCTCTTGTCGAGGAAAAACTAGGCGAACACGGCCTGCGTTATGCGAGGATTCATCGCGGTACCGATGCCGCGTCTCCCTACCACTTAATTGCTCATCTGGGATTCGATTCGGCGGAGGCCTTCGAGTCGGCTTTTGATGCCGTTGGCCAAACACTCATGGACGATGTTCCCCACTTCACCAATGTGGAACCGGTGTTGCAGGTCAGCGAGGTGGTCACTCCGTAGCGTGCGTTTTGAGACGTGAGGGCGGCACGCCCCTGATCCGCTTGTAGGCCTTGCGAAAGGTGGATTCCGAGCGATAGCCGCTGGCCAGCATGGCCCCTACGATGCTCTCGCCGTTGGTGAGGGCCTGGTCCGCCAATATCATGCGCAGTCGTCCTTGATAGCGCACCACGGTCATCCCCACGACGCGATGGAAACGTTCACTGAAACTCGAACGGGAAAGCCCCACGGCACGGGCCAGTTCTTGCAGCGTCCAGTCGCGTCGCGGGTCTTCATGCAACAGCTTGAGTGCCCGGCTAACCGGTGTGTCCAGAAACGCCATCAAATGACGCTGATCGAGCAGCCGCGTCTCCAGACAGTGGCGCAGCATCAAGATCAACAGGGCATTGGCCAAGGCATTCGTCACTGGGGCGTGTCCGGGCGCATCACCGTTGGACAGCTCTTCGGCAAAGGCCTCGACCGCATGCTGAAACACCCGCCCACGCGCCTTCCGGGGAATACGCACGATACGCGGCAACGCACCGAACCAGGCCGGAGGAACATCGTGCACGAAGCGAAAATGTCCACAGATCAACCCCACGCCGGGTCGCGAACTGCGTAGCGGTACTACCTGCATCGGCGTGTCGGTAGACACGCCCTTGGGTGTCAGTTGGTGCGGCGCATCACCAGGGAAAAACGCCAGATCGTCAGCCTGCAAATGCTCTTCGCCCCCGTCATGCCAGGTAAGACGACACTGCCCCTCGGTCACCAGATGAAAGCTCGGGGCGACGGCATGTTCATGCGACAGCAGCCAATCACCGCATTGCTTGGCGACATGGTAAAAATCGCTCCCCATGAAGATGGGTTTCAAGAGTGCGGTCAGGGGATCCCGGGCAACGTCTTCTCGTGTTTCGTGGTGTGTCATCGAGAATCGCCACCCAGATCGAATGGCAGGGCCGTGGTCTGATGTTCCAAGACGCGTCCTGCATCGTGAATCAATTGAAACTGCTTATTGCATTGTTTGCAGGCCCCACACATGGCCAGGTGAAATTTCAGCGTCATTTTTTCCTGAATGCCCAAAGGCACATCCAGACGCTTCGACATGAGGCACGTGGCCTCCCGGCACATCAGCATTTTCATGAGTCGGCCTCCGTCAGCCAGCCTTTTTCCAGACACGCGCGCAACAACAGGCGACCGCGATGCAGGATGACCCAGCAGTTGTTTTCCTTGATACCGGCCTCCTCGCAGATCTGGCGAGTGGAAAGCCCCATGAGTTCGCGCATGGTGAAGATTCGGGCGATATTCTCGGGCAACGCGATCATGCAACTATCGAATACCTGCCAGAACCGCTCGCTGGCAAGCGTGCTCTCGGGATCGCCCCAGGAGCTGGGGCGCGCCAACTCCTGCCATCTCCCCGTTGCCTGAAACTGATTTTCCACGGCCGCCTCGACGCCGTCATCTTCCCAGGGCTGCCATCTTCCGCGACGCTTCTGGGCACGCAGGGCGTCGAGAATCTTGTTTTTCAGAATGCCGAAGACCCAGGTCTCGTAGCCGGACTTGCCTGCAAAGTGTGCATCCTTCTCGACGGCGGTGATCAAGGCTTCCTGCACGACATCGTCTGCCTCGGAGGCATCACGCAATTGCATACGCGCGAAGGCAAGTAGTCGCGGCCTTACCGCCGCCAGGCGACGTTGACGCGCATCGAGAGATTCCGCGTCATGTGCTGAGTCGGGGCTTGCTGACATGGTGTTTCTTCCCAATCGATGACCATCGCTCAGCATGGCAACAAAACACGCCGGTCTCCACTCGATAAGACCAGTATTCATGTCGCGGCGTCCAACATTTGCCAGCGCTCGAGATCACGCGGGGTGTCGAGGTCCCATACCGTACCGGGGCAGGCCACGCGAAGGCCCAGCTCCCGTGCCCGGGCGAGAGCCTGCGCCGCCACCTCGCTGCCACCCCAGGCCATGTCCGTGAACAGCTCTGCGGGGAGCCGATGGCCCCCGATCAATGCATAACCGCCGTCCTCGGCGGGCAGCATCACCAGATCGTGGGCGTCCAGCGCCCGCGCACAGCGCGCCAATAGCACCGGCGTCAGCACGGGACAGTCGCTGCCGATCAGCAGCGCCGGGCCGCGCTGGGTGGACAAGGCGGTGTGCATCCGCTGCCCGAGATCGCCCGACGGCTGGGCACGCAGCGCGATGCCGTGTCGCGCCGCCAGCGCTTCAAGCAACGGATGACTCGGCGCCAGCCCCGCCCACAGCTGTACCCGTGCGGCAGGAAAGGTCTGGCAAGCCGCCTCGAGCGTGCGCTCGAGCAGCGCGACATGCACATCGCGCGCCTGCTCGGCATCGAGTGCCGGCATCAGCCGGGTCTTGACCTTGCCGGGGATCGGCGCCTTGGCGAACACCAGCAGCGTCACCTCGGCGCTGGAGATCATCGCGTCAGCGGACATCGGTGTACTCCCCCGCCAGGGCCCAGGGCGATACACCGCACCAGTAGCGCAGGCGCAGCCACCACATCGTGACGATGGTGCGTAACGGGACCTGCTGCTGCCAGCGCCGCGCGGACGTGGTCACCCGCGGGGCGAGGCAAGCCGGCGCGGACAGGCGACGCAGGCGCCGGCTGATTTCGATGTCTTCCATCAGCGGCTGGTCGGGGAAACCGCCGACGATCCCGAACGCTTCGCGTGTCATGAAGATCGCCTGGTCGCCCGTGGTGATGCCGGTGAGGCGCGAGCGCCGGTTCATGCTCCAGCCCACCAACCCCGCCAGCGCGAATCCGCGCTCGATCTCGACGTCGAAGCGCCCCCAGCACGCCGGGCCCTTCAGTGCCCAGTCGATCAGCAGATCGGCGCGACGCGGCAGGCGCGTATCGGCATGCACGAAGACCAGGCAGTCGCCACGACTCTCCCGACCGCCGTGATTCATCTGCCGGGCCCGGCCGCGTTCACTGACCAAGACCCGATTCGCCAGAGGACGCGCCAGGGCGACGGTGTCGTCGTCGCTACCGCCGTCGACGACCACGATTTCGACACCGCAGACCCATAACGGCAACAAGGCGGTCAGGCAGGCCTGGATCGTCTCGGCTTCATTCAACACCGGCACGACCACGCTCAACCATGGCGTTGCCGGGCTTTCTTGTGCCATGACCTCGCTCATGCGGACGGTGACACGGCAAATCGATTCTTCAAATGCTCGACGATATCGCTGGACTCATAAAGCCAGGTCGTCGTCCCGCCTTCGTCGATCCGCAGGCACGGTACGGTCTGTTTGCCACCGCCGGCCACCAATTGCGCTCTGGCAGCGGGATCCTTGTGGATGTCATGCATCGTGATATCGACACGCAACTTGGTCAGGGCACGCCTGACCTTCCAGCAGAACGGGCATCCCTCGAAATGGTAGAGGGCCAGCTTGCGTGCTTCGCGATCGGCCTCTTCCTGGGCTTGTGGAGACCGCTCAGGCATGTCTTTATCCCCCAACAACCGCCGTATCATTGTCAGCATGCTGCTCTCTCCTCTGGTTCACCCTGGGCAATTCGGGGGCGTCGGCGAGTCGGAGAAGCCGACGCCGTAATACCAGGCGGTGGCGTCGCCGCCCGTGTTGTCGCCATCGCTCATCAGCGCCACGCCGTCGATCTCGCTCACGTCCTCGCCGAACAGCGCCTGGTAATCGGCGCTCACATCGCGCACTTCCGCCCGCCATTCACCGACCGGTGACTGCTCGCCCTGAAGGGCCAGCAGCATCGCCCGGTCGGTGAAGGCATTCGGCCAGCGTGCTCCGACGGCCTGATTGGAAGACCATACGTAGTTCACCGATTGCACCTGCCACGGCAGCAGGCCCGTCTTGCGCGCCACGTAGAGCCGGGCGGGATAGTCGTCGCCGGCCTGGGTGCGCTCGTCGAGCCCCGCATAACGAGCATCCACCTTCCAGCACCAGTGCAGATAAGGGGTCTCGCTCAGATCGACCTCGCGCTCCAGGTACTTGGCGGAAGCCTGGCCCCGCGCGTTCGCCTCGAGCACCTCGGCGCCATTGTCGCGGACCACCGTGTAACGCGTCTCGCCTTCGAAGGAGCGCGTCTCCCAGGCGGCCATTTCCTGGGCGGAAAACGCGATGTCGGCGGCCCAGGTGTTCTGCGCACCGATGAGCAGGCCCCAGGCCACCATCAGCTTCCCTGTCATGTTTATCCTCATCTCAGGCCATCCTCCCTGTTGCAAGAATTCGTCCACGCTACACGACCTGTCGGATATAGGCTTGGAAGGCGGCGATAGAAGGCACCGCACAACCTCATGAACACACCCTTTGTCGGACATCGACGTGAACCCTTACAGGAGCCCTGCATCCGCCACCTCAGACCTTCCGAGGGCCTTGGGCAGGGCGGATGACTACGCGGTTATAAAAAAAGAGAGTGGCGGACTCCACTCTCTAAAATGCAATGAGCAATGAATGTTTCATATCAACTCGCTGCACATTGCAGCCTTACTTATCGACAGCATGAACTCTGCTTTCAACGTTGCGACGCAGGCCATCGTGATTGCCCATGTCGACTTTCTTTAGGCCTTCATGCTGACTGTGGCCATTGACTTCCGTCACCATTTTTGGACTAGAAGTGCCACCCCCTTCACGACCTATGTTCAAGGGCGCTTGATTTTGTGATTGGAACCGCTCTACTGCCACACTGTCCATGGCGAGTGACGGAAACGAGGCCAGTGAGATGGCCGCGATAGCGATGGACTTTGATAGTAAGGATCTCATGGCAATGCCCTCCTGATGAGGTGTCTTTGTGGTCTCATCTATTTGTCGCCATACGACGTGATTACTTACTCTCTTTTTATTACCATCTAGCTATTTTTGACTATCACATCGGGATATCCCCAAGAATTTTTCAATGGCCTTGGGAGGTATTAACAACCTCATTGGAGGCTTTCAGAGTTTCGAGGAGACGATGTTTTCACTGCCCCCATGGAGTCCCATGGCAGGTTGCGATAGTCGAAGCTATTGAACATGTTGGGTTTTATGATGGCGAAGTAGGGAGAGACATCGAAGTCCCGTGGTGCGAACAGGCTATGGTGACGAATGTGCCATTGCTCTCGGACGCAGCCGACACAATCGCGGGAAAGGCCCGGCAGCAATTCGATCACCGGCAAAATCGGAAAGCGCACGGATTGGAAAGCTTCCGCGATCAACGAGGAACAAATCGCGCGAGTAGGATCGCCGCTGCCGAGCGCCAGCATGCGTCGCCGCCATGCGGTGGGCACCGGCGGGGTGGGAAGCAGGTAACGGACGAGATCGAAGATATTCTTGAGGTCATAGCGGTTGCCGATACGTGCGCAAACGTGATCCACCACCCGCGTGGCGTCTTCTTCGGTCAGACCTATGGGCCGGCATAGACGCAACTGCAAGCCTGCGAAGCTATCGAGCCCCACGACGTGAACACCATTTTCGACATCTGCTTCGACGAACGCAGGCTGATCGAAGCCTCCTCCCGTCAACGGCAGGCGGCCGATGTATATCGCGGCATGCGACCAGGTCGATTGCGTCAGATACTTGATCGCCGTGCTGATACGACGATCGCCGTCCACCAATAAGATATCGGCGGGCTTTAGCAGCTCGCCCAACACCGTGACATCAGCCGGCGGCTGAGAATAATGCCTATGTATAGGTTGATTGAGGTAAGCCGCCAACAAGCGTCCCAATCCATATAGCAGGCTGTTCATCGACTCACCTCCGGCGGGCGACGCGGCATAGCAAGCATAAAAATCTCATCCGGAGCAGACTGAGACTACGGCCACCTTAAATTGCGTCGCGAAAAATACCGATAACTATCGCGGCGATTGTGGGTGTAGACAATGTTGTGAGAGCTTTCATGGCTAGGTCGTTTCTCGGAAAAGAAAACTTACAGCAAGATAAATAATTTACCGCCAGCGATGGCCCCAGGGTTATCAATTGGGGAAGCGAGATGCTTTTAGAAGCGTCATGAAAGGCATTCATCGCGAATCGTTTGACTCGAATCCCTCATGCAATGAGGCGATGAGCGGACAGCAGATGTCCCCTTGATGGGCATGACAGCGAGTGACCAAGTCGTTCAGTACCTTCTCGATTCGTGCCAGCCCGTCGATCTTTTCACGCACGTCACGCAACTTGTGTTCTGCGAGCGTGCTGGCTTCTTGACAGTGAGCGCCATCATCCAGTCGCAGAAGGTCGCCGATTTCGTCGAGACTAAAGCCAAACTGCTGCGCCGTTTTCACGAACGTCAACCGGTCGATATCGGCATCGCCATAGCGCCGGATACCACCCGGGGGACGTTCGGGTTCCGGTAATAACCCTTGCCGCTGGTAATAGCGGATCGTCTCAATATGAACGTTGGCTGCCCTGGCCAGGCCACCGATGGTGAGTGAATCTGCGTTATCCGACATCTGCCTTGACTCCGTAGCTGACTACGGAAGTAACCTTATCCCATCGAACAGAATCATAAAAGGTGTAGGCGTTATGTCGAATTCCAGATCGGGGCGCGGGCCCCTGGCTGCCGGGGGTATCGCGGCGCTTCTTGCCTCAGCCTGCTGCCTCGGGCCGCTGGTACTGATCACCCTGGGCGTTTCCGGTGCCTGGATTGGTAACCTCACGGCTCTCGAACCCTATCGTCCGGTTTTCATCGGCCTCGCACTGGTGGCCATGTTCTTCGCCTGGCGCCGGATCTATCGGCCAGTAGAACAATGCCGGCCGGGAGAGATATGTGCCGTACCCCAGGTGGAAAAGACCTACAAGGTAATCTTCTGGGGGATATCAGTACTGGTGCTGATCGCTCTAGTGTTCCCTTATGCTCTTCCTCTTTTCTACTGATAGGAGATTTTCCATGAAAATGCGTTTTGTCCTCACATTGGTCACCGCCCTGCTCAGCATGCCTGCCCTGGCTGCTATGCAAACCGTGACACTCTCGGTACCGGGTATGAATTGCGCTGCTTGCCCGATCACCGTCAAGTTGGCTTTAAATAAGGTAGACG
The DNA here is from genome assembly GCF_033052815.1 of Chromohalobacter sp. HP20-39. Classification (NCBI taxonomy): domain Bacteria; kingdom Pseudomonadati; phylum Pseudomonadota; class Gammaproteobacteria; order Oceanospirillales; family Halomonadaceae; genus Chromohalobacter; species Chromohalobacter sp. HP20-39. The sequence continues at coordinate 322,888 of NZ_JAWHTP010000001.1, read as the reverse complement.
GTGTTTCACAAGTCGACGTGAACTACCCGGATCGTGAGGCTGTGGTCTCCTTCGACGATAAACTAACATCCGTCGAAGCCTTAACCCAGGCCACGGGCGGTGCCGGCTATCCATCCACACTGAAGCCCTCGGAAGCGGACCGGGAGTGACCATGAAGAACCCAAAAACCCTGCTGCGTGCGAGCGTGATTGGTACCGTCCTGGTGGCGTTGTGCTGCTTCACGCCGATCCTGGTGATTCTGCTGAGCACTGTGGGTCTGGCAGCCCTGACCGGTTATCTCGACTACGTGCTGCTTCCAGCCCTGGCCTTATTCATTGGTCTGACCGCCTATGCCGTATGGCGCAAAAAGCAATACGACGCTTACTGTGAGAAAGCCTCTACAGATTCAAGGAGTTCCCCGAATGAGTAATGACAACAACCTGCATATCGCCGTCATTGGCAGCGGCGGCGCAGCCATGGCGGCCGCCCTGAAAGCGGTCGAGCGCGGCGCCCGCATTACCCTGATCGAACGCGGCACTATCGGCGGCACCTGCGTTAACACCGGCTGTGTCCCTTCGAAGATCATGATCCGCGCTGCCCATATCGCGCATCTGCGCAAGGAAAGTCCCTTTGACGAGGGGGTAAGCGCGCAGCAGGCTCCAAAGGTGGACCGGGCGAAACTGGTTCAGCAACAGCAGGCACGTGTCGAGGAACTGCGCGACAACAAGTACGAAAGCATACTGCGCGACCACACAGCCATCACCGTCCTGAAAGGTGAGGCCCGGTTTGTCGATGGTCATAATCTGACGGTCAGGCTGAACGACGGCGGTGAGCAGACTGTTCACTTCGACCGCGCCTTTATTGGCACTGGCGCCCGCCCAGCAGAGCCGCCGATACCGGGGCTGGCCGATACGCCGTACCGGACCTCCACCAGTGCATTAGTACTGGATACAGTACCCGAACGGCTGATTGTGATCGGTGCCGGTTTCGTTGCCCTAGAGTTAGCCCAGGCCTTCGCCAGGCTGGGTAGCGAGGTCACCGTGCTGGCCCGCAGCCGGATGCTTTCCAGTGAGGACCCCGCCATCGGTGACGCCATAGAGGCAGCGTTCAAGCGAGAGGGTATCAAGGTTCTCAGGCAGACCCAGGCTAGCCGCGTGGACTATAGCGACAATGAGTTCACCGTCGACACCAATTCGGGCTCATTGCGAGCGGATCAACTGCTGGTGGCCACCGGCCGGACACCCAATACCGAAGCTCTGAACCTGGCGGGCATCGGCGTGGAAACCTCCCGTGGCGCAGTCCAGGTGGATGAGCATCTGCAAACCACGGTTCCCGGTGTCTATGCCGCCGGTGACTGTACCGATCAGCCGCAATTTGTCTATGTCGCCGCTGCCGGGGGCAGTCGGGCGGCCGTGAACATGACAGGAGGCGAGGCCACCCTGGATCTCAGTGCCATGCCGGGGGTGATGTTTACTGACCCACAGGTTGCCACCGCTGGCCTGACGGAAGCCGAGGCGCTTGAGCAAGGTTTCAACGTGGATACCCGTGTGCTGGAACTTGAGAACGTGCCGCGTGCGCTGGTCAATTTCGACACCCATGGCTTTATCAAAATAGTGGCCGAACGCGAGACGGGACGGTTGCTGGGCGTACAGGCCGTGGCAGGTGAGGCCGGTGAGCTGATTCAAACAGCGGTGATGGCGCTACGGGCAGGCATGACAGTGCAGGACATCGGCGACGAGTTGTTTCCTTACCTGACCATGGTCGAAGGCCTCAAGCTTTGTGCACAGACCTTTACCAAGGATGTAAGACAATTGTCCTGCTGCGCAGGTTGAGAAACGCATGGGGAGAACCTTGACCCCGTACCACAGTACGGGAGTTAATCTGAGCTCAGGAATCGCGAAGGTGCCGCCATGACTGACATGACGATTGGTAAAGTGGCTGACGTGGTGGGCGTCGGGGTTGAGACGATTCGGTTTTACGAACGGCGCAAACTCATTGAACAGCCACCACGCCCCGGGGAAGGTGGTTACCGCATTTACTCAGGGGCGACGGTGCGGCGGCTGCACTTTATTCGCCGCGCACAAGAGTTGGGTTTTTCCCTGCGTGAGATCGCTGAGCTGCTTGCGCTGCGTGATGCCGGCAGCGACCAGGCTGGTGCAGGTGATGTACGGCAACGGGCGATGACAAAACTGCACGATGTAGACCAGAAAATTGACCAGTTACGGCGAATCCGCCAGGGCCTCGCGGCACTTGTGGACCGTTGTCCCGGGCAGGGTCCGTTGCAGTGCTGTTCCATATTTGATGCGCTGGAGCAGAACGCAGGGCCTGCCAGCAGACCGACAATGAGTGAGGAGATAAGCATGCAGACAGTCAGGCTTTCAATCGGTGGTATGCACTGCAATGGGTGCGAGGAAATTGTCCGTCATGTTCTCGAGCAGCAAACAGGGGTCAAGGGGTGTTCCGTCTCCCATGAAAGCGGTGAAGCGAGGGTGGCGGTTGACGAATCACGGATTTCGGACGAGCAACTTGCATTGGCCGTGCGCGGTGCGGGCTATTCTGCAAACATCGTGAAGACAACAGAGTAAACCTTGGAATTTTCAGTTGCCTTGCCTCTGGCCGCCGGCCTTGGGTTACTGGCCTTCATTGAGCCCTGTTCCGTGGGCAGTCACTTGTTGTTCATCCGCTACCTCGAAGACTTGTCACAGCGGATGAAGGTTGCTCACACACTGCTTTTTGCCCTGATGCGGGCCTCTTTAATGGCCGTGCTTGGCGTGGTTGCCGTCTTCGTTGGCGCCGCCTTCACCGGGTTGCAGCAAAGCCTCTGGGTTCTGCTCGGGAGTATTTATGTGGTGGTTGGGGTGCTTTACCTGGGGGGTGGCACCTCCTGGTTTATTGAACTGGTGAACCGTTTTCTGCCACGCATCAACCGCATTCCCGGTGGTCCCGGTTTAGGCGTGGTGTTTGGCTTGAATGTTCCCGCCTGTGCCGCTCCTCTGCTTGCGGTGCTGCTCGGCGACGCCGCTGCCCGGGGTGCAACGGATGGTGCAGTTATCTTTGGCGCGTCGACCCTGATGGTGTTCGGGCTGGCATTTTCCGCACCTCTGTTGTTCATTGTTTTTACCGCCCGCGGCCATCGCTGGCTGGAACACCTCACGCGGCTCGCGGGGCGGATGCCCCGCTTGACCGGCGCCATAATGGTCGTGCTGGGCCTCTGGACCTTCTGGCTGGCGCTGGCTTAGGCCCAAAGACGAGGTACGTCCTCCCTGATTTAGCGCCCTTCCCGACGTGATCCGTTTGATATTTCTCGGCCACTTGACTCCGTATCTTGGTACGGGGCCTACCCTTGAAACATGACCTCATTTTATCAAGGGGATGCGTCATGAATACGGCAGCCACGACAGCCGACGAAGACACCCGGCCCTGGAGTCTGGAATCCACGGGGGACCCCGACATTCAGCGGGTCAAGGCTCATATCGGTGGACTGCACTGCTCGCTGTGTACGGGCACGATTGAAAGCGCGCTGGGCAAGAAATCCGGCGTGCGTCGGGTCGCGGTGAGCCTGACCCACGAACAGGCACTGGTGGAGTTCGACGCCCGGGAGAACAGCGCCGAGGCCCTGATGGGTACCTTGCAGCAGGTTGGCTATACCCTGAGCGACCCGCGCAAGGTGGAACCGTTCGAGCGCCAGGAACGGGCGCTGGCTGTCGAGCGCAATCGGTTTGTTGTCGCCCTGGCCATGAGCCTGGCAGCGGTCGGATTGATTGTCGATTTTACCTCTGCCTGGACCCTGGGGCTTTCCGCGCTGGTTTACGTCAGCCTGGTCCTGTTTGGCTTTGCGGTGCTGCGCGGCCAGGGCATGACCGCCGCGCTCACTAGCAGTGGCTTATTGGCGGCGGGTGGCTTGGGGTTTCTCGCACTGCGCACCGGCGACGTGCTGGCTGGCTATGAACCACTGGTGGTTGGCGCACTGGCGCTGATTATGGTGTTTGGTGTGGCACGGCAAATGCTGAACATGGCCTTCCAGGCATTGCGCCGTGGTATCCTCAACCAGCACGTACTGGTGGAAATCGGCGCCTTCGCCGGGCTGACCGGCGGTGCCATCGGTCTGATCGCATCTCCCGAAAGCTACCCCACTGCGGCGTTTTTCGCCGTCTCGGTCATGGTGCTGACCTATCACCTGTTCTCTGAATGGTTATCGCTGATCGTCAAGACTCGCAGTTCGCAGTCGGTCAAGCGTTTGCTTGACTTGCAGCCGGAGACGGCGCGTGTCGTTACCGAGGACGGTGAGCGCGACATGCTTGCGGACCAGGTTGAGGTTGGCATGCGGGTACGGATTCGGCCCGGAGAACGCATCCCCCTGGACGGCGAGGTGGTCGAAGGCGGCTCGGCCGTGGATGAATCCCTGATCACGGGCGAGCCGTTGCCGGTGGAGAAGGCGACCGGGGATACCTTCGTGGGTGGCGCCATCAATGGCTCCGGCACCCTTCTTGTACGCGTAACGGCAATCGGCAACGAAAGCTTTCTCCAGCAAGTGATCAGCAGCATCGAGGACGCACGCGCACTCAAGCCGGGGTTGCTGCACCTGGTAGATCGTGTGTTGCGGATCTACACGCCGGCCGTGTTGATCATATCGGCCCTCGCCTTTGGCTTCTGGTCTGTCGGCCCGCTCCTGATCGGAGGCGAGCCGGCACTGGAGCGGGCCGTGTTCGCCGCCTTGACCGTGCTGGTCATGGGTTACCCCTGCGCGGTAGGCATCTCCGCACCTCTGTCCATCGTGCGTGGTGCCGGGGAAGCCGCGGACCAGGGCGTACTGATGCGCACCGGCGAGGCGTTTCAGGCCCTGCGCAAAGTGAACAAGGTGGTATTCGACAAGACCGGCACCCTTACCGAGGGGCGCCCCGCTGTACGCTCTCTGTACAGCGTGGATGGCAACGACGATGCGCTGCTGGCGCTGGCTGCAGCCGTCGAAGTGGCCTCCGAGCACCCATTGGGGCGGGCCGTTGTTGAAACGGCACTTGAACGGAATATAGACTTCCCCGAGATCGCCGATTTTCAGGCCGAATCCGGCCGTGGTGTCACCGCGCAGGTGGATGGCAAACAGGTACTGGTGGGCAGCCCCCGTTTTGCTGAAGCGGCCGGCGTGGAAATGACATCCGTTGGCGATGCCGTGGAATCGGACGAAGCCCAGGGCCATACGGTGATTGTTGTGGCCCGCGACGGATCTTTGTTGGGCACCATCGCACTCGGTGACGCCCTGCGCCCCGACGCCGCCGACACGGTGGCCAGGTTACAGTCGATGGGTATCCGCACCGCCCTGTTGACTGGCGATAACGAGCGCACCGCCCACCATATCGCCCAACAGGCCGGTATCGATGAAGTACATGCCGGCGTGTTGCCCGAACAGAAGGCGGACCGACTGCGTACGATGCAGCGAAGCCAGCGGGTCGCCATGGTCGGCGACGGCATCAACGATGCCCCCGCCCTGATGCAGGCGGACGTGGGTATTGCCATGGGTGGCGGCACCGACATTGCCATTGACGCCGCCGACATTATCATTCTCAACAGCCGGGTGGACGCCGTGGTGACGGCAATAGACATCAGCCGTTGGGGCTATCGCAAAATGCTGCAGAACGTGGGACTCGCATTTTTATTCAATGGCATCGGCATCCCGCTGGCCGCTACTGGCCTGATCTATCCTGTCTGGGCGATGGTCGCCATGGCCACCAGCGTAACCGCGATTTTCGTCAACTCGCTCTGGCAGCGGCCGACAATATTCTTCGATGCGGTGGCGGGTGTGGGCCGTTAACCTGTAACGGTCGAACCTATGCGCCACTTGCTCGGGTGGGAATGCTCGAATTGGAGGCCAAGGCGGCAGGCTATGACGTGCGTGTCAATTACACCGATACCGGCGGCTGGTATTACAACCTGCGTGTTGGCAAGTACTGTGCAGCGGTCAAGATCCTCATCGACAATCAATCTAATGAGATATTGGGTGCCCATATGCTCGTTTCCGAATACGCTGAGTTGATTAACATGTTCGGGCGGGCGATCAAGCTGGGCCTGAAGGCAGCTAGTCTGTAGTCTGAAGGCCATGGTGCCCGCCTATCCAACGGTCAGCTTGGACCTTGGCTCGTTACTCTAATGATGCGCCTTGCCTAGCAGAATGCAGTGAGACATGCACATCGGTACAATAAAAAATGGAGATGTGTGAAGCACCACTCTCATTGACTGACCGAGGCCTCGATATACGACATGAGACGAATATGGCAAGCAAGCCTGATATGACGTTCAGATTGATACGGGGCATTGCTATTCTGAGCGGCCTGATCGTAATTTATTTGTTGCTGATGGAGTTCGGAATACTGTCCATCATAACCAATAAGCAGGCGTTGCGTGAGTGGGTTGTTCAACTGGGCCACTGGGGGCCCATCATCATTATTGGCTTGATGATGGTCGCTATTGTCATGAGCCCGATCCCCAGTGGTCCTATTGCCATGGTGGCTGGCGCAACTTACGGCTCTATCTGGGGGACAATTTATATCGTCATCGGTGCCGAGCTTGGTGCCTTGATTGCTTTTTGTGTTGCACGTCAACTGGGGTATGAGGTGCTTCAAGGCTGGCCGCGTATACGCCCTCTAATGAGCTGGTTGGGAAAGGAGCGCTCCCAAGCTGGATTGATGTTCATCGTTTTTGCATCGCGTTTGATACCGTTTCTTTCATTTGACGCCATCAGCTACGCAGCAGGGCTTACGCCGCTTGCGTTCTGGCGCTTTCTGTTGGCCACCTTGGCTGGTGTGGTACCAACGGCATATTTAATCACCATGTTCGGAGAAGTCTTGATCACCACAGGCTCTAGAGGAGGGATGGTTGCGATAGCTTTGATCAGTAGTATTACGCTGCTGCCGATCTTGTTGAGGTTGCTATGGATCTGGCTTCGCAAGCGGTGGAATGAAAAGTTTTGAATGATATATTAAAGCCAATCTGAATTTTTATGAGCCCGCTAACTTGAATTGTGTTTCCCGGTAATCGTTCAATACGTTGTGTACCCCATGGAGATAATATCGATGCGAATGAGACCGCGAGTAGGGCGGATGATGCTAATACTGATGGTGTTGGCACTGCCCGGCTGGGCACAGGCTCAGGAAACGTCTGGTAGTCGGTCGCAGGGACTTTATCGGCTCCCCGCATCGAGCGATATCATCGGCCGCGTCAAGATCGTCGAAGCCGCTGCCAAGGATACGTTGATCGATATCGGATTGCGCCACGGCGTCGGCTTCGAAGCCATGCAACGGGCCAACCCCAATGTCGATGCCTGGGTGCCCGGTAAAGGCACCGAGGTGAGGGTTCCCACTCGTTTCATTCTCCCCCCGGGGCCTCATAAGGGGATCGTGATCAATCTTGCCGAGTTACGGCTGTATTACTATCCACCCGTGGAAGAGGGCGAAATACCCCGTGTCGAGACCTTTCCCATCGGGATTGGCCGTCAGGGATGGCAAACCCCGCTGGGCAAGACGACCGTCACCATGACGATCAAGAACCCCGCCTGGTATCCACCGGAAAGCATCATCAAAGAGCGTGCTGAAGACGGTAAGAAGCTACCGCGTGTCGTGCCACCCGGCCCTGACAATCCCTTGGGTGAATACGCCATGATGCTCGATATCCCCGGTTATCTGATTCATGGCACCAATCAGCCACGAGGCGTCGGGATGCGTGTCTCTCACGGTTGTATTCGTATGCTGCCAAGAGATATAGAGTACCTTGCCACACGCGTGCCTAACGGCACTCAGGTGCGCATCATCGACGAGCCAGTTAAATTCGGCCGGGATGCGGCAGGGACGCTTTTTGCTCAGTTGTACCCTGTCAAGCATGGTGGTGAGGAGTCTGTCGATATTCCCAGCCGTTCCCATGCCTTGAAACGGCTCCACGACACGGTGACACAACCGCCCCGCTTTTTGATCGATTTCGCGCGTCTCGAGGCATTGCGTACAGATCCCGACGGTATACCGACATCATTACTGTTGACCGGGCTGCCTTTCCCGATGCCTGAACCACCGCAGACATTTTTCACGCGGACGCATCTTTCGAAGACGTTCTACAACCGGATCGATGTGCATCTCCAAGACTGAAGGTTAAGTAATTCCAAAATACTGAGAAGAAATCTGCATCCTCGCCCGGCGCTTCATTCGCTGGGCGATTTCTTTTTCAATTGTAGCTTCACTGCTCGGCATCGAGGGTGATGATGCGTCCTCCCGCCGCCTGGGCGTCGGCCTCGTCGTGGGTCACCATCAGCGTGGGCAGGCGGTGTTCGCGCACGCGCTCGAAGACCCAATGGCGGATCTCACCGCGCCGCTCGGCATCCAGCTTGGAGAACGGCTCGTCGAGCAGGATCGCGCGCGGCTGCGACAACAGCACCCGCAGCAGGGCGACCCGCGCCTTCTGACCGCCGGAGAGCGTCGCCGGATCGCGTCCCGCGAATGCCTCCAGCCCCACCGACGCTAGGGCCTCATGAATGCGCTCACGGCGTTGCCGACGCGTGCCTTCACGCACCATGCCGAAGGCTAGGTTGCCGGCCACGTCGAGATGCGGAAACAACAGCGGATCCTGAAAGAGAAGCCCCACATGACGTTGCTCGGCGGGCAGCGTATCGATACGCGTCTCATCGAGCAGCACGCGCCCTTGCGCCTGGAAAGTCGGGCTCAAAAAACCCGCAATGAACGCCAGCAAGGTGGACTTGCCGACGCCGGAGGGCCCCATGACGGTGAGCACCTCACCGGGGGCGACCGTGGTGTCCAGGCTCAGCAGGCGGTGCTGGCCCTGGTGAATGACGATGTCGTCGAGCCTCAATGACGCCATGGCATGCATCCTTTCATCAGTCGGTGCCTGGCAGCAGATCGCGCCGCCGTCGAAACACATAACGCGGCACCAGCATCGCCAGCATGAAACCAATCGCCGGCAGCAACAGTTGCAGCAGTGCGTAAATGGCCGTCAGCCGACGGTCTCCCCCGCTCGCCAGGCTCACCGCCTCGGTGGTCACCGTGACCACGCGCCCGGCGCCCAGCAGAATGGTGGGCAGGTACTGGCCAACGCTCACCGCGAAGCCCACCGCCGCCGCGGTCAGCACTGGCGTCAGCAACAACGGCAGGCGCACATGCCAGAAGACCCGCCAGGGACCGGCGCCGAGGCTACGTGCCTGCTGGCTCCAGCGCGGGTCCAGGCGTCGATGGCTTTCCGCCAGCGACAAGAAAACGTAAGGCAGCACGAACACCGCATGCCCGATGATGACCGCGCCCAGACCGGGCCGAACACCGACTTGCGCCTGCATCATGACCAGCCCGAACAGAAACGCCACCGAGGGCACCAGCAGCGGGAGGTAAAGAATCAGTTGCGCCCAGGGCCGCATCGGCCGGCGGCGCTGGGTCTCCGCCTCCAACGCGCCCAGTACCAGCACCACGGACACCAGAGTCGCGGCGAGCGCGACGCCGAGCGTTTGCCACACCGGGGCGACCAGATCATCGGCCGCGTTCAACCAGTTGTGCGCGGTCGGCGGCCACGGCAGGAACGCCGGGAACGGCCAATACCCGGCCACCGACCACAGCGCCAGCCCGGCCAAAGCGGCCATCATCAGGCCCAGCACGGTGCGCATGGCCAGCCAGGCGATGCCGGCCAGCCAGCGGTCGCCGCATTGGCGCCGCCCGTCCCGGCACCAGCCCCGGCTGACGCGCGCCACCAACCGTTCCAGCGTCCACCAGATCAACAACGCCGTCAGCGTCAGCAGCAGTTGCAGCATCGCCCCCGCCGAAGCCATGAAGCGCATCGACAGAGCGGGATCGTTGAGCCAGCCGACCACCGACACCGCAAGCGGTGGCGGTGTCGTGGGCCCCAGGATCATGGCCACGTCCACCGTCGAGGTGGCAAAGGCGACCACCGCGTAGAGGGGCAACCGCAACAAGGGGTAGAGCCCGGGCATGACACCCTTGAGAAAGGCCGTCAGCGGACGATACCCCAGGGTTCGCGCCACGGTCAGGCGCTCGCGAGCCTGGCACTGCACCAGGGCGGCCAGGCTCATCAGCAGCAGGAAGGGCACTTCCTTGATGACCAGGCCCAAAATGAGCGACAGCCCCCAGGCGTCACCGGGAAACGCAAAATCCGGAGGATATTGCCAACCGGTCACCCATGGGGACAGGCCTCGTGCCACCCACCCCGACGGGGCCAGCAGGAACGCCAGGCCGATCGCCGCCGCCGCGTGGGGTACCGCCAGCAGCGGCGACAACCAGCGCTGAACGCGACGATACAGCGGCGTGTGCAGGAAACTGCCCAGAAACAGCACCACCAGACCCAGCGACAGCGCCGCACTGGCCAACCCCGTCACCAGGCTGAGTCGTGCCATGTCGACGAGGCCCGGCACCGCGAAGAGCTGCCGCCAGGGCACCAGGGTCAGGCGTTCTCCACCGAGTACCGGCAGCCAGCCGAAGGCCGGCGCCAGCGCGCCCAGCACGCCGGCGACCACCGGCACGCTGAGCAAGGCAATGGTCAGCCAGGGCAGGACACCGACGACGAGCCGATAGGCAACGGCCGTGCTCATTGCGCGCCGTAACGCTGCCGCCAGGCCTTCTCGAGCGGCTCGATCCAGGTGGGATGAGGTTCGCGCAGCGTCTCGCCCAGGGAGGGCGGCGGCAGACTCTCGGCGGCCCGGCCATCGCGTACGAACGCCTCACGCTGCTCGGGGCTCAGGCGCGACATGTCCAGCACCGTGGCATCGCCCCACAACGAGAGATCCTGCTTGCGGGCCTGGGCCTCGGGCGAGAGCAGGAAGTTGGCAATCGTCAATGCGCCGGCCTTGTGCTGGGCGTTGAAGGGAATGGCGACGAAATGCACGTTGCCCAGTGTGCCGCCGTCGAGGATGTAACTGCGCGTGGTCGGTGGCAGTTGATAATCGAGCACCCCAGCGGCCGGGGCGGAGGGGGTAAAGGTGAACGCCAGACTCAACGCCCCGTCGCCCATCAGCTGACGCATCTGAGGCCCGCCTGTGGGGAAGCGCTCACCCTCGCGCCACAGATAAGGGTGCAAGCGGTCCAGGTAGTCCCACAGCGGCGCGGTGACGGACTCGAAATCGGCCTCGCCGACCGGCGAGTAAAGCGCCTCGCGATCATCGGTCAAGGCCAGCAGCGCCTGCTTGAGGAAGGTCGTGCCCAGAAAGGCCGGTGGCTGCGGATACGTGAAGCGCCCCGGGTGCGCCTGGGCCCAGTCGAGAAGCGCAGGAATGCTGCGCGGCGGCGCGTCGACACGCGCGCTGTCATAATAGAAGGTGATCTGTGCACGTCCCCAGGGCGCTTCGTAGCCCTCGACCGGCAGGGTGAAGTCCTCGCGCACCTCGGGGTTCTGCTCGGGCGCGGTCAGCGAGAAATTGGGTAGTTGCTCGGCCCAGGGGCCATAGAGCAGGTCATTTTCCTTCATGGTGGCGAAGTTCTCGCCATTGAGCCAGATCAGGTCGACCGCGCCCTGGTCCTCGTTACCCGCCGCCTTCTCGGCCACCACGCGGGTTACCGCTTCGGCGGTATCGCTGACCTTGACGTGCTCGAGATCGATGCCATAACGCTCGCCGACCTGCTCGGCCACCCAGTCGATATAGGCGTTGGTACGCGGATCGCCGCCCCAGGCATTCCAGTACACGGCCTGCCCTCGGGCGGCCGCGGCCACCGAGTCCCAGTCGGACAGCTCGTATGCCTGCCCCATCGTCGGCAACAGCGACAACGCCGCCACCAGCAAGCCTCGCGAAAACGTCATGTCTCTCTCCCTCGATTGATCACCGCCTTGGTCGTGGGACGGCGATATTCCTTACACAGCACGCCGCCGATTCTCCAGCCGACGCGCGGTCTGCGTCCAACGACGCACCTTTCGCCGATACGTTGCGTGAATTCTGTAAGGATATCCGCCCACGCTCGACTCAAGGGGTATGACAACATCAATACGGGGACAGGGACATGACCAATCTATCGTCTCAAGCGCGTCGCTACTGGCTGGGAGGCAAGCGCGCCGACGAGCAGGACCGTTTCTTCCGCGAGGCACTCGAAGCGCGCGGCTGGCGAGCAGGCAGTGCCGAAGACTGGCAAGCAGGCTGGTTCACCGGCACCCCCGAGATGGCGCAGTTTCGCAAGCTGACGCCGAGGCACAGGCTCAATCATCTGCCCGGCAACAATGCGCTGACGCTGAAAAGCCGGCTGTATCAATCGCTGGCGACACTACGTGAGCGAATGGGCGAGCGCTTCGGCCCGCATGCGTCACAGGTCGCGCGACTCGACTTCTTCCCGCGCGCCTATCTGATGCCCGACGATTATCATGCCTTGCAGGAAGCCGCCCTGGCCAATCCGGCCCAGCGCTGGATCCTCAAGCCTTCCAATGCCTCCAAGGGCAAGGGCATCCGTCTGCTCGATGATGCCGCCGACGCGCCTCGGCAAGCCAACTGGCTGGTTCAGGAGTATCTCGGCGAGCCGCACACCATCCGCGGCCACAAATACGTCCTGCGCCTTTACGTCCTGCTGGCATCGCTCGACCCCCTGCGTCTCTATGTGTATCGGCAGGGCTTCGCCAAGCTCGCGTCAGCCCCCTACGATCACGACGATACCGGCAACCTCTACAGCCATCTCACCAACCCCGACATCAATGCCCACAACACCGAGGCCGAGGTCCCCGTCGAGTTCATCGACCTGGATCGTTATCGGGACTGGTTGCGTCAACAGGGCCACGACGACGACGCGCTCTTCGAACGTCTCCACGATCAGTTGACGCTCACCGCGATCGCGGCTCTGGACAGTTTTCGCCAGCGCTGCGCCGAGGACGATATCGATAGTCGCGGCGGCTACGAGTTGCTGGGCGTGGACTGTCTGATCGACGCCGACCTCAAGCCCTGGGTTCTGGAATGCAACCTGAGCCCCTCGTTGGGCGTTTGCGCCGGCCCCGACAGCGGCGGACCGCTGGAGGAAGCCATAAAGCGGCGCCTGGTCGAGGACATGGTCGAACTGGTGGATATCGACGCTCAGGAGACACCGGCCAACGACGAATCCCCCCAGACCTTGCGCGACGATGCCCAACGCGAACTGTCACGCGCCGGTGACTTCCTGCGCCTCTATCCGAGCGCCGAGCCTATGAGTCATCTGGCGTTCTTCACCCTGCCCAGCCGCCGGGATTGGCAACTGGCCGGCGCGCTCGATGCACGAGTGCCGGCCGAGCCCCAACTGCAGCGCGGCGATGTCTGCGAATTGATCGATAACGACAGCCTGGCACTCTATGACACGCAGCACGGTCATCTGCTGTCGCTCAACGACAGTGCCGCCCTGATCTGGCTGCTGGCCAGCGAAGGCGAGACACCGAGCACTATCACCGATCATCTGTATCACGCCAGCCAGGTTGGCCACACACCGCCCGACCGCGACGCCCTGGAACGCCACGTCTGGCAGTGCCTGGAGAATTGGTGCTGCCAGGGACTTCTGCAACAAGCACCGGCATACCAGGGCACGACGTCACTACACGCCGTCCGGGCTCACGCGACTGCCACGACCGGGACACCGGCCTGCTTTTCCGTGGCAGGGCACGCCTGGGCCTTGCATACCGATAGTGCACCGGCACTGGCCCGTCTAGCGGGCGCGCTCACGTTACCGGAACCCGCCGAGAACCGGGCGTTGACGCGCATCGAACTGATCCAGGAGGCCTGTGGCTACGGCATCATGATCGGCACGGAGCGGGTAGCTTCTCATCTCGGCCTCGCCGAGCTCGGCCCCCGCCTGGTCGACGCGCTCGGCCGACGCGCACTCACCGAGAATCAGGTGCTGATTGACACCGCGCTCCTGGTTCATCCCGATACGCCCGATGCGGCTGTTCTCGTGGCCATGGCCGGTGACGACTGGCAACCACTGCACGCTCTGGTCGAACCGCTCGGCTACCGCCTGATGCGTGGTCTGGCCTGGCACCGTCAGGCAGGCGACCAGGTCCGCATGCTGGCACTTCCCTTGGCCGCCCCGGGGGGACGACTCATCGCTCCCTCGCCTAGCCCGTCGATCGAGCTGCACATCGTCGGGGCTGCGCTCTGCAATGACGACGCGCCCGAACCGACGCCACTGACGCTTCTCGCAACGCTGCTGCCGGCATCTCGGTATGCCGACAAACGTTCTCCCGACGGGCACGACGTCAGCGCCTTGCTCGACTGGCTTGCGGCGCTGCCGAGGTTCTCGTTGCCCAGCGACGCGCCAGAACTGGCGAGAGAACGTCTAGAAGACGCCACACCGCATGCCCTAACGACCGGATCGTGAAGCTCACGCCGGTGCTCCGCGCCCGGCGTTACCTCATCGTCCACCAGGAGAACCGACACATGATGACGTCAGCACTGAAAGCCTCCGCCTCTCTACCCCGCGCCTCATGGGCGCACTGGCTGCTGCGTGCAGCGATGGCAAGTGTCTTCCTGTACACCGGCGTCGACAAATTCGCGGGCGCCGGCATCGAGGGCTTTGCCCAGATCATGGCGCTGCCCTGGGTCATCGCCCTGGCCGTCGCCCTGGGCGAGATCGCCGCCGGGGCGCTGATTCTGCTCGGCGGGCTGGTCACCGGGCCCGTAGGCGATGCCGCCACCCGCGTCGGCGCTCTGTTTGCAGTGCCGATTCTGCTGGGCGCGATCTTCATGGAGCACTGGGGCCAGTGGCACTTCATGGCCACCGCCAGCCACCCGCTGGGCGGCATGATGTTTCAGGTCACGCTGATACTGATCGCCCTGTTTCTGATGGCCAGGGGCAATCACACCTGACCCCGATCATCACCATCCTGGCGACTCACCACGGAGAATATCTCATGACCCAGCATTCACGTCGCACCCTGCTCGATACCCTGTCACGCGGCATCGCCTACAGCGCGCCCGTCATTGCGGTTGTGGTCGGCGCATCCGCCATCAACGCCATCTATTCCGACCTGACCTCACCCTCGGGCTACTACATGTTCGCCTCGGCCGAGGCCGGCCCCGAGGCGGAAGCAGGCCCCGAAGCAGAGGCAGGCGCTGAAGCCGAAGCAGAGGCAGGCGCTGAAGCCGAAGCAGAGGAAAACCCCGAAGCCGAAGCCGAAGCGAGTTCCGAGGCCGGTTGACGACGCGTCAAGGCCTCTTAGACGGCGGTGCCTTGCACCGTCAACCACTGCAGGAAAAAGGAGTGCAATCATGACACTACATGAAAGCAAGCGTCACACCCTGATGGGGCGACTGAGCCGGCAGGTGCTCTATACGACACCCATGCTACTGCTGATGTCCGCTCCGCTCGCCGCTCAGGCCGTCGCTGACGATGCCGTGGGTGCCAGCGGCTACACATCGCTGCAAGGCGGTGCCCCGCTCATGGCGAACGCCGAGGGCGAGGCAGAAGGCGAAGGAGAGGGGGAAGGAGAAGCCGAGGGCGAAGGTAGCGCCTGACATCCCCCACCACGGGGCGCGAGGTCGTCCACGGCCTCGCGCCCTGACTTGCCCCAAAGGGAGTATGCGTCATGTCCACCCCTGCGTTGAACGCCTTGCTGGAGGAAGCCGCCGATACCCTGCGCCAGTTGGCAACATTCGTGGCAACGCTGCCGGCGGCTCAGTACACTGCGCCACATGGCGCGGATGCCAGGCACTCCATCGGCAAGCATGTCCGGCATATCCTGGATCACTACGAAGCGCTATTGGCCGGGCGATACGATGCTCAGGCCTTCACCATCGATTACGAGCATCGCCGACGTGACCCTGATCTCGAGCGGCACCCGGACGTCGCGCTCGAGCATCTAGGTCACCTGCGCGAGCGCGTGACCCGACTCGGGCAACGCGATACGGCCACGCACCGTCTCCAACTGGCATATCGAGCCGGCGACCACGTATTGCCCTTGAACACCAGCGTCGAGCGCGAACTGGCCTTCTTGACCAGTCACGCCATTCATCACATGGCGATCATCGCCTTGCTCGCCGACACTCAAGGTATCGAGGTCGTCGAGACGTTCGGCGTACACCCCTCGACACAGCGTCATTGGCAAAAAAGCCGCCCATCACACCATGAGGTGACATCATGAGATACCCGTTTCCAACGTCCCTTTGCCTCGCCCTGGCGCTCACGCTCGCAGCCTGGGTATCGCCCGCCATGGCCGACACCCACTGGCCGCAGAAGGACTGGCACGTGATACCCACCGAACAGGGTTACAGCGCGCTGCTCGAGCATCTCAAGCAGGCCGTCGACGCCAATGAGATGGGCGTGGTCACCGAGGCCGGACCGACTCAGGCAGCCGCCCAGCGCGGTGTGGAGATTCCCGGTAACCGGGTGGTGGGCGTGTTTCGAAACGACTTCGCGGTCGATATTCTGCGCTTGAGCGTACCGGCGATGATCGAGGCACCGATCCGCTTTTACGTGACCGAAAACGAAGACGGTACCGGGACATTGTCGTGGAAGAAGCCCAGTGCGATCTTCGCGCCTTATGTCGCCGATCTCGATGACGACGAGCGAGCCGCTGCGCTCGCCGACAAGGCAAGTGAACTCGATGCCATCTTCGAGAAGATCGCTGATGAATCCATAGCGGGGACGCCCTCGCAACCTGCGACTGAATGACACGAATCTCCATAGACGACTATTTCGTTCGGGCCAGTTCGCGAGCAAGCCTGTGGTTGTCGTGGCTGATGTAATCAACAACAGGCGAGGATAGATAGTGCCGCGCCCGATCTTCCACATGGGCGATCAAACGATCTTCGCTGAGAGCGTCGGACCAGTCCTCGCCTTGTGCCTGCAGATCGCGTTCTTGGTGGTGAAGTGTCAGCCATTTGGCACACCAAGTAGTCGACCACAGCCACATGGCTCGCCTCGTGGCCACCAAGGCCTCGACATCCATCACTTCATTGGTGGTGTGCCGAACCGCCCACCAGTGGCGATAAAAGTCCACCACGGTGGCGGTATCCAAGACGGCGTAGCTCGCCGGATCCCAGGTCGTGGAGGTATACAGCGACGCATGGGCAAGATCCAGCCCGGGGTGGCCGTAACGGCACTTTTCCAGATCGACTAGTACCGCCTTTCCCTCCGGGGTGATCAGGAAGTTACCTGGATGCGCATCGAAACTGATCAGGCAGCGTTGGGCATCGATACGCTCGGCCAATTCACGATCATCGTTGAAGAGTGTTAGCTCGCTGTCGAGCCGCCGCCTTGTCGCCTCATCAATCGGCGCGTCATCGAGATAGGTAGCCTGGGCCAAAACCTCATCGCGCATGGCGGTCCAGGGCGAATGCGGACTTTCCAGCGGTGGGCGCGCAGCGACCGGGGGCACAGCGATCTCATGCAGGTGTGCCAGCGCCTCACCGATTGCCGGCAAGTCGTGGGGCAACCTTGCTGGCCGCCCCTCGATGGCACTAACTAACAAGCCCCCTCGGGGGAAGTCGGCACTGATTGGCAGGATGGCGTGGAGGTCCGGTGTATGGCCGCTCTTCGCGGCGCGCCGAAAACAGGTCGCTTGATAGTCTAGATTGGTCTTCGGATCAAGCTGCATCTGACTCTGTTTGGGCAGTCGGGCCACCCGATCATGCCCGTTGTTGCGAGATAGCCAGACATGATCGTGCGCCAGACCGCTGTCGGGCATCGCGGTGAGATGAACGACCGTGTTGTCGATGGCGATCAAAGCCTTGTGCAATTGAGACAGACGTTCGGCAGAGAACAAGGGTGAGGGCGTAAAATCGACCACGAAAGCAACACTCCTAGGAAATGGGTTAGCTACTATTACTATTCGACATAGTGCCAAAATGGCTGACATATCATGTTAGTCGCAGAAATGGTCAATACCTTTCTGGTTTCTAGCAATGCTCGAGCTACCTCCCGGACTTTAATCATTAACGGCAAGCCGGCGTAGCCGCTAGCCTGGCCTGCTACTGGCGGTTACACGCTGACGATGTCACGCTGATGAGTATTCGTTCATGCTCTGACAACACGGAAATTGACATGCCGCATTCCCATCGCAGCATGGCGCGACCAGCGCGCAAGCGTCGCCTCGGCATGGGGCTGAGTGTGCTGGCGGCGCTGGTGGTGCTCTTTCTGGTCGCTTGGCTGTGGGCGTTGCCGGCGTATATCGACCAGCGCCTCAGCCAGACGCTGGCCGAGCGTAGCGGCCGCCAGGTGACCATCGATGACGTCACCCTCACCCCGTGGCGTCACCAGGTGACCCTCGACGGATTACGTATCGCCGGTCAGGCCGACACACCGGTTTTCTCGAGCCAACGGGTGGTGGCGACCTTCGACTGGCACTCGCTATTTGAATCGGGCTGGCGCTTTAAGCGAATCGATCTAAAGGCGCCGCAGCTGCAATTGATCTGGCGCTCCGGGGGCGCGTGGAACCTGGCCCAACTCTTCGGCGGTGACAGCGAGGGCGGTGAATCGGCACCACTGCGTATCGCCCAACTCAACGTCAGTGACGGTCAGTTGGATTGGATCAACCGGCGCCCCGACGAGCCGTTGACGCTGAGCCTGAAAAGTCTCGACCTCGAGGCGCGGCATTATGACAACAGCAATGATCGCCCCTTCTCTCTTAAAGGTCAGGCGGACTGGAGTGGCGGCATGCTGAAGGGAGAGGGCGAAATGGGCTTCTCGCCCTGGACGGTGGATATCGATCTCGACGCGGATCAGGTACCGCTGACCGTGCTATCGGGCTATCTGGCCCACGTCATGCGCGCCGAACCGTCTTCAGGTGCGTTGAGCGCACGGATTCGGTTACGTGCGGGCCGCGCCAGCGATGCCGGCACGAAGGTCAATGGTCAAGGTGAGGTCGAAGGACTCGAGATGCGTGATCCTGATCAGGATAAGTCCATCGCCCGCGCTGAGCGCCTCGCCGTTGAGGGGCTGACGTTCGCCAGCGCGCAGCCGGAGCTGACCGCCGAGCGGGTATCGCTTACGGCACCCTGGCTCGATGTCACGATCGACGAACAACTCGACACCAATCTCGCCGCCTGGCGCCCGCCGTCATCGAGCAGTGGTTCTGAGGATGGTAGCTCCGAGGGCGGCGGCATGCGCTACGCGGTCGGTGCCCTGGCCATCGAGCGTGGCGCGGTGGCCTTCAGCGACCGTCACCTGCCGCGCCCGTTCGAGCTCGATTTCTCGGCACTGAATGGTGAGTGGCGACAGCTCAACTCCGACCAGCCGGGTGACGGCCAGTTGTCGCTCGAGGGACAACTGGCCGATGGCTCGTCGCTGAGCATCGAAGGCGCCTTCGATCCGCTTGGCGACGCCCTGAACGGCAACCTGAACTTGCACTTCGAGCGCCTCGATCTCAAGACCTTGGCGCCCTACCTGCGTGAGTTCGGGGGCTATGCCGTCGAGCGAGGCCAGGCGACGCTGGATCTCGACTACCGGCTCGATCAGGGCCGCCTGCAGGCGCAGAATCATCTCGTGCTGCATCGGCTGAAGCTTGGCGAGGAGGTAGACGCCTCGGCCACCGACTTGCCGCTCAAGACGTTGGTCGGTGTCTTGAAGAGCGATGACGGCACCATTGAGCTCGACATCCCCATGCGCTTGCCGCTCGACGATCCAGGAGCAGTGGATTTCGGCAGTGTGGCCGGCCAGGCGATCCGCGAAGCGCTCGAGAATCTGGTGTCGTCGCCGCTGGAAACTCTTTCTGAGGTGGTCGGTGACGATGGTGAGCGTCCCTCGAACGGTGCTGAGCCGGCCGTCGACGATGAGAGCGGTGGAGATAATCCGGCGCTTTACGAGCGCGCCCGCACCCGCCAGTGAGCGCTCAGTGCGGCGGGCAACGCCGCAATGGGTCCTGCCGGAAGTAGCGAGCAAGCAGTGCATATAGCTCAGGATAGGCGGCGTCGAGGGCATCCGGGGCGGTGAAGAAATATTCGCAGCAGACCGCGAAGCATTCGCCGGGGTGTGTGGCGGCGTAGTCATCTATGGGCGGCTCCTCGCCGCGCGCTAGATGGGCTTGAAGGTCGTCCCACACGTCGGTGAAGACGCGGTGCCAGTCACGAGGGTCGATAGCGCGCGGCAGGGGCGGAAAGCCGTCGGCGTCCAGCGAGTTGCCCATGTCCAGCTTGTGGGCGAACTCGTGGATGACGACGTTGAAGCCACCCCAGTCGCCGCTTTCCTGAATATCCGACAAGGCAAGGACGATAGGGCCCTGGTGCCAGGTCTCGCCGACGCGCTCGTCTTCATATTCATGCACTACGCCAGCCTCGTCCATCTCCTCGACCTTGCGGCGGAAGGCCCCTGGCAGTACGAGAATCTCATGGACGTTGGCGAAGGCCTCGCGGGCGTCGCCCTCCGACCAGTAGAGCGTCATCAGGCAAGCCTGGGCGATTAGCGCCAACCGTGCGGGAAGGTCGAACAACTCGTCATCGAATAATGAAAGCCGCTTGCGGCGAAGGAAGGCCCAGGCGCGCTCGCCGAGGCGGCGTGCGTCCTCATCGGGTAATGTCATCAATAGCGGTACCCGCGCAAGGCCCTCAGCCCAGGCCTCGGCAGGGAAGGGATGGCGCTCACCGCGCCAGGCGTTCCACCATTTCATGACTGGGCTCCTTCTCGACGTCTCCCACGACGCATCGATTCAAGCGTCTTCCTGGCGCGAGCCCGACTTCCACGACCAGTCGCGCCAGCGCAGGTCGAACAGATCCTGGCGGCGGTCCTTCAGGTTGGTGACCGAGCCTTCGTTGCGCACTACTGTGAGACGGGTCAGGTCGAGATCCGAGAACATGATCATCTCGGTATTGGGCGTGGTTTCGGCCAGCACCGCATCGTGGGGGAAGGCGAAGTCCGAAGGCGAGAACACCGAGGACTGTGCGTACTGGATCTCCATGTTCTCGATCGAGGGCACGTTGCCGACACTACCGCAGAGCACCACGTAGCATTCGTTTTCGATGGCGCGTGCCTGAGAACAGTGGCGCACACGCAGGTAGCCGTTCTTGGTATCGGTCCAGAACGGCACGAAGAGGATGTCCATGTCCTGATCCGCGAGCAGGCGCGAGAGCTCCGGGAACTCGACGTCATAACAAATCAGGATGCCGATCCGGCCGGCATCGGTATCGAAGACCTTTA
This sequence comes from Chromohalobacter sp. HP20-39, assembly GCF_033052815.1. Lineage (NCBI taxonomy): Bacteria > Pseudomonadati > Pseudomonadota > Gammaproteobacteria > Oceanospirillales > Halomonadaceae > Chromohalobacter > Chromohalobacter sp. HP20-39. Next base: position 301,856 of record NZ_JAWHTP010000001.1, on the reverse strand, counting down.
GATCATCGCCACCCTCGATGATCCAGTCGCGGCGCTCCTGGGGGGTGATATGCAGCTTGGCCTGCGCTTCGATGTCGCCGTCGCGGTGGAAGAGATAGGAGATGTTGTAGAGGTGCCCGTCGTCGTGCTCCTCGATCATCGAACCGGCGATGATGTTGATGTTGTAGGACACCGCCATGCGTGACAGCTCGGTCTTGAAGTGTTCGGTGAAGCCGGCCAGAAAGCGGATGGCAGCGATTTGATCCTGCTGAGCGGCGCGGTCCTGCAGGCCCATCAGCGGGGCGTTGAATAGCTCCGGGAAGATCGCGAAGTCGCTTTGGTAATCCGACAACGCATCGACGAAGTATTCGGCCTGTTGCAGCACCGCCTCCACCGAGGAGAATTCGCGCATCTGCCACTGCACCGCGCCCACCCGTACCTGCGTCTTGCGGGTATCGAGCACCGATTCGGCCGGTTCGAAGAGGATGTTGTTCCACTCCAGCAGGGTCGCGTAGCCCTGGGATTTTTCATCCTCCGGCAGATACTTGCGCAGCAGCCGCTTGACCTGGAAGTCGTTGGCCAACTGGAAGGAGAGGATGGGGTCGTGAATCTCCTTGCGCGAGACCTGATCCAGATACTCGGCCGGCGACATTTCGCTGGCGTGCTGGTGGTAGTTGGGAATTCGGCCGCCGGCAAGGATGGCGCGCATATTCAGTGATTTACACAGATCCTTGCGAGCTTCGTAGAGGCGTCTGCCGAGCCGGTAGCCACGATAGGCCGGATCGATCAGCACATCCAGGCCATACATGGCGTCGCCCTCGGGGGCGTTGAGGATGATCTCCCGCTGATCCATCAAATCGTCGTAGCGGTGCGGATTGGAAAATTCCTCGTAGTCGACGCGAGCGGTCAGCGCCACGCCGACCAGGGTCTGGTCATCCTCGATGACGATCTGACCGTCGGGGAATTCGCTGATCAGTCGCTCGATGGTGCGCTTGGGCCAGGCGCCGCCGATGTCGTGATAGACCCGGTCCATCAGCGTCTTGAGCTGCGGATAGTCCTCGGGCGTCAAGTTGCGAAGATTGAGGTGTAGATCGTCGAGGGACATGTGGGCGTCCTGCGTTGCGGATACGAAAGTGAGCGCTAGTGTATCACGCAGGGTGCGTGGCCCATGAGCCAACGATCGGGCAGTGGAAAGCCCCTCGCGACTGACAAGCCCTGCACGGGGCAGGGCTTGTCGGGTGATGAGAGAACTATCGGTGCCGTGCTATGAGGCTTGGAAGTTCTGTCGTGCGTTGGCGTTGTCTTGTACCTCGGACTTGGGCTGGGTCCGCCAGATGGCGATGTTGGCGTAGCCATAGAAGATCGAGATCACGATCACCAGCATGTGGTACCAAAGGAAGGGCAGGTAGGACATGGTCGAGACACCGAGGGTCGTTGCCATGAACACACCGCCGTCGGTCCAGGGCACCATTGGAGTCGTGATGGTGCCGCCCGCTTCGGCATTACGCGAGAGCACCCGCCGATCAACGCCTTGGTCGTCGTAATTCTTCCCGGTGATGGTACTGGCGGTGATCAGCGACACGTAGGCTGCGCCACCGAAGAAGTTACCGAAGAACCCGCCTAGCATGGTCGACACCGTCAAGCGGCCCGGGTTGTTGGCCCAGCGCAAAAAGCCATTGCTGATCGTCTTGAGGATACCCACTTGGCTCATCAGACCACCGAGGCCCAAGGCGAATAGGATCAACGCCACGACACTGAGCATGGACTCGATGCCGCCACGGTTGAGCAGCGTGTTTAGAAACTCCACGTCGGATTGCATGTCGTTGCCCACATAGGCGATGCGGATGGCATCGATGGGGCCGACACCCTGTGCCCACCAGGCGCAGATACTGCCCAGGACGGCGCCGAAGGTGATGACCGGAATGGCCGGATAGCGGCGGGTCAGCAGCCCGATCACGATCACTGCCGGCAGCAGTAACCACGGGCTGATGGTGAAGTTGGTTTCTAGTGCTTGCATAGCGACAGTGGCGCGTGAAGTGTCCACATCACCGCTCACATAGAAGAAGCCGACGACCAGGAACAGAATCGATGCGACCGGAATGGCGAGGGCGCTGACCGTCATCATGGAACGGATGTGGTCGATCAGGTTGACCTTGCACAGCGATGCGGTCATCACCGTGGTGTCGGACAGCGGCGACATCTTGTCGCCGACGTAAGCGCCTGAGATGACCGCGCCGGCTACCAGTGGGAGCGGAATGCCGAAGCTGTGACCGATGCCCATCATGGCGACGCCGGCGGTGCCCGCAGTCCCGAAGGAGGTGCCGGTGGATAGCGAGGTCAGGGCACAGATCACGAACGCGGCGAACAGGAAGATCTGTGGGTTCATCACCGTCAGCCCGTAGTAGATGATGCTGGGCACGATGCCCCCGGCGATCCAGGTGCCGATCAGCGCGCCGACGGTGGTGAGAACCAGCACTGCCTCCATGCCATTGTGGATGCCGTCGATGAGGCCTTCCTGCATGGCGGCGTAGGACATCTTGAGCCTAAGGCCGAGTGCCATGACCAGGAACCAGGAAGCGAACAGCGCAAGCTGAATGGGCAGACCGAGCACGTTGATGCTGAGGAACATGATGGCGATAAAGCCCACCATGATGGTCAGCACTTCGGCCATGCTGGGTAGCCTGGGGGCGTTGGATGAGGACATGATGTCTCCTTTGATCTTGTTGTCTTGGATGAATGTATTGCGTTTAAAAACGATCGAGCCGATAGGGTGTCAGCTCGGGAAGTGCTCGGTCGTAGGCAGGGGGAGCGCACCGGGTTGCGCCAGAGCCCGCCGTTCCTTGCGTTGCCAGCTCGGCCACCAGTTCGGCCGTCACCGCGGCCTGGGTAAGCCCCAGATGGTGATGCCCGAACGCCAGCAGTACCCTGCCGTCTTGCGCGCTATCGATGACGGGCAGCGAATCAGGCAGAGAGGGACGAAAACCCATCCAGGGCGTTGCTTCAGTGGTATCGAGTGGCGTCTTGAAAAGGCCTTGGCTCAAACGATGTAGCTGCCAGGCCCTTTCCATGTTGGCCGGTCGTTTGAGACCCGCGAATTCGACGGTGCCCGCTAGGCGCAGACCTTCTGACATCGGTGTCATGATGAAACGGCGCTCCAGCGACGTGACCGCCGTGGGCAGACGCGACTGTTCGCCGGGTAGCATCAGGTGATAGCCGCGCTCGGTATCCAGCGGCACCCGGGTACCGGTGAGGCGGTCGGTGAGTAGGGCCGAGTGGGCTCCGCAGGCCACCAACACCTGGCGGCCGTGGAGCCGCCCCAGAGCGGTCGTCTCGAGCGTAACGCCATGGGAATGGACGTGGCCGGATACGACTTCGTCCTGGCGGAACTTGACGCCCTCGGCCTTGGCGGTGGCCACCAGGCGTTGCACGACCGAAAGCGGGTCGACGACATGCCCGGTCGAAGGGAAGAACAGGCCGCCGCGAATCGATCCGGAAAGTTGCGGCGCCACATCGCGGATGGCGTTTCCCGACCAGGATTCGATCGGCACCCCCTGCGCCGCCATGCTGGACTGCAGTGCCTGCAGGTTGGCCAATGAGCTTTCCTGCTCGTAGACCATGAAGGACCCGTCTTCCTTCAACAGGTGGGCGCCATCGACCGTGTCGAGGAGCCGACGCCAGGCGTCGAGGCTCGCCTCGTTGAGTGCACGAAGCCCACTCACGCTGGCCTGGTAAGGTGCTGGGCGTAGATTCGACAGTAGCCGGATAAACCAGGGCAGTGCCTTGGGAAGGTAACGCCAGTCTAGGCGTAGCGGTCCCGTGGGGTTCATCAACATGCCAGGCAGGTGTTTGAGGATCGAGGCATCGGCGATGGGAAAGACCTGCTCGGTGGCCATGTGCCCCGCATTGCCGAAAGAGGCCCCCATGCCTGGCGCCTGTTTGTCTACCACCATCACGTTCAAGCCTCTTCGGCCCAGCGCGAGGGCGCTGGCGATACCGATCACGCCGGCGCCGATGACGATGACATCGGCTTGATCGGCATTATCGTGGACAGCCTGATCCTGTGAGCCCATGGAGATTTCCTCGCGGGTGGTGCGTCTTGTATTTGTCGATTGTATAAAATATAAGATATGTCGATGCCGGCTTCAATAGTGCGTCGACCAAAGTCGTGACGCGATGCGTGAATACGACGCCGGCAGCGGGGAGGTGGCGTAACAGGCAGGCTGAAGCGTGTCTGGCCGCGTGGGGCGGATGGAGGCGAGGGGTATCAGAAAACGCAAGCATCGACGCGCCCGGTGGCGCATCGGCGGAAGGTCAAGGGTGGAGGCCTCTCGGGGGGCATGAACAAGAAAGTCGAAGGGAGAGGGGCGCTAGAGGGTTTCCATCTGCTTTGCTCGTTCGTCCAGCAGCGCGACGATGCCTTCGCAGGCCTCCTGTATATGCGTCTTCAACAACTCGCAGGCCTTGTCGGCATCGCGTTGGCGGGCCAGTTCGAGCAGGCCGTGGTGTTCTCGTTCGGCCTTCTCGATTTCCTGTGTGTAGACCAGTTGCATGCGAATGTAGCGATCTGACTTTGTGTTCAACTGGCTGATCAGCGAGAGCGTTTCAGGCAAATCTGCCGGTGCATACAGCGCTTGGTGGAAGGCGAAGTTGTACTCGCTCCAGTTATCGATATCGCCGCCGGAGTTCAGCGACTCATCGTACTTGAGAAGAATGTCTTCGGCTTTTTTCAGGTCCGCGTCGGTGAGGCCATTGATGGCGTGGCGCAGAACGTAGGTCTCGAGCAGGACGCGCAGATCGAACAGTTCGCGAATCTTGGCCACGGAAAGCTCGGTAGTAAAGGCACCTCGGTGGGCGTGAAACTCGACCAGACCTTCGGATTCCAGGGTCAGCAGGGCTTCGCGGACAGGGATACGGCTGACGTCATAGTCCTTGGCCAAGGCGTCCTGGCGAAGCTGGGTACCGCCCTTGAATTCCCCGCCCAGTATACGCTCGCGCAGGTCGTCCGCGACGAATTGCGCCCGTGTCTTGTAAGTCGCCATGGCCGGCCTCTGCCGAAGATTGGATTTCGCATACTGTATACAAACTGAAGTGAATGTCCAAGGTGGAGGCATGACGGCACCGACACCGCCCCATGCTTTCGAGAAGGAGCGGGCCCTGGCACCAGGAAAGGGAGCCGGGAGGTCACGGACCTCCCGGTATGGTAGTGCGCAATCTGCCAGCGTGCCGCTGGACAGCGCGTCGTGTCAGACTGGCCGTTGCATCAGGTATTGCCCAGGGTGGCGGACCAGTTCGCGTACCAGGTACGGAACAGCTCGTACTGGGTTTCGATATAGTGTCGCTGGGCGTCGCTGAGTGCATCGGTCTCGTTGAGATGCAGTGCGTACTCTTTTTCGCCGTTGAGGACCATCAGGTGCTTGTAATAAAGGACCAGGTCGGCCCCTTCGTCGAAAGAGGACAACACGCCGAGCGCTTCTTCGAGCTCCTTGGCCTGACGGCGCGCGACGACGTCTCCCTGGGCGGCTTTCCTGCTGAGCGTCACGAGATGTAGCACTTCGCGGGGCAAAGCGTTGCCGATGCCGGTGATGGCGCCGGTGGCGCCGCAGTTGACGAAGCCGTGATAGACGGTGGTGTCGACGCCGACCATCAGGGTGACGTCAGCGTCTTGGGAAGTGATGTGTTCCGCTGCGTAACGCAGGTCATCGGCGCCGCCGAACTCCTTGAAGCCGATCAGGTTCGGGTGTTGGGCGCGAAGCGCGAAGAACAGGTCGGCGCGGGTGGCGAAGCCGTAGTGAGGACTGTTGTAGATCACCGCTGGCAGGTCGGGCGCGGCGTCCAGAATGGCCGAGAAGTGAGCCTTCTGCGCGGTGGCGGACGTGCCGCGAGACAGCACGCGGGGAATGACCATCAGTCCATGAGCGCCGACCTTGGACGCATGCGCTGCATGGGAAACGGCCTCCCTGGAGTTGACCGCACCGGTGCCGACGATGGTCGGGATGCCCGACTCGACCAGCCGTGCGACGCCTTCCTGACGTTGTGCTTCGCTCAGCAGTGGCCAGTCGCCCATGGAGCCGCAGTACACCACGCCGCTCATACCCAGTTCGATCAGTTCACGGCCCTTGGTGACCAGGGCGTCGAAATCTGGCTGGCGGTCGGCGGTGCAGGGCGTCATCAGTGCGGGAATGCAGCCGGTAAAGATGGCATCGTTCATCGTTGTTCCTCGAAGGTTGGTCTATTGCATGCAAGATGCTCAGCGCAGCGGTATGGTCGTGGTGACCGGCGCTGAGTCGTCGAAATGACAGGCGTCACTGGCCTGCGATCCCCCAGGCGAAGGGATCCTGCTCATCGATCAGCAACGTGGCGTCGGCGCTAAGATGGGCACGCCCCTTGATCGAAGGACGAATGCAATCGCCCTCCCACTCATAGGAGGCCTCGAAGCGGCTTCCGCAGATGCTTGCCTGTGTCCATGTCTGCCCCGGTGCCAGCCTGCCATCGGCGGCGAGACAGGCGAGCTTGGCGCTGGTTCCGGTACCGCAGGGCGAGCGGTCATAGGCCTTGCCGGGGCACAGCACGAAGTTACGGCTGTCGGCTTCGCGGTCGTCGCAGAAGAGCTCAATGTGGTCGATGACACCGCCGTTTTCCCCGGTGATCGACTGGGCCTCCAGTGCCTGACGAATGGCCCAGGTGTAGTCGGTGAGAGCCTCGACGTTGCCGAGTTCGATGGTCATGCCGTGATCGCTGACCAGGAAGAACCAGTTGCCGCCCCAGGCGATGTCGCCGTGTACGGTGCCGTATCCCGGCACCTCGACGGGGACCTGGCGGCGATGACGGTAGGAGAGGACATTGCGCACGGTCACGGCGCCGTCGTCGTGAAGCGTGGCGTTGATGGGGCCCGCCAGCGTATCGATCTTGTGGCAGCCCGGCGTCATCTGCCCCAGATGATGGAGTGATGCCACCAGCCCGATGGTGCCGTGGCCGCACATGCCGAGATACCCGCTGTTGTTGAAGAAAATGACCCCGCAACTGGCATCGTGGGACTCGGGCGCGCAGTAAAGCGCGCCGACCAGTACGTCATGCCCACGCGGTTCCAGCATGATGGCCCGTCGCCATGCATCGTGATTATCGCGGAAGTCGTCGCATTTCTCGGCGATGGTGTGACCCGAAAGCGCCGGTAGGCCTTCCATGACCAGTCGTGTCGGCTCTCCCGCCGTGTGGGAGTCGATGACGTGAATGCGTTTCATGAGCCACCTTCATTCGATCTTGTTGGGTTTTATATTTTATACAATCTTCAAAGAGGTTTGTGAAGCCATGGTCGACGATAGTCTTCCCTGGAGGAGTCCGTCCGGGATACAGGTCGAGAGGTGAGTGGACTCGTACATGCTGCAACCAGCACGGATCGGCGAGGAAGGGGCCGTTTGAACGGATGGAAGCAGGAGAAATGTGATCGGCAAAGGGGAAGGAAAGCGGTGTGACCGCAACGGCCGAGCGCCCGATCAAGACGTGGTATATCACGCCTCGCGCGACGTCACACAGGTAGGTTCAGACGTGCAAGAAGGGGTGTCAGACAGGGACTAGCGCAGTTGGCTGTCCTTGCTGCCGCGTCGATTGTAGCCACTGACGGCGGTGCGCTGCTTGTCGCGCTCGCTCTGACATGCGATGCACAACCGCACGCCCTTTATCGCTTCACGTCGTGCCTGTGGAATCGGGTCGCCGCATTCTTCGCAGTATTCGAGGCTTTCCCCGCTGGGTAGCTCGCTACGCGCGCGTTCCAGGGCGTCCTCGATGGTGCTGTCGATCTGCTCCTGGACGGCGCCGTCTTTCGACCATCCGCCTGCCATGTTCTACCTCCTTCATGGTTAACGGTCGTTTCGGGAAGGTTGCCATCTGCGCCCCTTTGCGTCGCTCATGCAACGTCGGGGACGCTGACAGTATGGAACAACAAGCATGGGACAACACGGGCGGCGACACATACTCGCATTCAAGCGCCGATGCCGAGGGTGTCGTTATTTCGGTCGAGCCATCTTGAAGTTCTGCTCGGCGCTGATCTCGAAGTAGTCGGCGGGGCCGCCGCCACGCAGGATGGGATGGGCTGCGGCGGTTTGGTAGACGCCCTCGTGAAGCAGCTGCTTGTCGATATGCACGCCGACGACTTCGCCGAGCACCAGCCAGGTGTCGAGCGATGTCCCATCGGCAGCTTGCAGTCGGACCACCTGGCTCAGTCGGCACTCGAAGGTGACGCGCGCCTCGGCGACATGCGGAACGCCGACGACCTGGGAGGAACGTGGCGTCAGGCCGGCCAGCTCGAATTCGTCGACCTCGGGTGCCACGGCCGCGCAACTGGCGTTCATCTGCTCGGCGAGTGCTCGGGTCGCGAGGTGCCAGCAGAACTCGCCCGTAGCCTCGATGTTACGCACGCTGTCCTTGTAGCCGATGCTGGAGAATCCCACGATCGGTGGGGTGTAATTGAAGGCGTTGAAGAAGCTATAGGGCGCCAGGTTCAAGTGGCCGTCGCGATCTTGGGAGGAAACCCAACCGATGGGTCGCGGTCCGACGATGGCATTGAAGGGATCGTGAGGCAGCTCGTGTCCTTGGCGTGGCTCGTAGAAGTGAAACGTATCACGCATGGCGTTTTCCTTGCTGACGGCGAAAGGCGTGGCACCGGGCCTGTCGCCCGCTGCCGGATATGGCGTGATGGTAGCCAGAGACGTGCGTTGGCGATAGGGCGACCGGCCCGCTAGGTCGCACTGCCGTCGAGGGCGTCACGCGTGCGGCGAACGTTGGTGAGCAGCGGCGCGCCCGTGGCGGGGTCCGTGATCAGTGAGCATTCGACACCGTACAGACGCCTGACCAGTTCTGGTGTAACCGTCTCGCCGGGCAGCCCCTCGGCGATGACATGGCCTTGGTGCATGGCAATCAGGTGGTCGGCGTAGCGACACGCGCTGACCAGGTCGTGGATGACCATGACGATGGTCTTGCCCGAGGCGGCGAGTGATTGGATGAGCTCGTAGACTTCGACCTGGTGGCCGAGGTCAAGTGCCGAGGTGGGTTCGTCGAGCAGCAGCGTCGTGGTCTGTTGGGCGATGGCCATGGCGATCCACGCGCGTTGACGCTGGCCCCCGGAAAGCGCGTCGACGGGACGCTGGGCAAGCGGCGTGAGCCCTGTCATACCGAGTGCTTCATCGACGACACGTTTGTCCTCGGGGGACCATTGGCGCAGCCAGCTCTGATGCGGGTGCCGACCGAAGCGTATCAGTTCGGCGACGGTCAACGCCTCGGGGGCATGCGGCTGCTGCGGCAGCAGTGCCAGGCGCTTGGCCAGTTGGCGGGTCGGCAGGCGCTGAATGTCCGCGCCGTCGAGCAGCACCGTGCCGGCCCGCGGCTTGAGCAGCCGCGACAGCCCGGCCAGCAGTGTCGACTTGCCACAGCCATTGGGGCCAACGATGGCCGTGACCTGGCCAGCGGGCAGTTGCAGGTCGAGGTCCTCGATGACCGCGACCGAGCCGTACGCCAGCGACAAGCCCTGGGTCGCCATATCCGGCGCCGTCATATCCGGTGCGGTGTCAGACTTGGCAGTATCACGCTCGCAGGCGGTGGCATCGTGTTTCATGGCGCGGTCCTGGCGTTGGGGTTCAAGAGTATCCACAGCAGAAGTGGGCTACCGATCAAGGCGGTGACGATCCCCACCGGGATCTCGATGGGGGCGAGCAGCACGCGCCCAAGCAGGTCGGCGGCGACCATGACCACCGCCCCGGCGAGGGTCGCTCCGACCACGGGTACCGTGTTCTTGGCGCTGAGCTGACGCGCAAACTCCGGGCCGATCAACGCCACCATTCCCACCGGTCCAGCCACTGCCACGGCAAGCCCGGTGAGAATCACCGCGACGCTCAGGGCGGCCATCCGACAGCGTCCCGCCGCGATGCCTAAACTGATGGCGACGGCGTCGGAAAGCCGCAATACGGTGAGCGAGCGGGTCAGCCATATGCCAGCCAGCAACGCGGGCAGCAGGGCCAGCGACAGGCTCAGCACCGCGTGATCGGGGCGGGCATTGAGGCTGCCCACCGTCCATGGATAGGCCGCATTGGCGGCATCGATGGAGACCCGCGTCAGCATGAGTTGGGTGATGGCGCCAAAGACGGCACCGACGCCGATGCCGGCGACCAGAAAGCGATATCCGCGCACGCCGATGCGGCCCGTCAAACCGAAGGTGAGTGCCGCGGCGACGGCGGCGCCGGTCAGGGCCATGGCCGGTGGCGCCAGGCTGATGCCGGTGCCTACCACGGAGGCCACGGCGAAGGCAGTGGCGCCATTATCGAGGCCGACGATACCCGGTGTGGCCAGGCGGTTGCGCGCCACGGTCTGCATCAGGCAGCCGGCCAGGGCAAAGGCGCCACCGGTGACGACACCTGCAACGATGCGAGGCAAGCGCAATTCTTGAATCACGAAGGTGTCGAGGGGGCTGCCGTCGCCTAGCAAGGCGCGCAGTGTCGCCGGCAGTGACAGCGACGCGGCACTGCCGGTATTCAGTGCGACGCCTGCCAGCAGTATCAGGAGTCCCGACAGCAGCAGGTTGGCGAGCAGGTTGCGCTTGTCGACGATCACGCGCAGCGGGGGGCGCTGGCCCAACGGCAACGTGAGGTAGTACTTGTCCTGGCGCACTGCGTTCGGGGCGTCAACGGGGGACGTCATAGCGTGTCCCGTGGAAGGTGTCGTGGATACAGAGTCGGGCATAAACGGCCTAGAGCGTCGGCAGCCGGCGGCCACGCACCACGCCGATCAGCACGGGCGCGCCAATCAGCGCCGTGAGCACGCCCAGCGGGAGTTCGGAAGGCGGCACCACGAGTCGCGAGACGATATCTGCGCTGACGACGACGATAGGGCCCAGTGGCAAGCACAACCATAGCGTACGCCGGATGTCGGGGCCGGCCAGCGCGCGCGCGGCGAAGGGCACCACCAGCCCCACGAAGGCGATCGGGCCGGCCGCGGCGGTGGCACCACCCACCAGTAGGGCGACGACCACGATGACCAGCAGACGCACGACGCGAGGGTGATGCCCGAGCCCGATGGCGACGTGCTCACCGAGCGCCAGTGCTGCCAGTGGGCGCGCGAGGAGGATGGTCAGTAATGCGGCCACTCCCAGGCTGGGGAATAGTGGCACCAGGTCGTCGAGTTGGCGGCCAGCGAGGCTGCCCACCACCCAGAAGCGGATTTCGTCCGCCGTGTATTGATCGTAGAGCAGGATCAGCGACGACAGCGAATGCAAAAGACCCGACAGGATGGCCCCGGCCAGGATGAGGCGGACAGGGTCGTTGCCGATGCCTTGCAGGCGCGCGGCAGCAAGTACGCAGAGACAACCGCCCAGGGCGCCGAGTTGGGCGACCGAGACGCGTAGCGTGGCGGTATCGGCGCCCCACAGGATCGCCAGTGTCACGGCGAATGCAGCCCCTGCGCTGACGCCCAGCAAGCCGGGTTCTGCCAGCGGGTTGCGCGTCACGGCCTGTAGCAACGCTCCCGCGATGCCGAGTGCGACGCCCACCACCAGGCCGATCCACAGCCGGGGAGCGCGTAGCTCGGCGATCACGAAACGAGCCTCGCTATCGTATGAAGCGGCGGCGCCTAAGTCCTGCAGTGCCTGCCAGGCGCGTGAAGGGCCGACATCACCGGCCCCGTACAGCAAGCTCAACAGTGCAATGGCGATGAGCAGTCCGCTCAAGCCAAGCCACAGGCCGATCAATGAACGTGGCTTGCCGAATGACAGGCAATGAGTCAGGACACGCATGGGGGCATCGTCATTATCAAGTGCTTAGGCATCCGTGGACGCAATCATTGGGCCGCATCCATGGCGGAGGCGAGGTCATCGAGGATTGCCTTTGCCGCCATCGGCCCGGTAGCACTGGTCCACAACTGGCCATCGACGGTGACTACCTGATCGCGCTGGACGACATCGAGACGCTCGAAGGCCGGCGATTGCTTGGCCGCCTCGTAAGCCTCGTCACCTTCGGCGTTCAGCGTGGCCAGGAACAACCAGTCGTTATCGATCCGTGAGAGGTTTTCGAGACTTAGCGGATCGCTGTGCGGGCGTCCCTCTTTGACGGTGCCGCCGTCGTCGACCGCAAAACCGCTTTTGCTGAGCAGTGTGTTGGAGAAGATTTGCGGCGCCATCACGATTGCTCCTTGCGGCATCCAGCGAATCAAGCTGGCGGTCGGTGAATCGTTCTGACGTTCGCTCAGTGCCTCAGCCTTGGCATTGACCTCGGCGATGGCGTCATCGATGGCGTCGCTGCGCCCGAGTGCCTCGCCATAGACCCGTGCCTCCTTCTCCCAGCTATCCATTTGATAGGGCTCGACATCCGGCACCACGGTCGGCGCGATGCGCGATAGCAGTTCGTACTGGGCCTCGGGGAGTTGCGGAGAGGCCAGGATGACATCCGGCGTAAGCGCCGCCACGGCTTCGATGTTGGTCTCGCGCGGCGTGCCGACGATATCGATGTCCCCGGCCTTCTCGGTGAGGTAACGTGCCACGCCATCGCCGCCGCGGGTAGCGACCGCTCCCAATGGGGTCACGCCCGCCGTCAGTGCGGTATCCAACGCGTTGGTATAAAGCGTGACGACACGCGTGGGATCGTCATCGACCTCCACCGTTCCGAACGCGGTCTCCAGGGACTTGGCGTAGGCCGGAAGTGTCGCGGATAGCGCGGCGATGCCGGCCGCCGCCATGCAAAGGCGTCGTAGCGATGTCATGAGGGGCTCCTGATGGTGAATACCGTGCAGACCGATACCGAATGCAGGTGTCCTAGGTTCGAATGCGTGGGATAGTAAACGAGAACAAATGTAAATGAGAAGCCATCTCATGAGTTTGCCGGCCGTGTTCCGGTTCGCGGCGCCATGCCGAGCGGGCATGTCTTCATTGACCTCGTGTCCTACGAGGTAATGTTCGGGGTGGTTCGTAATTTATTAACTTGTTGTTTTTAAGTTAATATTTTGGAGTGGGGAGGAGCGAAGCAAGCGTGTCCGAGGCGGTGGCGATAACACCGGTGTTCTAGATGATGAAACAAGGTGTTCGTCGATCATCGAGCTGTGGTGGAAGAGCGCACCGCTCGGTGAGCGGTGCGGGAGCGTGGTGATTATGCGCGGCGATCTGCAAGGACGCGCCGGCCGCGTAGGCAGTCCTGCTCATGGGGCTCGTCGACCCAGGGCTCGGCGATGCCCTGAGATATCCAGTCAGCGACGCTGGGGTGCTCGAGTAGGCGTTGCGCATAGGCTAGCGCTGTTTCTCCGAGCGGCAGGTCATAGCCGTGAATGCGCACTGCCACTGGGGCGAAGAAAGCATCGACGGCCGTAAAACGTTCGCCTGCCAGCCACGGGCCGCCGAAACGTTTCAAGCCTTCGCACCATAGGGTCTCCAGGCGATCCAAGTCCCGTTGCAGTCCCTCGCTCGGCGTGCCCAGTTCAATACGCAACGCACAGTTCATGGAGCATTCGTCACGCAAGGCCGGGAAGCCGGAATGCATCTCGGCGGTGGCGCAACGTGCCCAAGATCGGGCAGCTCGTGATTGAGGCCAGAGGTCCGGGTGGGCTTCGGCGACATACTCGATGATCGCCAACGAGTCCCAGACCACGTTGTAGCCCTCATGCAGACACGGCACCTTGGCGGTGGGCGAGAACGATGTAAAAGCCGTTTGAAGGCTGGCCCCCTCGAATGGTGTCAGTACCTCTTCAAAGGGGATATCAAGCGCTTTGAGTGCCACCCATGCGCGCATGGACCAGGACGAGTAGTTCTTATTGGCGATAAAGAGGCGATATGACATGCGGGACTCCATGGAAAACGCCGGGGCGTCCGTTCGTTGGTGACGAGAAACCCTCAGGCGAGGGTTTCTCGGGATCGTGGACCTCGCCGAGTTCAGTCCTGGCCTTCGAGGAAGACCAGGGTGCGACCATGGGAAAGCGCAGCCGCGTGACGGTGGTAGGCGCTACGTGCCCAGCAGTTGAAACCGTGATCGGCACCGTCGTAGACGTTGATTGTGACGTCGTCGCGGTCGGCGAAGGTGGTGCGGACTTGGTCGACGGTCTCGGCGGGGATATGCCCGTCGTTGCCAGCGAAATGGAACTGCACCGGTACGTCGAGACGCGATGCCTTGTCCAGATGCTTGTGGATGCCGCCGGGGTAGAAGCTCGCCGCACGATCGACGCCGGCCTCGATGGCCGCCAGATAGGCAAGGATGCCGCCCATGCAGTAGCCGATGGCGGTGACGTCGCCTTCGCATTCGGCTCGCTGGCGCAATGCCTGGGTCGTGCTGGCGAGATCCTTGACGGCCACCGTGAAGTCGATGTCGCCGACGAGCTTGAAGGCCTTGTCCATGTCGGCGCCTTCATAGGTGAGCTCCACGCCCGGCTCCTGACGCCAGAAGACATCCGGCGCGAGCACTACGTAGCCGTCCTGGGCGTATTGTTCGGCAACACTGCGGATGTGGGCATTGACGCCGAAGATCTCCTGAATCAGCACGATACCGGGGCCCTTGCCGGCAGGTGGTAGGGCTAGATAGCCCTTGAAGGTCTGACCGTCGTGGGAAGTGATATCGATCCACTGGGGGGTGACGGCGGCATCGCTCATGGTGTCTCCTTGGATGGATGAAGCGTTCAAGATATGGGCCTAGTCTAGAGAGCTGACACCATGAAGGCTAGGCGGTTCGCAGGCGAACGATGGCCTAGGCGAGCGGCTGGGTGTTTTAGTCCTTTAAAGAATATGAGGATCGCGTTTTAGAATTTTTCATTCTTTTCAGAATTGCTAGTCTAGAGGTCTTCGTTTTCCGAGCATTTACGCAACGATGAGAGGTCCAATGTCGCAAGGACGTTTGTCCGAATCGAACAGCCCCCTCAGCGCCGAACAGGCGCGGCGGCTCAATGACGCGTTGGCCGATCTCGACGCCCGACAGCGTGCCTGGCTGCAAGGGTATCTGGCCGGTCTTGATGCGCATGACGCGCCGGCGGTCTCTGAATCGCCGGCCTCGACGCCCGGTGAGCCGCTGACCGTGCTGTTCGGCAGCCAGACCGGCAACGCTGAAGGCGTGGCCGAGCAGGCGGCTGAGCGCGCACGCGCCTGGGGGCTCGACGTCGAGCTGAAGGATATGGCGTCCTTCGGCAAGCAAGACCTCAAGCAGGCCACTCGACTGATGGCGGTGGTCAGTACTCAGGGCGATGGCGACCCGCCGGATAGCGCCTTGGGCTTTTACGAGTTGCTGGCGGGTCGCAAGGCGCCACGTTTGAGTGACGACCACCGCTTCGCCGTCTTTGGACTCGGCGATGCCAGCTACGAATATTTCTGTGAGTCCGGCAAGGTGCTTGATTCGCGGCTTGAGGCCCTGGGCGCGCAGCGCCTGTGTGCGCGGGTCGACGCTGATGTCGACTACGAAGAGGCTGCCACGCAATGGATCGACGCGACGCTCGAGGCTTTCGCCGCGCTCTCGGGGAGTGCTGCGCCGGGGCCGGCGTCGGGTGCGTCCGGTGGCGCAGCCGCGACCTACTCGCGTTCGCATCCCTTCCAGGCGGAAGTGCTGGAGGTGCAGCCGCTCAATACTCAGGATTCCGACAAGCAGACCCTGCATGTCGAGCTGTCTCTGGAAGAATCTGGCCTAGAATATCAGCCGGGCGATGCGGTGGGCATCGTGCCGCAGAACGATCCTTCCTATGTCGATGAACTGTTGGCTGCCTTGCGGTTGGATGGCGAGGCACCGTTCGAGGAAGGGCGCCAACTGCGCGATGCCTTGCTCAACGATTTCGAGGTGACCACTCTGACGCGTCCCTTCCTCAATCACTGGGCCGAGATCAGCGATGATGCCGAACTGCGCCGCCTGCTCGATGAAGAGTCGCGCGACGAGCTGCGCGAGTGGCTGCAGGGGCGGCATATCATCGATGTGCTGGAGCATTTTCCGGTCGAGGGGTTGGAGGCGGACACTTTCATTCGCGCGCTGCGCAAGCTGCCGCCGCGCTTGTACTCGATTGCCTCGAGCCAGGCCGCGGCCCCTGACGAAGTGCATCTCACGGTGGCCGTGGTGCGCTATGAAACCCACGGTCGCGCTCGCGGCGGTGTGGCGACGACCTATCTCGCCGACCGCGTGCAGCCCGGCGATTCAGTGCCGATCTACATCGACCACAACAAGCACTTCAAGCTGCCCGACGATGACGCGGCGCCCATCGTGATGGTTGGCCCCGGCACTGGTGTGGCGCCGTTCCGCGCCTTTTTGCAGGAGCGTGAAGCGCGTGGCGCGAGCGGTGACAACTGGCTGTTCTTCGGCGACCGGCGGCGGCGTAGCGACTTTCTGTATCAGGCCGAATGGTTGCAATGGCGCAAGACAGGGCTTCTATCGCGATTGGACGTGGCGTTTTCCCGCGACCAACAAGACAAGGTTTATGTGCAGGACCGCCTGCGCGAACAGGCCGCCACCCTCTATGATTGGCTACAGGCCGGGGCCTATGTCTTCGTGTGCGGCGATGCCGAGCGCATGGCGCCGGACGTCCACCAGGCCTTGCTCGATGTGATTCGCGAGCAGGGTGGATACGACGAGGAAGCCGCTGCCGAGTACCTGCGTGATCTGCAGCAGCAAAAGCGCTATCAGCGCGACGTCTATTGAGGAGACCGACATGGATATCATCGCCAAGATGCGTGACGTGTCGCTCGACGAGCTGCACCCCAACGAACGGCTCAAGGTCGAGAGCCACTATCTTTATGGCACCCTGGAGGAGAGCCTGGCCGACCGGGCCACCGGCGCGGTCAATGAAGCGGATACCCAACTGACCAAATTTCACGGCTTCTATCAGCAGGATGACCGCGATGTGCGCGACGACCGTCGCCATCGCAAGCTGGAGCCGCTGTATTCGTTCATGGTGCGCCTGCGCTTGCCCGGCGGGCAGGTATCGCCCGAGCAATGGCTGACGCTGGACGACAACGCCAGGCGTTATGCCAACGGCACGCTGCGCATCACTACGCGTCAGACCTTTCAGTATCACGGGGTGTTCAAGGAAAACCTGCGCGGCCACTTGCAGGCGCTGGATAAAGCGATGATGGACACCATCGCCGCCTGTGGCGACGTCAATCGCAACGTGATCTGCACCGCCAATCCGCACCGCTCGCCGGTGCACCGTCAGGTCTACGACCTCGCGCACGAGATCAGCGCTCATCTATTGCCGAGCACTCGGGCCTATCATGAGATCTTCCTCGGTGAGGAGCGCGTGGCGGGTGGGCCTCAGGAAAGCGGCGACGAGGTCGAGCCGCTCTATACACGGCATTATCTGCCGCGCAAGTTCAAGGTCGCGCTGGCGATTCCGCCTGAGAACGATGTCGATGTGTTCGCTCACGATGTCGGCTTCATCGCCGACGTACAGGGGGGCGAACTCAAGGGCTTCAATGTTTGCATCGGGGGCGGCATGGGCATGACGCACGGTGAGACCGCGACCTTTCCGCGGCTTTCCGACATCGTCGGCTACTGTACGCCGGATCGCGCGGCAGCCGTGTCGGAAGCGATCATGCTCGTGCAGCGTGATAACGGCAATCGCCACGACCGCAAGCAGGCGCGTCTCAAGTACACCGTCGAGGCGCTGGGCGTCGACGGCTTCCGCGAGCGCGTCGAGGAGTATCTGGGCGAGTCG
The DNA here is from genome assembly GCF_033052815.1 of Chromohalobacter sp. HP20-39. Classification (NCBI taxonomy): domain Bacteria; kingdom Pseudomonadati; phylum Pseudomonadota; class Gammaproteobacteria; order Oceanospirillales; family Halomonadaceae; genus Chromohalobacter; species Chromohalobacter sp. HP20-39. Next base: position 284,240 of record NZ_JAWHTP010000001.1, on the reverse strand, counting down.
CTGGCGCCGCCAATCGAGCTGCCGCTCACCCATAACGGTGATCGGCTTGGTTGGTATCAGGGTGAGGATGGTCTCTGGCACTACGGCTTGTTCGTTCAAAATGGCCGCCTGGCGGATATCGACGGAGGCGCGCAGCTACTGACGGGCATGCGCGAGATCGCCAAGGCGCATGAAGGCGATATCGTGTTGACCACCAACCAGAACCTGATCATCACCCAGGTGTCCGAGGCGCGCCGCGAGGCCATCGACACCCTGCTGGCGGATTACGCGATGACGTTCGAAACGACACCGCTGCGTCGTCACGCGATGGCCTGCGTGGCATTCCCTACTTGTGGCTTGGCGATGGCCGAAAGCGAGCGTTATCTGCCGTCACTCATCGACCGGCTCGAGGCGATCATGCATGACGCGGGGCTGGGCGGTGATGCCATCATCGTGCGTATGACGGGTTGCCCCAATGGTTGTGCGCGGCCCTATCTGGCGGAAATAGGCTTCGTGGGCAAGACCTTGGGACGCTACAACCTTTACCTGGGGGGCGGTTTCGCCGGCGAACGCCTCAATAAGCTCTACCGCGAGAACATCGACGAGGCGACCATTCTCGAGGAGCTCACGCCGCTGATTCAGCGCTACGCCGCCGAGCGCGAGGCGGGCGAGGCATTCGGCGACTTCGTGGTGCGCGCGGGCGTGATCGCGCCGACCCTGGCTGGCCGCGAATTCCACGCGCGCTGAGCCTGCTTCCCAACTTGCTTCCACCGTCCTTGGCGCCCGGGTGGGGCGCCAAGGCGTTGCGTCCGGTCGCGCGATGTCGTGTTTATTGAAAAACGAAGCCCGCCTCTTCGTGAATGCCGATCTGCTGCAACAGTTTGACCAGTGCGCCGTAATCGCGAAGTGAGCGTTTCGTGCGGCTCTTCGAGGTCAAGTCTTGCAGTATGCCCTCCCGTTCGGGAATCGCCAGATAGACGAGAATGGCGCGCCAGAATCCCACGTCGAGTTCGACGAAGTCGTCGATGGCGCGCAGCAGGTGGGCGCGAAAGATGGCTTGCTGTCCGGCACCGAGACGTTCGTAAACGGCGCGGGCGATTTCGCCGAAAATGGCGGCATGCGAGGCTTCGTCCTGGCGGTGGAGCTCGGTATTCAGACGGTTGAGTGGCTGGATGCTGCGGTCCTGCGAGAGACGTTTCAAGAACACGTTGATGGTCATCTCGGCCACGGTGGCATAGGCCATGCGGATCAAGGCGAACTCGCGCTCGTTGTCCGCCTTGGAAAGCGTTGCCTCCATGCGCTGCTCAAGCAGCGGCGTAGGGATGTGCAAGTCATGTAGCTGGTGCTGGCGGCGCGCGCAGTCGCAGACCTCCAGGCACATCAGGATGTGGAACTGCTCGTCCACCTGGGTCTGGGCGATGGCCTTTTTGGTCACGCTATCGCCGACGCCGGGCAGAGCATCGCGCAGCAGCAACGAGCACATGGGATTGATGACCTTGTCCTCGACGAAGATCGTCTTCTCGTTGTAGTTGATCCAGGCGCCGGCCAGCACACGGCGCTTGTCCGCTTCGTCGATGGCTTGGAAATGCGGGTCGTCCCAGAACGGCACCATCGACGGTGGAAAGTCCGGCGCTGTGGTGTCGTAATAGTCATTCAGGTCGAGCCGCGCCTTGCGCACCGCGACGCGTTGGTTCCAGTTCTCTGTGAGGCGCGCGAGTATCTCGTTTTCATGCGCCGTCGTGGGGCTTTCGGTGCCGGTGTACATGTGGATCTTTCCCTAAAATATCTACCTAGAAGCCGGCCGCTTTTCCTAGCGATGGGCGATGTTGATCGAGTCTGCGGAGAAAGTTCGCCAGCATGAGGTGGCCATGCTCGGTGAGGATGGACTCGGGATGAAACTGCACGCCCTCGATGTCCAGGTCGCGATGCCGAATGCCCATGACGTCCTCGATATTGCCCTGTGCGTCACAGGTCCAGGCGCTGATCTCGAAATCCGCGGGCATGCGTTGGCGGGTGACGATTAGCGAGTGGTAACGGGTTACGCGCACCGGTTGGCTGACGCCGGTGAATACGCCACGTCCGTCGTGGTGAACGTGCGATACCTTGCCGTGCATGACCTCGCGAGCGTGCTCGATATACCCACCGAAGGCCTCGGCGATCGCTTCGTGACCCAGGCAGATGCCCAGAATCGGGACCTTTCCCGCGTAGGCCTTGATAACCTCGAGCGTAATGCCGGACTGCGATGGCGTGCAGGGCCCCGGCGAGATCAAGATGCCCTCGATATCGTGGCTCGCCAGTTGGTCAAGCGTCATCGCGTCGTTCTTGACGATCCAGGGCTGGACGCCGAGTTGGTTGAGGTAGGACACGATGTTGTAGGTGAACGAATCGTAGTTATCAATGAGACACAGCATAGGTAGCCTCCTGGCCCGCCCAGGCGGTGAGGGTTTGTATGGCCTGATCGCTGAGCGTGACCGGTATGACGCCACGCACGGCGTTGGTCAGCCATATGGCGTCGGCGTCGAGTAGATCCCGCGGCGTGATCGGGCGTTCGCAACAGCGCTCGCAACTCGCTTCGATGAGCGTGTCACGGGCGATGCCGGGAAGTACGCCTTCGTCGAGCGGCGGCGTCAGCAGCATGCCGTCCTTCTCGATGAACAGGTTATGGCGACTGGCCTCGGTGACCCGGCCTTCGTGGTTGAGGAAGGCGACGTCGTAGTCGCCTTGAGCCTGGTGTCGTCGATATTCGCTGTCGTAGATATCGCGTGCAGTGGTCTTGTACTGCAGCAAGAAGGCGTGCTGGTCGATTGGGTGGTCGCTGATGCCCAGCCGCGCTGTAGACGGCGCTTCGTGCTCGGGCCCCAGCAACGTGGTGGTGATCTCGAATTGGCCATCGTGAGCCAAGGACAGGCGCACCCGTGTGTCGTGATCGAGCCCATCGATGACCTCGGCGAGGGCCTGTTGGACGCTGGCGGCCTCGTAGGCGAAGTGTAGATCGCGTGCCGCCCGTGACAGCCGTTGCAGGTGTTTCTCGAGGTTCTGGATGTGGGCGCCATCCGCTCGGTAGCGCATGGTTTCGATGAGTTGCAGGTCTTGATTGAGTCCGCTCAAGAAACGCGCCTTGAGTAGGCATTCCGCGTACTCGGCCTCGGGGTCGGACTCATGGAGCACGCCGCCGCCGATGCCCATCTCCGCATGGCCGTCGGCATGCGCGATGCAGGTGCGGATGGGCACGTTGAAACAGAAATCGTTGTGAGGCGTCAGGTAGCCGATCGCGCCGGTATAGACACCGCGCGGCTCGCGCTCCAGCTCTTCGATGATCTGCATCGTGCGTATCTTGGGGGCACCGGTGATCGAACCGCAGGGGAATAGCTCGCGAAATACCTGCTCGATCCTGGCATTGGCGTCGATCTTGCCGGTTACCGTGGAAATCATCTGATGCAGCGTCTCGAAGGTCTGTATCTCGAACAGGTTCTTGACCGCCACGGAGCCCGGCGAGGCGACGCGGCTGACGTCGTTGCGCAGCAAATCGACGATCATCACGTTCTCGGAACGGGTCTTCGTGTCGCGGCGCATCGTATCGAGAATATCGGCATCTTCCTCGGCCGACGCCCCACGCGGGAAGGTGCCCTTCATGGGTTTGGATTCCAGCGCCGTCCCTTGCTTGCGCAGGAAGAGTTCCGGCGATAACGACAGCACCGCATACTCCGGAAAATTGAGTAATCCCCCGAACTCGACTTTCTGGCGACTTCGGAGCTTGCGATACAGGGTGACGGGCGGGCCTTGATATTCGAAGTGATATTTTAGTGTGTAGTTGACTTGATAAGTATCCCCTTCACGAATATAGGATTTTATCTTGTCGATATTGTCGAGATACTCTTCGCGTCGCGCGTTGAGCGCCAAGTGGCGAATGGCCGCGGGTGTCGTGTCGGGCGTGCGCGCTTCGAGAAATCGGCTGGCTTGATGCTGCGATAAACGGCGCACATCGCGAAACGCATAGAAATGCACGAGTGGGGCCTCGCTCTTGGCGCGTTTGCAAAACTTGAAATCCGGCTTGTCGGCAAGCGCGTAGCCCGCCTCGTAGGCGAGGTAGCCGCAGACATAATAGCCTTTATCACGCAACTCATCGAGCTCGCGCAACGCGCCACGCAAGGCATCGTTGCGGTAACAAATCACTTCGTATTCAGGGTTTTCGAATAACAACGAAGCGCGATGATCGCTCGAGCAACGGGTGTTCTCGAGCAATATGAAAACATTGTCTATTTGTTTTTTATTAAAACTGCGCATCGCCCTCGCTCCCTGGTATTAATTATGTCTTTATTTAAGAGTGCGCGAGTGTTCATGTCAATAATGATAATATTGGTGTTATTGTTTCATGCGTTTAGTGAAAACAGGTTATTGCTTGTTTTAAAAGTTACCTTGAAAGAGGGGTGATGAATTTACACGATGTGTGGCAGAAAATTACTGTATGGCGATGAAAACCGTCATCCCGCCGTCGGTCGCAAGGCGGTTCACCGACGGCGAAACGGTTCACCGGCGGCGCAACGGCTCAAGGCAGCTGACTATCCTTGCTGCCCTGACGGTGGTGGCCACCAGCGCATCGCTGGCTCAACTCGTGGCGAGCATTCCCGTGGCGTTTTCGACCTCTTCGCTCGACATCAACGACAAGGTGACCGGTATCGACTTGCCGGCGATGGTATTGCTTTGGTAGTCCCGGTTGGTGACTGGAATCAAATCGTTGACCTCCGGGTAGTACGCGCCCAGGCAGTTCTCGGGTAAATCATAGGCGATGAGCTTGAAACCGGATACCTGGCGTTCGATGCCATCGTCGCTGACGGCGGTCAGGGTGACGCGATGTCCCGCCTTGAAGCCGTGTTTCTCCATGTCCGTGGGATTCATCATCACCACGCTGCGGGTGCCGTAAATGTCACGATAGCGGTCGTCATAGGAATACACGGTGGTATTGAACTGATCGTGACCGCGAATGGAAAGTAGCTGGAAGTGCGTAGCGTCGGGGACGGAGTCGTCCTCGGTGAGCATGTCGCCAGGAAACAGGAAGTTGGCCTTGCCCGAGTCGGTATTCCAGACCCGATTACGCGCGGCGATATCGAGATGGAATACGCCCTCCGCGTCGAGCCGGCGGTTGTAATCGCGGAAGGTTTCGGGCTGCGTGGCTTCGATCTTGTCGCGGATGCGCGCGTAATCCTCGCTGAGCCATTCCCAGTCGACCTTGGGATTGGGCGTGAGCGTGGCGCGTGCCAGTCCGGCGACGATGGCGACCTCCGAGCGCAAATGCTTTGATGCCGGCTCCAGCGCGCCGGTCGAGCCCTGCACGTTGCACATGCCGTCCTCGATGGTGATGGTCTGTTCGACCCCGGCCTGGATATCTTTCTCGGTACGCGCCAGGGGCGGCAGTAAGTAAGCGGCCTTGCCGTGCAGCAGGTGGCTTCGATTGAGTTTGGTGGCGATCTGCACGGTCAGCGGAATATGTTTGACGCGTGCGGCGACGCGCGCCTGATCCGAAATCGCGCGGAAGAAGTTGCCGCCCATGCCGAGGAAAGCGTCGACCTCGTCGCGCAGGATGGCCTCGCAGCACAGCGCTACGTCGTGGCCATGCTCGCGCGGGCATTGGATGCCGAAGACCTCGTCCATCTTCGACAGGAACGCCTCACCGGACTTGTGGAAGATGCCCACGGTGCGGTCGCCCTGAACGTTGGAGTGGCCCCGCACCGGGCAGGCCCCGGCGCCGCGGCGGCCGATATGGCCGCCCATCAGCAGCAGGTTGAGAATCTGATGCACGTTGTCGCCGCCACGAATGTGTTGGGTGATGCCCATGCCCCAGCAGCAGATGACGCGCTCGGCGCGCATCCAGGCCTCGGCGGCCTCCTCCATGGCCGCGCGCTCGAGGCCACTGTGGCGTTCGAGACGTTCCCAAGGCAACGCCCGGCAGTGCGTGGCAAAGGCCTCGAAACCGGCGGTGTGCATACTGATGAACTCATGATCGATCACCCCCTGGCGGCCCTCGGCATGTGCCGCATCATCGACCTCGAGGATGCTTTTACACATGCCTTGAATGGCGGCGATATCGCCGCCGATACGCACCTGATGATATTGCGAACTGATCGGTACACCGTGGTTGGTGAGCATGTCCTTGGGCGTCTGTGGATTGGCGAACTTGACCAGCGCCCGCTCGCGAAGCGGATTGAAGGTGATGACCTCGGCGCCGCGCTGGCGCGCCTCGTGGAGCAGGCCCATCATGCGCGGGCTGTTGGTACCGGCGTTCTGGCCGAAGATGAAAATTGCGTCGGCGTGCTCGAAATCCTCCAGCGTGGTAGTGGCCTTGCCGACGCCGATGCTCTGGGGGAGCGCCACGGTGGTCGTCTCGTGACACATGTTGGAGCAGTCCGGGAAGTTGTGGGTGCCCAGCATTCGCCCATAAAGCTGCCACAGAAACGCCGCTTCGTTGGAGGTGCGCCCCGAGGTATAAAGCTCGACTTTCTGGGGGTCGTAGGTCTTGAGGCGCTCGCCGATCTCGCGAAAAGCGGTTTCCCAGTCGATGGGGTCGTACTTGTCGGTGGTGGCGTTGTAGCGCATCGGATGCGTCAGGCGGCCTTGTTTCTCGAGTGCGTGATCCGACCAGTCGAGAAGCTCGCTCAGCGTGTGCTTGGCGAAGAACTCCGGCGTGGTGCGTGCCGCCGTGGCCTCCCAGGCGACGGCCTTGGCGCCATTTTCACAGAATTCCGCCGGGCCGGGTTTTGCCGGATTGGGCCAGGCACAGCTTGGGCACTCGAACCCGCCATCCGGGTGGTTGATCTTGAGCATCAAGGCGTTGCCCTTGAAGGGCACCCTCTCGCGCAGAAAATGCGTCTCGGTGGCTAGGATCGACTGCCAGCCTCCGCCTGGGGCATCGTGCGCGCCTTGCTGGCCGTGTACTGCATCATCCGTGAGCGAACGTGCCATGCTGATTCCTCCCGCTGTCACCCATCTACGATAGAACACAATGCGTCGCGAGCTCATCGTATGATGGCTAGTAAATATGTGACTAGCGAGTATGGCAACGAACACGCGACCTTGCAGGGGAAGTGGGAAAAGGGGAGGGAAGCGGAGACACGCCCGGAGCGTGTCTCACGGCGAGCGAAGATCAGGTCAATGCGGCGACGGCGGCCTTGGCGACTTGCACGTCTTGATCGGGCTTGACGCCGGAAACGCCGACGCTGGCGATGACGTTGCCCTCGACGATCAGCGGCACGCCCCCGGCGAGCAAGGCCTGCATCGGCGCGCTGACGAAGGCGGTGCGGCCGTTATTGATCATGTCCTCGAAGACTTGGGTCTCCTTGCGGCCGATGGCGGCGTTGCGTGCCTTCTCGGTGGCGATGTCGGCGCTGAACGGTGCCGCGCCATCGAGGCGACGCAGGCCGAGCAGGTGGCCACCGGCATCGGCGACGGCGACGGTGATCGCCCAACCGTTGGCATCGGCTTCTTTCTGGGCGGCGTCGAGCAACTGGTTGACGTCACTAAGTTCAAGCACAGCGTGGGTCTTCATTTGTGTCTCCTTGGTAGATAATTGCTACGGGCTACGGGCTACGGGCTACGGGCTACGGGCTACGGGACGCTCGCAGCTCGAGGCGCGTCGTTCGTAGCCGGGGTCAGGGCCTCATCGACGATTTCGATCCAATGCCGAACCGGGGTGCGGCCTGCGCCTGCCAGATGGGTCTGGCAACCGATGTTGGCGGTGACGATTTCCTCGGGATGACCCGCTTCGAGCGCATCGAGTTTGTCGTCGCGCAAGCGTGTCGCCAAGGTCGGCTGGGTGATGGAGTAGGTCCCGGCCGACCCACAGCATAGATGGGGATCGCGCACTGGGGATAGCGTGAATCCCAGACGCGTCAAGACGCTTTCAACGGCGCCACCGAGTTTCTGGGCATGTTGCAGCGTGCACGGGCAATGGAAGGCGAGGCGCTTGTCGTGGCGGGGCGCCAGCGCCTCGAGGTCTTCGTCGCGAAGGATCTCCACCAGGTCCTTGGCGAGTGCGCTGATATGGCGTGCCTTTTCGGCGTAGCGTGGGTCGTCGGCGAGCATCTCGCCATATTCCTTGACGAAGGCGCCACAGCCGCTGGCGGTCTGCACGATGGCCTCGGTGCCTGATTCGACGTGTGGCCACCAGGCGTCGATGTTGGCCCGCATGCGCGCGCGTCCGTCCTGCTGGGCGTTGAGGTGATAGTCGATGGCGCCGCAACAGCCTGCTTCCGGGGCTGACCTCAGGGCGATCCCCAGACGGTCGAGAACGCGCGTCGCGGCGGCATTGGTGTTGGGCGCCAGCCCCGGCTGGACGCAACCCTCGAGCACCAGCATATGGCGGGCGTGGGCCGCGGGCGCGGCGCGTTCCACATTGACCGCGCGGGGCGGGATCTTGTCCTTGAGCGGCCCCGGTGCCAGCGGGCGAAAGGTTTGTCCCAACGCCAGCAATGCCTGAAAGCGACGCGGCTCGACCAGTGCCTTGCGCAAACCGTAACGCAAGGCGCGTTCCTTGTAGGAACGCCCGACGCGCCGCTCGACCTCGGCGCGCCCGATATCCAGCAGCTTGTGGTATTCGACACCGGAGGGGCAGGTGGTTTCGCAGTTGCGACAGCTCAGGCAGCGGTCGAGATGCGTCTGCGTTTCTTGCGTGACTTGGTCGTCATCGTCGCGGCTTTCCAGCAGCTCCTTCATCAGATAGATGCGTCCGCGTGGGCCATCGCGTTCGTCACCCAGTAGCTGATAGGTCGGGCAGGTGGCGTTGCAGAAGCCACAATGCACGCACGATCGCAGGACGCGGTCGGCCTCGCGAATGTGTGGCTGGCGTAGGGCTTCGTCGGTGAAATTCGTCTGCATGGCTATAGCCCCTCGTAGAGTCGCCCGGGGTTGAAGATGCCGTTTGGATCGAGCTCGGCCTTGAGTCGGCGGTGGTACTTGGCCAGCACCGGCGAGAGCGGCGTGAAAGGCATCTCGATGCCGTGGGCTCGGTCGAGGTCGATATGCGTCGCGTGCCCGCCGACATGGGCGGCATGTCGGCGTATCGTCTCGGCCGACGTATCGCTGCGCCACCAGCGTTGCGCGCCCGCCCAGTCGATGAGTTCGTCGCCGTCGAGCGGTACGGCGGGGGCGCGATGCGGCAGCGATAGCCGCCAGAGCGGACGGTTGTCGTGTCGACGCGAGAAGAATGTCAGCTCGAACTCGCGCAGTCGTCGCCAGAAGTCGGCATCGTCCGGCTCGCCGCCGAGGCGCGCTTGGGTATCGGCCACCGAGCTGGGGCCGCCTTCGAGACGAATGTGTAGCGCATCGCCGTCATGTGCGGCGCCAGTGATGGGCAGTGGCTCGCGCCCCCACTCGGCGAGGCGCGCCATGGCTGTGTCGCGGGACATTTCCAGGCGCAGCGTGGCGCTTGCGGCAGGGCGCGGCAGGACCTTGAACGAGACCTCGTCGATCACCCCCAGCGTGCCCTGGGCGCCGACCATCAGCCGCGAGAGATCGTAGCCGGCGACGTTCTTCATGACCTCGCCACCGAAGCGTAGCCGCTTGCCGTCGTGGGTAATGAGGCGTGTGCCGAGGACGAAGTCGCGCACGCTGCCCGCCCAGGGGCGGCGTGGACCGGAAAGTCCGCAGGCCACCATGCCGCCCACCGTGGCGGTATCGGCGAAATGCGGCGGCTCGAAAGCCAACTGCTGGCCCTCAAGAGCCAGCGCGGCTTGCAGGTCTTCCAGTCGGGTGCCGGCGCGAACCGTGACCACCAGCTCGACCGGGTCGTAGTGGACGATACCCGTGTGTGCGGTGAGCGAGAGCGTCTCGCCGCTTACAGGGCGGCCGTAAAAGCCCTTGCTGCCGCCACCGACCAGGCGCAAGGGCGTATTGTCTTGCGCCGCTTGGCGCACGCGTTCGAGCAGAACGTCGCTGTCATCGTGGTCGGCGACCGGCAGATTCCCCGGCGCGGGGGCCAAATGTTGATCCTGTGGATGCGTCATGTTCTCTCCTTCGCAGCGCATGCCGTTAGAAGCGTGGCAACTCGGGATGCGGCAGGTTGCCGTGATGTACATGCATGGCGCCGAATTCGGCGCAGCGTGCCAGCGTCGGAATATTCTTGCCGGGGTTGAGCAGTCCGCGCGGATCGAAGGCGGCTTTGACGGCATGGAAGATCGTGATTTCGTCGGGATTGAACTGGGCGCACATTTGGTTGATCTTCTCGCGACCCACGCCGTGTTCGCCGGTAATGCTGCCACCGACCTCGACGCAGAGTTCGAGGATCTTGCCGCCGACTTCCTCGGCCAGCGCCAGTTCGCCGGGGGCGTTGGCATCGAACAGGATCAGCGGGTGCATATTGCCGTCGCCGGCATGGAAGACGTTGGCCACGCGCAGGCCGTGGGTCGCCGAGAGCTCGGCGATGCCCTTGAGCACGCGCGGAAGTTCGCGACGGGGAATGGTGCCGTCCATGCAGTAGTAGTCGGGCGACATGCGACCCACGGCGGGGAAAGCGGCCTTGCGCCCGGCCCAGAACGTGGCCCGTTCGGCGCCGTCACGGGCGAGGCGGATATCGGTGGCGCCAGCCGCTTCGAGGACGCCACGCACCGTTTCGCAGTCATCGTGAACGTCGGCTTCCACACCATCCAGTTCGCACAGCAGGATGGCCTCGGCGCTGACCGGGTAGCCGGCTTTGACGAAGTCCTCGGCAGCCTGGATGGCTAGTTTGTCCATCATCTCCAGGCCGCCGGGGATGATCCCTGCGGCGATGATGTCACCCACTGCCTTGCCGGCCTTCTCGACGTCGTCGAAGCTGGCCATCAGCACCTTGGCGACCTCGGGTTTGGGCAGCAGCCTGACGGTGATCTCGGTGATCACACCGAGCATGCCCTCGGAGCCGGTGAACAGCGCCAGCAGGTCGAAACCCGGGGCATCCAGAGCCTCGCTGCCTAGCGTGATGTGCTCACCCTCGATGGTCAGGATGTTCACCGCGAGGACGTTATGCACGGTCAGCCCGTACTTGAGACAGTGCACGCCGCCGGCGTTTTCGGCGACGTTGCCGCCGATCGAGCAGGCGATCTGTGAGGAAGGGTCGGGCGCGTAATAGAGCCCATGAGGTGCCGCCGCTTCGGAGATCGCCAGGTTACGCACGCCGGGTTGTACGCGGGCGGTCCGGGCCTCGGGGTCGATGTCGAGAATGCGGCTGAAGCGGGACATGACCAACAGCACGCCTCTTTCCAGTGGTAGAGCGCCACCGGAGAGGCCGGTGCCCGCCCCCCGCGTGACCACTGGTACTCCCTGAGCGTGGCAGATGCCGAGTAGGGACTCCACTTGTCCCAGCGTTTCGGGAAGTGCCACCAGCATGGGGAGCACGCGATATGCGGAGAGCCCATCACATTCGAACGGGCGCAGGTCCTCCTCGCGATGCAGCAGCGTCATGCCGGGTACGTGGGCGTTCAGGTGATCGACAAGTGCGTCCTTGTCGATCACCGGCAGCGCGCCGTCCAGGCGTTCGTCAAAGAGGATGTTCATGCGGTCTCCTTGGGCGATGTCACCACACGCGGGCTGGGCATGTTTGGGTGCACGGCGCAGGACAAGGCCCTACCACTTATGGAAAGTTTTTCCATATTCTCGTATGTCGGATGGTCGTGCCTATTAGCCGAAAGCCTAATAACTGGGCAATTGGTAAGACCAATAACCGCCCCGCCTCGGTCATACCGAGGCGGGGCGGTTGGGGTGGGAAGCGTATGGCGCGGTGGCGGCTAGCCCATGAGTGGGTCGCTCACGCCGATCACGTAGAAGGCGATCAATCCGATGAGGCCGGTGAAAACCACATAATAAAGCGTGGGCAGGATCGTCTTGCGTAGCGTGGTGCCCTCGCGGCCCAGCAGCCCCACGGTAGCGGAGGCGGCGACCACGTTGTGAATGGCGATCATGTTACCGGCGGCGGCACCCACGGCTTGTAGAGCGACCATCATCGCAGTGGACACGCCCAAGGCCTCGGCGACGCTGAACTGAAAGTCCGAGAGCATCAGGTTGGAGACTGTGTTGGAGCCGGCGATGAAGGCACCCAATGCACCGACGGCAGGCGCGAAGAACGGGTAGACATGGCCCACGCCGTCGGCCACCAGTTGTGCCATGGCCACCGGCATTGACACCAGGTCGGCGCCGTTGACGCCGGAGTTGATCAGGATGCGCACCATGGGGATGGTGAACAACAGCACGAAACCGGCGCCTAGAAGCGTGCGGGTCGATTCGGAGAAAGCCTCTTTGATTTGCTGGCCGCGCATGCGGTGCAGCAATGCCGTGATCAATACCACGATGACGAGAATCCCGCCGGGTAGGTAGAGCGGCTCGAGGCTGCCGGCGATATCGCTCTCGCCGAGTATGCTGCGCCAGCCGAAGCTCAGTGACACCAGCGCTTCCTTGATCGGCTCGACGGTGCGCGAGATGACCAGCAGTACAGCTAGCAGTACGTAAGGTAGCCAGCCCATGAAGACCGACATCGGCGCGCGACCGGCCACGTCGTCGAATTTGATATCGAGGTTGCCGACCCACTCTTCTGGCCAGGATGAAGCCTCGGGGAAATCCCATGTCTTCTTGGGCAGCAAGAAGCCTTTCTTGGCGGCGGGTACGACAATGGCCAGCCCGATCATGGCGCCGATCATGGATGGAAACTCTGGTCCTAGTAGAATACCGGCCAGTGCATAGGGCACGACGAAGCTGATGCCCGCGAAGAGCGCAAAAGGTGCGACTTCCAGGCCGTCTCGCCAGGAGCGTCGCTCACCGAAGAAGCGTGCCATCACGGTCACCATGATCAATGGCATCAGCAGGCCCACGATGGCGTGGGTGATGGCGACTTCCGAGGTGACCAGTTGGAAGTAGGTTTCCCAGCTGGCGCCCCCCGCCGATAGCGTCTCACTGATGCCGGCTTTGTCGAGCCCGCCGCTGACGCCGACCACGATGGGGGTGCCCACGGCGCCGAAGGAGACCGGGGTGGATTGGATCATCATGCCCACCACCACGGCGGCCAGGGCGGGGAAGCCGAGCGCCACCATCAGCGGTGCGGCGACGGCAGCGGGAGTGCCGAACCCGGAGGCGCCCTCGATGAAGCAACCGAAGAGCCAGGCGACGATAATCGCTTGAACGCGTCGGTCGGGGCTGATATCCGAGAAGCCGTTACGAATAGCCGCGATGCCGCCCGAGCGTTTCAAGGTGTTGAGCAGCAGGATGGCGCCGAAGATGATCCACAGGATCGCCACGGTCAGTATCAGACCTTGAAAGGTCGATGCCAGTACCCGGGTGAAGGTCATGTCCCAGGCCAGCAGGGCGATCAGCGCGGTGACCACGAAAACCGCAGGCATGGCGGTCTTGGCCTGAACTCGGAAGCCAATCAGCAGGACGCCGGCCAGCACCAATGGCAGGAAGGCGAGTAGCGAGAGCAGCGTTTGATTCATGGGAATGCCCCTGATTGTGTTGTCGTGCAGCGCGCAACGAATGTCTGACGTATGGCGTTCGTCATCGAGCGAAAGATAAACGTGAAATGGCCTGAGGCCAATCGTTGGATAATTGGTATGACCAATAATGCAGGTGGTCTGGCGAGATTTAAACATCCCTTAAAATCAATTTCTTATACGCTTTCGTATGACCTTTGTCGGAGGCTCGGGACGCGCTTATAGAGGTGTTTCGTACGCCTTGAATTCGACTAATAGACGAGTCTTTTCAAGCACATCGCGGCCTGCGTATGTGCGTCGATAGGCGCGATTGCGTGGCATGTGGTAGCGTCGGAGAACCTGCATGTGGGGCGTTCCCACGGGAAGTCTATGGTTGAAAAAGGAGCAATGGCATGGCGTTGCAAATGTACGATTTGAGCGGGCGTGACGAGCGGCTGCGGTTTTCGCCTTACTGCTGGCGTGTGCGCTATGCACTGGCGCACAAGGGGCTGGAATGCGATTTCATTCCATGGCGCTTCACGCAGAAGGAAGCGATCGAGTTTTCGGGACAAGGCAAGGTGCCGGTGCTCGTCGACGGCGAGACCACGGTCACCGATAGCTACGAGATCTTCCGCTATCTGGATCGTGTGTATCCTGAAAATCCCTTGCTGGGCGACGATGTGGCGGCGTCACGGGCGCGTTTTTTCAAGTTCTACAGCGAGCGGGCGCTGGCGCCGGGAATTCTGCGCACCGTCATCATGGACTTGTTCAATGCCGTGCATCCCGACGATCAGGCATATTTTCGTGAAACGCGTGAAAAGGCGCTGGGCCGTAGCCTCGAGGAAATGCATGCGCCCAGCAAAGGGCTCTCGGCACTCGATGCGGCCCTCGAGCCGTTGCGTGGGCGTCTGGAAGAAGCTGATTTTCTCGACGGTGACGCGCCCGGTGGTGCCGATTACCTGGTATTCGGTCATTTCATGTGGGCACGGTGTGTCTCGACGGCGGATCTCGTCTCCAATGCCGACCCGGTCTACGCCTGGATCGAGCGCATGCTGGACCTGCATGGTGGCGTAGGGCGCAATGCCACGCGCATCGTCGACATCGAAGGCGGCTATCCCGGCTGATGACACCGTGAACGCGCATGGGCGGTAAGGTGCATGTGGATAAGGAGCAAAGTATGAGCGATATCGTATTGATTACCGGCGCGACCTCGGGCTTCGGGCGTGCTGCGGCGCGGCGTTTCGCCGAGGCTGGCTGGTCGTTGATTCTCACCGGTCGGCGCGCGGAGCGTCTCGAGAAGCTCGAGAAGGAGCTAAGCGACAAGGTGCCCGTGCATACCGCGGTGCTCGACGTGCGGGACGCCGACGCGGTCAAGGCTGTCGTTGCAGCGCTGCCGGACGGTTTCCGCGCGGTCAAGGCGTTGATCAACAACGCCGGTTTGGCCCTGGCGCCAGAGCCGGCGCCGAAGGCGGACCTGGCCGATTGGCATACCATGATCGATACCAATATCACCGGGTTGGTTAACGTGACGCATGCGCTACTGCCCACGCTGATCGAGACCGGGGCCGGGGCGAGCATCGTCAACCTAGGCTCGGTCGCCGGGCAGTGGCCGTACCCGGGAAGTCACGTCTACGGCGCGAGCAAGGCCTTCGTGCAGCAATTCACTTACAACCTACGTTGCGATCTGCAAGGTACCGGCGTGCGGGTGACTGACATTGCCCCGGGCATGGCCGAAACCGAGTTCACGCTGGTGCGCACCGGCGGCGATCAGGCGGCCTCCGACAAGCTGTACGGTGACACCACGCCGCTCGAGGCGGAGGACATCGCCGAGTTGATCTTCTACACGGTCTCGCTGCCGGCGCACGTCAACGTCAATCGCCTCGAAGTCATGCCGACACGCCAGGCGTGGTCGGCTTTCGCCGTCGACCGCGATTGAGTCAGTCGTCGGCGATCAAACGCTTGCCAAGGGTCACGAAGTCGCCATCGTCGTACCCTTGGCGGCGGTAGTAGTCGATCAGCGTTGGGTGCTCGTTGCGTACCATCAGCATTAGCTTCGGGCAACCCCGAGCCTGCAAGGCGCGCTCCACGGCGGCGAGTAGTTGACGGCCAAGACCCTGCAGCTGACGGTCGGGGCTGACCGCGAGATAGTGCACCCAGCCACGATGACCGTCGTAGCCGGCCATGGCGCTGGCGATCACGGTGTCCGCTTCGACTCCGACCAGGAACAGGCGGGGATCTTCCGCGAGCTTGCGCGCTATGTCGCGGCGTGGGTCGTTCCATGGGCGCGTCAATTCGCAGCGCTCCCAAAGCGCAATGACGCTCTCTTCATCGCTGGGCTGGAAAGGTCGAATCTGCATATTGTCTCTCTCGAGTGGCGTCGGCTGTCAGGCGATTCCGGGCGTGGCGGTGGCCGCTGCCGGACGTTCGGCCATGACCTCGGCCTGGCGTTCCAGCACCAGGACAAGACGCTCGATCAAGCCCTCTATGAGCTCGCGCGCGTCTTCCTCGAGGCCGCCGTGACGTGCAATGGCGTGATCCAGCGCCTGCCCGGCCTCGTTTATTCCCTGAGGTGAGCGGCCATGGGCACTGCCTTCGAAGCCATCCGCGAGTGTGGCTAGAAGATGTTGCATGGCGTCGCGCACTGGGGCCGGCGCGTCGTCCAGGCGGTGGCGCAGGCGCAGGCACGAGCGCCCCAGGTCGAGGCCGTTGAGGCCGATCATGAACAGGTGGCGATGATCCTCGGGCAGCATGTCGTCGTGCCGCGCGAGTTGCAGCAGGCGGTCGGCCATGCGGCCGCTGAAGCGGCTTTCGGCTTCATGCAAGGGCTGCTGGTCGATATGCCGCAAGTCGTGACTGATGGCGCCGATCAAACGTCGCCGACGGATCGGCGTTCCCAGGCCGGGGAACAGTCGGAAGCCCATCACCACGGCGCTGAGTCCGACGATGACGGCGATGGCGCGATTGGCGAAGCTGTCGAATGAAAAGTCCATCCCATTGCCGGGCATGGTCAGCAGAATATTGAAGATGGTGAAGGCCAGACAGTAGCCCATCAGGCGTGGGTTGGAGGCGCCAAGAAGCCCCAGGAAAAGCGGCGTGACGAAAAGCATGGCGAGCATGGGGAAGCCGTTGGCCTGGGAGAGCAGCACGTGGCCGAACAGGAAGGCGCTGGGCAATGCGGCCAGCATGCCCTTGAAGAACATCATGCAGATCGTCACGGGGTTATCGCGCGTGGCGAAAAACGCCGAGAACAGCGTGCCGAGCAGCATCGCGACCTGGCCGTTGCTCCAGTGCGTCTGCAACCAGAAGATGGCCAGGCACGCAAATACCAGCCCCGCGCGGCCGGCATTGAGCAACGCTACCAGATGATCGCGGTGCCAGGACAGCGAGCCGCCGCGTAGCTGCTTGCGTCCGGGATGGGCGATGGCCTCGCGTGCGTCGAGCATGATCATGGCATGACCGAGCACCTCGCGCAGTGCCAGAATGACACGGCGCTGCAAGGGGTCGAGCTGGGTGTCGGCGTAGGCATGCGCCTGCTTGCGCAGTTCCTGTAGCTGTTGGCGTGCCGCCGGTACGCCATTCACGTGCTCGGCGTTGCGAAAGCCATCGGCGATTTCGCTGGCCAACTGGTACAGGGGGGCGCTGATGCGCTCGCGATGGTCGTGTAGCAACTGATAAAGCGCACCCAGAGTGGCAAAGAAACGCAATGTGCGCCGGGTGAGTACGTGCGTGGCCCGGATGCGACCGGCGCCGTCGGGGCCCTCGTAGCGCGCCGCCTGGCTGTCGGTTTCGAGCATCGTCAATGGCTCGAGACTGGCGGTTAGCGATTGCTGCATGGCGTCCAGCTCGTCGCTAGCGTCGAGGCGCTGTCCGGCGTGGGTGAAGGCGTGGTTGATCACGTCGTCGGCCTGATTGGCGAGGTGGTCTTTGACGTGGGTGGGCCACAACAAGGCACTGACCAGGGTCGCGCAGAGGGCGCCGAGTCCCAGCTCGGAGAGGCGCGCGACGGCGATATCGAAGATGCCGCCGGGCTGACCGGCGGCGATGACCACGATCAGCATTGCCGTGACGGCGCCCATGATGCAGCCGTAGGAAAAATTGTTGCGCAAC
Source organism: Chromohalobacter sp. HP20-39 (assembly GCF_033052815.1). NCBI lineage: Bacteria > Pseudomonadati > Pseudomonadota > Gammaproteobacteria > Oceanospirillales > Halomonadaceae > Chromohalobacter > Chromohalobacter sp. HP20-39. Next base: position 266,733 of record NZ_JAWHTP010000001.1, on the reverse strand, counting down.
AGCGAGCTGCCGTAGGTGCAGAGCATGATCCACAGCGTCAGCACGACCAGGGCGGGGACGCGCGCCTGGGCGAAGAAGGCCATGATGACGATACCGACCAGTGCACCGATGAGCGTGCCGCCGATCTGACAGATGCCTTTTTCGACGACCATGCCGCTCATCGGCCGGATCTGCAGAAAGGCTGCCGAGATCAGGGCCCAGTAAGGCCGATCGAGGTCGCACCACAAGGCGATGTACAACGCCAGCAGCATCGCCAGGGTAGTTTTGGTGGCGAACTGCAAAGACGCCTTCGAGGGGGTGAGGTAGGTTTCCAGCCACGGCGACATGAGCGACTCAGTCCGTATCCGTCTCGTCGACGATATGGATGGTGGCGGTCATGCCCGCGCTGAGCAGCGTACCCTCAGGGATCTGGGCGAGCTCGATGCGCACGGGAATCCGCTGCGCCAGCCTGACCCAGTTGAAGGTGGGCTCTACCTGGGGGAGTAGCTGGCTGTTCAGCGAGGTGTTGGTGTTGGCAATGCCGCGCCCGATACCGGCGACACGGCCACGTAACTCGGTGTCGCCGCTCATCAACGTCACCTTGGCGGGATCACCCACCTCGATGCGCGAGATCTTGGTTTCTTCGAAATACCCGGTCACGTAATAGGAATCGTCTTTTACCAGGGCCATGACCGCATTGCCTGCCGTGACGTAATTGCCCTCGCTGAGATGCTGGTTGAGGATATGCCCATCGGCGGGGGCCTCGACCACGGTGCGTTTCAAATCGAGCTGAGCACTTGCCAGGTTGGCCTTGGCTTCTTCGAGATTGGCTTTTGCCACGCGGGTATTGATGCGCGCGATTTCCAAGTCTTCGTTGCTGATGGCCTGATTGCTCAGCCGGTTACGCCGTTGCTCCTCGTGTCGTTTGAGCTCCAGTTGTGCCTGATTCAATGCGACGACGGCCTTGGCCTTGTCGACGGCCGTCTGATAACGCGCCTGGTTGATCTTGAACAGCGTGTCACCTTTGTCGACGTGCTGTGTGTTGTTCACCGATAACTGGTGGACCCAGCCGGAGACATCGGGGGCGATCGTGATGACCTCGGCGCGAACGCGGCCGTCGCGGGTCCATGGCGTATATAGATAGTAATGCCAGAGCCAGACACCGGCAGCGACGGCCAGTGCCACGACGACGAGAGTGACCAGCATGCGTAGCGGTGTGCGCATTTAAACGATTCCAGCAGTGGACGAGAAGGCAAAGGCAACGGCGGCGGTAATGATGACGAACAAGGCGGCATCGAACCATGCTTCGAACCAGGGCGTATGCTGTCCGACGAGTCGGTGCAATACGGTACGCACGATGAGTGCGCCGATGAATCCTAACAAGGCATAGATAAGCAGCGGGCTGAGATAAATGCCGCCGACAGCGATTTCCTTGAGACCCATTCCCTCTCCTGTTCGCCAAGACAAGCGAATACATTAGCACGCTATCTAAATGCGCGACACCTGCACATCGCCATTTCGGATGAGCCGACTTCTATATGTGCTGACTTTTACATGCACCAGTCTTGTATATGAACCGGTCTTTTATAAAAAGTACAGCGTGCCACATTGAGGCTATCAGTCTAGCGTGGAAACGCGTTCGGGCGGGGTATGCGAGTGCAGGCGCCAGCTATCCGGCACGGTCTGGCGAATCTGTTCGAGAAGGGTGACGCTCTTGCGAGGTAAACGCCCGAACGGGTAGAGCAGAGTGATGGGAAGCGACGAGGGCGCCCATTCTTCGAGACAGGGGACCAGGCTGCCAGGATGGTGCTGGAGGCGTTTTTCGGCCATCCAGTGAGGAAGCAGGCCCAGGCCGCGTCCGCGCGCGATGGCGTCGATATGCAGGACGTATTGATCCACGTGCAGGCGTGATGGCGGCAGCGTGATCCGGGTTTCCCCTTCGCGGGCGTGATGCAACGTCACGCCTTGTTCGCTGGTGCCGAGCAGGTCGACCCAGGCGTGTTCGGTCAGTTCGCGGGGGTGCCGAGGCGTACCATGGTGCCGGAAATAGTCAGGATGCGCGTAGACCCCGCGACGCATGTAACCAAGCGTCTCCTGACGCAGGCCACAATCGGCGACATCGCCCAGCCACAGACACAGGGTTTCGTCCTCGGGGCCCGTGGGCGGTGTCAGGCGGGTATGCAGGTTCAGACGCATGCCCGGGTGACGTGCCACGAAATCTTCCATTTGCTGGCTGCACCATCCCCGCGCGAAGGCGTTATGCACCTCGACGGTCAATTCGCCGCTGACCTCTGCACGCAAGTCGTCGAGCGCCTGCTGGCCTTGCTCGGCGAGGTGCAGTATCTGCTGGCTGTAAGCGAGAAACAGCGTACCGGCCTCGGTGGGAAGCAGGCGGTTGGCTTGGCGTCGCAGCAGCGGCTGCCCCAGCCGTTCCTCCAACTGGCTGATGCGCCGACTGAGTGTCGACTTCGCTAGTCCCAGTTCGCGGGCGCTGGCAGTCAGGCTGCCGGACGCCATGACCGAGGCGAACGCAGTCAGTTCATCGAGATCGTGCATGCCATAGGCTCATCAGCGTGGTGCGTGAAGTGGGGCATCATTCTGGCATATCGTACGCCGGTTTTGAAAATCATTAACGCTTGTAACGATCTCTCGTTGCGTTGCGGATTGCGAAACGCCCTGTCCCGTGACCTGGCGCGCTCTCTATGAAAGAATCTAAATGATAAAAATTCGCATTAAATGTCAAGATATTATGCAAATGCTCCAGCCGGTTCTGGAGCAGGATTCATCAGGGAGAACAACGCACCATGTCTTATCACGTTCGTCCGTCGGCGCTGGCGCTCGCCGTTACTACGCTTGGCATGCCGCTGGCCTATGCCGCCGATGACGATGTCCAGCTAAACGATGTCGTCGTGACCGCCGCCGGTTACGCCCAGCAGGTACAAGATGCCCCGGCATCGATCAGCGTCATTTCGCGCGAGCAGCTCGAGAACAAGGCCTACCGCGATATCACCGACGCCTTGCGGGGCGTGCCGGGGGTCACCGTCACAGGTGGCGGAGGTGGCGATAATGGGGCCGACATCAGCATACGCGGCATGCCTGCTGAGTATACTTTGATACTCGTCGATGGTCGCCGTCAGTCGTCGCGCGAGTCGCGCCCCAATGGCAGTGCCGGGTTCGAACAGGACTGGTTGCCGCCACTGCAGGCCATTGAGCGTATCGAGGTCATTCGCGGGCCGATGTCGACACTCTATGGCTCGGATGCAATCGGCGGGGTCATCAACGTCATCACGCGTAAGGTGGCCGATGACTGGCACGGCAACGTGCGTGCCGAGGCGACACTTCAGGAAGACAGCGACTCGGGCAATGCCAACCAGGGCCAGATTTATGTCTCGGGGCCGCTGGCCGACGACCGGCTGGGCGTGCAGGTCTATGGCCAGTACCAGAAGCGTGAAGAAGACGATATCGAAGAAGGGTACGAAGACAAGGACCTGCAGAGTCTGACCGCCAAGTTTGCGCTGACCCCGAGCGAAAATCATGACTTTGGCTTGGAAGTGGGCAAGGAAACGCAGGATCGCGCGGCCCATGTCGGCAAGTCAGTCCCGACGGCGGGATGTCGCGGCGGCTGTACCGACAGTTATTCGGAGCATGAGCGTGAGCATTACGCGCTGACGCATACCGGGCGCTGGGGATTTGCCACCTCCGACAGTTATGTACAGCGCGAGTCCACCGACAACAAGTCCCGCGGTATAGAAATCACCAATACCGTGGCGAATACCCAGTGGGTGATCCCGTTGTCGCGTCATATCGTGACGCTCGGGGCTAACTACGAGAAAGAAGAGCTCAATGACCAAGATACGAACCAGATCTCCGACCGAACCCAGGTCAGCAACGATCAATGGGCGCTGTTCGCCGAGGATGAATGGTTACTGACACGAGATTTCTCGCTTACGGGCGGGGTGCGGCTAGATGACAATGAAAACTACGGTAGCCATATCAGCCCGCGCCTGTATGGCGTATGGCAGGCGGCGCCGCGCTGGACGCTCAAGGGCGGAGTTTCCACCGGGTATCGCGCCCCCGGGCTGCGTGAGGTGACGGCTGATTGGGGAGCTATCAGTCGTGGCGGCACCACCTACGGTAACCCTAATCTCGAGCCTGAAACATCGCTCAACAAGGAGCTTGCCTTGCTGTATAGCGCTCCGCGCGGCCTGAATGCCAGCGTGACGCTCTTCCACAACGACTTCGAAGACAAGATTACTCGGTTACGCTGTGGGTCGGCCACGGCATGTCCTCCGGTGACTCAGTACGATGTCGACGGTAACGGCAACCTTCTCACTAATACCCGCATCAATGTCGACGAAGCCGTGACGCAAGGCGTGGAGCTCTCGCTATCATCGCCGCTGACTGAGACGTTGTCCTTGTCCACGAGCTATACCTATACCGATTCCGAACAGAAAAGCGGTGAGTACGAAGGTAACCCGCTGGTCCAGCTACCCAAGCATCAATTCAGCGGTACGTTGGATTGGGCGCCGGTGGAGCGATTCAATGCCTGGGCACGTTTGACCTATCGTGGCAAGGAAAGTCAGCCCGTCGAAGGGCCTTCTTCCAATACTACCCGTGCGCCTTCCTATACCTTCGTGGATAGTGGCGGTGCATGGCAGCTCAACGAGCGGACCAAGCTCATGGTCGGCGTCTATAACATGTTCGACGAAGAGATCGGCTACGACGAATATGGTTATGTGAACGATGGACGCCGTTATTGGATGGGGGCGAGCCTCGATTTTTAAGCACCGAGTAAGGCGCCGAGCGGATGTTTGCATTGTGCAGGGAGGCTTCGGCCTCCCTTCTGCGTTCGGCACGGCCCTCTATCGGGCGTCTGGGTTGTTGCCATCGTGCGTGCTATTTTCGATAAGCTGCTTCACTCGTTATTGGTATCAAGGCCGCTGCTCGGCCTGGAGTTCTATGTTACGTCGTTCGTTGGTTCGTCTTTGTATCGTCCATGCCCTGGCGCTGTCGCTGGGCATGGCAAGTCTTTCGGCGTTGGCCGCCGAGCGCGTCCAGGTCTTTGCCGCGGCCTCGTTGACCGATGCTGTCGATGCGCTGGCCGAGGCCTACGGGCGCGATCACGATGTCGAGATCGTGCCCGTCTACGCTGCGTCGTCGACATTGGCTCGGCAGATCGCCAACGGTGCGCCAGCGGCGGTGTATCTCTCGGCCAACGAGCGCTGGATGGATTGGCTCGACTCGCAGAACGGTATCACGCTGTCGCATCGCCACGATGTGCTGGGCAATCGCCTGGCATTGATTGCACCTCAGGGTAGTGATCTCGACCGTTTTACACCGGATGAGACCACTCCGATTGCCGAACGGTTGGGAGAAGGCCGTCTGGCACTTGGCAATCCGGCGCATGTGCCCGCAGGTATCTATGCCAAGCAAGCCCTTCAGGGGATCGGTCAATGGCGGACACTACGCTCGCGTCTTGCGCCCGCTAATAATGTGCGCACCGCCTTGGCGTTGGTCGAGCGCGGCGAGGTGCCGCTGGGTATCGTCTATGCCAGCGATGCCCAGGCCAGCGACAAGGTCAAGACGCTGGGCACCTTCCCCGACGCTTCCCATGACCCGATCGTCTACCCCGTGGCCCTGGTGGGCGCGTCACCCAGCGAAGAGGCCGCGGCATGGGCCAAGTGGCTGGAAAGCGACGAAGCAAGCGCCATCTTCCAGCGTTTCGGCTTTGCCACGCTGGCCAACGGGGATAGGTGATGCTGACACCGCTGGAATGGGAGGCGCTGGCCCTGAGCCTGCGTGTCTCGGGTGTCGCGGTAGCCGCGATCCTGTTGCCGGGACTGGGAATGGCCTACGTGCTGGCGCGTTTCGACTTCCCGGGCAAGGCCCTTGTCGATGGCATCGTGCATTTGCCGTTGGTGTTGCCGCCTGTCGTGGTGGGGTATCTGCTGTTGGTGTCGCTGGGGCGACAAGGACCGCTGGGCCAATGGCTGCACGAAACGCTCGGGGTGAGTCTGCCCTTCACCTGGCAAGGGGCGGCACTCGCCGGGGCAGTGATGGCGTTTCCATTGCTGGTGCGTGCCGTGCGGTTGTCGCTGGAATCGGTCGATCGCAAGCTGGAGGAGGCCGCGCGTACGCTGGGCGCGAGCCGCTGGAGGACCTTCCTCACGGTGACCTTGCCGCTGACCCTGCCAGGGATCCTGACCGGCAGCGTTCTGGCCTTCGCCCGCTCGCTGTCCGAATTCGGCGCGACGATCACCTTTGCCGCCAACATCCCCGGGGAGACACGGACTCTGCCTCTGGCGCTCTACAGCCTGGTGCAGACGCCCGGTAAGGAGGCCGCCGCGGCGCGACTGTGCGTGATTTCGGTGATCGTGGCGTTGATCGCGCTGGTGGCTTCGGAATGGTTGGCGCGGCGCGCGCGCCGACGTCTGGAGGGCTGCCATGCTTGAGGCGCAAGTCTTTCAGCGGCTGGGGGATTTCACTCTCGATACTTCGCTTACGGTACCGGCAGAAGGCGTCACGGCCTTGTTCGGGCGCTCGGGGAGTGGCAAGAGCAGCCTGATTCGGCTGATCGCCGGATTAGGGATGCCGGAGGCAGGCACCATCCGGTTGGGCGATACATGGTTGGTGGATACCCATCGGCGTCGCTGGGTGCCGCCCCACCGGCGTCAGTTGGGTGTGGTATTTCAGGAAGCACGGCTGTTTCCGCATTATTCGGTGCATGGCAATCTGCGCTACGGCATGCCGCGCGCGGCGCGCAAGGACTTCGATGATCTTGTCGAGCTTTTGGGGATCGGCCATTTGTTGTCGCGCACGCCGGGGCGGCTCTCGGGAGGCGAGGCGCGGCGCGTGGCCATCGGTCGGGCGCTGTTGTCGCGTCCACGCATGCTGTTGATGGACGAGCCGCTCACCGGATTGGATGGGGCGCGCAAGCAGGAACTCCTGCGTTATATTCGGCGTTTGGCGCGCGACACGGGCGTGCCGATTCTCTTCGTCAGTCACGACACGCGTGAAATCGGGGCGCTGGCTGACCGCGTGGCATTGATTGAGGAAGGCCGTGTCATGGCCAGCGGGCCGGTGGACGAGATGTTCGCGCGCCTCGATCTTGGCCCGCGCACGGGGCGTTTCGAGGCGTCTTCGTTACTCGAAGCGCGTATCGTCGCGCATGATGAAGCGCTTTGCTTGACGCGTCTGGCGCTGCCGGGCATGGCCGAGGACGAGACGCTGAGCGTCGCGCGTCTCGACGGTGCGGTTGGGGATGCGGTGCGCTTGCGCCTTCGAGCGCGCGATGTGGGCGTCGCCTCCACGTGGACGCCGCCGCTGCCGGATGTCGCCTGCCTACCGGCGACGTTGCGGGAGATCGGTGACGAAGCCCATGGCCCCTTCGTCGAGGTGATGCTGGACGTTGGCGGGCAGGCGCTGCGGGCGCGTCTCACCCGTGAAGCCGTTGGCCAAATGGGGCTGCACGCGGGGCAAGCGTTGCAAGCGCGGCTGCGCAGCGTAACGATCTCCCGCCATGATGTGATCGTCGTGACGTAAACGTGTTCAGGACGCGGCGCGAGGATGTCGCCTTCCTGGCAGGTTGATCACCGCCAGTCCGGCGATGACCAGTGCCCCGCCGAACAGTTTGTGGCTGTCCATGCCATCGCCGAGCAGCCAGACACCGAGCAAGACGGCGATGACCGGCATCAGCAATGTCAGCGGCACGACTCGGTTGATCGGGTGGCGGCGCAGCAGTGCATACCACAAGCCATAGGCGATGATCGACGACATCACCGCCGTGTAAAATACCGCGCCCCAGCCGATCCATCCGGCATGGCGGAGCGCTTGCATGTGTTGAGTCTCGAAAAGCCAACTGCCCACTGCGACCTGGGGGATCGCGAACAGCGCGATCCATCCGGCCAGCGTCAGCGGCGAGATGGCCGGGGCGCGCTTGATGATCAGCGTCGACACCGCCCAGGCCAGGGCGCTGGTCAAGAGCGTCAATGTGGCCGTTACATTGGGCAGTGCTGGCCCACCGGCGAGCACCACGGCACCGGCGAACGCCAGCAACAAGCCGAGCAGGCGGCGCAGGTCGAGGCGTTCCTTGAGGAACACGGCGGCGAGTAAAGTGGCGAAGGGCGTGCCCATCTGCACCAGCAGGGCACCGGTGCCGGCCTCGGCTTGGCTCAGGCCCAGGAACAGCAATGGAAAGTGCAAACCACCGAAGGTGACCGACAGCACCAGCAGCCACGGCAGTTGCTGTCGTGTCACGCGGGTGAAGGGCACGACCAACGCCGCGACCAGCATGAAGCGTAGTGTCATCAGCATCAGCGGTGGCATGTCGTCCACGCCGACCTTGATGACGATGATGTTGAAGGCCCAGATGACGATGACCATAAGGCCGATCAGGAGGTCGCGAAGTGGCACGGGGGTGTCCTTGTAGGCGAATGGCGTTAGGCATTATTCGCACTGGCTGATAGAAGGCAAAAGGATAGCGCATGAAACGGACATTGTACGTGTCGGGCATGATGGCGTTGGGCATGTTGGTGCTGACGCTCGCAACGACGTTCGGCGAGGCGCACTCGAGGCTCGAGCGCGCCACCTTGCAGGTTGCCGACGAGACACTGTCGGTGGAGGTAGCCAGGCAAGCCGACGAGCGCGCGACGGGGCTGATGAATCGAGATACGCTTGCGCCGGATGCCGGCATGCTATTCGTCTATCCCCGCCAGCAACCTCCCGAGGCGGCGTTCTGGATGTATCGCACGCGAATTCCGCTGGATATCGCTTTTCTAGGCGCGGGCGGCGAGGTACGCGCCATCCGGCACATGCGGCCGTGCCAGGCTGAGTCCAGCGCCGAGTGTCCCAGTTATGCGGCCGGGGCGCCGTTTCGCGCGGCCTTGGAGGTCAATGCCGGTTACTTTCGTCGACACGGTATTGAGGTGGGCGATCGTCTCCCGATCGCGCCTTTGCTATCGCCGCGTTAGGCTGGCGGGTCGATTGTCGGCGCTGAAGGTTCGATGAAGGAGTAAGCGATTTGGATCCGATATGGTGGTTGGCCTATCTGGCCCTGGGCGGTGTGGTGGGAATCTTCGCCGGCCTGTTGGGGGTCGGCGGCGGCGGCATCATGGTGCCGATACTGACGTCGCTGTTTGCGCTGCAAGGCTTCCCGCATGACACCCTGGTGCATGTGGCGCTGGGGACCTCGATGGCCGCCATCGTGCCAACCTCGCTGGCAAGCCTGCGAGCGCATCATCGCCATGGTGGTGTGGCGTGGCCGGTGGTGCGTTTCATCACGCCGGGCATCTTGATCGGCACTTTCCTGGGGACCTTTCTCGCCTCGCACGTCCCGACCACGGGGTTGGCGATCTTTTTCGCGTGCTTCATGGCCTTCGTGTCGACGCAGATGCTGATCAACCTCAAGCCCCAGCCATCACGTACCTTGCCTGGCGCCTGGGGCGTCTCGGGCGTGGGGTTGGGCATCGGCGGTATCTCTGCCCTGGTCGCCATCGGGGGCGGTTCGCTGACGGTACCGTTTCTCACCTGGTGCAACGTGGCCTTGCGCCGTGCGATCGGTACGTCTGCGGCGGTGGGATTACCGATCGCACTGTCGGGAGCGATCGGCTACCTGATCAATGGCTGGGGCATTTCCGGACTTCCCGCAGGGGCCTTGGGCTTCGTCTATTGGCCGGCGGTGATCTTGATCTCGGCGGTGAGCTTCTTTACCGCGCCACTGGGCGCACGCCTTGCCCATCGTCTGCCGGTGGCCATGCTCAAACGCATCTTCGCGTTTGTCTTGATGGCACTGTCGGTGAAGATGCTGTTCACCGTGCTGACGTGATCGGGATTCAACGTCTTAGACGTTGGTCTAGTATGTCTCGAATATGAAAAACGTTTGTTCCGGTCAACGTAACGGACGGTTATCATGCGCGCCACTATCGGCATCGGGACATGTTGCCTAAGCTGATGGCAAGGGAGCCGAATGCGCTGGAGCGTGCCGCGTCAGCGGCCTCTTCCGGAGCGCTTCCTGTAACTTGCGCGGACTTTGGCTCCGCCGCTGGTTCGTCAAAATAATGTTAAAGAGGTGCATGCATGAAACGTTACGCCTTTACTGCTGCGTTGTTCTCTGGGGCTTTACTGGGTGCCGCCGCGTTGGCGACGCCGGCGATGGCCCAGGATCAGGAGCGCTTCGTCACCATCGGGACGGGGGGACAGACAGGTGTTTACTACGTGGTCGGTCAGTCGATCTGCCGCTTGGTTAACCGCAATGCCGACGAGACCAACATCCGCTGCAACGCGCCGTCCACCGGTGGCTCCGTGGCCAATATCAACGGCATCAAGTCCGGTGAGTTGAGCATGGGGGTGGCGCAGTCCGACGTGCAGTATCGCGCCTTCAATGGCGAAGGCGATTTCGAGAAGCCCATGGAAGATCTGCGTTCGGTCTTTTCCGTGCATGGTGAGCCGTTGACCGTCCTGGCGCGCAAGGATGCCGACATTCAAAGCATCGAAGATCTAAAGGGCAAGCGCGTCAATATCGGTAACCCGGGCTCCGGTCAGCGCGCCACCATGGAAGTGCTGATGGATGCCGAGGGCTGGACCACCGATGTATTCTCGTTGACCTCCGAACTGGGGGCCGCTGAAATGGCCTCGGCGCTTGCGGATAACAACATCGATGCCATGGCGTATGTGGTCGGCCATCCCAATGGTGCCATTCAGGAAGCCACCACCACCGTGGACGCCAACCTTGTCCCGCTGAACGACGACGCGGTGGATGGCTTGGTCAAGAAGTATCCCTACTATGCCAAGTCGGTGATTCCCGGCGGCATGTACAAGGGAAACCCGGACGATGTCGAAACCTTCGGCGTCAAGGCTACCTTCGTGACGTCCTCTAAAGTGCCTGAAGATGTCGTCTATCAGGTCGTCAAGGCGGTGTTCAACAACTTCGATCGCTTCAAGCGCCTGCATCCGGCATTTGCCGATCTGAAGCCGAGCGAGATGATCTCCGCCGGCCTCTCCGCGCCGCTGCATGAAGGTGCCAAGCGTTACTACCAAGAGCGTGGCTGGCTGTAAGCATCAGCACAATGTCGTATGACGATGCGCGGCCGCCTTGGCGCCGCGCATCGTTGGTTCTGGCCACGCGGCGCCGAGCAAGGGACCGATTCGTGATGTGTTTTTACGCCGACAAGCGTGCGCCATGTGCGACGACTGCCGGCATCACCGGGACAAATGTATGCAAGACGACAAGGCGACGGCACGCACTCGTGATGCCGAACTGGAGGAGTTGACCGCCAATGAGTCGGGCTCGCGGAAGCCCGACGGGCCGGTCGGCAAGATGTTGCTGTGCGTGGCGGCGATCTGGTCACTCTTCCAGCTGTGGATCGCCTCGCCCTTACCCTTCGTGGTCGGTTTTGGCATCTTCAGCGCCACGGAAGCGCGCTCTATCCATCTGGCGTTTGCCATCTTTCTGGCCTTCATGGCCTATCCGGCCTTCAAGCGCTCACCGCGTCATAGAGTGCCGTTGTTGGATTGGGGGTTGGCCTTGGTAGGTGCCTTCGCGGCGTCCTACATGTATTTCTTTTACGAGCAGCTCTCACAGCGCCCCGGTGCGCCGATTCTGCAGGACGTCATCATCGGTGTGATCGGTCTGGTGCTATTGCTCGAGGCCACGCGGCGTGCGCTAGGGCCACCGCTGATGATCGTGGCGATGGTGTTTATCGTCTACTCGCTGGCCGGGCCTTACATGCCGGGAATGCTGGCGCATCGCGGAGTGAGCCTCTACGGTCTGGTCAACCATCAGTGGCTGACGTCGCAAGGCGTGTTCGGCATCGCCCTGGGGGTATCGACCAGCTTCGTGTTCCTGTTCGTCTTGTTCGGTGCCTTGCTGGACAAGGCCGGAGCTGGCAACTATTTCATCAAGATGGCGTTTTCGATGCTGGGTCACTATCGTGGCGGCCCGGCCAAGGCGGCGGTCGTCGCCTCCGGCATGACCGGGCTCATCTCGGGCTCCTCGATTGCCAATACCGTGACGACCGGCACCTTCACCATTCCCATGATGAAACGCGTCGGGTTTAGCTCTACCAAGGCTGGCGCGGTCGAGGTGTCCTCATCGGTCAACGGGCAGATCATGCCGCCGGTGATGGGGGCGGCGGCGTTCTTGATGGTCGAGTATGTGGGCATTTCCTATGTCGAGGTCATCAAGCATGCCTTCCTGCCGGCGGTGATCTCGTATATCGCGTTGATCTATATCGTCCATCTCGAGGCACTCAAGGCCAACATGCGGGGGCTTCAAAGCAGCAACCCCGTGCGCCCGTGGCTGCAGAAAATCCTCGGTTTTCTGACCGGGCTGGTCGGGATCATGGCCTTGGCCTTGATCGTGTATTACGGCCTGGGGTGGCTCAAACCGGTGCTGGGCGAGGCCATGCCGTGGGTGGCTGCTGTGGGGCTGGCGGTGATCTACGTGGCGCTGCTCAAGCTGGGGTCGCGCTACCCCGAACTCGAGAAGGATGATGCGAGTACCGACATCACGGTATTGCCGCAAACGCGGCCCACGGTGATGGTGGGGCTCTATTTCCTGCTGCCCGTCGTGGTGCTGGTGTGGTGCCTGATGGTGGAGCGGCTGTCGCCAGGGCTTTCGGCGTTCTGGGCGACCGTACTCATGATTGCCATCATTCTCACTCAGCGTCCGCTGGAGGCCTTCTTCCGTGGGCGCGGCGCGCTAGGCAATGAAGTGAAGCGTGGTGTCGTCGACCTCTGGGAAGGCCTGATCGACGGCGCGCGCAACATGATCGGTATCGGCATCGCCACGGCGGCGGCGGGGATCATCGTCGGTGCCGTGTCACAAACCGGGGTGGGCCTGGTGCTGGCGGGCCTGGTCGAGACGCTCTCGATGGGCAACCTGTTGCTGATGCTCATGCTGACCGCGGTGCTGAGCCTGATTCTGGGCATGGGCTTGCCGACCACGGCCAACTACATCGTGGTTTCCGCGCTCTTGGCGCCGGTCATCGTCCAACTGGGCCAGCAGAATGGCTTGATCGTGCCATTGATCGCGGTGCATTTGTTCGTCTTCTATTTCGGCATCATGGCCGATGTGACGCCGCCAGTGGGGCTAGCGTCGTTCGCCGCTGCGGCGATCTCCGGAGCTGATCCCATTCGCACCGGTTTCCAGGCGTTTTATTACAGCCTGCGCACCGCGGCGCTACCGTTCCTGTTCATCTTCAACACCGATTTGCTGCTGATCGACGTGAACTGGTGGCACGGCATATTGATCTTCGTGGTGGCGACGGTGGCGATGCTGATCTTCGCGGCCGCCACGCAAGGTTATTTGCTGGTAAAAAGCCGCTGGTATGAAAGTCTGCTGCTCTTGTTGGTGGCCTTCACGCTATTTCGCCCAGGCTTCTGGATGGACACGATTCACGATCCGTATCGCGATATACCGCCTGCGCAGTTCGAGCAGGCGCTGGGCGCTATCGATCAGGACAGCAACCTGCGTGTCAGAATCGATGGCCTCAATGCGTACGGTGCGCCCACCAGTTTCGTGATCCTGGTGCCGGCGCCAGAGGGTGAAACGGGGGCCGAGCGCATGCAGAACCTGGGGCTGACGTTGATGCAGGAAGATGGCAAGACGCTGGTCGATATGACGGCCTTCGGTAGCCAGGCGAAAGAGCTGGGCTTTGAATTCGACCAAGAGATCGTGTCGATCCGTGCGCCTGTCGAGCGGTGGCCGAAGGAGTGGATGTGGATACCAGCATTGGGGGTGTTCGCCTTCGTCGTATGGCTGCAGCGCCGCAGACGACCGGCACCGAGCCGGCACGTCGCCGACACGGTGTAAACGAACGCATCGCGTTAACACTGCGCCCGCCTCGAAAGAGGCGGGCGTTTTTTATCCGGCGGTGCACGCGTTTTGAGCATGTCCGCGCACGAGTGCACCTCCGAAGGGCAATGACGTGCCACTAGCGAGGCGGTAGTCGGTATTTTTTGCGACAATGCTCAGAAATACCCACTCGATCCCCCAGACTCCCAATGAGGCTATCATGGCGACGCTGTCCGCGATTCACCTTTATCCCATCAAATCCACCGCGGGACGCATGCAGGAATCGGCCTGGGTCGGCATGGAGGGATTGCGAGGCGACCGGCGTTTCATGATTGCCAAGCCTGATGGCACCTTCCTGACCGCCCGCACGCATCCTCAGTTGCAGCGCGTGACCGCGACATTCGACGATCGGACGCTTAGCCTGTCGCACCCTGAATTGTCATCGCTGGAGATGGCAGTGAGGGAGTTCGAACTGGCGAGCTTCGCCACCACGGTATGGGCTGATGATTTCGATGCCTTGACCACGCATGCGCGCCTCGATGCCTGGTTCAGCGAGGCCGCGGGTGAGACCGCACGATTGTTGTGGCTGGGCGAGCATTCCCCGCGTTATCGCCGCTCCATCGAGCAGCGCGTCAGCTTCGCCGACGGATACCCGTTGCTATTGATTTCCGAGGCCTCGCTGACCGATCTCAACACGCGCACTGCCGAGCAGCACCGCATGGCGCAGTTTCGTCCCAATCTGGTGATCGCCGATACAACGGCGTATGCCGAGGATGAGTGGCGACGCATCCGTCTGGGCGAGGTCGTGTTCCGCGTCGACAAGCCTTGTTCTCGCTGCGCGATGGTGAGCGTTGATCCGGCCACGGGGACGTTCAAGGAGGGCCGCGAACCCTTGCGCACACTGGCGGGTTACCGGCGAGGCGAGGGCGGCAAGGTGTATTTTGGGCAGAATCTGATTGCCGAAAACGAAGGTCGTATCACGCGCCATGATCGCCTCGAGGTGCTGGAGTGAGGCGGATGGCCCAGCCACGACACTCGACAAGCGCGTATGGCATGCAAGCACCCCGTCGCGGTGGTAGGGTCATTGATAGCAGTATGACGTTTTTGCTGGCACGCGGATGGGGATGGTAAATCATGAGTGTCCTGATGACGCTGACGCAAAGCCTGGGACGCTGGGCTATGACCTCGGCCGGGATGGGCCTGCTCCTGGTCGCCGCCTCGGCGGTACATGCCCATCCATTACCGGCCCCCGAGGGGGACGTCATGTTGACCGTGGCGGGCGATATATCACGTACCAACGGTGACGGAGTGGCCCGCTTCGACCGTGCCATGCTCCAGAAACTGCCGCAGGACACCATCGTCACGCATACCCCCTGGACCGAGGGGGCATCGCGCTTCAAAGGCCCTTTGCTGGGCGCGATTTATGACGCGGTCGGCGCTCGCGGCGATTCGCTGCATGTCGTCGCGCTCAATGATTTTGCCGCCGATGTACCGCTGGCCGAGGCAAAAGAGTACGGGGTAATTCTGGCCATGCGGCGTGACGGCGAGCCGATGCCGGTGCGTGAGTACGGCCCGCTGTTCGTACTCTACCCCTTCGATGACCATCCTGAACTGCAGACCGAGGAAGTGCGCTTTCGCTCGGTCTGGCAGGTCGCGCGTATCGTCGTCGAATGATGATGGCTTGGCGTTCCCGCATTCACCTCGTGTCACGTTTGCCGTTGAGACTCAAGCTCGGGGCTTGCGCGGCGACCTTGTTTTTCGTCGCGGCGCTGGTGGTGGTCAGCCTGATCATCTGGCGACAAGAGGTCTTGGCCAAGAGCGTCGCCGGCGACGCGGTCTGGGCGGCCTACAAGCTGGATCGGGAAACCATCCAGATGCGCAACGCCGTTTTGCAGGCCGAACAGAGTCCGAGCGAACTCGATGACGTACGCATGCGCTTCGAGTTGTTGTATAGCCGCATCAATCTGCTGCGCGAGGGGGAGATCGCCGAGCTGTTCCAGTCATTGCCTGAAGCGCGTGCCTTGTTGCCGGAGATTCTGTCGCGCAGCGATGCAATCGATGCCACTCTGTCGCGGATGTCTACCGTATCTCCCGATCTGGCCCCCCTGGAAGAACGCCTGCAGGCGTTGAGCGGTCTCAGCGAACGCCTGGTCGTGGCAGTCAATGCCTACATTGCCGAGTCCAAGACGCGTGAACGCGAAGTTCAACTGGCGCTGTATGCCGCCTTGCTGGCGTTGATCCTGCTGATGTGCGTCGCCACCGTATTGGTGATCCGTTTCCTGTTTCAGGAGGCGGGAGAGAATATCGCGGCGCGACGAGCCTTGGAGCACCTGAGCCAGGAGCTCCAGGAAACCGCGCGTCATGCCGAGTCCGCCAACCAGGCCAAGTCGGATTTCCTTGCCACCGTCAGCCATGAGATACGCACGCCGCTCAACGGCGTGTTGGGCATGACCGAACTACTGCGCGAGCGTTCGCTGGATGACGCCTCGCATCAATATGTCGAAACCATTCATGACAGTGGTGTGCAACTGCTGGCATTGATCAACGATCTGCTGGACTTCTCCAAGATCGAAGCCGGGCATCTGGATGTCGAGTGCGAGACGTTTTCGCTTTCCGCGCTGGTCGACGCACTGATGCGGCTACTCGAACCACGTGCCACGCATGTCGAGTTCGCGAGTGTGGTCTCACCCTCGGTACCCGAGTACCTGGTGGGCGATGAGGGACGCTTGCGTCAGGTGTTGCTCAACTTGCTTTCCAACGCGCTCAAGTTTACGCGGCAAGGCAGCGTGACGCTGCTCATCAAGCCGATGCGCGGGGACTGGGTACATTTTGAGGTACGTGACACCGGCCGGGGTATCGACGATGTCGACCGTGAGCGCTTGTTCCAGCCTTTTTACCAGGGGGCCGCCACGCAGAATGGAACCGGCCTGGGACTGGCCATCAGCAAGCGTCTGGTGGAGGCCATGCAGGGACGCATCGGCGTCTCGAGTCCGGCCAACGGTGGCAGCCGCTTCTGGTTCGAACTGCCATTGCTGCGTGACGCCGAGAGCGGGGGTAAGCACATTCCATCAGGGGTAACATGGGACGCGGCGGCGGCACGCACGGCGCCCCTGCTGGTGGTCGAGGACAATCCCGTCAATCGGCAGGTGGCCGTCGCCATGCTCGAACGTCTCGGGCATACGGTTCATGTCGCCGATAGCGGCGAGACTGCCCTGGCGCTGACCGAGCACACGGCGTTCGCTTTGATTTTCCTGGATATTCGCATGCCGACGCTCGATGGCCCGGAGACGGCGCGGCAGATTCTCGCCCAGGACGGTCCCAACCAGACCACTCCCCTGGTCGCAATGACTGCGAGCGTCACCACGCAGGAACACCAACGGGCTCTTGCATCCGGCATGCTGGAGGTGTTGACGAAACCCATACGCCAGCAGGCGCTGGTCGACACGTTGGGGCGTTTCGGCGTGCGCGATCCGCAGGTAGCCGCTCCCCCTGACGAGGCACCCTCGTCTGCCGTGTCGGCGTCGACGGAAACGCTGCCGGCGCTCCTCGATCGCCAGGCATTTGCGACGCTCGCCGAGACGCTGGGGGTGGCGCAGCGTAGTGCGCTGGTGGCCGCCTGGCAGTATCAGTCGCGGGTGCTGGAAGAAGCGCTCGAGGCGGCCGTCGCCGACGCGGACATGACCCGCACGGCCGAGCTGGCACACCGCCTCAAGGGCGAGTCGTCGTCGTTGGCCCTGACGCGTGTGGTGTACGGCAGCGACTGCCTGGAGAAGGCGGCGCGTCAGGCGGACTCGGACGAGGCCGGTCGGCAATGGACCATGCTGCGTCCCACCATCACTGCATCGCGTCAGGCGCTGCGCATGGCCAATGACATGCCCGCGTGAAACGTCGTGAATGCGCCTCGCGTCATCTGGAGACATCATAATGCACAAGAAACGCTGGATCGGCGGAAGCGGCCTGCTGCTGTTGTTGGGCATCGGTTGGTGCGCGTCGCAGGCGTGGTCGAGCCATGTCGGTGAACAGGCGCTGGCGCGCCTGACCGCGCGACTAGACGCTCGTCAGGGCTGGCAGGCCGAGCGTCATGAGGTCGAACAAGGGTGGTGGCATTCTTCCGGTGTCCTGCACTTGGCAATCCCGGCGCCGGGAGGCAGCCCGCTACGCATATCGCTTCCTTACCGCGTCCGTCATGGCGTGCTGAGTAGCCACCTCAATGGCG
Source organism: Chromohalobacter sp. HP20-39 (assembly GCF_033052815.1). Taxonomy (NCBI): domain Bacteria; kingdom Pseudomonadati; phylum Pseudomonadota; class Gammaproteobacteria; order Oceanospirillales; family Halomonadaceae; genus Chromohalobacter; species Chromohalobacter sp. HP20-39. The sequence goes on along the minus strand of NZ_JAWHTP010000001.1, from coordinate 248,746 downwards.
AGGTAGACGTTACCCACGCGGGGAAAGCTTTATTGGCAGCGGATGCAGCTCCGACATGGCAGGCCACCTACCGAACGTTGTCGGGCGCTATGCAAGGGCGACTGGAATGGTCGGCGTTCACCTCACGCGGGGTGTTGCCGAAGCTGGCGTCACTGGAAGTCGGCGCCGGCGAGCTGGCGTTGCGTGGGCATGCCGGGGACGTGCGTTACCACTTGCGCTCGGCACCGTGGCGCGTATCGCTGGACGAGGCATCGCTCGAACTCGGGGCGCTCGACGTCGAGGGACGCCATCGGGGTACCCAGCGAACTTTTCATCACAGCATGGATTTTTCATTGGCGTCGCTGACCTGGCAGGGCGGTGCACCGTTTTCGCTGCATTTGCTGGACTACGCGGCCGATATGCGCCTCGGCGATGACACCTTTCGCTACCACGGCGAGGGCGGCGTTGAAGAAATTGCCGTGGCGGGACAGTCGGTGGCCACGGGGCGCGTGTCACTGGGACTGGAGCGAATCGATGCCGATGCCCTGCGTGCTCTGGTCAAACGTATGCACGAAAATAGCGTGAGTGGCGCGAAAGCCGCCGATGTCGCATCGCGGTGGGCGCGACTGACACCGCTGATCGTGGACGTGCTGCGCGATTCCCCGCGATTAACCCTGGAAACCTTGAAAGTGACCAGCCAGGCTTTCGGCGTCGATAGCCGCGCTTTTGGGGAATTGACGCTCGACGGCGACGATTCGGCCTCGTTGGCGGCCACGCCGGTGACCTCTCCTGCCTTCTGGCGCCACCTCCAACAACGCCTCCAGGGTCGCGTCACGCTTGTCGATGCGCCGGCGCTTCTGGCCTTGTATCTGGGGCTTGCGCCGGAGACGACGCGCCTGGTATTTCGCGTCGATGCCGGTCAGTGGCGCGTCAATGAGCAAGCGTTGCGCTGGTAAGCATCATCACGCGCAGGCTTGAAGTTCGCCGGTGACGCCCGCATTCCTTTGGCAAATGGGGCGATTTGCCCGACGACTTTCAAGGTGAATGATGAGCGAACGCGACCAGGATCAATCCCGGGATTTTTACGCCGAACTCGAAGAGGCACGACAAGATGCCGAAGAGGAACATTCCCCGACGCAGGACGACCAGGAATCGTCTTCCCATGGGCGCGCGATGGTGCCGACGCAGGCCTATCTGCCCGAGCGACTCTACCTGCTGCCGATTCACAATCGGCCGTTCTTCCCTGCGCAGGTGCAGCCGCTAGTCATCCATCGCGAGCGCTGGGAAGAAACCATGGAGCGGGTCGGCAACACGCCTCACCACAGTGTCGGTGTGGCGTTCGTCGGCGATTCCGGCGTCGATGAACTGGGGCCCGCTGACTTCCCGGAGATCGGCACGGCGGTGAAGGTTCATCGCTCGCAGACCGAAGAGCAACAGATCCAGTTCATTGCTCAGGGGATGCAGCGCTTTCGCATCGTTCGCTGGTTGTCGAAGACGCCGCCGTACCTGGTCGAGGTCACCTACCCTAAGGAACCCATCGAGTCCAGCGACGAGGAAGCACGTGCCTATGCCATGGCGTTGATCAACGGCATCAAGGAACTGTTGCCGATCAACCCGTTGTACGGCGAGGAGCTCAAGCATTACCTCAATCGCTTCAGCCCGCATGAACCCGGTCCGCTGACCGATTTCGCTGCGGCCATCACCTCGGCCAAGGGGCCAGAGCTGCAGGAAGTGCTCGAGACGTTGCCGGTGATGGCGCGCATGCAGAAGGTACTGCCGCTGCTGCGCAAGGAAATCGAGGTGGCGCAGCTGCAAAGCGAGATCAGCGAGCAGGTCAACGCGCAGATGCAGGACCGTCAGCGCGAGTTCTTCCTGCGCGAACAGCTCAAGGTCATCCAGCGTGAGTTGGGTATCTCCAAGGACGACCGTGAGAACGATGTCGATACGTTCCGCGAACGCCTCGAGAACCTAGAAGTGCCCGAGCGCGTCATGGAGCGCATCGAGGATGAACTGGGCAAGCTCTCGGTGCTCGAGACCGGCTCGCCGGAATATGGCACCACGCGCAACTATCTGGACTGGTTGACGTCGCTGCCGTGGGGCATCACCTCCGAGGACCAGCTCGACCTGCCTCGGGCGCGCAAGATTCTCGATCGTGACCATGATGGCCTGACGGACGTCAAAGAGCGGATCGTCGAGTTCCTCGCCGAAGGTACCTTCAAGGGGGATGTCGGCGGCTCCATTCTGTTGCTGGTCGGCCCGCCAGGCGTCGGCAAGACCTCGGTGGGGCGCTCCATCGCCGAAGCCCTGGGCCGCGAGTTCTATCGCTTCTCGGTGGGCGGCATGCGCGACGAGGCCGAGATCAAGGGCCACCGGCGCACCTATATCGGGGCGATGCCGGGCAAACTGGTGCAGGCGCTCAAGGAAGTCGAGGTCGAAAATCCGGTGATCATGCTCGACGAGGTCGACAAGATGGGCCAGTCGTTCCAGGGCGATCCGGCCTCGGCGTTGCTCGAAGTCCTCGATCCCGAGCAGAACGTCGACTTCCTCGATCATTATCTCGACGTGCGCATGGACCTTTCCAAGGTACTGTTCGTATGCACCGCCAACACCCTGGATTCGTTGCCGCCGGCGCTACTCGACCGCATGGAGCAGATCCGTCTGTCGGGTTACATCGCCGAGGAAAAAATGGCCATCGCCAAGCACCATCTGTGGCCCAAGCTGCTCGAGCGCGACCGCATTCCCAAGAAGCGCATCAATCTCACCGATGCCGCGCTCAGGAAGGTCATCGAGGGCTATGCGCGCGAAGCCGGAGTGCGACAGTTGGAAAAGCAATTGCATCGCATCGTGCGCAAGGCGGCGGTGACGATGCTCGAAAACGAGCAGGACACGGTCAAGATCTCGGTCAACAACCTCGAGGACTTTTTGGGGGCGCCGACGTTCCGCAAGGAAAAAGTGCTCAAGGGCGTCGGCGTGGTCACCGGACTGGCATGGACTTCGATGGGTGGGGCAACGCTGCCGGTCGAGGCGGCGCGCGTGCACGCGAAATCGCGCGGTCTCAAGCTCACCGGCCAGTTGGGCGACGTGATGCAGGAGTCGGCGAATATCGCCTATAGCTACACGGTGGCGCATCTCAAGGAATTCGGCGCCGACCCGACCTTCTTCGACGAGGCGCATGTGCACATGCACGTGCCCGAAGGCGCTACGCCCAAGGATGGTCCGTCGGCCGGCGTGACGATGACCACGGCATTGCTGTCGCTGGCCAAGGATCAGCCCCTGAATCGGCCCCTGGCGATGACTGGAGAGCTGACGCTGAGCGGTCAGGTCCTTCCGGTGGGGGGTATTCGCGAGAAGGTGATCGCCGCGCGGCGCAGCGATATCTTCGAGCTGATTCTGCCCGAGCCCAACCGGCGCGATTACGAGGAGCTGCCCGATTACCTCAAGAAGGGAGTGACCGTGCACTTCGCCAATCGCTACCGGGACGTGGCCAAGGTGGTTTTCGGCTAGCCGTGTCGTATTGGCCCTAAGGGCTACGTTCATGTGCTCACTATTGGGCGCGATCGGATGTCCGATCGCGCCCAACGTCGTTACAATGGGCTTACCCTTTCTGCGCGGGGCATGGCGAGTCGCTTTACCAAAGCCGCTTCACGAGAGCCGCCTTACCCAAGAAACACGAGGCCCGCGCAACGTCATCTGATCGTGACATTGGACGCACGTCGCTCGTCTTTATCGCTGCATCATCACAGCCGGCATGCGTCGCCCATAATTCGCCCTCGGGCCTACCAGACGAAACAGGAGCACTTGATGAGCCAGCAGGATTCCCCGGCCAACACCGATCACCGTCGCCGCCATTCCGCCAACGTGGTCGACGGCCCGGGCAAGGCCGCCAGCCGCGCGATGCTGCGTGCGGTCGGCTTCACCGACGCAGACTTCAAGAAGCCGCAGGTGGGTATCGCGTCGACCTGGAGCCGCGTGACGCCGTGCAACAGCCATATCAACGTGTTGGCGGATGCGGCCAGTGAGGGGGCTGACGCCGCCGGGGGCAAGGGCGTGGTGTTCAATACCATCACCATCTCCGACGGTATCGCCAACGGCACCGAGGGCATGAAGTACTCGATGGCCTCGCGGGAGATCATTGCCGACTCCATCGAAGCGGTTTCCGGCTGCGAAGGCTTCGACGGCGTGGTCGCCATCGGCGGCTGCGACAAGAACATGCCGGGCTGCATGATCGGGCTGGCGCGCCTCGATCGCCCCAGCATCTTCGTCTATGGCGGCACCATCCAGCCCGGCGCCGGCCATACCGATATCGTCTCGGTGTTCGAGGCGATGGGCGCCTATTCTCAGGGCAACATGTCGCTGATCGACGTCAAGCAAATCGAGGAGACGGCAATTCCGGGGCCGGGTTCCTGCGGCGGCATGTATACCGCCAACACCATGGCGTCGGCGATCGAGGCAATGGGCATGAGCCTGCCCAACTCCTCGGCGCAGGAAGCCGTCTCGCAGACCAAGAACGACGACTGCCGCGCCGCCGGCGAAGCCGTGCTCAAGCTGCTCGAGCTGGACCTCAAGCCGTCCGACATCATGACCCGCCAGGCGTTCGAGAACGCCATCACCGTTGTCATTGCTCTCGGTGGCTCCACCAACGCCGTACTGCACTTGCTGGCGATTGCCAACACCGTCGGCGTGGACTTGACGCTCGATGATTTCACCGAGATCGGCAAGCGCGTGCCAGTGTTGGCAGACGTCCGTCCCAGCGGCCACTATATGATGAGTGAACTGGTGGCGATCGGCGGTATCCAGCCGATGATGAAGATTCTGCTCGATGCGGGCCTGCTCCACGGCGACTGCATCACCGTCACAGGTAACACGTTGGCCGAGAACCTGGCCGATGTGACGCCGTACCCAATCGATCAGGAGATCATCAAGCCGCTGGACAAGCCAGTCAAAACTTCCAGCCACCTGCGTGTTCTCTACGGTAATCTGGCACCGGAAGGGGCAGTGGCCAAGATTACCGGCAAGGAAGGCACGCGCTTTACCGGTCGTGCGCGGGTCTTCAACTCCGAAGAGGAAGCGCAGGCGCGGATCAACGATCTGACCGTGGTCGCTGGCGACGTGGTCGTCATTCGCTATGAAGGCCCCAAGGGTGGTCCCGGCATGCGCGAGATGCTGACGCCGACTTCGGCGATCATGGGGCGTGGCCTGGGCGACAAGGTGGCACTGATCACCGACGGTCGCTTCTCCGGTGGTAGCCACGGTTTCGTGGTCGGCCATGTCACGCCAGAGGCTTTCGTCGGCGGTCCCATCGGGCTGATCGAAGATCATGACGAGATCACCATCGATGCCGAGAACGACGTCATGACACTACATATCAGCGACGATGAGATGAAACGGCGTCGCGCGGCCTGGAAGCGTCCGGCACCGCGTTACACGCGTGGTACGCTGGCCAAGTACGCCAAGACGGTCAGCTCCGCGTCGAAAGGGGCGGTCACCGACCTGCCCGAAGCGCTGGACGACTGAGACAGCGTTTGCCTGGCATCACTGGAGCGGCCCCTGCGGGGCCGCTTTTCGTCGGTGGGCTTGTCAGGCTGCCTTCTGGTCGCGCATCCAGGCGATCAGGCCACCGCTGAACAGGATCTCGACCTGGCGCGGAGTCAAGGCATGTTCGAGCGTCAGCGTTCGACCATCGGCCTGCGCCGTCACGGGGCCGCCGGCTTCCAGCGCTTCTCGTAGCTTGTCGAAGCCGATGCGAGTATCGATGTCGAGTGCCTCGTAATCGCCACCGTCGGAAAAGGTCAGCGGCAGCACGCCGAAATTGACCAGGTTCTGGTGGTGGATACGGGCAAAGCTCTTGGCGATAACGATACGCATTCCCAGGTAGCGTGGAGCGATGGCGGCATGCTCCCTGCTCGACCCTTGGCCGTAATTCTCGCCACCGATGACGATATGATCACCGGTCTCGCGGGCACGGTCGGCATAGCCGTCGACGACGCCGCGGAAGGAAAACTCGGCGATCTTGGGAATGTTGGAACGGTAGGGCAGCACCTCGCCGCCGGCCGGCATGATCTCGTCGGTGGAGACATCGTCGCCGGCCTTGACCAGAACCGGCAGGTCCAGTTGTGTCTCGAGCGGCTCGAAATCCGGCAGCGACTCGATGTTCGGGCCCTTGATCAGATGCACCTTGCGTGCTTTGGATGCCTCCATGGGAGCGATCAGGGTACGGGTGTTGATGATCGGGTCGTCGGGCTCCTGTATCTGAGGATAGGCCATGCCCAGGGTTCTAGGGTCGGTGATCACACCCTTTAGTGCTGAGGCCGCGGCGGTTTCCGGGCTGCACAGAAAGACGCGGTCTTCGCGCGTGCCCGAGCGGCCGGGGAAGTTGCGCGGTACCGTGCGCAGGCTGTTGGTATCGTTGGCCGGCGCCTGACCCATGCCGATGCAGCCATTGCAACCGGCCTGATGCAGGCGGGCGCCGGCGCCGAGCAAGCTCAACAGATGGCCGTCGCGAGTCAGCGTCTCGAGTATCGAGCGCGAGGTGGGGTTGATCTCCAGCGAAACGTTGGCGTCGATGATCTGATCCTTGAGCATCGCGGCGACGATGGCGAAATCGCGATAGCCGGGATTGGCCGAGGAGCCGACATACGCCTGCGACAACGGTTCGCCAGCCACTTCCCGCACGGGCACGACATTGCCGGGACTCGACGGGGTGGCAATCAAGGGCTCGAGTTGTGAAAGATCGATCGTCTCGTGGCGGTCGTAACTACAGCCATCGTCCGGCAGTAGTTCGTGCCAATCCTCGCTGCGCCCCTCGGCGGTGAGGAACGCCTTCACCGCTGCATCGGAGGGGAACACGCTGGTGGTGGCACCGAGTTCCGCGCCCATGTTGGCGATGACATGGCGGTCCATCGCGGAGAGATGCTCGAGGCCAGGGCCGTAGTATTCGATGATGCGTCCCACGCCGCCACTGACGCCATGGCGGCGCAGCATTTCGAGTATCACGTCCTTGGCGCTGACCCAGTCGGGCAGGCGACCCTCGAGGCGCACGCCCCAGACTTCCGGCATGCGTGTATGGAAGGGTTCGCCGGCCATCGCCATGGCGACATCGATGCCGCCGGCGCCGATTGCCAGCATGCCCAGAGAACCGGCGGCTGGCGTGTGGCTGTCGGAGCCCAGCAAGGTTTTGCCGGGCTTGCCGAAGCGTTGCTGATGCGTGGGATGGCTGACGCCGTTGCCCGGACGTGAAAACCACACGCCCAAACGTTCCGCCGAGGTCTGCAGAAAGCGGTGGTCGTCGGGGTTCTTGTTGTCTTCCTGGATCAGATTGTGGTCGACGTACTGGGCAGAGACCTCCGTCTTGACGCGGTCGAGCGCCATGGCTTCCAGCTCCAGCATCACCATGGTGCCGGTGGCGTCCTGGGTGAGAGTCTGATCGATCGTCAGGCCGATGGCCTCGCCCGGTGTCATGTCGCCGCTGACGAGGTGCGAGGCGATCAGCTTCTGGGTAACGTTACGGGGGGTGTGCCGCATGATGAGCTCCCGTGATAGTGAAGTCTGCTACTTAGTGTAGGACAGACATCGTCGGCTTCACGTAACACGTTCCTGGGGGCACCCGGCGTCATCGCACAAGGCCCGCGTCGGATGTCGGCGCGGGCCTTGCGGTAGCGGTCGTGGCACAGTCAAGCGGCGAGTTGCCAGGCATGGGCAGCATCGTCCATTATTAGCCACTGCTCGATGTCGTACCATAATGTATCCAGTAGCATTTCGAGACTCTCTTCCGAGCAGCACATAATGTCTCTCCAGATGTCGTGGCATGATGCATGAGGCCATTATTCAGTATGGCGCGTGTGGCGTAAGACACTGCGTTTTTTGGTGATGCTTTGTCATGATATGTGCTGGCGGCCATCATCAAGCTGATGGAGTGGTGTCGCGAGGCGGCCAACGTAGGAGTAGAAGGGATTTACGTATGACCGATGAGATCAAAGTGGGGCTGGTAGGTTATGGTTTTGCCAGCAAGACGTTTCATGCACCGTTGTTGATGGCGGATGAAGGCATGATCTTGAAGGCGATTTCCAGCAGCGATGCCACCAAGGTGACGGCCGATTGGCCGCAAGTCGATGTCGAGGCCAGTGCGTCTGCGCTATTCGCGCGCGATGACCTCGATCTGGTAGTGATCCCCACCCCCAACGATACACACTACGATCTAGCGAGCGCGGCCTTGGCTGCCGGCAAGCATGTGGTGATCGACAAGCCTTTCACGGTCACCCTTGACGAAGCCGAGTCGCTGACCCAGCAAGCCTCACGGGCGGGCAAGCTGCTTTCCGTTTTCCACAATCGGCGCTGGGATGCGGATTTCCTGACTGTCCGGGAGTTGCTCGAACGCGGTGACCTGGGGCGTATCGCGCATTTCGAATCACACTTCGACCGTTACCGTCCCGAGGTCAAGACGCGCTGGCGCGAATCCGGCGCACCGGGGGGCGGTATCTGGTACGACCTGGGGCCGCATCTGATCGACCAGGCGCTGGTACTGTTCGGGATGCCCGAAGAGATGTCTCTCGATCAGGCCTGCCAGCGCGATGGCGCGCAGGTCGACGATTACTTCCATGCCGTACTTCGTTATGGCCAGCAGCGCGTCATTCTGCACGCCGGTAGTTTGATGGCGGCGCCCGCGCCACGTTTCTCCGTGCATGGCACGCATGGTAGCTACGTCAAGCATGGGCTCGACCCGCAGGAAGACATGCTCAAGCGCGGCGAACGTCTACCCACGCCTGAGTGGGGCGAGGATCATCAGCATGGGCTGCATACCGTGGCCGATGTGCACGATGCCGGTGCGCGCCCTGAGTTGCGGGAAGTGCCTACGCGGGCAGGCAATTATCCGGCTTATTACGCGGGTATCCGCGATGCGATAGGGGGCCGGGGGGCGAACCCCGTACCGCCAGAGGACGCCTTGGCAGTGATGCGAGTGCTCGAGGCGGGTCGCCGCAGTGCGCAGAACGAGAGATTCGAACGGCTAGCGTGATCCGAGCAGCTTACCACCAAGCGTTGTCGACGTTTTCGCTACGCAAGCGGTCGCGCGCGATGAACAGGGCGGCGATGGCGCGTCCTTCGTGGAAATCCTCTCGCGCCAACAGGGAGGCGATATCCTCGAGCGGGTGACGTTCGACGATCAGGGGTTCCGGTTCATCGCCGGGCAAGCGCTTCTCGTACAGGTCGGTGGCGAGCATGACATGGATACGGTGGCTCATGTAGTTCGGCGCCAGGGAGAGCTCCACCAGTGGCTCGATGCGTTGCGCACCCATGCCGCATTCTTCCATCAACTCGCGATTGGCGGCACTGACGATATCCTCGCCGGGATCGACGAGCCCCTTGGGCAAGGTCAGGGCATAGTCGTCGAAGCCCGCGGCATATTCATGAATCAGCAATACATGCTCGGGATCTGGCATGGCGACAATCATCACGGCGCCACCGCCATGGCCATTGCCGCTGCCCGTGAGGCGTTCGAAGGTACGCTCGGCGCCGTTGGCGAAGCGTAGCTCTAGCTCCTCGATGGTGAACAGGCGGCTGCGGGCGATTTCGCGACGCTTCATGAGGCGAGGCTTGGAATGCCCCGCGCCGGTATCGTTGGGCGGCGTGCCGCCAGTGTGGTGGGAAGAAAAGGCCATGGTGTCTCCGTGCGGGTGGCTGTCATGCAGCGTACAATAAGAGAGCCCTTGGTTCGATATCCACCCTGGCGGGAGCCCATCATGGTTGACTGGAACGCCATCGACACTGTGCTGCTCGACATGGATGGCACATTGCTGGACTTGCACTTCGACAGCCATTTCTGGCTGGAACATTTGCCGCAGCGCTATGTGGAACTGCACAAGCTGGATGCCCATCATGCCGATACGCTGCGTTCGCGCATCATTGGTGAGCAGGGCACACTCAACTGGTACAGCCTGGCCTACTGGAGCCGTGAGCTTGGCGTCGATGTGGTCGCGCTCAAGCGCGAGGTGCAGCATCTGATTGGTTTGCGCGGCGATGCGCTGGATTTCCTCAAGTGGCTCAAGAAGGCGCATCCACGTGTCGTGCTGGCGACCAATGCCGATCGTGAAAGCCTGGCGCTCAAGCTCCCGCTGACCGGGCTTGAAGAGTATCTCGATGTCATCGTCTCATCGGCGGACGTGGGCATCGCCAAGGAGGCGCCGGAGTTCTGGTTCGCGTTGCAGGACATCGAACCCTTCGAGCCCGCGCGTACCTTGTTCATCGATGACAATCCTTCAGTGCTGGAAAGCGCGCGTGAATACGGCATTCGCTATCTGCTGGGTATCAAGCAGCCCGATAGTCAGCGTCCCGAACGCGAGCTGGAAGACTTCATTGCCCTCGAGCGTTTCGCTACGCTCTTGCCACAGGATATGCCGAGTGTATCGCGCCGCTGACCACTTCTCATCCCGCCTTGAAAAGTCGCCCTCCGGCGCCCACGTTACACGTCTCGTTCGTGGGGCGTTCTCGCGTATTGGGGCGGCGATGCAGGGAGAAATATGAGCGACACGATCCGTATCGACAAGTGGCTATGGGCGGCACGCTTCTTCAAAACGCGTGGCCTGGCCAAGAAAGCCATTGAAGGTGGCAAGGTCCACTACAATGGCGGGCGTGTAAAGACCAGCAAGGTGGTCGAACTCGGCGCCTTGCTCAAGGTGCCGCAAGGCTGGGACACCCTCGAAGTCGAAGTGACGGGGCTCTCCGGTCAACGCCGCGGCGCCGCCGAGGCTCGCGAGCTCTACCGCGAAACGTCGGCCAGCCAGGCGCGCCGCGAGCGCGAAGCTCAGAATCGCCGCCTGGCCAATCAAAGCATGCAAGGGCCACGTGGCCGCCCCGACAAGAAGCAACGCCGCGCGATTCAGGATTTCCAACGCCACGGCTTCGACGATTGAAGGCCGGACTGGCATCTCCTTCGGTTTCCCAACCTGACGACGAACCATCATGACCGACCAGATCCAACGTTTTCTTTTCGATGACACCAACGTGCGCGGCGAAATCGTCGGCCTGCAGCAGGCCTACGCCGAGGTACTCGACAAGCATGCCTATCCCGAGGCCGTGAGCCGTCAACTCGGCGAACTCCTGAGTGCCGTGGCTCTGCTCACCGAGACGGTCAAGCTCGATGGTACCGTGAGCCTCGAGGTGCGTGGCCAGGGCCCTGTGCGTCTGCTGATGGCGGAGTCCAACCCCGGGGGCGATTTGCGTGCCATCGCGCGTCTCGGAGACGACGCGGCGCTTCCCGAGGAAAACGCCTCGCTCACATCGCTGGTCGGCGAGGCGCAGATAGTGATCACGCTCGATCCCCGCGACGGACAGCGCTACCAGGGCATCGTCGCCGTCGAGGCCGATAGTCTGGCTGCTTGCCTGGAGGATTACTTCGCACGTTCCGAACAGTTGGCCACCCGCTTGTGGCTGGCGGCCGATGGCCGTCGTGCGGCGGGGATGCTTCTACAGCAACTGCCCGACGACGAGGCTAGTAGCGATCCTGATGCTTGGGAGCGCACCGTGCACCTGGCCACCACATTGAGCGATACGGAATTGCTCGATCTCGAGCAACACGAACTGCTTTACCGGCTCTTTCACGAAGAGCAGATTCGTGTCTTCGATCCCAAGACGCTACGCTTCGGCTGCACCTGTACCCGCGAGCGCATTGCCAACGCCCTGCATGGTCTGGGCGCTGAGGAGCTACGCAACATCGTGCACGAGCAGGGTGAAGTGGAAACGCAATGCCATTTCTGCCATAGCCATTATCGTTTCAGCGCTGCCGACATCGAGGCCCTCATCGAGTCCCCTGGGGCGGGGGCTGCGACCCTGCATTGACCTGACGCGCGTCATGCAAAGGGTGAGCTGTGCCATTACCGCACCAGCGACGTTTTCCGCGCAGCCCCTTTTTGCCATAATGTTTGCCCCTCAGTCTCACCTTGGCCGCACAAGAGGCAATCCATTGCCCGGGTGGCCCTGGCGAGTAAGCATCGGTAACGAGAGAGAATCGCCCTCCGGGCCCAGGACACGATAATGACCACGACCCAAGCCGCCTCCCCGGCAGCCCATGACGCACGCCCTGTGCAGACGCATAGCAATCTGAGCAGTGCCGCCCTGATCGAACATGCCATCGCGCGTGGTGAAGGACATCTTGCCGATAACGGCGCGTTCGTGGCGAACACCGGGCGACGGACCGGCCGTTCCCCGAAAGATCGTTTCATCGTCAAGGAGCCTTCCACGGCGGATCTAATCGAATGGGGCAGCGTCAATCAGCCATTCGACGCCGAAAAGTTCGACGCCTTGTGGGAGCGTGTCGAGGATTACCTGGCCGAGGGCGACAACTTCGTTTCCGAGCTGCATGTCGGCGCCGATCCCGAGCATTATCTGCCGATTCGGGTGACTACCGAAACCGCCTGGCACAACCTCTTCGGGCGGACCTTGTTTGTGCGTCCCGAGGGCTACAACCCCAAGGGCAAGAGCGAGTGGACCATCCTTAACGCGCCGTACTTCGAGTGTGTTCCCGAGCGTGACGGTACGCATTCCGATGGCGCGGTGATTCTCAATTTCGCCCGGCGCCGTGTGCTGATCGCCGGCATGCGCTACGCCGGCGAGATGAAGAAGGCCATGTTCTCGGTGCAGAACTTCTTGCTGCCCGAAAAGGACGTGTTGCCCATGCATTGCAGCGCCAATGTCGGCGAGGATGGCGAGACCACGCTGTTCTTTGGTCTCTCGGGCACCGGCAAGACCACGCTCTCCGCCGACCCCGAACGCTATCTTATCGGCGATGACGAGCATGGCTGGGGTGAGGGCACCGTGTTCAACCTGGAGGGTGGATGCTACGCCAAGTGCATCGACCTTTCAGAGAAGAGCGAGCCGCTTATCTGGAAGGCGATTCGTTTCGGCACGGTGCTCGAAAACGTGGTTCTCGACGAGTGCCGCCATCCCGATTACCGCGATGACAGCCTGACCCAGAATTCCCGCGCGGCCTATCCGCTCGAGCACATCGACAAGCGCGTACCCGAGAATTTGGCCGGCGAGCCCAGTGCGATCATCTTCCTGACCTGCGACATGAGCGGTGTGCTACCGCCGGTGTCATTGTTGTCCAAGGAGGCGGCCGCCTATCACTTCCTTTCCGGCTACACCGCCAAGGTCGGCTCCACCGAAATGGGGGCCTCCGCAGGGTTGGAGGCGACTTTCTCGACCTGCTTTGGCGCGCCATTCTTCCCGCGTCCGGCGCGTGAATACGCCGACCTGCTGATCAAGCGCGTCGAGGCCTTCGAATCGCGCGTGTACTTGGTCAATACCGGTTGGACCGGTGGCGCTTACGGCGAGGGTGGCTCGCGTTTCAGCATTCCCACCACGCGGGCGATCATCGCGGCGATCCAGAACGGTGATCTCAAGGATGTCGAGACGCGTCACATCGAGGGGTTGAACCTGGATGTGCCCGTGGCTGTGGACGGCGTCGATGCGACGCTGCTTGACCCACGCCAGGCGTGGCCGGACAGCGCCGACTACGAGCGCCACATGAAGGCATTGACGGATAAATTCATCGCCAACTTCGCCAAGTTCGACGGTGTCGATGAGGAGATCATCGCCGCCGGCCCAACGCGCGATTGACGGGACGAACGAATCTGCGAAATGTGTCTCTAACGGGGAGAGCCGGTGACCGGCTCTCCCCGTTATGCATTGCAAGGAGGGTACGTCATGCATCGCCGTCGTTTTCTGGGGTGGTTGGGCGTCGCGGGCCTGCTGGGTGCGGTGCCGAGCGTCGTGTTGGCGCGTCCCAAGTTGTCGCTGGAACGCAGTGCGGATATCCAGCCGCTCGAGTTGAGCGAGGCGCAGTGGCGCGAGCGCCTCAGTGAGGAGCGTTATCGTATCCTGCGCGAGGCCGAGACCGAGCCGGCCGGCAGCAGTCCGCTCAATCACGAGACGCGGGCAGGGGAATACCGCTGCGCCGGTTGCGACTTGCCGCTGTTCTCGTCACGTACCAAGTTCGATTCCGGCACCGGCTGGCCGAGCTTCTTCGATCACATCGAAGGCCACCTGCTGACCGAGCTGGACCTGGTGATGTTGATTCCGCGCACCGAGTACCACTGCGCGCGTTGCGGCGGCCACCAGGGCCATGTTTTCGAGGACGGTCCCGAGCCGACCGGTCTGCGCTGGTGCAACAATGGCCTGGCGCTGCGCTTCGTGCCGGCCTAGCCGCGTCTTGCGTCTCCCGATGCCGCCGGGCATGTGATACCTTGGCGCGAAGTTTTGTCGCTGCAACGTCAAGGATTCCATGGACGCCAATCTCAAGATCGTTTCTCGGCTCGCCGACGAACTCGCCGTTCGTACCCAGCAGATCAGTGCCGCTGTGGCGCTGCTCGACGACGGCGCCACCGTGCCCTTCATTTCTCGTTACCGCAAGGAAGCCACCGGCGGGCTGGATGACATTCAGCTACGCACGCTGGAAGAGCGTCTGCGCTATTTGCGTGAGCTGGAGGAGCGCCGTGGCGCGGTACTCGCGAGCATCGACGAACAGGGCAAATTGACCGACTCTCTAGCGGCGTCGATCCGGGCCGCCGATACCAAGCAGCGCCTCGAGGATCTGTACCTCCCCTATAAGAAGAAGCGCCGCACAAAGGCACAGATCGCCCGGGAAGCGGGGCTCGAGCCGTTGGCCGAGGCGCTGTTGGCTGATCCCGACCTCGAGCCCGAGACCCAGGCGGCAAACTATGTTCGCGCCGCCGAAGGCGATACCCCCGCCATCGAGGACGCCAAGGCCGCATTGGATGGCGCCAAGCAGATCCTCATGGAACAGTTCAGCGAAGACCCCGAGCTGGTTGGGCAACTCCGCGAACGGATGTGGAGCGAGGGGCAACTGGTCTCGCGCGTCATGAGCGGCAAGGAACAGGAAGGCGCGAAGTTCTCCGATTACTTCGAGCACGACGAGCCGTTTGCCAAGGCGCCTTCGCATCGGGCGTTGGCCATGTTCCGAGGGCGCAACGAGGGCGTGCTGTCGTTGGCGATTCGCCTGCCGGGCGAGGAGGACGCCGAGATTCATCCCGCTGAGGTCGCCATCGCCAAGCATGTCGGTGTGGCGCTCACCGCCACGCGGCCGGCCTCGCGCTGGCTCAAGGAAGTGGTGCGCTGGACTTGGCGGGTCAAGCTCTACACCCACCTCGAGACCGAGTTGATGAGCCGCCTGCGCGAACGCGCCGAGCGCGAAGCCATCGAGGTGTTCGCCGCCAACCTCAAGGACCTGCTGCTGGCGGCGCCGGCCGGCGCGAAGGCAACCCTGGCCATCGACCCGGGGCTGCGCACTGGCTGCAAGGTGGTGGTCGTCGACGCCACTGGCAAGTATCTGGAAGATACCGTTATCTATCCGCATGCGCCGCAGAAACGCTGGGATCAGTCCCTGTCCACGCTGGCGGGATTGGTCGACAAGCATGACGTGGCCTTGGTCGCGGTAGGCAATGGCACCGCCAGCCGCGAGACTGACAAACTTGCCGGGGAACTGGTCAAGCAGGCATCGCGGCCGCTTGCCAAGGTCATGGTCAGCGAGGCTGGCGCCTCGGTGTACTCGGCCTCCGAGCTTGCCTCGCGGGAATTCCCGCAGCTCGACGTCACCGTGCGCGGGGCGATATCCATCGCCCGGCGTCTGCAGGATCCGCTCGCCGAGCTGGTCAAGATCGAGCCTAAGTCCATCGGCGTCGGTCAGTATCAGCACGACGTTTCCCAGGTCCAGCTCTCGCGCAGTCTGGAGGCGGTAATCGAGGACTGCGTCAACGCCGTGGGTGTCGAGCTCAACACTGCGTCCGGTGCATTGCTGTCACGTGTTTCCGGTCTCAATCCGACGCTGGCCGAGAATATCGTCGCCCAGCGCGACGCCAAGGGACGCTTTGCGTCGCGTCGTGAGTTGCTGGATGTCAGCCGGCTGGGGCCCAAGACCTTCGAACAGTGCGCGGGCTTCTTGCGCATCGCGGACGGCGACAACCCGCTCGACGCCAGCGCTGTGCACCCCGAGGCTTATGCAGTGGTCAACCGCATCGCCCAGCGCCATGAGCGTGATCTAGCCGGTGTGGTCGGCGATAGTGGCTTCCTCAAGTCGCTCAATCCGGCCGATTACGTCGATGATACCTTCGGCGTGCCTACCATCAGCGATATTCTCAAGGAACTCGACAAGCCCGGCCGCGACCCGCGCCCGGAGTTCAAGGCCGCCGAGTTCCGCGAAGGTGTGGAAACTCTCAAGGATCTCGAGCCAGGGATGATCCTCGAGGGCAGCGTGACCAACGTCACGCACTTCGGGGCCTTCGTGGATATCGGCGTTCATCAGGATGGCCTGGTGCATATCTCCGCGCTCTCCGAGAAGTTCGTCGAAGACCCGCGCCAAGTGGTCAAGGCCGGCGATATCGTCAAGGTGAAGGTCATGCAGGTGGATCTCGAGCGTGCCCGGATCGGCTTGTCCATGCGTATGGGTGATGCGCCGGGCGAGTCCTCGCGCGGTGATGAATCGCGCCGCTCGCGCGGCCAACGAGGCGGGGGCGACAAGCGTGAGTCGAATCAGCCGAGCGCGGGGCTCGGTGCGCTCGGCGAGGCGTTGGCGAAGGCGCGTCGACAGTCGTGAAGCGTCACGAGAGCGCAGTTTGCCTTGAAAGGTGGCCGGCTGCCTCCATAATGGTTTTTTAATGCGGCGCGCTCAGGAGGCCGACGGTTCGCCGGGGCGTTCTCGGCAATGTTTCCGTTAGCCGCACACATGTGATCGGCCGGCGATGCCGGCAAGACACGATCCACCGGTGACACCAGGGAAAAGCCGTGCTTTTCCCAGACGTGAGGGAATTTATCTTGTCCGAACCACTCGCCACCGCCATTCAGCGCATGCACGGGCTGGCCCGCCAAGGGCGATTCGGCCGCTTGCGCCGCGGCATCGAGAAGGAAGGCTTGCGCGTCGATGGCGCCGGGCGTATCGCCCAGACGCCTCATCCCCATGCCCTGGGCTCCAAGCTCGCGCATCCCTATATCACCACCGATTACTCGGAAGCATTGCTCGAGTACATCACGCCGGTCTACTGTCGCCCCGACGATGCCATGGCGTTTCTCGGTGACCTGCTGCGCTACAGCTATCGGCAGCTCGGCGACGAGTTGATCTGGCCGGCAAGCATGCCGAGCCGCCTGGATGGGAATGACAGCGTGACCATCGCCGATTATGGCACTTCCAATGTCGGCACCATGAAGCACGTCTACCGCAAGGGGCTCGATGTGCGTTATGGGCGCATCATGCAGTCCATCGCCGGCGTCCACTACAACGTTTCGTTGCCCGAGAACCTGTGGCCGATGCTGCGTGAGCTCGAAGGCCGCGATGGCGAGGGCCTGGATGGCTATCGCTCGAGCCGCTATTTTGACCTGATCCGCAACTTCCGGCGCCACAGTTGGCTGCTGCTGTACCTGTTCGGTGCGTCGCCGGCAGTGGATCGCAGCTTCCTGACCGGCCCGGCGCCGGATCATCTCGAAGCAGTGGGCGAGCACACGCTGGCAGGGCGTTACGCCACCAGCCTGCGAATGTCCGATCTGGGCTACCAGAACAAGGTGCAGGAGCAGCTCAAGATCTGCTTCAATTCGTTGTCCAACTACGTGGGCACGCTACGCCATGCGATCAGTACGCCGTGGCCGGACTACCAGCGCTTCGGCGTCAATGTCGGTGGCGACTGGCGCCAGCTCAACGCCAATATCCTGCAGATCGAGAACGAGTACTACAGCGATATTCGCCCCAAGCGTGTGGCGCGTCACGACGAGACGCCTACCCAGGCGCTCGAGGCACGCGGTGTCGAATACATAGAAGTGCGCTGTCTGGATCTCGATCCGTTCACGCCGCTGGGCATCGACGAAACCCAGATGCGCTTTTTGGATACCTTCCTGATGTGGTGTCTGCTCTCCGAGAGCCCGTGGATTCCCGACGAGGAGTGCGACCGTCTCGACGACAATCGCCGCCTGGTAGTTGAGCGCGGCCGCGACCCGGAGCTCAAGCTGAGTGTCGGTGGCCGCCAGCGCTATTTGCGCGACTGGAGCCACGACATCTTCGCCGAGCTCGATGGGGTTGCCGAACTGCTCGATACCAATGAGGAGGGCACGCCGCATCGCGACGCCCTTGCGGCGCTCGCACCGCGCCTCGACGATCCCGAATTGACACCGTCCGGCCAGCTTTATTCTCAGTTGGTCAACGAAGGTGTCGAATACCTCGACCAGATGCGCGCCCTGGCCGAGCAACAGGCCGCCGAACTGCGCGAGGCGCCCATGGACCGCGCGCGGCAGGCATTGTTCGCGCAACTCGTCGAAACCTCGCATCAGCAGCAAGGCGATATCGAGCGCGCCGACCGCGAGGATTTCGCGACCTTCCTGGCGCATTATTTCGAGCGCGCGGGTAAACCTCTCAGCGTTGCGTGAGTCGAAGCGTTGTCCTAGGCCCGTGCCGCGCCTGCCGCACGGGCCTTTTTATGAGCGAAGCAAGGAAATCCAGCATGAGGCTGGTCGAGATTGTCTGAGGAGACGTGACGATGATTACCCGATTGGCCGCGATGAGTGTGCGCCGAGGCTGTTTGCTGGGCCTGGCGATGTGTGTGCTGATGATGGGTGTGGCTCTGGTGCTGCAATATGTCTATGGGTTGACGCCTTGTCCGCTGTGCATCGGGCAGCGCATCGCAGTGTTGCTTACAGCGCTCGTCTTCGTTGTGGGCGCGGTGCACAATCCTGCAGGACGTATCGGGCGCGGCGTCTATGCCGGCTTGGGCGCCCTGGCTGCGGCGCTGGGCGTGGCGGTTGCCGCGCGTCATGTGTGGTTGCAGTCGCTGCCATCGGAAAGCGTGCCTAGTTGCGGTCCGGGACTGGACTACATGATGGAAGTGCTGCCATTGTGGGGCGTAATCTCACGGGTGCTATCCGGCTCGGGAGAGTGCGCCGAGATACACGGCCTGCTGCTGGGCATGTCGATACCCCAGTGGACGTTGGTAGGGTTCGCCGTGCTGCTGCTGATTCCATTGGGCATGCTGGCCGGTATCGTCATTCGTCGCCGTTGAGGGGCGGGAAAGCGGCAGGAGAGCCGCTTTCCTCAATGTCAGGGAGTGGCCCGCACGGCCATGACAGGAGAGGTTCATCATGTTGGAAGATACCAAGACGGCCCTCGAGCGTTGGGGGGGTGTGCACACGCTCATCGATCGCTGGCTGCAACAGCGCTACGACATGCTGGTGACGCTGATGGAGCTGCGCGAGGCCTGCGACGCGGAACTGGAATCGGTTTCCAAGGCGCGCATCGACGCCTTTAGCGAAGCCCTGATGGACTACATCAGCGGTGGTCATTTCGAAGTCTATCCGCAGCTGCGCGACGAAGCGGTGGCGTTCGATGACCGAGACGCTCTGGCCCTGGCCGATCGTCTGCTCGAACGGCTTGAGATGTCCACGCAGTTGGTGCTGGAGTTCGACAACGACTACTCGACACCGACGCGTTGTCAGCATTACGTGACGCGTCTGCCGGCTTGGCTCGAGCGTCTGAGCAAGGCCCTGACCCAGCGCTTCGCGCTCGAGGATCAACTGATCGCACGCTTGCATGCCGCGCATGCGCCGTCTGCCGGCGTCGGCGATTCCCCCGCACCGCGCGCCTTGTCGTAAGCCGGGCCATTCTGGTTGATGCCGTTTGGCATCAGCCGCCGGGCACTCAATCGTCCGGAAGGAAGTATGTGGTGCTGCCGTCGGCGCCCAGTTGCGCGATGCTGGCGGGGCGGCCCTGTGCATCCAAAGTGACCAGTCCGATGCCGGCTTGATTCCACAGTCGCTCGCCGTGGCTGGCTCCTTGCGGGTAGCGCGGGCGAATGTGCATGGGGCGGCGCTTGGTGAACCAGTTAAGCGGCGACGCCGGCGCATACAGCCAGCGGTTGAGACGGTCGAAGACATCCAGCAGACGCACCGGGAACTCGTTCTTGAGCCCGCTGCTGGTAATCTGCCACAGGCGTGGGCCGTGTCGGCGGTGGCGAATCTCGATATCGTAGACAAAGGAATAGTGCACGTCGCCGGAGAGAATCACGTAATTGCCGGGCGTGCGGGTATGACGAAAGATATTGAGCATGACGCTGGCCGCGCCGCGATGAGCCATCCAGTTTTCTGCATCCACCAGCAGTGGTTTGCCCATCAGCGTGAATAGGCGCTGTATCCCCTCGATCAATTTCACCCCGAACATCGGCGCCGGCGAGACCACGATCACCGAATGCTGTCCGAGCAGTGTCTGCTGGAGTTCACTCAAGGCTTCCCAGTCCATCAACCCCGAAGGATGATAGCGGTGGTGCTCGCTGCGCCAGCGGTGTGTACGAGTGTCGAGCACCACCAGGCGTGGCGTGGAGGGCAGTTGATAATGCCAGCGGTCGAAAGTGTACAACTGTTCGATGAGGGCGTCCTGGGTCTGGCAGTCGAGGCGTCCCTTGATGTCGCGGTGTTCGAACAGTGCTCCCAGCCTGGGCCATAACGAACGGAAGGCATCGGGGTCGTTGCCCCATCCCTGGCACAGCAGATACCCCAACAAGGCGTTGCCGATGATGCGTCGCGAAAACGGATGACCGTAGGCGGTTTCTTCCCAGGCGGCTGACAGGTTCCAGTCGTCGGTGACGTCATGATCGTCGAAGATCATCAATGTCGGTAGATGTGCCATCACGCGTGCGGCGCGCGGCAGTCCCTCGCGGAAGGCCGCGATGATCGAGGCCTCGGTGTCGAAGGTCTCGGTCAGGGGTTCGTCGAGCGCCGGACGCGCGATCTCGATCAGTGACCAGGGCGTTGGCGACCACGCCAGTAGGTACATGGCCATGACCTCGGCCAGCGTGATCAGGTGATTGTACGCGTTGCTGGTGGTGAAGACGGGTTTACGGACACCGCCGAAGAAGCGCTCGCGGAGCTTATCGTTGGCCTTGAAATCAGGCAGCAAGCGGTCGCGGCGATAATAGGTGTCGGCGTGAGCGTAGAGGCCATCGGCGTCATCGACGACCGCGCCCTGTACGCACTCGCCGAACAGCCCCAGGCGTTCAATGAGCGCGTGGATGGCGCTCAGCATCGGTCCCGCGACATCGTCGGCGTAGATCTGGTCGCCCGTCATCAACAGCGCTGCCGGCATGCGGGTAGGGGTATCACGCAAAGCCTCGACATGCGCGTCGGCACGGACCAGGCCGTCGCCGGCGGGATGATGCGGCTTGCGACACGAGCCGTGCAGCAATGCATCGAAGCGCGAGCGCAACACGAAGCGGGGACGGTCGGCACCGTCATGCAGCAGATGGGGCGCCCAGTCGGCGATGTTGCGTGATGTGTCATCGGCTGCCTCGGCTATGTGCAGGTCGTAGCCGATCGAACGATCGCAAGGCAGTGGCGTGGAGAGTGGCACGTCGATGAGGTGCAGCCATGCCCGCTCGCCCACCGGCAAGCGTCGGCACAGCGAACTATCCAGTACGAGACGCTGGCTCGGCGTTTTTGTGTCGTCGAGGTGCAGGGTCAATGTCAAATCGAGCGAACGCGACCCGACCAGCCAGATCACCAGGCGGTTGGGGAGTGCGCGACGCAGGATGGGACCGGCGAGAACGTCAGGTAAAGAGGCGGAAGACTGCTTCATGGACGCCAGCATAACGGGCGGTTGGCATGCCGTCATCAAGCGTCTCGCGGAAACGGTGCGCGACGTACCAGGAGGTCGGTCGCCGCCGATGTCACTGGCAAGCAGGCGCGGGCGGTTGTTTACTCCTCGGCTGCGCCTGCGTCATGCGCACTACGCAAGCAAGCGCGCACCTCAGCGTCGCTGGTCTGGTCGAAATGCCGGTACCACTGGCCCACCGAGGCAAAGTTTTCCGGCGCTGCCAGACATTCGATGTGATCGACCTCGGGACGCAGTGACGCGAGACTCTCGGGCGCGGCGACCGGTACGGCCAGGATGCAGTGCTCGGCGCCGAGTCGGCGCACTGCGCGAATCGCCGCGCGCATGGTTGCGCCAGTGGCAATGCCGTCGTCGACCAGCACCACTTGCCGGCCGGTGAGCGTCGGGTAAGCTTGGTTGCCGCGAAACGCGTGTTCACGACGTTCGAGTTCGTGACGCTCATGATCGATGACTGATTCGAGTCTCCGTTCGTCGAGCCCCATTCGGCGTATGAAGGGAGCGTCGAGTACCTGTACGCCATCGCTGGCGATGGCGCCCATGGCGAATTCCTCGTGACCGGGGACGCCCAGCTTGCGCACGACGATCACATCGAGTGCGACCCCTAGCGCGTGTGCGATTTCGGCAGCAACCGGGACACCGCCACGGGGGAGACCTAGCACGAGGGCCGAAGTGCCAACATGGCCCCGTAAGCGCTGGGCGAGGCGCTGGCCGGCGTCTCGACGGTCTTGCAGTGGTAGCTCTTGCTCTGTCATGACGTGCCTCATCGGATGGCGGGCAATTCCGAAGAAAGCATGGTCAATTTTGCGAGCCTGGGCCAACGCTGCGGGTCAACCAATCGGTGCGCGTCTCTGTTTGAATGCTCGGCGATCGTGCAGCGAGCGTTCGATGATGTCGATACCGGGACGATAATCGCCGGATGCCGCCTGCATGGCGCGGTGTAGTGCCAGCTCGGCGATGCGGTCATGGTGCTGGGGAAGCGAGTTGACCGCTACCGGCAAGAAGTCCAGCAGGCGGTCGTCGCCGAACGTAGCCAGACGCAGTTCTTCCGGTAGTCCCCCTTGTTCGAGCAACACATCGAAGACGCCATCGAGCAGCACATAGGATGCGGTGACCAGCGCATCGGGAATGCCGTGCTCGTCGATCAGGCGCCGCATGAGCGCCGCGCCGGTGGCACGGTCGTAGCGCGCACCGCTGAGCAATATCGGGTTGTCGAGAGACGCCTCGCGAACGGTCTCCAGAAAGCCCGCCCGCCGTTCCACGCTGATCGATAGTTCCGGCACCGCATCCAACCAAGCGATGCGCGCGACATCGGCGTCGAGCACCGAACGTGTCAGGGCGCCCGCGGCCTGGGTATTGTTGCTGACGACGCAGACCACGCGCTCCGGATCGAGTGTGCGGTCGAGCGCGATGATCGGTAGACCGCTCGCCATCAGGTCGGGATAGAACGGGTCGTTCATGGCCAGACTGCTGGCGACGATCAGGGCATCGCAGCGCTGGGCGCGCAAGGCGCGTGCCAGCTCGCGTTCGGTCTCCGGGTCATCATCCGAGCCGGCGATCAGTAGCTGATAGCCCAGGCGGCGCGCGCCATTCTCCAGGCGTTTGGCCAGGCGGGCATAACTGGTGTTCTCCAGATCCGGGACGATGAATCCCAGCGTGTGGCTCGCTCCCCGGCGCAGCGCCGCTGCCTGTGCATCGATGCGGTAATCGTGCTTGGCGACCACGGCCATGACGTGTGCCACCGTCTCGGGACGGATCCGCCGCTCGGCGGCCTGACCGTTGATCACGTAACTGGCGGTGGTGCGCGAGACGCCGGCCAGCCGAGCGATTTCTGCGAGAGTCATGGGTGAATTCCTTGAACGAACCGGTAACACAAAAGCGCCTATTCTAGAGGCTGACACGCCGTCTTGCTTGCCTGCCCCTGCGAAGGTCTAGTGTCGTGTGGCTTGATAAATCGCGATGAACGTTTCAGCATTGATTCCAAGATAGCTGACACGATTCAGCCCGTCACTTGAACTAACATGTCAAAAGTTGAATGGCCAGATTCAGCGACCGGTGATGTTGGCGCGCTAACGGCGTGACGAGATCAAGACGGGCGTGATCGTTGTCCTTACCCGACGAGCGGATGGCTCCGTTCCGGCGGCATTATGGAGAGTTCCATGCTGACATTGACAAGCGAAGACGTTCTGCTCGACCGGCGCGCCGAGGACTGGCGCGATGCTTTGAACCAGGCAGGCGAGTCCTTGGTCGAGGCCGGACGCGTGGCCCCCGGCTATCGCGACGGATTGCACGCGCGCGAGGCACAGTCTTCCACCTACCTGGGCAATGGCATTGCCATTCCTCACGGCACCCCGGAGAGTCGCGAACACGTCAAGAGTACCGGTGTGCGGGTACTGCAATTTCCCCATGGCATCGAATGGCATGACGGCCAACGCGTCACCCTGCTGGTGACGATCGCCGCGCAGAGCGATGAGCACCTCGATATTCTGCGCCAGTTGACGCATGTGCTTGATCGGGAGGGCGTGGCCGAGCGCCTGGCCGCTGCCGGCAGTCGTGAAGAGGTCATTGCATTATTGTCCAAGGCGCCGGTCGAGGCGCGTCTGGATGCCGATACGTTGTGCCTGGGGTTCCCTGCGCGTGACCGCTTCGAGCTGGCGCTGGCCGCTGCGGCGCGGTTGCGTCAGGTGGGTAGCGTGGATAGCAGCTTCGTGGCCGAGATCAACACGCTGGAGCCAGTGGCACTGGGTCAGGGGCTGTGGCTGGTGAGCAGTGCTCAAGGCGTCTTCACGCCGACGTTGGGCGTGGCCACGCCGGAACAGGCCTTCTCGGGACCCAAGGGTCCGGTCAATGCGGTGTTCTGTCTGGCGGCGCAAGGCGATGCGCATCGCGGTCTGCTCGAGCGTTTGGGTAGCCTGCTGGATGCCGGCGACGGCGAAAGCCTCGCCGATGCCGACGCTGCGACGCTGCTGGCGCGGCTTTCCGGTGAGTCCGCCGAAGCGGACACTGCGCGCGCGACGGTGCTCAACGCCCACGGGCTGCATGCGCGGCCGGCGAAGCAACTGGTGCAGGTTGCCCGACGCCAGTCCATGCCGGTCAAGGTGCGTCTGCTCGAGGGCAGTGCCGAGGCGGTCTCGGCGGCGAGTCTGACCAAGGTCATTGGGTTGGGGGCGCGGCGTGGACAGACGTTGGTGTTCTCCGCCGAGGGCGAAGGCGCCGGCGAGGCGCTGGAAGCCCTTGTCGCGGCCGTCAGGGATGGTCTCGGCGAGCACGTGACACCCCTTCAGGAGACATCGTTCGAAGCACCTGCCGCCACAGAAGAAGCTTCGCTGCCTGAGCCGCTGGAAGACGACGTCGCGCATCCCGCCGTGCCGGCGTCGCCCGGTCTTGCCATCGCGCCGGTCTTCGTGATGCGCACGCCGCGATTCGAGTACCCCGAACGTGCCGACGCTCTCGACGAAACCCGCCGCGGCGACAGTGTCGCGCAACTGGTGCGCCTCGACGCAGCGATCCAGGAAGCGGCTGAGCAGCTTCGCGCCTTGGTGCGGACCGCGCAGGGCGGCGAGGTCGCCGAGATACTGTCGATGCACGAGGAAATGCTCGACGATCCTGAATTGCGTGAAGCGGCGCATGAATCACTGAATACTGGCATGAGCGCTGAGGCGGCGTGGTGGTCGGCCATCGACACTGCCGCCCGTGCTCAGGAAAATCTCGCCGATCGTCTGCTCGCCGAGCGCGCCGCCGATCTGCGCGACGTCGGCCGACGCGTGCTGGGGATCCTGTGCGGCGTGCGACTGCCCACGCCGCCGGAGACGCCTTACATTCTGATCACCGACGATATCGGTCCTTCGGACGTCGCACGACTGGATACCAGCAAGGTACGCGGCCTTGTCACCGCACGTGGTGGGGCGACCTCGCACAGCGCGATTCTCGCTCGGGCGCTGGGTATTCCTGCGGTGGTGGGCGGCGGTGAGCGCGTGCTGACACTGACCAACGACATTGATGTGATCGTCGATGGTGAGCGTGGCCGCGTGATCCCGGCACCTTCGGACGAGCGCCGCTCGCGGACCGAGTTACGCCTGAAAGAGCATGAAATGCGCGAGCGCGAGGCCTATGCCGCGCGGCATGAGGAAGCGCGCACGCAGGACGGTCACCGTGTCGAAGTCGCCGCTAACCTGGGTAATACGGCCCACGCGGCGGATGCCGTCGAGCGTGGCGCCGAGGGTGTGGGGCTATTGCGCACCGAGTTCGTGTTCATGGCGCACCCCGAAGCGCCGGATCTGGATACCCAGATCGCCGAATATCGCCAGGCAATCGACGCCCTCGATGGCCGCCCGTTGGTCGCCCGCACGCTGGATGTCGGCGGCGACAAGCCGTTGCCTTACTGGCCGCTGCCGCCGGAGGACAACCCGTTTCTCGGCCTGCGCGGCATTCGTCTGGCACTGACTCGCCCCGAGGTGCTCGAGACGCAGTTGCGCGCCCTGCTCACCGCAGCGGGTGACCGGCCGTTGCGGATCATGTTCCCGATGGTCAAGGACATCGCCGAGTTCCGGGCCGCCCGTGAGATCTTCGACCGCGTGCAGGCCGAGGTGCAGGCCGGCGACGTGCAATTGGGGGTGATGATCGAAATTCCCTCGTGCGCGCTGCTGGCACCGAGTCTGGCTGCCGAGGTCGATTTCTTCTCCATCGGTACCAATGACCTGACCCAGTACACCCTGGCCATCGACCGCGGTCACGCCCAGCTCTCGGCCCAGGCCGACGGCCTGCATCCCGCAGTGCTGGCGCTGATTCGCATGACCGTCGAGGCCGCGCACGCCCAGGGCAAATGGGTGGGCGTGTGCGGCGAACTGGCCAGCGATGCCCAGGCGGTGCCCGTGCTGGTGGGACTGGGTGTCGATGAGCTTTCGGTCTCGGCGCGGCAGGTACCGATGGTCAAGGCGCGTCTGCGTGAGCTGACCCTCGAGACCGCGCGTCATCATGCCGATATGGCGCTGCGCCAGTCGACCAGCGATGCCGTGCGCGAAGCGCTGGAGGCCCTCTGATGGCGCGTGTGATGACCTTGACCCTCAATCCCGCGCTGGACCTGGCGATTCGTTTGCCTTCGCTCACGCTGGGGGCGGTCAATCGCACCGAGGCCACGCATCTCGAAGCGGCGGGCAAGGGGGTCAACGTTGCCCGGGTGCTGGCGGCGCTGGGTCATGAGGTGGTGGTCTCGGGCTTTCTGGGCGCGGACAACGACGGCGCCTTCGTGCGCGCTTTTGCCGACTGGGGGTTGGAAGACGCCTTTCTGCGCTTGCCTGGGGATACCCGTATCAACGCTAAGCTCGCCGAAGCCGAGGGCCGCGTCACCGATATCAATGGCCCTGGTCTCGAGGTGGCGCGCGATGACCTGGCGGCGCTTTATGCCGCGCTCGAAGCGCAGCTGACGGATGCCGCGAGATGCCCCGAAGCGGTGGTGATCGCCGGGAGTCTGCCGCCAGGCATGTCGCCTGGTGATCTGGCGGCCTTGATCGGCTGGCTGCGCGAGTATGACGTGCCGGTCTGGGTGGATACCAGCGGCGCGGCGTTGAACGCCGCAATTGCCGCCGTGCCCAGTGCCGTCAAACCCAACGAGACAGAATTGGCCGAGTGGGCGGGTGAGCCGCTGGAAGACGCCGCGTCGCGCCTGGCCGCCGCCACGCGCCTGCACGCGTCAGGCATCGAGCACGCCCTGGTGTCGCTGGGCGGGGAGGGCATGCTGTGGGTCGGCCCCGAGGGGGCCTGGCAGGCCACGCCGCCGCGCGTCGAGGTCGCGAGCACGGTGTGTGCCGGCGATACGTTGCTCGCGGCGATGCTCCACGGTCGGCTCGCAGGTCTCACGGCCGAGGCCATCTTGCGCCTGGCGACGGCGCTATCCGCCGAGGCGGTTCGTCATGTCGGGGTGGGCGATGTGCATGCCCCGGATCTAGACCAACTCCAACAAAATACGTGCGTGCGTCGGCTCGACGAAAACGCGAGGGAGGACTCATGAAAGCGATCCTTATCACGGCCTGCCCGAGTGGCGTGGCGACGACGTTTCTGGCGGCCCGACGCCTCGAGCAGGCCGCCCGACGTCGCGGTTGGCAGGTTACGGTGGAAATGCACGGCGAGCTCGAGCCGCCACAGCCGGTGTCCGAGGCGGACGTGCGCGATGCCGAACTTGTCATCGTGGCCGCCGACCATGTGCCCGATGCATCCCGCTTCACGGGCAAGCGCCTGTTCCAGGCACCCATCGCCGAGGCGCTGCCCGACCCGGATGCCTTCCTGTCACGGGCCGAGCGCGAGGCCGAGCCCTTCGTCGGCGCTGACACAGAGGCGCCGCAAGCGGCATCCACAGGCACCGCCGGAACCGGCGATGATCAAGGCCAACGCATCGTCGCGGTGACGGCATGCCCCACCGGGGTTGCGCATACCTTCATGGCGGCCGAGGCGCTGGAGGAGGCCGGACGCAGTCTTGGACATCACATCCGCGTCGAAACTCAGGGCTCGGTCGGGGCGCAGAACCAGCTCAGCGAGGCGGACATCGCCGCCGCTGATGTGGTGCTGCTGGCCTGCGATATCGAGGTCGACGACGAGCGCTTCGCAGGCAAGCGGATCTACCGGACATCGACGGGCAATGCCCTCAAGAAGGCCCGACAGACCGTTCAGGAAGCCCTCGCCGAAGCCGCCGTGGAGCGCCAGAACGGTGCTGCCGCGTCGTCTGGCGAAAAAAGCACCGGCAAGGGCAAGAGCGTCAAGGACAAAGGGGTCTACAAGCACCTGCTGACCGGTGTCTCGTTCATGCTGCCGATGGTGGTTGCCGGCGGCTTATGTATCGCTCTCTCGTTCGTGTTCGGTATCGAGGCCTTCAAGGAAGAGGGCACCCTGGCGGCGGCCCTGATGCAGATCGGTGGTGATGCCGCCTTTGCCTTGATGGTGCCGGTACTCGCCGGTTATATCGCCTATTCCATCGCCGACCGACCCGGGATTGCACCCGGCATGATCGGGGGGATGTTGGCCAGTAATATCGGTGCCGGGTTCATCGGGGGCATCCTTGCCGGTTTCCTTGCCGGGTACGCCGCCAAAGCGATTACCCAGTATCTCAAGCTGCCGGCGAGTGTGGAATCTCTCAAGCCGATCCTTATCATTCCCTTGCTGGCGAGCTTGTTTACCGGCCTGGTGATGATCTATGTGATCGGCACGCCGGTGGCTGGGCTGCTTGATGCGTTGACCAATTTCCTCGATAGCATGGGCTCGACCAATGCCGTACTGCTGGGACTGCTGCTCGGTGGAATGATGTGCGTCGATATGGGCGGGCCGGTCAACAAGGCGGCGTATACCTTCGGCGTGGGCCTGCTGTCGACCGAAACCTATGCGCCCATGGCGGCCATCATGGCGGCGGGGATGGTGCCGCCGCTGGCGATGGGGATCTCCAGCATGCTGGCCAAGCGCAAGTTCGATCAGACTGAACGTGAGGGGGGCAAGGCGGCCTTCGTGCTGGGGCTTTGCTTCATTACCGAAGGTGCGATTCCCTTCGCCGCCAAGGACCCGTTGCGCGTATTGCCGGTCTGCATCATCGGTGGGGCGATCACCGGGGCCTTGTCGATGTACTTCGGCATTCAACTGATGGCGCCACATGGTGGGCTGTTCGTGCTGCTGATCCCGCACGCGGTCAACTTCGCGCTGTTGTACCTGCTCGCTATCGCAGTGGGCGCGGTCATCGCCGGGGTGGCGTATGCGCTTATCAAGCCTGGGGCTTCCGCCGTGCCGGTCGAAGAGAACGCGACGGTTTGAGTACCCGTTTGACTGATACATCCGCCGCATGAGGATGCCAACGCAAGGAGCGCCCCCAGGGGCGCTCCTTTTGCATGAGCAGACGTTATCAGTGGCAACGCAATGGCACGGTGTCGCCAATAGCAAGGGGCGCATCGAGTGATGCGCCCCTCACCTAGCTTATGCCTCGAACTTAGCGGTTGCCAAGATTACTCCGGCGGTTGCTCGGGACTGTCCGGCATGGTCACGTGACCGGGTGTTTCCCGGTTCAGGTGCAGGAAGTGGAGATGGCGTTCGTACTGATCGAGAATATCCTCGATGACCTGCTCCTTGTTGTAACCCATCAGATCATAGCCCTGGCTGCCTTCGAGGAGGTAGACCTCCAGGCGATAGTAATGGGCATTGTCCTGTTGGGCGCGAAGTGCGAACGAAGGCGTAGCGAAGCGTCGCGGCCAGACCTGATAAGTGAAGCTCTGCTCATCGCCGAGGCTGACATTGAGGGCGAGGTGTGACTCGTCGCCTTCCTTCTCGTCGACCTCGACCTTGACGCCTTCCTGGCCGATGGCCTGGCTGACCTCTTGCATTGCCGGTTTGGCCACGTCATCAAGGAAGCGCCGGGCCTGCTTGCTGTTCGGGAAGCTCATTGCCCGGCTGAGGCGTAGGCGCCATCCGCGCGGTGTGCGTTCGCCGACAGTCGTGCGACTGGAAAGATGTCCTGCGAGACTGGTGCGATGACTATCTTCCTTGAGACCTTCCACGCGCAGTGCCTTGAGTAAGCCCGCCATCATGAAGAACAGCACGATGGAGAAGGGCAGGCCGGTGATTACCACCACGCTCTGCAATGCCGACAAGCCACCGGCCATCAGCAACGCCAGGGTCAAAAGCCCGATCACGCAAGCCCATAGGATGCGCATCCAGATCGGCGCGTCGTTGTTGACGTCCTTGAGCTTGGAGGTGAAGTTGGACAGTACCAGTGCCCCAGAGTCGCCGGAGGTCACGAAGAATACGATGGCCAGAATGGTGGTGATGATGGTCGTCAGCCCCGTCCATGGCAATGATTCGAGGAACAGGTAGATGGACGACTCTGGCGTGTTCATTGCCGCTTGGCCGAAGTCCGTGGCGCCATTCATGACCATGTCAATGGCGCTATTCCCCATGATCGACATCCACGCCATCATGAATACCAGCGGCAACATCAGCGTGCCGGCGACGAATTCACGAATCGTGCGACCGCGCGAGATACGTGCCAGGAACAGCCCCACGAACGGCCCCCAGGCGATCCACCAAGCCCAGAAGAAGATCGTCCAGCCGTTGAGCCAGGCGGTGGGCGGGTCGAAGGCGTAGGTATTCATCGATAGGCTGATGAAGTCGGAGAAGTAGTCGCCGACGTTGAGGACGAGCGCATTGAGCAGGAACAATGTCTTGCCACTGAAGAGTACGAACAAGAGCAACAGCAGCGCCAGCAGCATGTTGAACTCGGATAGGCGACGAATGCCCTTTTCCACCCCGGTGACGGCGGATATCGTGGCGAAGAACACGATCATGACCACCAGCGCGGCCTGCACCAGGGTGTTCTCGGGAATCGAGAACATATAGTTAAGGCCAAAGTTGAGCTGGATGACCCCAATTCCCAGGCTGGTGGCGATACCGAAGACGGTGCCTAGCACGGCGGCGATATCCACGGTGTGACCGATAGGGCCATGGATCTTCTTGCCGATGATCGGATAGAGCGCGCTGCGAATGGTCAGCGGCAGATTGTGCCGATAACTGAAGAAGGCCAGCGACATGCCTACCAGGGTATAGATTCCCCAGCCGGAAAGGCCCCAGTGCAAGAAGGTCAGCTGCATGGCATGGCGCGCAGCTTCTACCGTGTTGGCGCCTCCCTCCGGAGGGGCGAGGAACTGCGATACCGGTTCGGCGATACAGAAAAACAGCAGGTCGATGCCGATCCCTGCCGAGAACAGCATTGCCGCCCAGGAGGCCATGTTGAAGTCGGGCTTGGAGTGGTCGGGCCCCAACTTGATCTTGCCGAAGCGTGACAGGCCGATGGCGATCACGAACACCAGATAGGCAACCACGGCAAGGAAGTAATACCAACCGAAGGTGTCGGAGATCCAGCCAAGCACGGTATTGATGATGCCGCTGGCCGAGTCTGTGAAGAACATCGTCCAGAGTGCGAAGAGCACGATGCCGATCACCGAGCCGAAAAAGACCACCGGGTTGAGGCGGTCGCGACTGACGTCGTCTGTGTGTTGTGGATGCATGAGCGATCCTCTAGTTGTGTTTTAGCACGGCGGTAGCGAGAAGTGGCGCGCTTTCCTGCACTATTCCCACTTGCATGAAAAGTGATCTGGTCATGTGTGAGGCGCCACTGCCCCTGTGGAAACGGCGCACCCCGCGAGCTTCTAGGTAGCGGATCCCTGGCCGCTGCCGAGAAACGCGACGGGCTTGGTTGTGCGTCACGTTCCGTTGGAGATGCACGTCGCATGACTACCAATGGAATGAATCTTTTTTATTGATTGATTGTTCAATAAAAATACTTGGTTATGTATCGTCTTTCAACCGCTAGGGACAATCACTGCACCGTTCGGCTAATGGCTCGTCGCGGCCGGTACCTCTATGATCACGGCATGTATTCCAATTGACACATACGTTTGAATGATAAACGTCTGAACGATGAAGGTGAGCCATGTCTTCCTATGCCGCGCCGTTACGCGATCTTCGCTTCGTCCTCGAGGAGCTCCTCGAGCACCGCTCGCTTCGTCTACCCGAGTATCAAGAGCTTTCAGAGGATCTGGTCACTGCCATCCTCGACGAGGCTGCACGCTTGGCCGGTGAGGTGTGGGCACCACTCAATCGTCGTGGCGATGAACAAGGGTGCCGCCTGGTAGAAGGTGAAGTGCACACGCCGGCGGGCTTCGCCGAGGCCTATCGTGCCTTCGTCGAGGGCGGGTGGAACGGCATCGGCAGCGATCCTGCTCATGGCGGGCAGGGTCTGCCGGAGGTCGTCGCCAGCGCGGTGCAGGAAATGTGGCAAGCCGCCAACATGGCGTTGGCGCTGTGCCCGCTATTGACGGCGGGGGCCGTCGAAGCACTGGCCCAGCATGGCAGCGAGGCACTCAAGGCGCGCTATCTGGAAAAGCTGGTCAGTGGCGAGTGGACGGGCACCATGAACCTCACCGAGCCACAGGCCGGCTCGGATTTATCGGTGGTTCGTACGCGGGCAGTGCCGGAAGGCGAGCACTATCGCATCAGCGGCCAGAAGATATTCATCACCTGGGGCGAGCATGACTGCGCCGACAACATCATCCACCTGGTCCTCGCTCGTCTGCCGGATGCCGCCGAGGGCAATCGCGGTATATCGCTGTTTCTGGTGCCCAAGTTCCTGGTCGATGAACAGGGGCATCTGGGAGAGCGCAATGATGTGAGCTGCGTGTCGCTGGAGCATAAGCTAGGCATTCATGGCTCGCCGACCTGCATGCTCAGCTTCGGCGAACACGAGGGCGCCATCGGGTATCGGGTCGGCGAACCCGGCCGCGGGCTTCAACACATGTTCACGATGATGAACGCGGCGCGCCACAAGGTGGGTATTCAAGGTATTGGCGTGGCCGAGCGATCTTATCAGCAAGCGCGTGCGTATGCCGCCGAGCGCGTGCAAGGCCGCACGCCCGAAGCGCGCGGTGGCCGCCCCGCCGTGCTCAGCGAGCACTTTGATGTGCGCCGTATGCTGCTGTCGATGCGCGCGCGCCTGGAAGCCCTGCGGGCTCTGGCCTTGCTCTCGGCTAGCGAGATGGACCGTGCTCGGCATGCGCCCACGGCGGACGGAAGGCAACGCGCCCAGCAGCGGGTCGATCTCTACACGCCGGTGGTCAAAGCCTTTTCTACCGACCAGGCGGTAGACATCGCGTCGCTTGGCATTCAGGTACATGGTGGCATGGGGTATATCGAAGAGACCGGCGCCGCGCAGCATCTACGCGATGCACGCATCGCGCCTATCTATGAAGGCACCAATGGCATTCAAGCGCTCGACCTCGCCGGTCGGAAGATCTACCGCGATGGCGGTGCCGCCTTGGGTGGCGTGCTCGACGAGGTCGCTGCTTGCGCCGATGAACTTACCGCCGATGCTGATCTCGCTAACTTGGGTGTGTCGCTGCATCAGGGCGTGATGGATCTACGCCGGGCGGTGGCGATCGTGCTGGCGCGGGGCGATGATGCCGCGCGCGGCGCCGACGCGCTCCAGGCCCTGGCGACACCATTGCTGGCGTTGACCGGTCATGTGTTGTGTGCCTGGCAGATGGGGCGTGCGGCACTGATCGCGCAGGCGGCGCTGGCAACCGGGAGTGACGATGCCTTCTATCAGGCCAAACTGGCCAGTGCGAATTTCGTCTTGCGCCAGTGGCTACCCATGGGGAGAGCGCATCTTGCCGCGATCGAGGCCGATCCGGGCGTGTTCGACGAAGCGTGGTAAAGCGGGGTCTTCAGCGGGCCGGGTCGATGGTGCCGCCCAGCGAGGTGTTGCGGCGGAACCAGCCGGCGATGCTGGCGCGTGGGGCCTGGGTAGGCAGCACCTCGTGGGGGATGCGGTCGGCGAGAAAACACACGAAAGTGCCGAGTTCGGGATGTATCCGCGCGATTTCACGCTCGGGGGCGTCGGGGTCGAACAACGCCATTTCGCCGCCATGCGTTGTCGTCCATGCGGGATTGAGATACAGCACAGTCGAGATGATGCGGTTGCTGCGGCCGCGAAAGCTGTCGAGGTGCTTTTTGTAGAAGGCACCGGGCGGGTACAAGGCAAAGTGCGCCTCGAACTCGAAAAGCCCCAGATAGAGCTCTCGATTGATGGCCTGCTGCAAGAATGTCATGACCGTCAGGTATTGGCGCTGGGCCCGGCTTTCGCGATCCAGCCAATGAATGGCATCACCTCGAACATCGCGTTTGATACGGTGCGCCTGGCCGCGGCCGATGCCGGCTTCGTCGAGATGCGAGCGTGCCTTCAGCGTCTGCAATTCCGCCTGCAAGGTGTGGCATAGCGCGGTATCGATGAAGCGTTCGCCGACGAACCAGCCCTGCGTGACCAGCGCATCAAGCAGCCGGGGTAACGCGGCCATGTCGAGGTAGTCGGCGGGGTTAGATTGCGACATGCAGAGAGGGTCCAGTGCAGGTTTCAAGGCCGTGGCGGGGGTGGTGCGGGCAGATGACGCAACGGACTACCGAGGGGCGCACGGTCGAGGCTGATGGGGCGCGCGAACCCCACCGCCAGCAGTTCGACCAGCATCATCGCCGACAGCCCCCATATTACATGATTGGCGTAGGCGTAGCTGGGCACATAATAGGTGTACTCGCCGTGACGGATGACATCCGTGTGGCTGCGGCGATCCTCTAGGAACCACGCCAGCGGCACCTCGAAAATGGTATCCAACTCATTATGGTCCGGTCTCAAGGGGAGGCCGGGCGGAATCAGGCCGACGAATGGCGTCACGCAGATGCCGTGGCGCGAGGTGACATCGCTCAGCCGGCCGAGGAGCGCGACGTGCGCGGGCGGCAGGGCGATCTCTTCGTGTGCTTCACGCAAGGCCGTGGCCCACAAGTCGGCATCCTCGGGCTCGACCTTGCCGCCGGGAAACGCGACCTGCCCGCCATGCTGCGCGAGATGACCAGCGCGACGTGTCAGTACGAGCGTGGGCTCGTGGCGCTCGACGATCGCAAGCAGCACTGCGGCTCTCGGCATGTCGGCGCGCAATTGCCGTGGTCGATGCGCTTGCAGGCGTTCGCGCAGAGTCTCTAACATGTTGCTTTTCACCTAATGGGGCGCCGTATCGCTCGCCCGAGGACGACCATGAATTTCTGTAGCCATTGTGGCCAAACCGTGCGCTTCGCGATTCCCGAGGGCGACGATCGCAGGCGTTTTCTCTGCGATGCCTGCGGCACCATTCATTACCAGAACCCGCGTATCGTAGCCGGTACCTTACCGGTAGCGGGTGAGCGCGTCTTGTTGTGCCGGCGTGCCATCGCACCTCGTATGGGCTACTGGACGCTGCCCGCAGGTTTCATGGAAAACGGCGAAACCACATCCCAAGCCGCCATGCGCGAGACACGCGAGGAAGCCTGCGCCGACGTCGACCTCGAGGGCCTTTATACGCTCATCAACCTGCCGCACATCAACCAGGTCTACATGATCTTCCGTGGCGCACTGCGCGGCGACTATGCGTCCGGTCCCGAGAGTCTCGAAGTGGCGCTGTTCGAGGAAGCCGAGATCCCCTGGCACGAGTTGGCTTTCCCCACCATCGAACGCACCTTGCGCCACTATTTCGACGATCGCCGCGGCGGTGATTATCCGCTTCACGTGAGCGATATCACCGCCGAGGACCGCGAGCGTTATTTGGGCAGTGCGTAAGCGACTCGCGCAAGCCTAAGCTGTATCTGACACACTGGCGAGCGACGGTCAGTTTCCGTACACAATCTAGATATCTACCAGACGCCACGCTTCATACGCCGGCTCCTCGTAGGGGTGAGCCAGTTTGAGCGCCGCCACGGCGGCTTCTAGATGATCGTCGTCGCAGACCAGTTCGACCTTCAATTCTGTGACATGAGTGAGCGCGCCGACCTGGCCGATATGCGGGTCGGCGCCGTCGCGCGGGCGAAACTGGCCTTGTCCAGGCGTTTGGAAGCAGCAGGCCTCGTAGTCGCCGATGCGCCCGGCACCGGTGGCGAACACGGCTTCCTTGACGCTTTCGGCATCGTCCACAGGAACGAAAAACGCGAGTTTGTACATGGGCGGCTCCTTGGCATCGTCGGTCAGACGCGCGGCGAAGGCTCGCCGCGCGGACTGCGCGGGTGCCTTGATGATGGCATAATGCCGAGCAGCTGTCGGTCCAGGACGGAACCAACGATGTTGAAGTGGATATGCATTGCACTAGTGGTACTGATCGTTCTACTGCAGTATCACCTGTGGTTCGGTGAGGGGGGAGTGCTCGAACTCAACCATATTCGTCACCGTGCCGATGTGCTCGAGGAGAAAAACGAGCGTCTACAAGCGCGCAACGACCGCTTGGCGGCGGAAGTGATCGACCTCAAGAACGGACTCGATGCCATCGAGGAGCGGGCGCGCAGTGACCTGGGCATGGTCCGCCGTGACGAACAGTTCTTCTGGGTCCCCGGCGTGACCGCCGAGCGCTCCATTCTGGAGCAAAGCGCGACCGCGCTGCAGGGTGATCCCGAGAAAGCGGCGGCGATGCCCGAGGAGGCCGCACCGTGAGTCGACTTTGGCTAATCGTGCCGGCGGCGGGGCAAGGCCGTCGCATGGGCGCTACCTTGCCCAAGCAGTATCTCGAGATCGCGGGCCGTCCGGTGCTGGCGCATACGTTGGCGCGTCTGCATGACGCCTTTCCGAACGCGGCTCTGCGCCTGTGCCTTGATGCCGACGATGCCCGCTTCTCGCCCGAGTGGGTGCCTTTCGCCGACTGGCAGCGGGTGCCCGGCGGGCAGGAGCGCGCCGATTCAGTGGCCAATGCGCTGGCCTCGCTCGAGGGTAGCGCGGCGGACGCTGACCTGGTGCTGGTCCACGATGTCGCGCGGCCTTGCGTGGCGCTTGAGGACTTGCGTCGCCTGCGCGGGGTGCTGGAAAGCTCGCCCGACGGGGGGCTGCTGGCAGCGCCGGTGGCCGACACCATGAAGCGCGCCGATGCCGATGGGCACGTCGTGCATACCGTGTCGCGCGAGGGGCTATGGCATGCCATGACGCCGCAAGGTGCTTCCTATCGCGTGCTGTGTCGGGCCTTCGCGCATGCCCGTGACACGCGTGTGGCGCTCACCGACGAGGCCTCAGCACTCGAGGCGCTGGGCCTGGCACCGCGCTTGGTGCCCGGCCGCCGGGATAATCTCAAGATCACGCACCCCGAGGATTTTGCCCTCGCTACGCGGCTTCTCAGCGAGGCCGCCTGGGATTCCACGATTTCCGACGAGACTTGCTCATGACGTTACGTATTGGTCACGGTTTTGACGTGCACCGCTTCGGCGATGGCGATCACCTGATGATCGGCGGCGTGCGCATCGCGCATACGCATGGCTTCATTGCCCATTCGGACGGCGACGTTCTACTGCATGCATTGTGCGATGCTCTGCTCGGCGCCTGCGGCCTGGGCGATATCGGCCATCATTTTCCCGATACCGACGCAGCCTGGGCCGGTGCCGACAGTCGTGAATTGCTGTGCCGGGTACACGAGCAGTTGATCGCCTCGGGCTATCGGATCGTCAACCTGGATACCACCGTCATCGCTCAGGCGCCGCGCCTCGCCGACCACATCGCGCTGATGCGCACGCGTATCGCCGAGACGCTGGGAATGGAGAAAGACGCGGTCAACGTCAAGGCGACCACCAGCGAGCGGCTTGGCTTCACCGGGCGCAAGGAAGGCATCGCCGCCGAGGCCGTGGTGCTACTGGCACGCGCGGATGCGACATGATCGATATGTCGCTTTGGCCACCCGACTGGCCCCGCGCCCATGGCGAGCCACGGGCGTCGGGCGAGTTTCGCATGACGCCCGATGACTTCCTCGTCGAGGAGGTGTTTGATTTTGCGCCGGAAGGACAGGGCGAACACCTCTGGCTGTGGATCGAGAAGCGCGATTTGACCACGCCGGAAGCCGTCAAGCATGTGGCGCGGGTGTGTGGTGTGCGCCCGCGCGACGTGGGATATAGTGGCCTCAAGGACCGCGTCGCGGTCACCCGCCAATGGCTCTCGGTGCACTTGCCGGGGCGTGATGCTCCCGAGGCGTTCCGCGCCCAACTGAGCGATGTGGGGATCGTGGTGCATGATGCACAACGCCATCCACGCAAGCTCAAGCGCGGCGTGCATCGCGCTAACCGTTTCACGCTTCGCCTGAGTGGCGAAGTTGCATCGCATCCCGATCTGGCGCGCCGTTGGCGGACTCTGTGCGAAGACGGTGTGCCCAATTACTTCGGGCCGCAACGCTTCGGCCGCGAAGGACGCAATCTGGTGCTTGCCCAGAAAGCCTTCGCACGCGGTTGGCGCAAGCGTGACGATCCGCATGGCATGCAGCTTTCCGCAGCGCGCAGCTTCCTGTTCAATGAGGTGCTGGCTGCGCGTCTGCGCGCGCAGACCTGGCGAACCCCGCGTCCCGGCGATGTGCTGGCGTTGGCGGGGACGTCCAGCCGTTTTGTGGCCGACGACATCGATGCCACCTTGCATGAACGCGCCGCGCGCGGCGACGTCACCCCCACCGGTCCCTTGTGGGGGCGCGGGCGTCTGGAGAGTGGTGCGGAGGTGGCAGCGGAAGAAACGCGGCTCGCGATGCAACATGAAACGCTGACGCAGGGACTGGAAGCGGCCGGCGTGCGCTTGGATCGGCGTGCGCTATGCGTGCCGCTTGACGCACCGTCGCTGACCCATGAGACCTCTGACCGGATGACACTCGGTTTCGGCTTGCCGCGTGGTGCCTTCGCCACCTCGGTATTGCGTGAATTGATGCACCACCCGTTGCTGTGAAGGGATACCGGCTATCAGACAAGCAAGAGGATAGATATGCGCAAGTTACTGTTATCCAACGATGATGGCGTCCATGCGCCGGGGCTACGCGCGCTTCATGATGCGCTCTCGGCACATGGGCGCCTGCGTGTGGTGGCCCCGGACCGCGACAAGAGCGGGGCCAGTAACTCGCTGACGCTGACGCGCCCCTTGTCGTTGACGGCGCTCGACAACGGCTTCTATTCGGTCGACGGCACGCCGGCCGATTGCGTGTACCTGGGGGTTAACGGCGTCTGGGACGAGAAGCCAGACTTGGTCATCTCGGGAATCAACCATGGCGGCAACCTGGGCGATGACGTGTTGTATTCGGGTACCGTGGCCGCCGCGATGGAAGGACGCAATTTAGGCATGGCGGCGATTGCCGTCTCCTTGTGTGGCGAGCGCTATTTCGAGACGGCTGGGCGTGTCGCGTCAACCCTGGTGGGGGCGGCGGAGTCGCTGTCATTGCCGCCGCGGAGCCTGCTCAACGTCAATGTGCCGGACGTGCCCTGGGAGGACATCCAGGGTGTGCGAGTGACGCGCATGGGATATCGCGGGCCTGCGGCCCAGCCGATGAAGGTGAAAGATCCGCGTGGCCGTGAGCGTTATTGGATTGCCGCCGTCGGCGATAACGCCGATGATGGGGCGGACACCGATTTCGCGGCCATCGAAGCGGGATTCGTATCGATCACACCCCTTCAGACCGATCTAACGCGGCATGCCGCGTTGGACGACGTACGGAACTGGCTGGATGCATTGTCAAACGCCTGATACTCACGATATGTACCGATTCGGTGGCATTGGCATGACCTCGCAGCGTACTCGCAATCGACTGATACGCCGCCTGCAAGCAGGTGGTATTCGCGATACCCGGGTGCTCGACGTCATGGCGCGCGAACCGCGTCACGTCTTTCTCGACGAGGCGCTGTCGCACCGCGCTTATGAGGATACCGCCTTGCCGTTGGGTCATGGCCAGACGCTTTCGCAGCCGTGGATCGTGGCGCGGATGACCGAACTGGTGTTGGCCGCGCAACCGCGACGCGTGCTGGAGGTAGGGACCGGCTCGGGCTATCAGACGCTGATTCTGGCGCGTCTTGTCGAGTCGGTATGCAGCATCGAACGCATCGGGGCGCTGCATCGCAGAGCCGCCTCTCGCCTGGCCATGCTGGGCGTCTATAACGTGCGCCTGCGCCATGAAGATGGCGGGCATGGATGGCCACAGGCCGCCCCCTTCGATGTCATCCTCTTCACTGCCTGTGCCAGCGTACTCCCCCAGGAGCTATTGTCTCAGTTGGGTGATGGGGGAGAACTGATCGCACCGCTTGAGGATGAGGCGGGCCGCCAATGGCTGACACGCGTGCGGCGCCGCGGCACCACATTCGAACGAACACGACTTGAACGCGTCAGATTCGTACCGCTATTGGAAGGGGTCATACAATGAAGCGTTATCTGACGCTTTTCTTCAAAGGCGCCGGGATGGGCGCTGCGGACGCAGTCCCCGGAGTTTCCGGCGGCACCATTGCTTTCATCACCGGCATCTACGAAGAGTTGATTGACTCGATCAAGCAGTTCGGCCCCCGCGCCTTCGGAGTGTGGCGTCGTGGCGGTCTGACGGGGCTCGTGAAGTATCTCAATCTGGCGTTTTTGCTGCCCTTGCTGCTGGGGATCGTGGCGAGTCTGGTGAGTGTCGCGCATCTCGTCACCTGGCTGCTGGACCATCACCAGTTGCTGCTCAATGCCTTCTTCTTCGGATTGGTGCTGGCCTCGGCCATCGTCGTGGGCCGACAGATCGGTGATTGGCAGTGGCGGCATGCCTTTCCCTTGATTCTAGGTGTCTGCGCAGCGTTGTGGCTGCCCAGCCTGCTGCCGGCACCCAGCGAGGCCAGTCAGTGGATATTGGTGGTGGGCGGCGCCATTGCCATCAGTGCGATGCTGTTGCCGGGCGTCTCGGGGAGTTTTCTATTATTGGTGATGGGGCTTTACGGGACGGTCATGGAAGGCATCAAAAGCGTCGACCTGTCCCTGATCGCGACCTTCGGGGCGGGCTGCGTCATCGGCTTGATGGTTTTCTCGCGCGTACTCTCATGGCTTTTTCATCACTACCGAGTGGGGACGCTCTTGACCCTGGTCGGCTTCATTCTCGGTTCATTGCCACAACTCTGGCCATGGCGCGAACTCGCCAGCTACCGCCTTGCCGGCGATGGCAAGATCGTGCCGCTCGATTATCGCTATCTCATGCCTTCGGACTACAGCGCGATTACCGGTGAACCAGCCCACTTGTTGGCGGCGATCGCTCTGATGATCGCCGGCCTGGTGCTGGTCATGGTGATCGGTGAACGCAGTCCTTCCCCCTTTCAGGAGGATCGAACTCATGTCTGACTCTCGTCGACTACTGCCTGCGCTGGGACTCGTGGCGCTGGGCCTGGCGGGGTGTGTAAGCTCCAGCGGCGCTCCCCAGGTGCAGGACCTTTCGGTCAGCCGTAACAGCGCCCCCCCGAGTACGTATACCGTGAAGTCGGGCGATACCCTGTACGGCATCGCCTGGCAGAACAATCTCGATTTTCGTGACTTGGCGCATCTCAACGGCATCACGCCTCCCTATCGCATCGAGCCAGGGCAGACGTTGCGCTTGACGTCCGAAGGTAGCCCCGAGGCGTCCTCAAGTGCGTCGCCGTCAGGGGCATCTTCGGATGAGATGACAGCCGCGGTGACAACTCCGCTGGGCGGTGGAAACACGTCCAGCGGTGCTGGCACTGACGATGACTGGCTGGCACCGGCGGAGAGTTCATCACCGTCATCTCGCGAGCCGGATGGCGTCGCTACCGATCCACAGGCTGTAGAGGCTGCTTCCAAGGTCGGCGGCGTTGGTGCGCCGGGGCCGGTCTACGACGCGGAAGATGCGACCGACTCTGCAGGAGATGGCACAGACACCCGTAAGGTCCCGGATGCGTCATCCGTCAGTGACGCGCCGCAGGAGACGGCAACCGACAAAGCGTCCCGTCAGGGCGATGAGAGCGGTACGACAGGCGGTACGTCGTCTGCCGCCACCAGCGGTGACAGTGATGCCGGCACGCGCGTTGCCGGCGAGAGCAAGGCGGCTACCGATCGTTCGCAACGCGAGTACCAGCCGGTTGATAATGTCGCTTGGCAGTGGCCCACCCAGGGCGATGTCGTCAGCGGCTTCGATGATGAATCCAGCGTGACGGCTGGCATTGATATCGCCGGGGAAAAGGGGCAACCTGTCAAGGCAGCGGGACCGGGCATCGTGGTGTATGCCGGCAGTGGCGTCCGTGGATACGGCAACCTCATCATTCTCAAGCATAACGACCATTTTCTGAGTGCTTACGCGCATAACGACACATTGCGCGTGGAGGAAAACGATGTTGTCGAAGCGGGAGACGTCATCGCCACCATGGGCGACACCGATGCCGATCGCGTTAAATTGCATTTCGAGGTGCGCCAGGACGGCCAGCCTCAAGACCCAATGGAGTACCTGCCGTCGCGTTGAGCGCGGTAGGGCTCGGACCCTGAACATGCGCACAACAATAAACGGGTAGTCCGCCATGGCCGGTGGCTCGCGCCCCGGCTGTGGTCATCAAATCGGCAGCAGTAAAGTGGGGTATCGGATATGAGCATGCTGGAGCGGGATATTCAGGGTGTGGATCTTGACGACGTTGACAACGAAGTGGAAGTCGATGCCGCAGAGGTCACTCGTGACAAGGATGACGATGCGTTTGAGAAAGCGCTGAACCGTGATGACAACACTTACCACCAAAGCCTCGACGCTACCCAGATCTACCTCAACGAAATCGGCTTTTCGCCGCTTTTGACCCCCGAAGAAGAAGTGCACTACGGGCGCCTGGCTCAGAAGGGCGACCCTGCCGGACGCCAGCGCATGATCGAGTCCAATCTGCGTCTGGTGGTCAAGATAGCCAGACGTTACCTCAATCGTGGATTGTCGCTCCTTGATTTGATCGAGGAGGGTAATCTGGGCCTAATTCGGGCCGTGGAGAAATTCGATCCCGAGCGAGGTTTTCGCTTCTCGACCTATGCGACCTGGTGGATTCGACAGACCATCGAGCGGGCGCTGATGAACCAGACACGCACGATCCGCCTGCCTATCCATGTGGTCAAGGAACTCAACATTTATCTGCGCGCCGCACGCGAGTTGACGCAACGGCTCGACCACGAAGCCACGGCCGAGGAAATCGCCGAGTTTCTGGACAAGCCGGTGGGCACTGTCAAGAAGATGCTTGGGCTCAACGAGCGGGTGTCGTCGGTCGACTATCCGATGGGCGGCGAGAGCGACAAACCCTTGATCGACACGCTGGCCGATGAAAATGAAGCAG
Organism: Chromohalobacter sp. HP20-39; assembly: GCF_033052815.1. Taxonomy (NCBI): domain Bacteria; kingdom Pseudomonadati; phylum Pseudomonadota; class Gammaproteobacteria; order Oceanospirillales; family Halomonadaceae; genus Chromohalobacter; species Chromohalobacter sp. HP20-39. The sequence goes on along the minus strand of NZ_JAWHTP010000001.1, from coordinate 205,491 downwards.
GACCCGAGTCGTTGCTGGTCGGCAACGATGTCAAACAGCACGTCGACGACTGGTTGGCGGAACTGACCGACAAGCAAATGGAAGTCGTCGTGCGTCGTTTCGGTTTGCGCGGACATGAAGCTGCGACTCTCGAGGATGTCGGCGCGGAAATCGGGCTCACGCGCGAGCGGGTACGTCAGATTCAGGTCGAAGCGCTGAAAAAACTGCGCCGAGTACTGGAGAAGCAAGGGTTGTCGTTGGACTCGATCTTCGAATGACACGTCGGGCATGAAGGACCATATGGCCCTTCATGCCTGCAACCTGTCACAGCAATGACGTGTTTTCCCACTATCCTTGGTACTTGCATATTCTCCTGATACATTGATCTGAAGCAATACATGCGGCATTGTATGTAACCTCGATGCCTCCTGTAGGCGGTGACGCTGCCGGTGGGCGAGTCTGTGATCAGCTCGCCCCCGAGAAAATCAGTGAAAAGCAAGTCAGTCAAAAGTACGTTCATCAAAAGGACGTGCGTCAAAAGAAAGGAACCCAAGCCGATGTCCTCTCGAGAGCCGTCATCGCCGAAATTTCGGTTGCGTTTATTGCCGGTGTTGATTGCCGCTGCCGTCACTTCTCAGGCGCATGCCGCCGATTTGTGGACGATCACGCAGGATGCCTTGCAGAACAACGCTACCCTGGACGCCTCGCGGTCGACCTTCCAGAGTGTCGAGGCGGGACGTGACGTGGCACGTGGCAGCTTGTTGCCGCAGATCGACGCGACTGCGCAGGTGGCGCACAACAACACGTTAGAGAGTCAGGAGGGCGGTACCCAGAGTGGTTTAGGGAACTCCGAGGATAGCTACAATTCCACTAGTGCCAGCCTCGAATTGACCCAAGCGCTGTACGACGCGGCGAGCTGGGCTTCGCTGGAGATCGCCAAACGCGAGACTGATCAGCAAGCGCTTTTGTTGCAAGCGGATCGTCAGCAGCTTCTTTACGATGTCGCCTCGGCGTATTTCGAGATTCTACGTGCCTATGAGGTGCTCCAGGCACGCATTGCGCAAGAAAAAGCCATCAAGCGCCAACTCGACCAGGCGAAGGAACAGTTCGATGTCGGGTTGGTGGCCATTACCGATGTCAACGAGGCCCGGGCGTCGTACGATCTGGCTCGTGCGCAGCGTATATCCGCCGAAAATGACCTGCAGGTTAGTTTCGAGGCGCTACAGCGATTGACCGGCAAGCGTTATGACAGCATCGAAATGCTCTCGGAAGACATTCCTATCGAAACCCCTGAGCCTGCGGCACGTGATAAGTGGGTTCGTATGGCGATCGCCAATAATCCTAGTGTGCAAGCAGCGCAGGCAGCGGTGAATGTCTCGCAAGCCGAGGTCGATCAGGCTCAGGCCGGCCACCTGCCGACACTATCGGCCTTCGCCAATTATAACTATTCGGATAGTGATCAGGATTATCTCAATGGCCATAATGAAGGCACTGAGGTCGGCCTCCAGGCCTCGCTGCCTATCTACAGCGGTGGCGCGACCAGTGCTCAGGTGCGTCAGCAGACCTATTCGCTGGAAGCCACACAATATGATTTCGAAGCTCAGCGTCGCGACACCACCCAGCAGGTACGCTCGCTGTTCACGCAGGTCATGAACGATGTCGAAAGCGTCGAGGCTCAGCGGCAGGCGATCATTTCCAACCGGAGCGCACTGGAAGCGACGCGTTCAGGCTACGAGGTGGGAACCCGCAATATCGTCGATGTGCTCGATGCCGAGCAAAGCCTCTATCAAGCGATTGCCGATTACGCCGACGCGCGCTACACCTACGTGACCGACATGGTGGCGCTGCGTCAGCAGGCAGGTATGCTCGATCAACAGGTGATTCGTGAGCTCAACGAGTGGCTGCGGGAGACTCAGACAGTGAAGCTTCGTTTGCCCGAAGACGGCGGCATGAGTCAGATAGAAGACATTGGCAAGCGACCCACCATGGGGCCGTCGGCCACGCCCTGAGGCGAGTTCGAGACGCGCCATCCGTTACGCCGCACCTTTCCTTTGGGGGTGCGGCGTTTTGCATCGTGCCGCGCGCCACGCCGCGCGAGCGGGTAGAATAATGCGCTGCTTATCGCCTTGTGAGGAGGAACGTTTGCCATGTCCCGGCCGTTGGTCGCCGATATCGACCTGGGCGCCTTGCGCCACAATTATCGTCTCGCCTGTGAGCAAGCGCCTCAAAGCCGCGCGGTAGCCGTCCTCAAAGCGGATGCTTACGGCCATGGTTCGGTAGAGTGCGCCCACGCCCTGGCCGATATAGCGCCCGCGTTTGCCGTCGCGAGTCTCGAGGAAGCAGTCGCGCTGCGCGACGCGGGAATTGCCCAGCCGATCATGCTGCTGGAGGGGGTCTTCGATGCCGAGGAGTTGCCGCTCATCGACGCGCACCGGCTATGGATCGTCGTGCACAGCGACTGGCAGCTCGACGCTTTGTTGGCATTTCGGCCACGAACGCCGATTCCCACCTGGCTCAAGCTGGACTCGGGCATGCATCGTCTAGGGTTCGCGCCGGAGGCTTTCGTGGCGCGCTGGCAGCGCCTGAAGGCGGCACCGACCCAGGCCACCGATCTGCACTTGATGACGCACTTCGCCACCGCCGATGCGCTCGATCCGGCGTATTTTCGCCGCCAGATGGCGTGTGTCGAGGCGCTGCGTCAGCAGCTTGAAGCACCGGTCTGCCTCGCCAATTCGCCGGCCACGCTAGCCTGGCCCCAGGCGCATGGCGATTGGAACCGTCCGGGGGTCATGCTCTACGGCAGCGACCCGCTGGAAGGTGCCAATGACGCCAGCCGCGCCCTCAAGCCGGTGATGACCTTGCGCTCAGAACTCATAGCGGTACGTGAATTGGCGACGGGGGAGGCAGTCGGCTACGGGGGACGTTGGCGGGCGATGCGCCCCTCGCGTATCGGTGTGGTCGCCTGTGGCTACGGTGATGGCTATGATCGTCACGCCCAAGACGGCACGCCAGTACTCGTCGAGGGGCGGCGTGTACCACTCGTCGGCAAGGTGTCCATGGATATGCTGACGGTCGATCTCACCGACGTATCCGAGGCGGATGTCGGTAGTCGGGTCGTGTTATGGGGCGAAGGGCTACCCGTCGACGAGGTGGCGCGTTATTGCGATACCATCAGTTATACGTTGCTGACCGGCATACTGCCCCGTGTCCCGCGCCGTTATCGGGCTGCCGACACAGTATAAAAATCCGCTACAATGAGCGGCGTTTCGATGCCCCGAGAGAGATATGGCCAAGCACGTATTTCCCGACAGTTTCTTTCACCCACGCTATTGGCCCACCTGGCTGGCCATCGGTGCCATGTACCTCGGTGCCTGGCTGCCCTGGCGTCTCAAGATGGCGGCAGGACGTGTCATCGGGTTGAGCGTCTGGCGTTTCGCGCGCAGTCGACGGCGTATTACCGAGACCAACCTGGCGCTGTGCTTTCCCGAATTGAGCGAGGAGGCGCGGGCTCGGCTGGTACGCGACACCTTCATCGCCAACGGCAAGGGGATTCTCGAGACCGCCACCGGCTGGTGTCGTAATCCTCAGCATTTGCGCCACCGGGTGACCTTCACGGGTGAAGAGCATATGACGCAGGCCTTGGCGCAGGGCAAGGGGGCGCTGATCGTCGGGGTCCACTTCTCGACGCTCGATCTCGGCGGCGCGCTGCATTCGCTGTTCTTCCCTGCGGACGTCGTCTACCGGGCGCATGACAACCCCTTGTTCGAGCGCTTCATGACACGTGCACGACGGCGTATCTTCGGTCGCGCCATCGATCGTCACGATCTGCGCGGCGTGGTGCGTCGCATCAAGGAGGGCCACGCCGTGTGGTATTCGCCGGACCAGGACTTCGGGCGCGATGCTAGCGTCTTCGCGCCCTTTTTCGGCGTCGAGGCCGCCACGCTCAAGTTGACCGCCAAGATTGCGCGCATGACAGGGGCGCCGGTGATGCCGCTGATCTTTCATCGCAATCCCGATGACGAGACCTATACGATGGAGTATCTGCCCGCACTGGAAGACTTTCCTTCGGGCGACGATGTCGCCGACGCCACGCGGATCAACGACCTCATCGAAGACGCCATTCGCCGTCATCCCGAGCAGTATCTATGGCTGCATCGGCGCTTCAAGACGCGTCCGCGTGGAGAGGCCTCTCTGTATCCCAAGTGAGCGGTCGCTCATTCGCGGCCGGGGACGTTGATGGCGTCGGTGGGTGGCATTGCTTGAGAGAAGTCGCATGGCAGCTTTAAACGATGTTCACCGGCTTGCATGCGCTGGGCAATGAAATGCTGGTCCAGCGTATGCTTGGACGCTGTCTCAAGTGTCTCGACTACGCGGTCGGCGTGCGCTTGGATGACCGCCAGTGTCTCTTTATCGGCAAATAGCGAAAGCGTTTTCAAGGCTTTGAGCAGGGCCAGCATTATGCTGATGTCGTCGCGACCGTAATGCAGGATCGGCGTAAAAAGCCGGTAAAGTAGGCTGTCAAAGTCGTGTGTCTTCCAGCTCACTCTAAGGGCCCCATGCTCATCGGTCACGGCGTTGCTGGGGGCGAGCGTTAGTCGCCTGCATAGCAGTTCCGTCAGTTGATGTAGACACAGGCGGGCGGTGCCGGGGTCATTGATACCCGGTGAAAGCGCCTTGACGGCGATCTCCATCAATTGTGTCAGACCATTGATATAGAGGTCTTTCACCGACTCCCCCTGCACATAGATCAGTGTTTCTAGCACTGCGTCCTCGAACGCCTCGCCGGGTTCGTCGACGGTATCGATTGTAAAAAGAGGCAAGCCGACGACGGTGTAGTCGCCGAACATGAAGTTGAGATGAATGACCATGCCGTGCTCTTTGGCGAGCCGCGCCAGCGTTTCTAGTTGAACGTACTGGACATACCCACTTTGTCGACCATAGATCACATGGCCGTTGGTCGGTACGTCAATGTGGGCGTATCGCCGCCAGTGCTCTCGCTGCTGCAGGGTAGCCAAGTGTTGCATCGACTCGCGAGTGGACTTGTGCAGGCCTTGGAGGATGGCGTTGATCTGCACTGACTGGGAAGAGTTGTGGATGAAGTAGACGAACAGACCCAGGCAATGGATGACCATCAACACCCCCAGATACCCTCCCAGTGAGCGCCATAGGCTGGGCGTATTGCCTTCGAAAGGCACCATCAACAGAATCAGAATAAAGAGAATGGTGCCCAAGTAGTGGCCGAGTACCCGTTGATGATGGCTTTCCGTGATCAGGCCGAAGACCAATTTGTGTGAAAAGTTGCCGCCCGCCTGGGAAAGCACCGTCATGACCATCGAGAAACTGAATACCACCATTGAGATCATCCCGGCGATCAGCGTCGATAGCAGTGCTCGAGCCGTCTCGGGATCCTTGAAGTCGAGATGGCCGAGTATCGCGGGTAGGGCGGAGGCGGGCACTCGCGGCACGACGGCGATCAAGCCCAAGATAAAGTAGATCAGTGCCAGCAGGCAGGGGAGAAAAGCGATACTCTGTCGAACACGGTTGAACAGCTGGTACGGCCAGGTGATAACGGCAGCCATCATGTCATCCCTCAAGAGTCATAAGTTCTATCGTGTCCAGTCTTCGCCTTTCACGTCTTCCCTGTCTTGGCCTGAAGCACTCGATGAGCGGGTGGTGAGGCTAGGCAGCGCTGGTAGTAATGACGTGTCCGGGGCGTCAGTCCACGGTTCGTGCCGATTATTATGCGGCCTGGGCAGGGGGTGTGCGTCGTCCAGAGCGTAAAAGGCCCCGCTGTATTACACAACGGGGCCTTTGTGCTGCCACGCATTAGGGTCAGGCGTCGATGCGCTTGTACTTCATGCGCTTGGGCGTGTCGCTACCCACGCGTTGGCGATAGTCTTCTTCGTACTCGCTGTAGTTGCCCTCGAAAAACGTCACGCTGGAATCCCCTTCGTAGGCGAGAATATGCGTAGCGATACGGTCGAGGAACCAGCGGTCGTGCGAGATGACCAGCGCGCAGCCGGGGAAGGCGAGCAGCGCTTCTTCAAGCGCGCGCAGCGTCTCGATGTCGAGATCGTTGGAGGGTTCGTCCAGCAGCAGGACGTTGGCGCCTTGCTTGAGGGTCTGTGCCAGTTGCAAGCGACCGCGTTCGCCCCCCGAGAGCTCCGAGAGTCGCTTCTGCTGATCATTGCCCTTGAAGTTGAAGCGTCCCACGTAGGCGCGTGAGGACATCTCATAGCCATTGATGCTGATCATGTCCTGACCGCCGGATACTGCTTCCCATACGGTCTGCTTATCGTCGAGATGATCGCGCAACTGCTCCACGTAAGCGATGTCCACGGTTTCGCCGATGACGACCTCGCCGCTGTCGGGTTGTTCCATGCCGGCGATCAGCTTGAACAGCGTGGACTTGCCGGCGCCGTTGCCGCCGACGATGCCCACGATGGCGCCCTTGGGTAGCTGGAACGATAGATTTTCGAACAGCAGCTTGTCATCGAAGCGCTTGGCCACGTCGTGGAACTCGATGACCTTGTCGCCGAGACGCGGCCCGGGCGGAATATAGATCTCGTTGGTCTCGTTGCGCTTCTGGAAATCGCCCGATTGCATTTCTTCGAAGCGGTTCAGACGCGCCTTGCTCTTGGCCTGGCGTCCCTTGGCATTACTGCGGACCCACTCGAGCTCCTGCTTGATCGCCTTGTTCTTGGAAGCCTCCTGCTTGGCTTCCTGCTCGAGGCGTTTTTCCTTCGATTCTAGCCACTGCGAGTAGTTGCCCTCGAAGGGGATACCCTGGCCACGGTCCAGCTCGAGAATCCAGCCGGCGACGTTATCGAGGAAATAGCGGTCGTGGGTGATCGCCACCACAGTCCCACTGTAGTCGTGTAGATAGCGTTCCAGCCAGGCCACCGATTCGGCGTCGAGGTGGTTGGTCGGCTCGTCAAGCAGCAGCATGTCGGGGCTCGAAAGCAGAAGGCGACACAATGCCACGCGGCGACGCTCACCCCCGGAGAGGTTGCCGACCTTGGCGTCCCAGGGCGGCAGGCGCAAGGCCTCGGCAGCAACTTCAAGCTTGCGCTCGATGTTGTGCGCGTCGGCAGCCTCGATCAGGTCCTCGAGGCGTGCCTGTTCGGCGGCCAAGGCATCGAAGTCGGCATCCGGCTCGGCATAGGCGACATACACCGCCTCGAGTTGTGCCTGAGCGTCGGTGATCTCGCTCAAGGCTTCCTCGACGGTCTCGCGGACGTTCTTTTCGTCGTCGAGTTCGGGTTCCTGTGGCAGGTAACCGATATTGATGCCCGGCATGGGACGCGCTTCGCCGTTATATTCCTTGTCCACTCCGGCCATGATCCGCAGCAGCGTGGACTTGCCCGCGCCGTTGAGGCCGAGCACGCCGATCTTTGCGCCAGGGAAAAAGGAAAGCGAAATGTCCTTGAGGATTTCATGTTTGGGTGGGACGGTCTTGCCCACCCGATTCATGGTATAGACGTATTGCGCCATGGAATTCCGGTTTGGTTGAGAAGTGAATCATGAGTGACGATGATAGAGGGGGCGTAGCGTAAAGGCTAGCGTGATGGAGTAGCCCTTACTCTCAGCGAGTACCCGTCCTCGCGTCTGCAAACGCGCCTCAGATTTGATCATGCCGGGCGCGCAGGCGCTCGAGCTCCTGCATTGCCTCGACACGTTCGGTGACGTCCTTCTGCACGCCGACGAAGTAGGTTAGTTGATCCTCGTCGTCGTAGACAGGCGTGACCGACAGTTCATTCCAGAACATCGCTCCGTCCTTGCGATAGTTGCGCAGAACCTCCCGGCAAGGCTTGCCCTCGCGGATCGCCTGGCGGATGTTATCCAACTGAGGCTGGTCGCGATCGTCGTTCTGGAGGAAACGGCAGTCGCGGTAGAGAATCTCATCGGCACTGTAACCGGTGAGGCGTTCGAAGCCCTGGTTGGCGTAGATCAGGATGGTTTCGTCGCCTTCTTGTTCGGCCACCACGATGCCATCGTCTGACGCATTGACGATACGTTCGAGTAGCGCCGGGCTGATCATGGGAGGTCGTTTCATCTCTCTCGCGTTCCTTTGCCTTTCGTTGTCATGAGCCGTTCGTGCGAGGCAGTCGTATATTCATCATGGCCATGCCGGGACCGGATTTCAACGCGCTGCAAGGCGTCACGTCTCGACTTCCGGCAAACGCTGGCTGGCTGCCGTCGCGCCAATTGCGCATAGCGCCAGTACGAGCAATAGCCCACCGCTGCCTATGAAGTGTGCGACGGCACCCAGTAGCCCGCCTACCAGCAACATGAGAATGCCGGTGAAGGTATTGGAGAGCGCGACATACAAGGCACGCTTGTCGCTTCCCGCCATGTCGACCACGTAAGTCTTGCGGCCCAACCGAACACCGGCATGGGCGATGACGAGCAGTGCGTATACCAGTGCGTATGGCCATATGCTATTGCTCCATGCGTCGGGCAGCCAGGCGATCAATGCCGCCGCCGCGCAGCACAACGCGGCAATCGCGGCGCTGTTGCGCATCACCTTGCGGCTGGAACGATCGGCCAGCTTACCCCAGATAGGACTGGCCAGCATGCCTGCCAATCCTGAGACCAGGATCATGATGCCCAGACCGCCGAGGTTGGAGCCGCTTTGTTGCTGTCCCAGCAGGGCGATATAGGGCAACGCCAGGGCGCTGGAAAGCAGCAGCGCCCGCGCCAGGTTGAAGTGCAGGAAGTGGCGGTCGGTTCGCAGCAGGTGCAGGCCTTCGCCGAGACTGCTCCAGACATTCTGGCCGCCCTCGGTGGCGCCGGGCTCTTCCTTGATGCGTGATGCACAGAGAGCATTAAGTGCCCAGCCGAGCGTGGCGATGAGCAACAGGATTGCCAGCGCGATCTGCCCTGGGCGGTCGCCGAATAACATCAGCACCGCGCCTACTGCCAGCGTGATGGCGCCCGCGGCGCTACCGCTCCATCCCATGAGCGTGCCACGGCGTTGCTTGGCTATCGTCTTACCCAGCACGTCCTTGGTGGCAATCGACGATAGCCCCCGGCCGAGCGACAGCACCACCAAGGCCGCAAGGACGATGGCGCCGCCCCAGAAACCCTGGCCAAACAGCGCCATGATGGCCATGACCAGCGCCGCGAGCGCTTGCACGATGCCGCCGGTGACCCACACCCCCTTGCGAATCGCCTTGAGGCGAATGTAGCCGGCGACGAACACTTGCGGAAGCAAGGCGCCGGCCTCTCGGATCGGGACCAGAAAGCCTACCATCCACACCGGCGCGCCGAGGGCGCCCAATAACCATGGCAAGACCAGGCGGGCGCTGGAGAGCTCATCGGCGAGCTTGTTGCCCAGCGAGGCCAGTAAGTGGCGCAGGAAGTTGCCGGGCTGCTCATGGCAGGCGGCGTCGGGAATGTCCTTGCATAGCCGGCCATCTTCGTCGCCGGTCAAGCGCTCGTAGAGTCGCGTCAAGGAAGAGGCGCGATCACCCATGCGTTTTGTCCTTACGTTGTGCCTTTACGTTATGTCCTTGCTGACTGGGCGCGGTTGCCAGGCTTGTTCGAGGGGCGCGGCCACCGCATCATGGCCGCCTTATCCACCGACGGAGGCACGCTCGCCATGTCCTGCATTCGCATCCATTATTGCACGCAATGTCACTGGTTGTTACGGGCCGGGTGGTATGCACAGGAACTACTGCAGACCTTCGGTGAAGATCTCGAGCAGGTTGCGCTGGCGCCCAGCCACGGTGGCCATTTCGAAATTATCTACGATGGCGACGACGTGGTCTGGGAGCGCAAGCGCGACGGCGGTTTCCCCGATATAAAATGGCTCAAGCAGCAGGTACGTGACCGGCTCGATCCCCAGCGAGATTTGGGGCATACCGACCGATAACGCGTTACCACCAATGCTTGCGCTTGAGCAGCCACATCACGCCCAGCCCCACCGCCAGGGTGATGGTGATGAAGACGGCGAAACCGTAGGGGCTATCGGCGCCGGGAATGCCACCTACGTTGATGCCCAGTAGCCCGGTCAAGAAGCTCAAGGGCAGGAAGACAGTGGTGACGATGGCTAGCATGTACATGCGCTGGTTGAGCTGCTCGTTGTGCTCGCTCCAGATCTGCTCCTGGAGGATCAGCGCGCGCTCCTGCATGGCGCTGAAATCCTCGACGTAGCGCGAGAGCTGGTTGGCGTTCTCGCGCAATGAGACCTGGGTCGTCTCATCGAGCCACTGAGGGCTCTGGGCAAGCTGCGAGAGGCAGTCGCGCTGCGGCCCCATGAAGCGCCTCAGGGTAATGAAGGGGCGGCGCAGCCGGGTGAGATCATCGGCGTCGACATCGCCCTTGGCGAGTTGCAATTCCTCGAGCTCGCCGAGGGCGTTATCGAGTTGGTGGGAATAGTCGCCGACCTGATCCACTAGCGCCTCGACCAGCCAGGCGAGGAGGTCGGGTACCGACAGCGCGCCTTCGCCGGCATCCAGGCGTTCTCGGACATCGCTGGCGGCCTTCAGTGGGCGGCGACGCAGCGTAATCATGCGCTTGGGTGTCATCCACACGCGCAGCGAGATCATGTCGTCCATGGCGGCGCCGGGGTTGTGGTTGACGCCGCGCAGCGTGGTGACGACGCCGCGCCCGAACTTGGCCACACGTGGACGCGTGTCTTCCTCGAGCAATGCTTCGACGACTGTCTCGTCGAGCTCGGCCAAGTCGTTGAGATAGGTCTCGACGTCGTCGTGACGGAAGTCGAGATGCATCCATATCGGCGCACCGTCGTCGGCCCAGGCAGACTGCAAAGCGCGCCGGCTCAGTAATTCTCCACCCCCCTGACCGTTCAATCGGTAGGCGGCCACTAGCGCGGTGTCCATGTCACTCATCGGGGTCTCCTTGTCGACGATTCGCTTTGCAGGGTATGCATGCGTTAAATAGTCATCGCTGATATGCGTAAAATCAACCGGATAAGCATTCTGGGGACGTCGCTTTGGTCATGCGAACGCATTAGGCTGGGCTTTATTACGTACCGAGAAACATGTATTTGCAGGGAGGCGCATGACAGGGGATCGTCGAGCAATCGCATGTGGGCTGGTGGCGGTGGGGCTATGGTCGACCGTGGCCACGGCTTTCAAGCTGGCCTTGGAGACGATGCGTCCTGTCGAGCTGATATGGCTGGCGGTACTGGTGTCCTGGGCGTTGATCGGGGGATTGGTCATTGCCCAGGGGCATGCCCGCGAGGCGCTCACCCATGGTTGGCGTACCGCATTATGGGCGGGCCTGATGAATCCCGTGGCCTATTATCTGGTGTTGTTCGCCGCCTACGACCGTCTACCGGGGCAGGAGGCGATGGCGCTCAATTACACCTGGGCGCTGACCATGGCATTGCTGGCCGTACCACTGCTCAAGCAACGCCTGACATTGATGGATATCGTCGCGGGGCTCGTTGCCTATGCCGGCGTGTGGACGATCGCCACACGCGGCGATGTGTGGCAAATAGCGTTTGCCGATGGCTTGGGTGTTGCCCTGGCGCTGGTATCAACGCTGATCTGGGCGTTGTACTGGCTCTTCAATGCTCGTGATGCGCGTGCACCGCTGGTCGCCCAGTGGCAGAACTTCAGTGTCGGGATCCCTGTGTTGACGGCAATCGTGTGGTTCGGACCGGGCTTTGAATGGCATGGCTGGTTGTCGCTGGGCGCAGGCATCTATGTCGGCTTGTTCGAAATGGGCATTGCGTTCGTCTTCTGGCAACTTGCGGTTCACCAGGTATCGCGCACCGCCAAGGTCGCCAATCTGATCTTCCTGTCGCCGCCCATCTCGCTGTTTCTGCTGCATTGGGTGGTTGGCGAACCCATCCTGATCTCCACGCTGGTGGGGTTGGTGCTGATTCTCGCCGGGTTGGCGCTGCAACAGTTTCAGAAGGCGCCGGCGTCAGTAGCGGAAAAGTAAACTCTGCTGAATAAAGTGACCAACGAATCAGCTCGATAAAATTTAGTCCCATTATAGTCCGCAAACAACGTGACGATTACGGCTTATCGGTATTGGCGGCATCGTCGGGTAGCAGGTTTTTCAGTTCGGGCCACACATTGTCGAGAATGATCGGCTGTGCCTCGGCGGTGGGATGGATGCCGTCGTCCTGCATCATGGCGTCTTGCAGGGCGACACCGTCGAGAATGAAGGGCACAAGCGGAATAGCGTATTCTTCACTGAGCTGCCGGAAGACACCGCGAAAGGCATCCGTGTAGGCCGCGCCGTAATTGGGCGGTATTTCGATGCCTAGCAGCAGTACGCGTGCGCCGGCGGCCTGGCTTTTTTCGATCATGTCACTCAAGTTGAGCTTCATCTGTTGCGGTGAAAGCCCCCGCAGGCCATCGTTACCGCCTAGTTCGAGCAGCACGATGTCCGGTGCGTGACGCTCGAGTAGTGCCGGCAGGCGCGCCGCACCGCTCGAGGTGGTGTCGCCGCTGATGCTGGCATTGATCACTTGGTGTTGACTGCCTAGGCGTTGTCGAAGCAAGTTGACCCAGCCGGCGTCGCGCTCGATACCGTGGGCTGCGCTCAGACTGTCGCCGACCACCAGGAGGGTGGCGGCCCGGGCATTCACCGCATGTCCTGCAGCGAAGCACAACACGGCGACCATCAGGACCTGGAGGCAGCCCCGTGTCCATGATTGGCGCACTCTTGGCCAGCTTCCCAATACGAAGGAATTCTCACGCATGGTCGACGACTCCCTGAATGACTCGAAGGTTTCCATTCTACACGCAGCACAGGTGTCACAGCGCGTGCGCAGTGGTGAGCGTGTACTGACGATTCTCGATGACTTGGCGCTGGACGTCCATGCTGGCGAAAGCGTGGCCATTCTGGGTAGTTCGGGGTCGGGGAAATCGACCCTGCTGGGCTTGCTGGCGGGGCTGGATACGCCCAGTGAAGGCGAGATTCAGTTGTTTGGCGAGTCGTTGAGCGCCTTGGATGAAGATGGCCGGGCGCGGCTGCGTGCGGGGCAAGTCGGTTTCGTGTTTCAGAACTTTCAACTCCTGCCCACCCTGACGGCGTTGGAAAACGTCCTGCTACCCCGGGAGCTTTCGCCATCGGGCGATGACGAGCAGCGCGCGCGCAACTGGTTGACGCGGGTTGGGCTCGGCGAGCGGCTCGGCCATTTGCCCAAGCAGCTTTCCGGCGGCGAGCAGCAACGCGTGGCGGTGGCACGTGCCTTCGTCAGCCATCCCCGGCTGGTCTTCGCTGATGAACCCACCGGTAACCTCGACCGCGCCACGGGAGCACATATCATCGACTTGCTGTTCGAACTCAACCGGGAAATGGGTACCACCTTGGTGCTGGTCACGCACGATCATGCCTTGGCGCGCCGCTGCGGGCGTTGCCTGCGCCTTGAAGAAGGGCGCCTGCAGGCCATGAGCCATGATGAGGTGGCCTCGTGAAGGCTCTGTCGCTATCGCTCAAGGGGTTGTGGCGCGATCTTCGTGCCGCCGATGTGCGGGCGCTTTTCGTAGCGTTGGCCCTGGCGGTGGCGGCCTCGACGATGATCGGTTTCTTCCTGGATCGCCTCGACCGGGGGCTGACCCGCCAGGCCGGGCAGTTGATGGGCGGCGATCTGGTGCTCGAACAAAGCGATCCTTTCTCCGAGGAACTCCGCCAGACGCTGCGCGATGCCGGGCTGACGCTCTCGCAGCAGGTCGATCTGATCTCGATGGCGAGTCGTGATAATGCCTTCCAACCGGTCAGTCTCAAGGTCGTTGACGCCGCTTATCCGTTATATGGGCAGGTACGTGTCGCGCGTGGCGAGGGCACCGAGACGCTGGACCATGGCCCTGCACCCGGCAGTGTGTGGGTAGCACCGCGGCTGGCTCGACTGATGGAATTCGAACTCGGCGACGTGCTGCGCATCGGCAAGAGCACACTCACCGTGAGCGGCCTGATCGAGCGCGAGCCGGATCAGAGCGCCGGGTTCTCGGCCTTCAACCCACGGGTGATGATGCACCGCGACGATCTGGCGGCCACCGACCTGGTGCAGCCCGGCTCGCGGCTCGAATACGAGTTGTTGGCCAAGGGCCCGCCCGACGCCGTGGCGCGCGTGCAGTCGCGTCTGGAGCGACTCCGCGACAACGGTGTCGAGGTGCGCGATGTACGCGAGGATCGCCCCCGGCTGGGTGGCGCGTTGGATCGCGCGCAGCGCTACCTGAGTTTGTCGGGGCTGGCGGCAGTGTTACTGGCGGGCGTGGCGGTGGCCATGGCTACGCGCCGCTATGTCGACCGACACCTCGACACGGCGGCGTTGTTGCGCTGTTTCGGTGCTTCCCAACGCCAACTGGCGACACTGTTCGCCCTGCAGCTCGCCTGGCTGGCGTTGGCAGCGGCGGTGGTGGGGGCGCTATTGGGCCTGCTGGGACAGGCTGGTTTGCTGATGATTCTGACGAATTTTCTGCCGCTCGAGCTGCCGCCGCCGGGGCCGCTGCCGTTATTGATGGGGGTGCTCACTGCGCTGGCAGTGCTCATCGGCTTTGCCGGCCCCACCTTGTTGCGTCTCAAGCGGGTGAGCGCACTCAAGGTGCTGCGACGAGAACTCGACCCCGTGCCCATGGCCGGCTGGGCCGTGGTGGCCATCGCTAGTGGGGTTTTTGGTGCTTTGCTGTGGTTGTATTCGGGGGATTTCACGCTCTCGCTGGGGCTTTTGGTCGGCGGCGAACTGGCGCTGGCGGCGCTGTGGTTATTAGGCCACGGGCTGCTCTCGGTCTTGATGCGATTGGTGCGAGGTGCCGCCGGCGAGCGTCGCCACGGCGCGCGGCACGCGTGGCGCCTCGGCGCGCGGCAATTGGCACGGCGCCGACATGCCAGCCTGGGGCAGTTGCTGGCCTTTTCGGTCACCTTTGCGGCCATGGCGATTATCGCCCTGGTGCGTGGCGATCTGGTGAGCGCCTGGGAAGCTCAATTGCCCGAGAATACCCCCAACTACTTCGCCATCAACATCCAGCCTGATGAACGCGAAGGCTTTCGCGAGATCGTCGAGGATGCCAGTGACACGCGCAGCGACCTGTATCCTATAGTGCGCGGACGACTTGTCACCCTCAATGGCAAGCCCGCCGGTGCAACGGTGCCGGCGGGTCAAGAAGCGCCGGATGAGTTACGCCGAGAGCTCAATCTGACCTGGCGCGATACTCTGCCCGAGGGCAATCGCATCGTCGCCGGTGAGTGGTTCGATGCGGACACACCCGCTGCCGATGGTCAACCGGCGCCGATTTCCATGGAGCAGGGGCTGGCCGAGCGCCTGAACGTGTCACTGGGCGACGTACTGGGGTTCGATATCGGCAGCGAGCACGTTTCAGGGCGCGTCACCAGTTTGCGCAGCCTCGACTGGGAAAGTTTCCGGCCCAATTTCTTCGTGATTTTCCCACCGGGGGTGCTTGAGCGCTTCAGCCACAGCTATATCACCTCGTTTCATCTGGAGGGTGACCGTCAGGCGACCATCGGCAAACTGGTCTCGCGCTACCCCGGTGTCTCGCTGCTTAATGTCGATGCCATTCTCGAGCAAGTCCGCGAATTGCTGGTACAAGTGACGCGTGCCATCGAACTGGTACTGGTTTTCGTGTTGCTGGCGGGGATCAGCGTGCTCTACGCCGCGCTTACCGCGAGCCGTCCGATGCGTGCTCATGAAAGCGCGTTACTGCGGGTGTTCGGCGCCGGCGACCGGATGATCGCACGGATTCAAGGTGCTGAGTTCGCGCTGCTGGGCATCGCCAGTGGCTTGTTGGGGGCGTTGCTGGCGGAGTCTGCGGCGCTGGGTGTCTACCTGATGTGGTTCGACTTGCCGCCGCGACTGCATTGGCCGCTATGGGTCGTGATGCCCGTGAGCGGTGGGCTGCTCATCGGTGGCATAGGCCATCTGCTGACACGCCAGGTACGTCGTCAGGCACCCATGGAAAGCCTGCGACTGTTGGGGGAAACTTGAATGCGTTGCAGGCACCGCCGTTACATCACCACAACGTGAACCCGGAGCCATACGATGATGAGCCAACGTCCCATTCCCGAGTCGCTTCTGGCACGTCTCGACAACGCGCCTGGTGATCCCGAACGGCTGGAAGAAGTGATTAGACCCCTGCTGACGCTGTTGGTCGAGATCACGGGGCTCGAGTCGGCCTACTTCACGCTCGTCGATGAAGCGCAAGGCGTGCAGAGCGTGCTCTATGCCCGCAACACGCGGGACCTGTGCATTCCTGAAGGGCTCAGCGTGGCGTGGGAGGACACTCTGTGTCGACGTGCGCTGAATTCGGGGCGTACGTATACGCAAGACGTTGCCAATTGTTGGGGGGATTCTCAAGCCGCGCAAGCGCTGGGCATACAAACCTACCTCAGTGAACCGGTCAAACGCATCGGCGGCCAGCTCTTGGGCACTCTGTGTGTGGCAAGCAAAGCCTCACAACACGTCGCCGACGAGGCACGTCACTACGTGGCGATCTTCGCCACCTTCATCGGCAAGTATCTCGAAAGTGAAGCCTTGCTGGATCTCTTGCTCAACGAAAACCTGCGTCTCAGCGAACAAGCCTTTACCGATCCGTTGACGGGTATCGCCAACCGGCGTGCCATCGACCAGGCTTTGGCGACGCAGCTGGCACACGCCGAGCATCGCCATGGCGTGCTGCACGTGGCTTTCATCGATCTGGATGGCTTCAAGGAAATCAATGACGAGTACGGTCACGATGCCGGCGATCGTTTTCTGATTCAGATCGCGATGTTGCTGAGCGGGCACTGCGACGCCAGCGATATCGTGGGACGTTACGGCGGTGACGAATTCGTGGTGATACGCCCTGTCGGCGCGGACGACGACCTGGAGGCCCAGCGTGAGGCATTCAGGCAACACCTGATGCACTTGACGTGCGGGACCTTTGAGCTTGAAGGCGCCACTTTCGAGTATATCGGCGCCAGTGTCGGAGTGATTACCACTGCGCTCGGCGAAACCGATGTGCAGGCAGTCCTGCGCCAGTCGGACGATGCCATGTACCGCTGCAAGCAAGCGCGCCGCGAATGACGCACGAGATCGAGGACACGGCCTGCGAGGCAAAATACGCAAGAAGCCCCGCCAACGATCGCTTGATCGTGCGGCGGGAAAGGCCAAACTTGCAGGGCATTGTCGGTGGGCATCCATACCCGTTGCATTCCTTAGACTCGACGACGAACTGCCGACGAGCCGTGCCACTGTAGCGTTCAAAGGCGAGGCGCAGAAGATGAGTTCACTCATCGCCGCGTGCGGTTTTGCTCATCGCGCGCGTGCTTGAGTGCCTCTAAAACGACCATGAGAAATCCTGCAGCGACCCATGATCCCCTTTCATATGAAAGGCGTTGCGGGCTGCGCTATCATGGCGCCCTGGTAGCCCGACGCACTACCCGTTGACCCCATGCGGCTTGCGCCGCTTAGACCTTCCGTGATTCGAGGACTCTCGCCGATGTTCACCCGTGACATGCAGATTGCCGGTTTCGATGATGCCCTGTGGGACGCCATGCAGCAGGAGGTGGGCCGTCAGGAAGCGCACATCGAGCTGATCGCCTCCGAAAACTATGCTAGCCCGCGCGTCATGCAGGCGCAGGGCACGCAGCTGACCAACAAGTACGCGGAAGGCTATCCCGGCAAGCGTTATTACGGCGGTTGCGAGCATGTCGATGTCGTCGAGCAGATGGCCATCGACTACGCCAAGGAGCTATTCGACGCGACCTACGCTAACGTTCAGCCGCATTCCGGCTCCCAGGCCAATGGCGCGGTGTTCCAGGCGTTGATCAAGCCCGGCGACACCGTGCTGGGCATGAGTCTCGATGCCGGCGGCCACCTGACCCACGGTGCCAAGCCGAACTTCTCCGGCAAGCATTACAACGCCGTGCAGTATGGCCTCGACGACAACGGCTTGATCGATTACGACCAGGTCGCCCGTCTGGCACGTGAGCACCAGCCGAAGATGATCATTGCCGGTTTCTCCGCCTATTCGCAGATCATCGACTGGGCCAAGTTCCGCGAAATCGCCGACGAGGTGGGCGCCTACTTGCTGGTCGACATGGCCCACATCGCCGGCTTGGTCGCGGCGGGCGTCTACCCCAGCCCCTTGCCCCATGCGCATGTGGTCACCACCACCACGCACAAGACTCTGCGCGGCCCGCGCGGAGGGTTGATTCTCTCTGCTGAAAACGACGCCGAGATCGAGAAAAAGTTTCAGTCCGCCGTCTTCCCCGGTAGCCAGGGCGGCCCGCTGATGCACGTCATCGCCGCCAAGGCGATCTGCTTCAAGGAAGCGATGGAGCCCGACTTCAAGGCCTACCAGCAGCAGGTGGTCGTCAACGCCAAAGCCATGGCCGGTGTGTTCATCGAGCGCGGCTATGACGTCGTGTCCGGCGGCACCGAGGATCATCTCTTCCTGCTCTCGCTGGTCAAGCAGGGCCTGACCGGCAAGGATGCCGATGCCGCGTTGGGTCGTGCACATATCACCGTCAACAAGAACGCCGTGCCGGGCGATCCGCAGAGCCCGTTCGTCACCTCCGGGCTGCGTATCGGCACGCCGGCAGTGACCACCCGAGGCTTCGGTGAGGCCGAATGCGCTGACCTCGCCGGCTGGATCTGCGACATCCTCGACGCCATGCAGCAGGGCGATGCCAGCCAGGCCGAAGCCGACGTCAAGGCCAAGGTCGAAGCCGTCTGCGCGCGGTTGCCGGTGTATCGCTAAGCGTGTGATGTTGTCCTGACGCTGGCCGCATGCGGCGTCACAAAAGCGTGGGCCATGTCCTTCAGGGGCATGGCCTTTTTTGTTGTGATGGCCCTCTACGCTGACAAGCAGTGATCTTGTGGGAGGAAGGACCGTCGCGCCGACACATGCCACGTTGGCGCAGCCGATGAAACTAATGTCTAAAAGCCAACAGAGCGAAAATAAGCGATTCTATATCAGACATAGAGTTTGGTTTGTTTTACAAGGCGGGAGCCAGGCATGCCCTCGGCGTTTTCAGAGACAACAATTTCCGATTCAACGACGCGGGTCGATCTCACGGAGGCGCTGGCTGAGGCGATCTTCAGTGGACGCTACGCGCCGGGGGAGTTGATTCCGCGCGAAGTCGATCTCTGCAAGCAGTTCGGGGTCAGTCGCAGCAAGGGCCGTAGTGCGTTGCAGGAGCTGGTCTCGGCGGGGCTTTTGGTGCGTGTTTCCGGACAGGGGACACGGGTACGCGAGCTGACCCAATGGCACATGTTGAATCCACGCGTCACCGACTGGATGGTGCGCTACGCTGAACCTAATCCACGCATTCAACGTGAGATATTCGCTTTCCGTGTGGCGGTGGAACCCTTCGTCGCGCGCCTGGCCGCCGAGAACGCTACGGCGGTGGATCTATTGGCAATCGAAACCGCCTATGAAGGCATGATCAATGCGCTGGCGCAGGAGGACCTGCGTTGGCAAGGCACGACGCACGACGAATATGACGTGGCGTTTCATGAGGCGATCTTCGATGCCTCGCACAACTTGATATGGGCGCAGTTGAGTCATGTGCTGCGGCCCGCCATCTCGCTGGTGGTGGAACGTTCCAATCATAGTGCCGAGGAACTCAACGACAGCATGGAGCGCCACCGTTGCGTGATGGAGGCGATCCGATTGCGTCAACCCGAGCAAGCCGCTGCGGCGGCTTTGGCGGTGCTTGATCGCACCGCATGGGATCTAGGCTTTTCCGGCCTGATTCATGAACTTGCCGTTCTCGAACCATCTACAACAAGCGACTAGAGGATGACGACATGATGTCACGCACTCCGCTCAAGACGCTCACCGCTGCCATCCTGGCTGCGAGTGCCTTTTCCGTACAGGCCGCTGAGTATGAATGGACATTTCAAACCTCGGAGACTGCAGGCGAGCCCCAGTTCGAGATGAAGAAACAATGGGCCGAGAACGTCGAGAAGATGTCCGATGGCCGTATCTCGATCGAGATCCTGCCGGTGGGCGCCGTGGTACAGGCCAATCAGACACTGCAGGCGGTAAAATCCGGCATCTTGCAGGGTCACCTGACCGATCCTAGCTACTTTACAGGCCAGAATCCGGCCTTCGGCATGATCGGTAACCTGGTGGGTGCCTGGAGCGATCCCTACAACTTCCTGGATTACATGAACAACGGCGGCGGCGAAGAGATTTATAACAAGCTGTCCGAATCATATGGCGTGCATCTGATCGGTGCGGCGGCCACGGGGCTGGAGTCATTGCCGTCTTCCAAGCCGATCCGCTCGGTCGAGGACATGAAGGGCCTGAAGCTGCGTACGCCGGAAGGCATGGTCTCTAACGTCTTCGACAAGGCGGGCGCCACGCCGGTCAATCTGCCGGGCTCCGAGGTCTACACGTCACTGGAAAAGGGCGTGATCGACGCGGCGGACTACACCGTGTTCGCGACCAACCAGTCGCAAGGCTTGCATGAGTTCGCCAACTATCCGCTGTATCCCGGGTTTCACTCGCTGCCGATGGTCGCCGTATCGATCAACAATGAAATCTGGAATGGTCTGCCCAGTGATCTGAAGGCGATCTTGAGTACGTCCGTCGACGCCATGGCTTACAAGATGGTCGGTCAGCTCAAGACGCGTGATCTAAAAGCCGTGCGCGAAGCGCGCAAGGATCCCAATATCCACATCATCGACCTGCCTGCCGAGGAGCGCGCCAAGTTCCGTAGCATTGCCAAGCAGGAATGGCAGAGCTGGGCCGACAAGAACGCGACCACTCAGGAATTCTACAATTCCGTGGTCAGCTACCTGGAAAACCATAACTTGCTGAAAGCCGAGGATGGCAGCAGCGGCGACAAGCAAGCATCCACCGATTCACAGTCATAACGCAGGCGTTCGGCCCCCTCGTCGGGGCCGTCGTTAACGCGACGGGGCCTGCGGGTCTCGTCGACGTTACGTGTGTACGATGAGTGTGATCTAGCGTGTAGAGGAATGTCATGTCTTCCCAATCTTCAAGCAGCACGCCGCCTGAGACGCCGGAAGGCGAACAGGAGACGAGCGTACCGGTCCGCAGTGCTTTCGACCGTGGCGTCGTGTGGTGTGCGCGTCGCGTCGCCTGGCTGGTGTTCATCGCCATGGCGATCAGTGTCTACGAGGTCATCATGCGCTATGGCTTCAATTCCCCGACGTCCTGGGTGCATGAGTCGGTGGTCATGCTGGTGGGGGTGACCTTTGCGTTGAGCGGCCCGGCGGCACTGGCAAGCAATAAGCATATCCGTGTGCGCGTGCTCTACGATAGCGCCGGCCCGCGGCTCAAGCTATGGCTCGATCGTTTCAATGATCTGGTGACGTTCGTGTTCTGCCTGGGCATGAGCTATGCCGCCTTTACCATGTTCTGGACGGCCACGCACAACCCCATGGGCGAGTGGGACCTGGAGCGTTCGGGCACCTCCTGGAATCCGCCGTTTCCGGCTTACGTCAAGACCATCATTATGGTGGCCCTGATCGTCATGTGTGTTCAGTCGCTGATCCATTTATACCAGTCTTTGCGCGGCAAGCCCGCCACACCGTCCGACGATCAGGGAGCTGCATAAATGAGTATCGCCGACGGAACATTATTGATGGTCGGGGCGATCTTCGCCCTGTTGATCACCGGGCTTCCTCTGGCCTTTATCACCGGCCTGGTCGCGCTGGTCTTTACCTTTGGCTGGTTCGGGGGCATGGCATTGCCATTGGTGACGACCCGCGTCTATGGCTTCGTGACGGAATATGCGTTGGTCGCGGTGCCGATGTTCATCCTGATGGCGTCGTTACTTGACCGATCGGGAATAGCCAAGGACCTGTTCAATGCCATGCGCGTGTTTGCCGGGCGGCTTCCCGGCGGAGTGGCGATCCAGACGGTGGTGGTGGCGTTCTTCCTCGCCGCGCTGTCGGGGATCATTGGTGGCGAGATCGTGCTGCTAGGCATTCTCGCGCTACCGCAGATGCTGCGCCTGGGGTACGACAAACACCTGTCGATCGGGGTGGTCTGTGCGGGGGGCTCCCTGGGCACCATGATGCCGCCATCGATCGTGCTGATCATCTATGGCCTGATGGCTAGCCAGTCGATTGCCGATCTATTCACAGCTGCGATTACACCCGCGTTGTTGCTGATGGGCAGTTACATCGCCTATGTGCTGGTGCGCTGCCTGAAGAACCCCAGTATGGGGCCGCCGTTGACGGAAGCTGATCGCGCCGAGACGTTTGCCACCAAGGGGCAGGCCTTGAAGGCGATCATTGTGCCAGGGCTGATCGCGTTCATGGTGCTGGGCTCGATCTACGGCGGTGTCGCCTCGGTCACGGAAGCGGCGGCCATGGGCGTGTTTGGCGTGCTGCTGGCGGTCCTGCTGCGTGGTGAGCTGAGTCTCAAGACATTGCATGGCAGTCTCGGTCAGACGCTGATGACCTGTGGCATGATCATCTGGATCGGTATCGGCGCCGCCGCGCTGGTCGGGGTGTATAACCTGATGGGCGGTAACCGCTTCATCTCGGGGGTCATCATGGGCCTGGACGTGGCGCCGATCGTGATCATCCTGGTGATGATGGCGATCCTGATGGTGCTGGGGATGTTCCTCGATTGGATCGGGGTGGCGATGCTGACCTTGCCGATCTTCGTGCCCATCATCGAGCAGCTCGGCTATAGCCCAATCTGGTTCGGTATCCTGTTCGCGGTGAATATGCAGGTCTCTTTCCTGTCGCCGCCATTCGGGCCGGCCGCGTTCTATCTGAAAGGGGTGGCGCCGCCCAGTGTCAGCCTCAAGGATATCTTCGTGGCACTGCTCCCGTTCATCGCGATTCAGATCTGCATGCTGGCTGTGCTGTTGATTTGGCCGAGTGTCGCCATGTGGCCGGTGTAACGCTTTTGTGGGAGAGGACTCGTTCTCGATAGGCTGCGAGCTGGCATCGTCAACGAGTTCGCTCTCGCGGCCGCAATAGAAAAATTTCAGACGGGTGAAATCTTGAAAATTACCAAGTTGAAAACCTGGCAAGTTCCGCCACGCTGGCTGTTCCTCAAGATCGAGACCGACGAGGGATGCTATGGCTGGGGCGAGCCGGTAGTCGAAGGCCGCGCAGCCACCGTCGAGGCGGCAGTGCATGAACTCGCCGACTACCTGGTCGGCCAGGACCCGCACCGCATCGAATACCTGTGGGACATGATGTATCGCGCCGGTTTCTATCGCGGCGGGCCGATTCTGATGAGCGCCATCGCGGGGATCGATCAGGCGTTGTGGGACCTCAAGGGCCGTGATCTCGGCGTGCCCGTCTATCAATTGCTGGGGGGCAAGGTGCGCGACAAGATGCGCATGTATGCCTGGACCGGTGGCGATCGTCCCAGCGACGTGGGCGCTGGCGCCAAGGCCTTGGTCGACAAGGGGTTCACGGCGTTCAAGATGAACGGTACGCCGGAAATGCAGATCGTCGATTCGCACCGCAAGGTCGACGAGGCGGTAGCTCGCGTCGCTGAGGCACGCGAGGTGGTGGGACCGGATGTGGGCATCGCCATCGATTTTCACGGTCGCGTGCATCGGCCTATGGCCAAGGCCTTGCTGCGTGAACTTGAGCCCTATCACCCGATGTTCGTCGAAGAGCCGGTGTTGCCCGAGCACTTGCCGAGTTTGAAGCACATCGCCACCGGGCTCGGTTATCCTATCGCCACCGGCGAGCGCTTGCATACCCGCTATCAGTTCCGCGATCTGCTGGCCGAGGGTATGGTGGATATCATCCAGCCCGATCTTTCGCACTGCGGCGGTATCAGCGAGGGTATGAAGATCGCCACCTTGGCGTCGTGTCACGATGTCGCGCTGGCGCCGCATTGCCCGCTGGGGCCGTTGACGCTGGCTGCTTCGCTACATGTGGATGCGGTGAACCACAACGCGTTCATCCAGGAACAGAGCATGGGCATCCACTACAATCGTGATAACGATGTACTGGATTACCTGGTCGACAAGTCCGCGTTGACCATCATCGATGGCTTTTGCGCGATTCCTGATGGCCCCGGGCTTGGGGTGGAAATCGATGAGACGTTCGTCGAGGAACGCGCCAAGGTCGGCCATCGCTGGCGCAATCCGGTGTGGACGCACGAGGATGGGTCGATAGCGGAGTGGTAACGGAGGCTTTATGAACGAGACTCAGCAGGCCGCACTCGACGCGGCGCTCGAGGAATTGCCGCTGGTGGCGATTCTACGCGGTATTCGCCCCGAGGAAGTCGACAAGGTCTTCGATGCGCTGGTCGATGCGGGGTTTCGTCTGATCGAGATTCCCCTCAACTCTCCCTTGCCGTGGAAGAGCATTGAACGCGTCGCGGCACGTTGCCCCGAGCATGTTCTGGTAGGCGCCGGCACGGTGCTGGAGACTGCTGATACGGCCGAGCTGGCACGTCTCGGCGCGCCGTTGATGGTCACTCCGAACAGTGACCCGGAGGTGATTCGCGCCGGTGTCGAGCAGGGCTTGGCGCCACTGGTCGGGTGCATGACGCCCAGTGAGGCGTTGAGCGCAGTGCGTGCCGGGGCCACGGCGCTCAAGCTGTTCCCGGCCGGGCGCCTGGGCACCGGTTACTTCAAGGATATCAGCGCGATCCTGCCGCCTGAATTGCCGGTGTTCGCGGTCGGCGGCATCGACAAGAGCAACATGTCCGACTGGCATGGTGTGGGCATTCGCGGCTTTGGCTTCGGCAGCAATTTGTACCGCCCCGGGCGCAGTGCCGTCGAGGTGGGTGAGGTTGCACGCGAGCTCGTTGCCGAGTGGCGGCGGCTCGAGGAGCTCTACACCATGACCGAATTGTTCGAGCACGAGGGCGATCAATGAGCGCCGAGGAGCGACTGATTGTCATCGACTGGGGCACTAGCAATTTCCGGGCGTTTCTGGTCGATCGGCAAAGCGGTGCTTGTCTCGATACGCGGCGTAGCGAGGCAGGCCTCAAGGCGCTGGAAACCGCTGAGTTTCCGCATTACTGCCAGGCCCAGGTCGGCGACTGGCGCGAGGGTGGGCGTGTCCCCGTCTATCTGGCAGGCATGGTTGGCTCCAAGCGCGGCTGGAGTGAGGCACCGCAGCTCGACCTGCCCGTCTCGGGGTGGGATCTCGCCGCGCATGTCGTGGCCGCGCCAGGGTTGGAAAATGCCTGGATCGTGCCGGGCGTGAAGCAAGTCGACGAGGCCCACTGTGACATCATGCGCGGTGAGGAAGTCCAGGCCTTCGGTGCACTGGCCCTGGCGGGGACCTCTGATGCCGATTGTTGCTTGCCCGGTACCCACAGCAAGTGGGCGCGCCTGCGCGATGATCGCATGACTACTTTCACCACCCTGATGACGGGTGAGCTTTATCACGCGGTACGCTTTCACACCTTGCCAGGCGAGCCCGCCCGTGATGAGGCGCCGTTCGATGAAGACGCCTTTCGCCAGGGACTGGCGCGTGCCCAGGACGAGGACGGCGTGCTGCATGCCCTGTTCGAGGCGCGCAGCCGACATCTCTATTGCGGTCTGGCAACCGAGCAGGTGGGCAGCTTCATCTCCGGCGTGTTGATCGGTGAGGAAGTGCGTGCCATGCGCGCCGCACGCCCCGACCTCGAACGCCTGCTGTTGATCGGCGCCGAGGCTCTACGCAGCCCTTATACGCTGGCACTGGCAGCGGCCGGTCTCGAGGTCACGCCGCTGGATAGCGACGCGGCGACGCTTGCCGGGTTGGCGTTGATCGCCGAGCATCATCACGCCGAGTAGCGGGTTCTGCTCATATTGCCTATGCATGGTACGCCCCGTTGTAGTGCACAAGATGCGCCGCAGCGGGGCATTTTTGTGGGCGTGCCTCAATCATGCACCGTGGCGGGGCGTGCACGAGCCCTTGGCAGCCGGGCTCGAAGCGTTGCCTGTCAGAGGATGGCATGATCCGTGCTACTCTCATCTGAAGAGTTCCTTTCATGGACGCTTGCGGCGGCCATGCGGCGCATTCCGGGACATTTGAAGCGGTGCAAGGGGGAGAAGGCTCATGACGCAGTCGGTTTCGCATACGCCGTGGCTGGTGTTCACCGATTTGGATGGCACGCTACTCGACCACGACAGCTATACGTGGCAACCCGCCGCCGCTTGGTTGTCACGGCTCACCGAGGCCGGTGTCGCGGTGATTCCTACCACCAGCAAGACCCGCGAGGAACTGCTGGCCCTACGCAATGAGCTGGGCTTGACGGAGACGCCGTTCATTGCCGAAAACGGTGCGGTGATCGGACTGCCGGCACGCTGGCAACATGCCCGACTGGATCGCGACCCCGCCGCGCCGGATGGGCTTATCGTCAAGACGCCGTCACTGGATATCGGTTTCATTCGGCGGCGTCTCGAGGTGCTACGCGAGCGGTTGGGCGTGCGCTTTCGTGGCATGGGCGAGTTGTCTCTCGACACACTTTGCGAGTTGACCTCGCTGAGCGCCGACAAGGCGCGTCAGGCGCAGGCGCGTGAAGGTAGTGAGCCACTATTGTGGGACGACGACGAGGGGGCCCTGGCGCGCTTTCGTCACGCCTTGGAAAGCGATGGCCTGCGCCTGACCCGAGGCGGGCGTTTCTGGCATGTGATGGGGGCGGTCGACAAGGGTCAAGCGGTGCGCTGGCTGCTCGATCGTCACACGGCGCTGCGCGGTGTCCGGCCTTCCAGCGCGGGGCTTGGCGACGGTCCCAACGATGTCAGTCTGCTCGAGGCCGTCGATCATCCGATTCTAGTGCGCGGCAAGCACGAGGCGGTGGTGGACATCGCCGGAGGAATGACGCTCTATCGCACCCGGCAGCCTGGCCCCGAAGGTTGGGCTGAGGGGATCGCCGATTGGTGGCAGACCTGCATGGATGCGACGTCCGGAGACAAGACCCCCCAGGAGGACACGTCACGATGAGCGACTTCTACCAGAACGGTATCGTTACCACTTTCCATAACCTGACCCAGCGCCCGGTGGAGGCCTTGGAAGCCGACCTGGTGCGGTTCTCCAAGCGCCGGCCGATGGGCTTGATCCTGCCCTCGTTGTTCTCCGAACTCGAAGGGCCGGCGCTTTCGAATATCGTCGACGAATTAGCGCAGGTGCCGTATCTCTCGGAGGTCGTGATCGGGTTGGATCGCGCCGATCGTGACCAATTCTTGCGCGCCCGCGAATTCTTCTCGCGCCTGCCGCAGCATCACCGCATCCTGTGGAACGACGGGCCACGTCTATCGGCGCTGGATGCCGAGTTGAGCGCCCTCGACCTGGCGCCACAGGAGCCGGGCAAGGGACGCAATGTGTGGTACTGCAGCGGTTATGTGCTGGCCTCCGCGCGCACCTCCGCGGTGGCGCTGCACGACTGCGACATCCTCACCTATGACCGTGGCATGCTGGCGCGCCTGCTGTATCCGGTTGCCAACCCGCAGTTCAATTACGAATTCTGCAAGGGGTATTACTCGCGTGTGGCCGACAACAAGCTCAATGGCCGCGTGGCGCGCCTGATGGTGACCCCTCTGATCCGTGCGCTGAAGATGGTCTTCGGGCCGTTGCCGTATCTGGAGTATCTGGACAGCTATCGCTACCCACTGTCCGGGGAGTTCTCGATGCGTTCCGATGTGCTCGACGGCATTCGTATCCCCAGTGATTGGGGCCTGGAGATCGGCGTACTCTCGGAGGTTCACCGTAACCACTCGACCAAGCGGCTGTGTCAGGTGGATATCGCCGATTTCTACGACCACAAACATCAGCCCGTCTCCCCGGACGACCCCAGCGGCGGGCTCAACCGCATGAGCCTGGATATCGCCAAGGCCATGTTCCGCAAGCTGGCGACACTGGGCGTGCCCATCCACTCCGAGACCTTCCGCACCATCAAGGCGACCTATTACCGCACCGCGCTGGATCTGATCGAGGCCTACGACAACGATGCGCGCATGAACGGCCTGTCGCTCGACCGCCACAGCGAGGAGCAGGCGGTGGAGCTTTTTACCGCGAATATTCTCGAGGCAGGGATCTCCTTCCTCGAATCGCCTCGCGACAAGCCGTTCATCCCCAGTTGGAACCGGGTGGGTGCGGCGATCCCCGACCTCAAGGAACGCATGTACGAGGCCGTGGAACTCGACAATCAAGGTGAGGTGTAGCCGTCCAGGCACCTGGCTGTGTGTCACAAATCAGACGACGGGATTGTTGGCCAGCACCTTGCGCAGGAAGCGCTGGGTGCGTTCGTCCCGGGGATTGGTGAAAAGCTCGCTGGGCGGACCTTGTTCGATGATCCGGCCTTCGTCCATGAACACCACGCGGTCGGCGACCTCGCGGGCGAATTGCATCTCATGGCTGACCACGATCATGGTCTGGCGCTCCAGGGCGAGCTGTTTCATCAGGGCCAGTACCTCGTCGACCCATTCGGGATCGAGCGCCGAGGTGGGTTCGTCGAAGAGGATGACCTCGGCCTTGGCGGCCATCGCCCTGCCGATGCCTACGCGTTGCTGCTGGCCGCCGGAGAGCGACGCCGGGTACGCATTTGCCTTGTCTGCGAGACCGATGCGTTCGAGAATCTTGCGCCCTCGGGCATGGGCCTCTGACTTGGAGAGACCATCGACGACGATCATGCCTTCGCAGATATTGTCCAGCGCGGTCTTGTTGGCGAACAAGGCATAGTTCTGGAACACGAACGCCGTGCGTCGACGCAGGGCCAGGATCTCCTGACGGCTGGCGCGGGTCACGTCGAGGCTGAGATCGCCCACTGTGAGCCGTCCGGCGTCGGGCGTTTCGAGATAATTGATGCAGCGCAGAAGGGTCGACTTGCCGGTGCCCGAGGGACCGATAATGACGATGATCTCGCCCTGCTCCAGCGTCAGGTCGATATCTTCGAAGACGCTATGTGCGCCGAAGCGTTTGGTGATGCCGTGGAGTGCGATCATCGTTGGTAGGCCCGGTTGAGTCGCTTTTCCAGCCGCCGTTGCAGC
Source organism: Chromohalobacter sp. HP20-39 (assembly GCF_033052815.1). Taxonomy (NCBI): domain Bacteria; kingdom Pseudomonadati; phylum Pseudomonadota; class Gammaproteobacteria; order Oceanospirillales; family Halomonadaceae; genus Chromohalobacter; species Chromohalobacter sp. HP20-39. The sequence goes on along the minus strand of NZ_JAWHTP010000001.1, from coordinate 176,640 downwards.
CACGACAGAATTTCCACCACGATCCAATAGATGATCGCCGCCAACAAGAACGCTTCGAAGTAGAGAAAGCTGCTGGCGGCTTCCTTCTGAGTGGCGCCCATGAGTTCGGTCACGCCCAGCGTGAAGGCCAGCGAGGTGGCCTTGATCATGTCGATAAAGTAGTTCATCAGCGTCGGCGTAGCCACGCGTGTGGCCTGCGGCAAGATGATGCGACGCATCAGTTGCCCTTGGGTCATGCCGATGGACAGTGCCGCTTCGGTCTGGCTACGGTCGACCCCGACGATGGCGGCGCGGATCGATTCCGCCATATAGGCAGAGAAGTGCAGGGTCAGCCCCAGGATGGTGGCGGTGATACCGTTGATGGCGACCAGGAAGGTCAGTATTTGCGGCAAGCCATAATAGAACAGGAACAGCTGCACCAGTAGCGGTGTGCCGCGAAAGAAGGAGATGAACAGCATGGCCAGCGCATTGAGCCCTGGCGTTCGCTGCACCCTCACGACGGCCAGCAGGCAGGACAGCACCAGTGCCGCGAGCATGCCGGCGCCGGCCATTTCCAATGTCAGCGGTAGATAGCCGAGCAGGATCGGCAACAACCCCAGCATGTAGTCGAGATCGAGAACGTGCATGATCGAGTCGCCTGAAAGCAGACGGCCGGGGCTTGCCTCGGCCGTTCAAATGGAGCGTGGTGTCACGGCGTGGTGACATCGGTGCCGAACCACTTTTCGGAGATTTGCTTGAGCGTGCCGTCGTCGCGAAGCGCTTCCAGGGCTGCATTGACGCGGTCGCGCAAGGCATGCCCAGCTTTATCGTCGCGGAAGGGCAGGGCATTCTCGATGCGCGAGAACGGCTGACCGGCGAGTTCGAGCGGCAGAGGCTTGTCCTTGATGACCTGGGTGGCGCTGATGCGGTCCATGACGAAGGCATCGGCACGCCCCAAGGCGACGTCTTGCTCGATGTTCGATTCGTAGGTCTTGATCTCGATGTCATCGGCATAGGGCAGCTCACGCAACAGCTCCTCGTAGTTGGAGCCGAGATTGACCGCGACGGTCTTGCCCTTGAGATCTTCGACCCCCTGGATGGCGTCGTTGCCCTTGCGTACCACCACCTGGGCACCGTCGTAGACGTACGGCTCGGTGAAGACGTACTTGTCCTGACGTTCGGGGGTGATGGTGATCTGATTGGCGATGGTGTCGATCCGCTTGGCGTCGAGCATGCCGGCGAGTCCCGAGAAGCTGGCGGTGACGAACTCGATATCGTCCCCCATCTGCTCACCCACGGCATTCATGACGTCGACCTCGAAGCCCTTGAGTTCGTCCTGTTCGACGAAGGTGAAGGGGTAATAACTGCCGGACATGCCGACACGCAGGGTATCGGCATGCGCGGTGAGGGCGGTCGCGCTCAAGGCGAGTCCCGCCAGGGCATACTGCATGAAGTGGCGCAATGACATGATGGGCTCCTGCATGGTTTCGAAAACGATCGTTTGGGGATTGTCATAATGACGCGGCCCCGATGTGTAGCGCTAGTGTAGCTCAACTAGTGCGTTTGAGAATAATGAACCAATTTTATATTCCTTTTAGTTTTTCTGCATCCCTGCCACCGCGGCCTTTCCAACTGCGGTTCATTATATAGTCATCTTATGACGCGCCATCATGACGCGTCTCTATATATATTAAAAATATATAACGTTAGAACTAAATATATATTAAACTGAGGAGTAACGTTCATACATCCATAGAGGCGAGAGCAGAGCCGATGAACACCTTTGCCTTATCACGTGGCCAGGGCGCCGGATATCCGGACGTCGCCGGCTTTTTCGATCCTCGCACCTTCAGCATCCAGTACGTCGCCAGTGACCCCGCCACGCGCCGATGCGTAATCATCGATCCGGTACTCGATTTTGATGAGAGAGCCGGGGCAACGGCCACGCTGCAAGCCGACGAGATCCTGTCCTACATCGAACGCGAAGGGCTCGAAGTCGAATGGATTCTGGATACGCACCCGCACGCCGATCACTTTTCCGCCGCGCGCTATCTGCATCAAAAGACCGGTGCGCCCACCGCCATCGGTCGACCGGTAACCCAGGTTCAGGCGCTGTGGAAAGTGATCTACAACTGGCCGGATCTGAAAGACGATGGCAGCCAGTGGGATTATCTGTTCGACGAAGGGGATACCTTCAAGCTGGGCGAGATCGATTGCCGCGTGATGCACTCGCCGGGTCATACGCTGGCCTCGATTACCTATGTGATCGGCGACGCGGCCTTCGTCCATGACACGCTCTTTCAGCCGGATTTCGGCACCGCACGGGCGGACTTCCCCGGCGGCGACGCCCATCAGTTGTGGCAATCCATTCAAGATATTCTCGCCTTGCCGGACGACACGCGATTGTTCACCGGCCATGACTACATGCCTGACGGGCGCGAACCCGAATGGCAGAGCAGCGTGCGCGAGCAGCGCGAGACCAACAAGCACCGATTGGGCGACAGCAGCGAGACCGAGTATGTCGAGTTGCGCAACCGCCGCGATAGCGAATTACCCATGCCCAAGCTGATCCTGCACGCGCTACAGATCAATATCCTCGGCGGACGCCTCCCCGAGCCGGAGAGCAACGGCAAGCGCTATCTGAAAATTCCACTCGACGCCCTGGAAGGGGCAGCCTGGGATTGAAGGCGGCGCATGCCGCACGATCAGGAAAGCTGACGTCAAGGGCACTTTGATGATGAAGCCAATGAGAAGACGACCACGCAGTCGGTGAGGTCGCGCAGTCACATTGTTCATCTCATGGCATCGCGGTGATGTAGTAGATATCTTATTCAAGAATGAACATATCATTGCAGTGATCCCGGGGGATAACGATCATGACCGAGCGCGTGCTTTGGATTACGGGCGGTGGGAGCGGCATGGGGGCCGCGAGCGCCAGGAGCGCTGCAGCGAACGGATGGAGCGTAATACTCAGCGGACGAAGGGTCGAACAGCTCGAGCGGGTCGCGGCCGACATAGTCGCCGCTGGAGGGCGAGCGGACGTGCTGCCCCTCGATGTGCAGGACTCGGCCGCGATCGTGACCGCGCGTGACACACTGCTTGCACGGCATGGCCGGATCGACGCGCTCGTTCATGCAGCCGGCTGCAATGCGCCGAACCGCCGCTGGGATGATCAGACGATAGACGCGTTCCGCGCCATCGTTGATACGAACCTTACGGCAGTAGCCGCCGTCATCGACGCCGCACTGCCGTCGTTGCGCGAGTCCTCCGGCGTCGCTGTGGTGATCTCCTCCTACGCGGGGTGGACATTCCAGCCCGGTGCGGGCGTTGCTTACTCGGCGAGCAAGACCGCGCTCGGCTCTCTGGTTCGCACCTTGAATCAGCAGGAAGCCCCTCAGGGTGTGCGGGCCACGCATCTGTGTCCCGGCGACGTCGCCACGGACTTCCTTGAGCAGCGCCCGCAGGTGCCGGGCGAGTCCGCCCGAGCGGCGATGCTCTCGCCGGAGGATATCGCCCGTACAGTCGACTTCGTCATCGACGCGCCCCAGCACGTTCGGGTCGATGAAATGGTGCTCTCTCCGTTGTCCCAACGGTGACGACTAGGATCGTCATGCGTCGTCTCCCGCGCGGGCCGTGCCTTTCAACCGCTTGAGGCGTTCAAGGAACGCTTCCGCGCTTACCTCGCCTACGATGCGCTTGCCTCGATGTTCGTGGCCATCGCGGTCGTAGAACATCAGGGTCGGGGGGCCGGCCACGCCGAGGGCCTGCATGATGGCTTGGTCTGTGGCGTCGTTGTCGGTCACGTCGATGCGCAGAAGTTGCACGTCCTCCAGTGCCGCTTGCACGCGTGTATCGCCGAACACTTCTTCCTCGATGATCTCGCAGCTGATGCACCAGTCGGCAGTGAATTCCACTAGTGTCCGGCGTTGCTGTGCCGCCGCTTCCTCGAGACGCGCGTTCAAGGCATCGATGTCGTCGACGGTCTCGAAGCTGAGTGCCGAGGATGTCTCGGAGGCCTGGGAATCGCTGCCGCCGGTGAAGCCCGCCAAAGGCCGCAGCGGATCATGTTGCCCCCCCGCTGCGCCGACGAGCATGAGAATTCCCCACACGCCGAAGAGCATGGCCAGGCTGCGCCCCAGCACCCGCAGCGCGTCGCGCAGTGTGTGTGCTGCTGTCCAACTGGCCTGGGCCAAGCCGATGAGCAGGGCCGCCCAGGCAGCCATCTCCAGTGCCGGGGGCAGGATGCGTGCCGCGAACCACACCGCCATGCCTAGCAAGACGAAACCGAATATCGTTCGGACCCGGTTCATCCACGGCCCAGGGTGGGGTAGAACGCGCGGGCCCAGCAGGCCGACCGCCAGCAAGGGCGCTCCCATGCCCAGCCCCAAGGCCCACAGTGCCAGGCCGCCGTGCCAGGCATTGCCGCTTTCGGCGATGTACAGCAATGCACCGGCCAGGGGGGCCGTCATGCATGGCCCGACGAGTAACGCCGAGAGCACGCCCATGATAGCGGCACCTTTGAGGCGTCCGCCGCGTTGGCGCGCCATGCGCGCATCGAGCCGGGTGAGCAGGCCCTGAGGAAGCGTCAGTTCGAACACGCCGAACATTGCCAGCGCCAGCAACACGAAGAGCACGGCAAAGCTGGCGATGAAGGCAGGGGCCTGGAAGAGCATTTGCAGATTGGCGCCGGCCAGCGCCGCCACGACGCCGAGTACCGCATAGGTCGTGGCCATGGGCAATATGTAGGCGAGCGAGAGCACGGCGCCGTCACGCATTCGGGGCCGACCGTCGCGCGTGGCGCCGACGATGAGACTGGAAAGGATCGGCACCATGGGCAGTACGCAGGGCGTGAAAGTCAGCAGCAATCCCATGCCGAAGAAGATCAGCAGTACCCAGCCCAAACGGGCGTCGGCGAGCTGAGTCGCGAGACGCTGGTCATCGGCCTGGGCGGCATCGTCTGAGGGCGATGTGGCGTCTGCGCTTGCCGTGTCATCGGTTGTGACGGCGGTATCGCCGGCACTGTGCGTAGCGTTCGCGCTACCCGCCTCGGCGCTGGCGGTGAGCGTGTCGACATCGATGGTTCGGTGCTGCGGCGGATAACACAGTCCGGCTTCGGCACAGCCTTGCCAGGTCAACGTCATCTGCTCGGCATCGCCCAATGCGGCACGCAATGTCACTTGATAATGGTAGACCTCCGAGCGGCCGAAATAGTCGTCCTCGATGGTCTCGCCCTGGGGCAGGTCGATATCCACGGGGCCGTCGTCGGTCTCGACGCTGAAGCGATGCCGGTATAGATAGTACTCGGGGGCGATGTCCCATTCGGCGATGAGCGTGTCGTCATCGCGCGAGACTGACAACGAAAAGGCTTGATCGGCGGAGAGGAAATCGTCCTGGCTGGCAAATGGCGACTCGGCGAGGGCTGGTGTGGCGAAGACGCCCATGAGCGCGGCCAGGCAGACCGCGAGCGCATGGCTGAGGGAGCGAAAATGGCCTATTGGCCGGCGCGAACCGTGAATCATGAGAGTCCAATTGAACGATGACAGGGTGCCTAGCATAACGGTGCGGGATTAGCCGAGCATCAAGAGTAATGCAGGTCGGCATATCACGGCGCTTGCCAAGCGAGCGGCAACGCGGTGAAGTGGTGAGATTGTAATCTCTGCGAGGGGCCGACATGACGACAGGCTGGGGCAATTGGATATCACGGCAGTCGCCGAGCGCCACGCCAGCGCCCATCGACGACGCGCCGCTCGCCGGGCAAGAAGAAGCCCAGTGGTTGCCGCTGGCGCATGGCACCTACCGGGCGCTTTTCCAGTGGACAACGCCCAGTGCTCAGGGTGTCATGGCCAACGCCGGGCTGCTGCGCGCCGTGCGTGCGGTGAACCTGTTCGCGGCGGCCGACGTGCCCGTCGAGCGCCGCCATATGATCGTCCTCGTCTCCGGCGCGGCGACGCCGTGCCTTCTCGAGGATACCGCCTATGCGCGCCATTACGGACTGCCGCCTGACTCGAACAATCCCAACCGCGTGTTGATCGAGGCGCTCCAGCGCGAAGGCGTCGGCGTCATGGTGTGTCTACAGGCCTGGCACGGGCAGGGATTCGCCCGCGACGCTCTGCTGGCCGATATCGAGCTGGCCCAGTCCAGCATGACGGTGGGCATCGCGCTGCAGAACGCTGGCTTCGCGCTGGTGGCAGTTTAGCGCTACCCGTGTTGCCATTCGCTCATTTCAAGACTCCCGTAAGGTGTTTGATGGCACCGAAGGTGGCGATGCCCACGCCGGTCATGGCCAACGAGCCGAGGACGTGCACGGCGATGCCCGACAATGCCATGAGATAACGCCCGGCCTGCAGGTTCGTGAACATCTCGGCGGAAAAGGTCGAGAAGGTCGTCAGCGCCCCCAGAAAGCCGGTCACTACGAACAGACGCCACTCCGGGGAGAGGTGCGGTAGTTGGGCGAAGACGGCGATAGCCAGGCCGATCAGCCAGGCGCCTAGCCAGTTGGCGGCCAGAGTACCGGGAGGGATCGAGGGGAAGAGGGCGTTGAGCCATATCCCCAACAGCCAGCGCAGGTTAGCGCCGAGCGCGGCGCCGGCACCGATCGCCACGATGGATAACCACATGCGTACAATTCCTCGCAACTGAGAACAATCATCGAGGTGGGCGTGCCGGGCGGCTTGCAAAAAAGGGAACCGCGATACCTGCGCACGACGCACCTCGGGTGCGTTGGCAGGCATCATTAGCGCTGGCGGGAATGCGTCGGCGTTGCAATGCCGGGGACCAGGCGGTTTGTCGCGATAGGCGCTTGCTGTCGGGCGCCGATGGCGACGGGAGGAATGCCATCTCCATGTTTACTGTAACCAGCGCGGGGCGCGTCGGCAAGCCTCAGGCGGTCGGGGCGCCGGGTCGTTGCACCAGCCACAAGCTGCGATACGGGCGTAGTTCACGCGGGGCCTGCGCGTCCCAAGGAGCGTCGGCGAGCAGGTCGTACCAGTCGTCTTCGTCGAGGTCGGGTAAGGGCAATGGTTGGCGTTTGTCGGTGACGTTGTAGACCGCGAGCAGGCGGCGCCCGTCGGCAAGCGGGCCTCGCTGCACGGCGAAGAGTGTGGGGGGAGTATCGAGAATGTGCTGTTCGACCTCGGGGTGAAAGCAGGGCTCCTGGGCGCGCAGTTTGAGGCGCCGCCGCAAGGCCATGAACACCTCGCGTGTGGGCGTATTGCGGCTGTCGAGCAGCTCATCTAATGCTTCTTTCTCCCAGCGCCGACGGTTGATGGTGCGTAACTGTCCGCTGCGCTCGACGCCTTCGTGGTCATTGAGTGTGGCGGTCAGGCAGTGGAAATAAATACCCGGCACGCCCTGCAGCGCGAGCATCAAGTGTTGGCTGCACAAAAAACGCTCCACCTGCCAGGGGTCGGCGCCGCGACGTGTGCCGCGTAGTGCATCGAAGTAGGTGATGTTGACCTCGTAAGGCGTGTCCTTGCCATCGGCGTTGGCCTTCATGCTCACATACCCGCCGAAACGGTGCATGAGCTCGAGCATGGCGTCGATCTCGTGGGGCGGAAGCAGTCCTTCCAGCGCGCGGACGCCGATCCCGTCGTGGCTGGCGGTGAAGTTGAAATAGGTGCAACCGGGCGGCAAGACGGGCAGGCTGCGTGCCCAGGCTTCCAGCGCTGTGGCATCGCCGCTGGTGAGCGTGTGCACCAGCAGCGGCGGCAGCGTGAACTGATAGATCATGTGCGCTTCGTCGGGCTGCGCGGGCGCGTCCGACGCGGTGGTGTCATCGAGGTGTTCGAGGCCGAAGTAGCTCATGTTCTCGCGGTGCGGCACGTTGGTTTCGGTGATCAGCAGCGTGCCGGGGGCGAGATGGTCGAGTACGGCGCGCAGCAGCCTTACCACGGCGTGAGTTTCCGGCAGGTGGATGCACGAGGTGCCGACTTCCTTCCATAGATAGGCAATGGCGTCGAGACGGATGATGCGCGCGCCTTGCTCCACGTAGTAGAGCATGATGCCGATGAACTCGATGAGTACATCGGGATTGGCGAAGTTGAGATCGATCTGGTCTTCGGAGAAGGTCGCCCACAGATAGCGTGTCCCACGGCGGGTGGAAACCGGTACCAGCAGTGGCGAGCTGCGTGGCCGGGTGACCTGCGACAGGTCGGTGCTCGGGTCCATTTCGATGAAGTAGTCACGCCCGGGCTGGGTGCCGGCCAGGTAGTCGACGAACCACAGTGACTCTCGGGAGACGTGATTGATGACCAGGTCGACCATCAAATCGCCGTGGCGTGTCAGACGACGAATGTCTTCCCAGTCGCCCAGCGCCGGGTTGACCTCGCGATAATGAATCACCGAGAAGCCATCGTCGCTGCTCCAGGGAAAGAAAGGCAGCACGTGAACGCCACTGAAGGTATCTGCAAGGCGTGTCTCGAGAAACTCGTCGAGCACTTGCAGTGGCGGTCGCTCGCCATCGAGCAGGAGATCGCCGTAGGTGATGAGTAACTGGTCGCGCTCGCTCCATAATGGACGCGAGCGTTCGGGGATGGCACCACGTTGGTGCGATATCAGGCGCAGCAGACGGCGCAGCACTTCATCGGCACGTGGCCCGTAGATGTCGTCCAGACGCGCCTTGGCGCGTGCGGTGAAAGCGGCTTCATCGAGTTCGGTCTGTGGGGCTTGGGAGATGGGGTGGGGCATCGAGGGTCCTCGTGAGAATCGGTGGCTCGCACGTCGACATTGTCATTGCTGTTGCAGGAGTCGTGCCATGCCCGACACGCCGGCGATGGCCGGCGTGTACGGACGCGGCAAAGGTCATTTCTTCACGATGCGGTATAGCCCCAGCAGGATGATGGCGCCGAGCACTGCAATGACGAAACTGCCGAGGTTGAAGCCATCCACCGAGCCGAATCCCAGCGCGGTACCGACCCATCCCCCGACGATGGCCCCGAGGATCCCGATGATCATGGTGATGATCATGCCACCGGGGTCGCGCCCCGGCATGATCAGTTTGGCGACGATGCCGGCCAGCAGGCCGAAGACGATCCATGCGATGATGCCCATTGGCTTATCTCCTAGGCGATTCCTTGTAAAGCATGCTTGGCGAGCGCGGAAACGCAAGCCGCATCATGAGCTTGGTCGGCCTGACGGCAGCGCGCAAGCGAGTTTCCGCGCGACGCGGGGAAAGGCTACAATGTCAGGCAATCTCGATGACCACGACTCATTCTCGATATTCAACTGCGGACGCGCCACGATGCACTGCCCCTTTTGTGGAAAGTACGACACCAAGGTGACCGATTCGCGCCTCGTGGCCGAGGGGGACCAGGTGCGTCGGCGCCGCCAGTGCAATGACTGCGGCGAACGCTTCACCACCTACGAGACGGCGGAACTGGTCATGCCCCGCGTGATCAAGGGCGATGGCTCGCGCGAAACCTTCGACGAACGCAAGCTGCGTGCCGGCATGCTGCGGGCCTTGGAGAAACGCCCGGTCAGCGCTGAATCCATCGAGGCAGCGGTCGAGCGTATTCGTCAGCGCCTGCGCGCCCGTGGCGAGCGTGAATTGGAAGCGCGCGAAATCGGCGAGGAGGTCATGCGCTCGCTGAAACGGCTCGACCAGGTCGCTTACATCCGCTTCGCCTCCGTCTACCGGCGCTTCCAGGATCTCGACGAGTTTCGCGCCGAAATCGACCGTCTGGCGCAAGAGCCCAGCTTCGTGCCCGACGATAACGATCAGCGCTGACCTCGGCACGTACCGATTCGAAGTACTCACGGAGCGACCCATGACACAGAATGCCGCGTCGGCGCTATCTCACGAGGCGTGCATGGCCCACGCGCTGAAGCTCGCCGGGCGAGGGTGCTATACCACCCATCCCAACCCGCGTGTCGGCTGCGTGGTGGTACGTCATGGGCGCATCGTCGGGGAGGGCTATCATGCACGTGCGGGTGAACCTCACGCCGAGGTGCACGCCTTGCGAGCCGCTGGCGAGGCGGTGCGAAACGCCACGGTCTATGTCACGCTGGAACCCTGTTCGCACCACGGTCGCACGCCGCCGTGTGCCCAGGCGCTGATCGAGGCCGGGGTGCGCCGTGTCGTGGTCGCCATGGTCGATCCCAATCCGCAGGTGGCTGGGCGTGGTGTGGCGATGCTGCGTGAGGCCGGCATCGAGGTCGAGGTGGGCTGCCTGGAGGCCAATGCCGAAGCGCTCAATGTCGGTTTCGTCAAGCGCATGCGCGAGGGGTTGCCGTACGTGCGCTTGAAGATGGCGATGAGCCTGGATGGCCGCACTGCCATGGCCAGCGGTGAGTCACAATGGATCACCGGGGCAAGCGCACGTACCGAGGTGCAACGCTTGCGGGCGCGCTCGAGTGCAGTGATGACCGGGGTCGATTCGGTGATTTTCGATAATTCGCGGCTCACGGTGCGTTCCGCGCAGCTAGAATTGAACGATGCTGAAGCGATCGCCGAGCGCCAGCCCCTTCGTGTCGTGGTCGACTCGCGGCTGCGCTTGCCGGTGGCGGCGGCGTGCTTGCGCGAGCCGGGGCGGACCCTGGTGGCGACCGTCTCGTGGGATGAGGCGCGCCGCGCGACGCTGGAAGAGGCCGGGGCGGAGGTGCTCGTGCTGCCTGAAGCGGCTGAAGGGCGCGTCGATCTACGTGCCTTGCTGGCGCATCTGGCGCAGCGCGAGCAATGCAACGAGGTGCTGCTCGAAACCGGTGCGACGCTAGCCGGGGCCATGCTCGATATCGATGCCATCGATGAGATGCACCTGTTCGTGGCACCGACGCTACTGGGCGGCGAGGCGCGGCCTTTATTCGCGTTGCCGGGGCTCGAGCGCATGGCGCAGCAGCGTCCGTTGCGAATCGACGACATCCGCGCCGTGGGGCGTGATTGGCGCATCATCGCGCGGCCGCTTCCTCGCGAGTGCGTGGCGTCTGACGACGCCTGAATCGTCGTTTGCCTGGGGGTTGCCACTGGCGCGCAAGCGCGCTTGCAGGTACTCTGGGCGCCGACCTGACTGGGTGTCGAAGAGCGACGACGCCCGCGTCGTGACACCACGACACATCTTATGACGGCGCCGGCGACAAGACCGCATCGGCGTGCGAGACGAGCATCGGAGACATCATGGCGCTTTCACCCAAACAGGGCTTGGCCTCCATCGAAGCCATTGTCGAAGACATTCGTCAGGGCAAGATGGTCATACTCATGGACGATGAGGATCGCGAGAACGAAGGTGACATCATCATGGCCGCCGAGTGCGTCGAGGCCGAGCATATCAATTTCATGGCCCGCCACGCGCGGGGCTTGATTTGCCTGCCGATGACCCGTGAGCGCTGCGAGCGTCTCGAGTTGCCGTTGATGGTGCGCGACAACGGTTCCGGCTTCGGCACCAAGTTCACGGTCTCCATCGAGGCCGCACGCGGTGTTTCCACGGGCATTTCTGCTTCCGATCGCGCACGTACCGTACGCGCCGCGGCGGCACGCGATGCCGTCGCGGAGGACATCGTCCAGCCTGGGCATATCTTTCCGCTGATGGCCGAGCCGGGCGGCGTGCTGCGCCGTGCCGGGCATACCGAAGCCGCTTGCGATCTGGCGGCCATGGCCGGGTTCGAGGCCAGCGGCGTGATCTGCGAGGTGATGAACGACGATGGCAGCATGGCGCGGCGCGATGAGCTGGAGCGTTTCGCCGCGGAACACGATATCAAGGTGGGGACGATCGCCGATCTGATCCATTACCGCATTCATCACGAGCGTACCGTCGAGGAAGTCGAGCGCACGCTCGTTGACACGGCGTTCGGTGAATTGACGCTGCATGTCTTCCGCGATCGGATTCAGAACGCCCATCACTTGGCGTTGGTGAAAGGTACGCCGTACAACGAGACGCCGACCACGGTGCGTGTGCATATCGCCGATACGCTGCGTGATCTGCTGATGCTGAGCAAGCCAGAGAGCCACAGTTGGACGGCGTCCAGCGCCCTGGCGGAGATCGCCGAGGCCAAGGCCGGGGTCTTCGTGCTGCTCGACGATGGCCGGCCGCGCCTCGACCTCAAGGAGCAGCTCGATGTGCTGCTGGCGCGCAAGCCGGCGCCGCGCTCAAGCGCCTCCGATGGCGCCGGCAATTATCTGACCATTGGCACCGGATCGCAGATTTTGCGCCAACTGGGCGTCGGGCAAATGCGCCTTTTGAGCTCCCCATGGAAGTTTTCCGCGTTGTCCGGCTTCGATCTCGAAGTCGTCGAACGCGTGGGGGGCGATACCCCCGAGAGCGACCAGCCGGTAGAATAAGCCTTTCATTCATCCGACCGTCGGGCCACAGGGGCGCCGGCGGCCGCGCGTGCCGGTGAAGAAAAGCGCTGCTCGGCGGTGGTGATACCACGCGCCATGTTGAAGTAAGTGATCGCTTCACTGGCATGCACTGACACAGCTGATATATCGTGCGCGAAGTGTCGCGCATTCAGACCCGGGATTTGACAATGCAACCGATCTCTCAAGTCGAGGGTGGCTACACCGATGTCGATGGCCGTTATGTCATCGTCGTGGGCCGCTTCAATCATCACGTGGTCGATAGCCTAGTGGAAGGGGCGGTGGATAGCCTCGTGCGCCATGGCGTGGACGAAGAAAACGTCGATATCATCCATGTCCCCGGCGCCTGGGAGTTGCCATTGGCCGTCAAGCGTGCCGTGCGAGTACTCCAGCCGCATGCCGTCATCGCTCTGGGGGCGGTGATTCGCGGGGGGACGCCACATTTCGACTACGTGGCGGGTAATTGCAACAGCGCCATGAGCAGTCTACAGCTGGAACTGGAGACCCCCATCGCTAATGGCGTGCTGACCGTCGACTCTATCGATCAAGCCATCGAGCGCGCCGGCACCAAGGCGGGTAATAAGGGTGCCGAAGCGGCCATGGCGGCGATGGAAATGGTCTCGTTGTTCAAGCGTATGGGGGGTGAGGCATGAGCCAATCGCCCCGTGATGCGACCCCGGCTCAGCAGGCGCGTCGCGCTGCGCGTGAGTTGGCGGTGCAGGGACTCTACCAATGGCAGATGACCGGCAAGTCGATCACGGCGGTGGAGTCGGAGTTTCGCGCGCAGATCGCCGATGAAGACCTCGAGGATCACGAAAACTGGCACAAGGTCATGGGTATCGCCGACCTGGCGCTGTTTCATGAATTGCTGCACAACGTGGCGGGCGACCGCGAGGCCATCGATAAGACCATCGCCCCATTGCTTGACCGTCGCCTAGAGGATCTCGATCGCATCGAGCTGGCGATCCTGCGGCTGGGGGCCTATGAACTCAAGTATCGTCTCGAGGTGCCGTATCGCGTTGTGATCAACGAGGGCATCGAACTGGCCAAGGGCTTCGGCGCCACCGATGGCCACAAGTACGTCAACGGTATTCTCGACAAGCTGGCAAGTCGCTTGCGGGGAGCCGAGGTCGCTGCGCGTCGTCGTTGACATGCTGGGTGAATTCGACATCATCGCGCGTTATTTTGCGACGCCCGATAATACCTCTTCGATGGCTGGCATCACATTGGGTCCGGGCGATGACTGTGCGCTGCTGAGTCCCGCTGCAGGAACCGAGCTGGCCATGAGTGTGGATACTTCGGTGGTCGACGTGCATTTCCCCGGCGATGCACCGCCCGAGGCCATCGGGCATCGCGCGCTGGCGGTAGCGCTTTCCGATCTGGCAGCAATGGGGGCACGTCCACGTGGCTGCCTGATGGCCCTGACGCTGTCGCATGCCGAGCCCGTCTGGCTGGAACGGTTCGCTCACGGGTTTCGCGATCTCGCTTGGCGTACCTCGACGCCCTTGGTCGGCGGCGATGTCACGCGTGGCACCCTGTCCATCGCGGTCACGGTGATCGGCGATGTGCCTGTTGGCCAGGCGCTGCGGCGGAGTGGTGCAGCGCCGGGCGAGCGTCTGGCGGTGACCGGTGCGCTGGGTGGCGGCCACGGCGGCCTGCGCATGTGGCAGGCCGGAGGCCATGACCTCGAGGATCCGTTGCTAGCCGCCTACTTGATGCCGGTGCCCCAACTTGAAGCGGGCCAAGCGTTGCGGGGGCTGGCCTCGGCAGCGCTGGATGTCTCCGATGGGTTGCTGGCCGATCTCGGGCATCTATGTCACGCCTCGGGCGTGGGCGCCAGTCTCGACCCGGCGTGTATTCCTCTGGCGCCTACGCTTGAGATGACGCTGGGCAGCGAAGGCGCCTTGCATGCCGCACTCAACGGCGGAGACGATTATCAGCTTCTGGTCAGCGTGCCTGATGCGGCCTGGGAAGAGGCTCGTCGGCGGTGTGCCGAGTGCGATGTCACGTTGACAGAGATCGGGCATGTCGTCGCTGAGCCGGGTATCCTGGGGGTTCCGGAGACACTGTCGGGCGTCGGGTGGCAGCATTTCACGGGGGACGGACCATGAACCGCTCACCGCGCAGCGTCTGGCGCCGTCCGACCCACTTCCTGGCATTCGGCCTGGGCAGTGGTGCGATTCCCTTTGCGCCGGGCACCTTCGGCACACTGGCCGCGATCCCATTCTATTGGTTGTTGTCGGGACTTTCTCTCGACTGGTATCTGGGATTGGTGGGCATCGCCTCGATTCTGGGTATCTGGCTGTGCGAAAAGACCTCGCGTGACCTTGGCGTTCACGATCATTCCGGCATCGTCTGGGATGAGTTCGTGGGCTACTGGTTGACCATGTCGGCGGTGCCTTTTTCGTGGGAGGCGGCGTTATGGGGCTTCGTAGTATTTCGTGTGTTCGACATCATCAAGCCGTGGCCGATTCGCTGGGTGGACCGTCGTGTGGCGGGCGGTTTCGGGATCATGTTCGATGACGTGCTCGCAGGCGTGTATGCCTGGAGCACCATGCACCTGTGGTTCTGGCTGCATTAGCGCTTCTATACGCTCGTTGGCTGTGCCATGAAAAAGCGCCTCGATCGATGGATCGAGGCGCTTTGCATTGGGAGGTGCGTATCTTTAGGTGACCGGCGCTGGGGCGGGCTGGGCATCGGCGAGCTTGAGCGTGGTGTGCGTGCGGCGGCGCACGTCACGCAGCAGTTCGCCGTGATCGGCCAGTGTTTCGGCGCGTGCGGGCACGAGTTCCTGTAGGCGTTGTTGCCAAGTGTCGCTGGCAAACTTCTCGGGGAAGCATTGCTCGACGAGATCGATCATGATCGAGGCGGCGGTGGAGGCGCCCGGCGAGGCGCCGAGCAGGGCTGCGAGCGAACCATCGCTGGCAGCCACGACTTCGGTCCCGAATTGCAGTATGCCGCCTTTTTCCGGA
The DNA here is from genome assembly GCF_033052815.1 of Chromohalobacter sp. HP20-39. NCBI lineage: Bacteria > Pseudomonadati > Pseudomonadota > Gammaproteobacteria > Oceanospirillales > Halomonadaceae > Chromohalobacter > Chromohalobacter sp. HP20-39. Next base: position 161,403 of record NZ_JAWHTP010000001.1, on the reverse strand, counting down.
TCTTTCTTGATGACCTGAACGCGTTGGCCGGCGATCTCGAGGCGCCAATCCTCGGTTTTGGCCGTGGGGTAGAAGGTGCGTAGCTCATCGACACGTTGTTCGTGAGAGAGCCGTACCTGATCGATCAAGTATTTGACCAGGCTGAAGTTGTCGCGTGCCACGGAGAGCATGGGGCTCAGGTTGGAGGAGCGCACGGATCTGGCCAGATCCATTATCGAGCCGGTTTTCAAGAATTTGGTGGTAAAACCGGCAAAAGGCCCGAACAGCAGCGAGGGGGTGCCGTCGACGTTGCGTGTGTCCAGATGGGGCACGGACATCGGAGGGGCGCCGATGGGGGCCTTGCTGTACACCTTGGCGTGATGCCGAGAAACGATCTCGGGCTTGTCACAACGCAACCATTGGCCGCTGACCGGGAAGCCCGCGTAGCCCTTGCCTTCGGGGATACCGCTTTTCTGCAGCAGATGCAGTGAGGCACCGCCGGCGCCCAGGAACACGAAGCGTGCACGCAGGGTGCGCTTGGCGTTGTCGTTACCTTCGACCTTGAGGGTCCAACTGCCATCGTCGTTGCGATCAAGATCCTCGACTGTCTGGCCCGTGGTAATGCGTACCTGCTCGTCGGGCTCTTCCTCGAGCCGAGCGAGGAGTTGGCGCGTCAAGGCGCCGAAGTCGACATCGGTACCGCCGGCAACGCGCGTCGCGGCCAGCGGTTCGTCACTTTCGCGTCCGTCCAGCAACAGCGGCGCCCATTGGGCGATGACGCTACGCTCCTCCGTGTATTCCATCCCCTCGAAACACGGATGCTCGCGCATGGCATGGTAGCGATCGCGCAGAAAGCGGACGTCGTCTGCGCCGCGTACGAAGCTCATGTGCGGTACCGGATGCACGAAGCGCGCTGGATCGCCGAGGTTGCCCTTTTCGACCAAGTAGCTCCATAGCTGCTTGGACTCTTCGAACAGGGTATTGGTGTGGATGGCCTTGTCGAGCACGATCGAGCCGTCTTCGGCGCGGGGCGTATAGTTGAGCTCGCACAAGCCGGCGTGACCGGTGCCGGCGTTGTTCCAGGCAAACGAACTTTCGCTGGCAGTGGTATCTAGGCGCTCGATGATCTCGATGCGCGCTTCCGGTTCCAACTCGTGAAGCAGTGTCGCGAGCGTGGCGCTCATCACGCCTGCACCCACGAGTACAATGTCTACTGACTCATCCATATGCGTGCCAACCATTCACATAGCCCTTGAGAAGGTGCGTCGGTCAGCCGGTGAGCGGCGTCTCGATCTGCGACCGGCGCGATGGAATTTATGCGCTGCATTATAACGCTTTTGACGCGAAAATACTGCCTCCCCAAGCCCGACATTATGACTAATGACATAGCCATAAGGGATACCTTTGGCGTCTTATAAATGCGCGACTGCTGGTGTACTCTCAATCACGCAGGCTGATGATACGCCAACCGCGTTGATCGGCGGCCTCGCGCAGGGCGGCATCGGGGTCGACGGCAACCGGGTGGTCGACACGTTCGAGAAGCGGCAGGTCGTTGTGCGAGTCGCTGTAGAACCACGCGCCGTCGAGAGTGGCGTCTTCCTCGGCGAGCCAGGTGTCCAGGCGCGTCACTTTGCCTTCGCGGTAGCTAGGGGTTCCCACCACGCGCCCTGTATAGTGGCCGGCCTCGACTTCGGGCTCGACGGCGATCAGGTCGTCCACGCCCAGGCGCTCGGCGATAGGGCCGGTGATGAAACGATTGGTGGCGGTGATGATCAATAGCCGGTCGCCTTTGGCGCGATGGCGTGCCAGCAGTTCTTCGCCGCGCGTCAGGATGTGCGGCTCGATCTTGCTGGCCATGAACTGTTGATGCCAGGCGGCCAGTTGCTCCGGGGTGTTCTCGGCCAGTGGCTTAAGCGCCAGGGCCAGATACGCCATGATGTCGAGATCGCCGCTCTGATAGTCCTGGTAGAAGCGCTCGTTGGCGTCGCGATAGGTCGTCGCGTCGACAGCGCCTTGCTCGATGAGGAATTCGCCCCAGGCGTGGTCGCTGTCGAGGTCCAGTAGGGTATTGTCGAGATCGAAGATCGCCAGGCTCAAGGAGGGCTCCTTGCATCGTGCTGGGTGAACAGGGGAATTGCCGCGTAAAGGAAAGTGGATTATCGCAGAGTTACCGAATGTTGCCCACCACAAGGCGTATTGATGCGCTTTCTGGCTTTGTGGAAGAATGGCTGTAACGAAGATTCATTAAGGTGATGTCCGTGATCGACGCTGACGGCTTCAGGCCCAACGTTGGCATCATCATTGCCAACCGCAGCGGGCAGCTGCTCTGGGCGCGTCGTGTGGGACAGAATGCGTGGCAATTTCCGCAAGGAGGGATCAAGGCGCATGAGACACCGGAACAGGCATTGTATCGGGAACTCGAGGAAGAGATCGGCCTGACGCCGGAGGATGTCGAGATCCTGGCCTGTACGCGCGGATGGCTGCGCTACCGTCTCCCACGACGCATGGTGAGAACGCATTCAAGGCCGGTGTGCATCGGCCAGAAACAGAAGTGGTTCCTGCTCAAGATTCGGTGTCGGGATAGCCGAGTCTGCGTGGATTCCACGCCCAAGCCTGAATTCGATGGCTGGCGCTGGGTAAGTTACTGGTATCCACTGGGGCAGGTCGTGCCCTTCAAACGCGAAGTCTATCGTCGCGCCCTGCGCGAATTGGCGCCACGCGTTCACCGTTTGGCGAACGAAGAAGGGCCTTGCTAGGTGCTGCTCTGAGGTATCGTGGCCTGAGGGCCGATACCGCAGGGTATGCGCCTATACCCTGCGTTCGCTTTGAGACCAACCGTCGCACGCGCGTCGTGACGACAACAAGAAGAAACGCCCATGCTTGACGTTCTCCGACGCATCATCCAAGAAGTCAACGGCGCACGTAGCCTCGAGGCCGCGCTGGCGACCATGGTGCGTCGAATCCGTAAGGCCATGCGCACCGACGTGTGCTCCATCTATTTGTTCGATGTCGAGCGCGAACGCCTGGTGCTCATGGATACGCTGGGCCTGCGCACCGCGGCGGTGGGGCAAGTGAGCATGCCGCTGGGCGAGGGGCTGGTAGGGCTTGTGGGGCAGCGGGAGGAGCCGCTCAACCTCGAGGATGCGCCCTCGCACCCGTATTTTCGCTACTTCGCCGAGACAGGCGAGGAGCGTTTCTCGAGCTTCCTCGGCGTGCCGATCATACATCAGCGTCGCATGCTCGGCGTGCTGGTCGTTCAGCAGCAAGCCATGCGGCGTTTCGATGAAGGCGATGAGGCGTTTCTGATTACCATGGCGGCGCAGTTGGCCGGTGTCCTGGCGCATGCCATGGCCACGGGTACGCTGACCCGACCGACGAAGGCCGATGGTCAGGCGGTGTTCTCGGGCATTGCGGCGTCACCCGGCATGGCCATGGGGGAGTTGGTGGTGCTGACACCGCCGGCAGATCTCAATAGCGTGCCCGATTTGATTCCCACCGATATCGAGGCCGAGATCGCACGGCTGCATGAAGCGATCGCCAATGTGCGCAAGGAAATCGGCGTTGCGGCGGCACGCTTGGTCAAGCGTATCTCGGCGCAGGAAGTGGCGCTGTTCGACGTCTACCAGCAGATGCTAGGCGACGAAGCGCTGGGCCAGGAGGTCGAAAAACGCATTCGTGAAGGGCAATGGGCGCCGGGAGCGCTGGCCGATGTGGTCAAGCGCCATGTCCAGTATCTCGAGCGCGTCGATGATAATTACTTGCGCGAGCGAGCCGCGGATATTCGCGATCTGGGGCGGCGCGTACTCTCCCATTTACAGGAAGACAGCCCGCGCACGCCGGATACGTTCCCCGAACAGACCATCTTGATCGGCGATGAGTTGAGTGCCGCCTCGTTGGGTGAGGTGCCTCGCGACAAGTTGGTGGGGCTGGTGTCGATTCGCGGCTCGAGCACCTCGCATGTCGCTATTCTGGCGCGTGCGATGGGCATTCCCACCGTGCTGGGGATGGTCGATCTACCCTTGCCGAGACTCAACGGCGCCCGGGCGATTCTCGATGGCCATCGCGGCCGGTTGTTCGTGCGCCCCGATGCCGAGCGTGAGCATCATTACGAGACCTTGATCGCCGAGGAGAAGGCCCTCAGCGAGGTGCTCGAGCATGAGCAGGATCGCCCCAGCGAAACCTCCGACGGTTACCACATGCCCTTGATGGTCAATACCGGCCTGGCTGTAGAGGCGGTAGCGTCACTCAAGTCGCGGGTCAGTGGCGTGGGGCTTTATCGCACCGAAGTGCCGTTCATGATGAACGAGCGCTTCCCCAGCGAGCAGGAACAGACGCGGCTGTACCACGATCAGCTCGAGAGTTTCGCGCCGTTGCCGGTGGTGATGCGCACGCTGGACATCGGTGGCGACAAGGACCTGCCGTACTTCCCCATCGACGAGGCCAATCCCTTTTTGGGATGGCGCGGGATCCGCGTGACGCTCGATCATCCGGAAGTGTTGATGGTCCAGTTGCGCGCCATGCTGCGTGCCTCGGTGGGCCTCGACAATCTGTGCATCCTGTTGCCGATGATCTCGAGCATCGAAGAGGTCGATACCGCGCTCAAGCTCATCGACCGAGCTCAGCGGGAATTGGCCGAGGAGGGCGTCAAGCTGGCGCGCCCTCCGGTCGGGGTGATGATCGAGGTGCCGGGGACGCTCTATCAGCTCGAGGCACTGGCCGCCCGTGTCGATTTCTTTTCGGTGGGCAGTAACGATCTCACCCAATATCTGCTGGCGGTGGATCGCAACAATCCGCGCGTGGCGAGTCTCTACGATGCTTGCCACCCGGCCGTACTGGGCGCCTTATCGCATCTCGCCATCGAGTCGCGACGCTTGCAGGTGCCGGCCTCGGTATGCGGCGAATTGGCCGGCGATCCCGCTGGCGCCCTGCTGCTGATGGGCATGGGCTTCGAGGCACTCTCCATGAATGCGCCTAGCTTGTCCCGCGTGCGCGCGGCGATCCGACGTGTCTCCTTCGCAGACGCGCGGACATTGCTCGACGAAACCTTGGCGTTACCCACCACTGCGGCGGTGCGGGCGCATCTGCGCCGGCGCATGGGCGAGTGGAAGCTGGCCCATTTGCTGCCCCCCGACGATTGAACCCTGTCGGAGTGCGTGGCGCTTGGTGAGTACGGCGCGTCAAGACGGAGTGGTCGCGCCCGTCAGGGCGAGTGAATGCCGGTGGCTGCCCTGCGTGACGCCGTTCGGGCCGAAACGCGATTCCTGTAGCTCGATGTGGGTGGACCGCCATTCCACGAGTGTCGTGGCTCGCGTGCCGTAACGTTGCCCGCGAATGAAGATTGGTGCCAGAAAGCGTTCCATTTCCGGGCCCACGCCGGTATTCGGCAGGTTCGGTGTCGGCGCCGTCTGGGTATCACGCATCAACGCCTGTGCGGGATCCTGCCATGGTGTTTGCGTCAGTGCTTGCTCGAAGCCGTCTCGGGCGCGAATCACTTTCGGCCAGGATGTATCCAGGGTGGCGTTGGAAAGGCCATGCACACCGGGCGGAACCCGGGTGAGCGTCGTCCCCGTCGGGCTGTGGTGAACATGGATCAGCGTGACGCCGTCGCAATAGAGTAGATTGAACCAGGCATAGGCACGTGCCTCATGTGTCGCGAGGGCATCGAGCCAGTCGAGTGGAGCGGCGTGCGTCAGCGCTTGATAGGGCAGAGCCCCTCGGCTGGGGGGTGAGGTCGGTGCGGCGGCGTGTGCATCGCGGACATTGGTGACTGCCGCAAGGCGACCCTTTTGCGACGCCGCCAACCACGTGCCGCCGGCACGCAGGTCACGGCCGCCGACGAGGGTCGGGGCATCCGGCCATGGGGCCAGCGCTTGTGTCGGGCGGGCGTGAATCTCATCACGGTTGGCGGCCAGGCGCAGGGGCGTGTCGCTGCCCGGGCGCCAGTCGAAGACGATCAAGCACATGCCATGTTTCTCTCTCCAAGGGCTTGCGTGGACGTTGCTATCGCGGAGACGATGGCGCCAGCGTAACTCGCCATGCCACGCCCCGCACCTGCCATGACAGCCGGTAAGCGAGCGCGTACACTCGCTGCATTGTCACGAGCAGGGTAGGGAATGCACAAAGCCGCGACTTCTTCGAGCCCCCATCGTTCGCGCTGGAAAGCATTGCTGTGGCCGTTATTGCTGGCCGAGATAGGCTTCACGTTGGTGTGTCTGGGTGCCGGGGCATTGATCTGGCAGGCCAGCGACCGTCGGGAATCGGAAAATGCGCTGGATCGCCTGCAGGCGTCGCATAGTGTCTATGCGCGTCAGTTGGATGCTCGTCTAACCTCCCAGGAACAACACCTCTTGATGCTCGCGCGTGGTTCGCGGCGCATTCTTCAATCGAGGGTCGAGAATGCCTCGACCTCGCCGGAGGCTTCCCCGGTGCTGCCGGCCGTGCTGTCGCACGACGATACCCAGCGCCTCCTGATGCGGCTGCTCGATGATTACTATGGCATGGATGCTCTGGTCACCCGCGTTTTCGTCTTGCCGGTGGGCATGCGTGATTTCAGCGTTCCTGAGCCGCAGGGCGATATCGATAGCGACCTCCCACCTTATCAGCGAGAACGCACTCCCGGCGATGTGACCTGGTGGACCGGCGCGCAAGCGCCGCCGGGGCGGCTGGTCGCCACTCACGATGTCGTTTGGAATGAGCGTTACCTTGCGCGGGTAGGGATGGAAATCTCCCTGCCACGGTTGAAGCGGTTGCTGCGTGATGAAACGGGCAACACTGGGGAGCACTGGCTGGTCGATGGTACCGGGCATGCCTTGATGCGTGACGATGCGCCCCGCGTGCTGCCGGACGCGGCGGGACGCTATGGCAGGCAATGGCTGGAGGAAGGGCGCCGAGCGTTGATCTGGGACACGCTTCCCGGCACCGGTTGGCGGCTGGTGAGTCGCCTGAGCTTACCCGACGACAGTGCCTGGCAGAAAGCGCTGCCCTGGCTGAGTATCGGCTTGATTCTGGGCAATGTGCTGATTTTTGCGGGCTTCGTGACCGTGCTCTATTGGCGATTGCAGCGCGAGGAGGACGCCTGGCAAGCCGCGCTAGGAAGGCTCGTCGGCTGGCTTCCCCGAACGCAGGATCAAGATGATGTGCCGGACGCCACCGATGTCGCGCCGGCGACCTTGAATGCATTGCTCACGCGTCTCGAGCCGCAATTGGGCACCCGCGTATCGAACGAGACGTGGGACATGCCGGCGTGGCTCAACACCCTGCAACTACCGGCCTTGCTGACCAAGGGCGATGCCATCGTCACTCTGAATCCCATCTTGGCGCGGTTGCTCGGCGAGCGCCCTGAGGCGCTACGCGACATTGTGCTGGCCGAGTGGTTGAAGCCTCGGCTCGTTGACGAACAACGGCGCCGGGTGCGGGTCACCGATGCGGGGGGAGGAACGCGTGAATATCGACTCGAATGCCTGGCCGTGCGGGGCGAGCACTCCGTCTGGGCGTTGATCGATCAGACCGAGGCCGGTGAAACCTTGCACCATGTGCGCCTTGCTCGTGATCAGGCGCGTGAGGATGCACGTCTCAAGACGGACTATCTGTCGCATTTGCGTCAGGAGCTCGAGGCTTGCGTGCAAACGTTGAGCACGCCCACCGAGTCCGATGCGCCTCATCACCCGCCACGGTGGGAGGCGCTGCGTCGACGCCTGGAAGACGCCATGCTGTTGCTCGACACGCTGACGAGGGAGAAACCGGCGTCCGATGCGCGCCAAAGCGAAACGAGCCCGCGGGTGCTGGTCGTCGACGACGGCCCTGTCAATACGCTGTTGGCATGTGGCGTGCTCGAACGCCAGGGGTGTCATGTCGAGACCGCCACGAATGGCGAGGAGGCGCTGGCGCTGGCCGAGCGTCAGTCGTTCGATCTGGTGTTCATGGACATCTACATGCCGACCCTCGATGGTATGGAAACCAGCCGTCGCTGGCGGCGATTGGAGCGTCGACTGGCGAGGCGGCATACCAGCGTGCTGGTGGCATTGACTGCCAATGTCACCGAAGCTGGTCGAGACGCCTTTCTGCAGGCAGGCATGGATGACTACCTGGCCAAGCCTTACCGCCCCGGCGATCTGGTCGCCATGGTGCGCCGTTGGATAGGCGAAGACGCAAGGCCCAAGTAGTAGCCGTCGTCGGTGCCGTTGCCGCCCGGCGGCGGCTGTCGTAAGGTGTCGAGCCCACGCCGCCCAGCTCGTATGCAAGGAGAACGCATGCTCAGTTATCCCGATATCGACCCCATCGCCATCGCCTTGGGACCCCTCAAGGTACATTGGTACGGGCTGATGTATGTGATTGGTTTCGTGGCGGTGTGGTGGCTGGGGCGCAAGCGCGCCGCGCGCATCGGCCTCAAGGCCGATGATATAGGAGACCTGTTGTTCTATGGGGCGCTGGGGGTCGTCCTCGGCGGACGCGTAGGGTATGCGATCTTCTATGGTTTCGAGCGTCTGATGGCCGATCCGTTATGGATCTTTCAGGTCTGGGATGGCGGCATGAGCTTTCATGGCGGCCTGATCGGTGTCCTGATTGCAGCAGGCTTGTTCGCGCGCAAGCATCAGTTGGCGTTTTTCCAACTGACCGATTTCGTGGCGCCGATGGTACCGATCGGTCTGGGGGCCGGACGCATCGGTAACTTCATCAATCACGAGTTGCCCGGGCGCGTGACCGACGTGCCCTGGGCGCTGGTGTATCCCGGCCTGGGGCCAGAGGGACGCCATCCCTCGCCGCTTTATGAGTTCGCGCTGGAAGGCGTGGTGATGTTCGTGGTGCTGTGGTGGGTCTCTAGCCGGCCGCGTCGGCGTGGTATGATATCCGGCCTGTTTCTGTTGCTTTACGCGGTGTTTCGCTTCTCGGTCGAGTTCGTGCGCCGGCCGGACCCACAGCTCGGCTTCATCGCCTTCGGCTGGTTGACCATGGGGCAGTTGCTGACTATCCCCATGGCCCTGGCCGGCATCGCCTTGATTGTCTGGTCGCGTCGGCAGCCGGTCGACGACGCGCGTGAAGCATCGCCGACAGCGTGAGTTCAGGTGTTCAATTTCGGCGCGGCATTGTTGCCGCGTCTTCATCGTTCAATGTTTGGATGTCATGCAGCCTTATCTCGATCTGATGCGCCATGTGCTCGATAATGGCGTGGAAAAAAGCGACCGCACCGGCACCGGGACGCGCAGCGTCTTCGGTCATCAAATGCGCTTCGACCTGGCCGACGGCTTCCCGCTGGTGACCACCAAGAAGCTTCACTTGCGCTCGATCATCCATGAGCTGCTGTGGTTCCTGCGCGGTGACACCAATATCGCCTATCTCAAGGAACATAATGTCCGCATCTGGGACGCATGGGCTGACGAGAACGGCGACCTGGGGCCGGTTTACGGCTATCAGTGGCGCAGCTGGCCGCGACCGGACGGCGGGCATGTCGATCAGATCGCCAATGTCGTCGAACAGATCAAACGTAACCCCGATTCGCGTCGGCTGATCGTCTCGGCCTGGAATCCCGCGTTGGTCGATGACATGGCGCTACCGCCGTGCCATGCCCTGTTCCAGTTCTATGTCGCCGATGGTCGGCTGTCGTGCCAGCTGTACCAGCGCAGCGCCGATATATTCCTGGGCGTGCCGTTCAACATCGCCAGCTACGCGCTACTCACGCACATGATCGCGCAAGCGTGCAACCTGGCGCCGGGCGAGTTCATTCATACCCTGGGCGATGCGCACCTCTATCTCAATCACCTCGATCAGGCGCGCCTCCAGTTGAGCCGTGCGCCGCGCCCGCGCCCGCGCCTGGTGCTCAACCCCGAGATCACGGATGTGTTCGATTTTACCTTCGAGGATATCGCCATCGAGGATTATGATCCGCACCCGCATATCAAGGCGGAGGTTGCCGTATGAGCGAGCCCATGAGCACCTGTGTCGATACCGTGGTGCCCATCGCCCTGGTGGCGGCGATGTCGCGCGAGCGTGTCATCGGCGCCGATAACAAGCTGCCCTGGCACTTGCCGGAGGATCTCAAGTTCTTCAAGCGCGTGACCATGAGCAAGCCACTGGTCATGGGGCGCAAGACGTTCGAGTCCATCGGCAGGCCGTTGCCGGGGCGCCTGAATATCGTCATCACACGTGATCGTGGCTATTTCCATGACGGGCCCCCCGACGGCGTTCGCGTTTGTCATGACCTGGCCAGTGCCCTGGAAATGGCCGATAGCCAAGCCATCATCGAGGGCGTCGAGGACATCTGCGTGATCGGCGGTGGCGAAATTTTCGCCGCGGCCTTGCCCTGCGCCACGCGGCTTTATCTGACCGAGGTCGATGTAGCGGTACATGGCGATGCCTGGTTTCCGGCCTTCGATGCCACGCATTGGCAGGAAACCCAGCGCGTGCCGGGGCAGGGCGGCGACGGCACGCCCGACTACGCGTTCGTGCATTACGAGCGTCGATGAGGTTGCCAGCGCGGCGAAGCTGGCACAGACTTACTCGGTAGCCCGCATGGGCCGGGCCTGTCTGCCGTGCCGATGTTCTATCGATACGTAGACGATTCGAGGCCTAGGCCTCGTCTGAAAAGTCGACGAGCGATGATCAGACAAGGCAAAAATTGGCGAAAAGACGGAGTTTACAGGTCGTAAATGAGTACTTTGAGCCCATTTTTAACGCCGTATGATCGAGTGTAGGCACTTTTCAGACAGTGCCTAGTGTTCGTTCAAGGCAATCAGGGAGTGCACGCCTTGCTGACCGACCACGCAGACGCCCTGTTCAGGGCATTGGAACATCAAGCCGAAGCCTGCCGGGCCGATCTCGAGGCGGCTCGTGGACAGGTCTCGGCGCTCGAGTCGGAAAACCGCGCCCTGCGTGAGCGCCTCCTGGCGCTTGCCGAGCTGGAGCCCGACGATACCGAGACACCCGCCGCCCAGGCGGAGCTGCCCGATGCCGGCGCGAAAGCCAGAGGGCTAGGGCCCATCGCGTTTCGTGGCCCGCGTCGGCCGGCGGAAGCCACCGAAGATCCTGCGTTTTCCGCCTCTCCCTCCTCGCCAGACGATCACAACCAGCCCGCTGGCGACGCAGAGAGCGAGCCCCCGCAGGCACGCCTGGCGCTGGGCGCGGAACATGAGCCGCCTTCTCCCCAGGCGTTGCTGGCGCAGTGGTACCGGCGCTATCCGGAAACCTTCTTCAAGGGCCACACTCAGCCCCTCAAGACGGGCATCCATCTCGACTTGGTGGCGCGCGAGCCCTGGCCGGAGAAACTCGTGCGTCGCGCCCTGGCGTGCTACGTGCACTTGCCGCGCTATCTCAAGGCGGTGCGGGTCGACGTGATGCGGGTCGATCTCGACGGTCAGGCGGCAGGCACCGTGACCGAGGGCGAGGCGCGCCACGCCCGCAAACAACTCGATGAGCTCACCAAGAAGCAGAAAAAACAGCAGAAGCAGCACAACGAGCGCAAGGAATCCGAGCAGCTAGAGCGCAAGTTGAGCCAGTTGCTTGCCAAGCACGGCCGATGACAATTAGATGAAAGTATTGAAAAAGAGGGGCACGAGCCCCTTTTTTCTTGTCGCGGCGTAGTGTATTTCGCGATATGCTGATTAACGACATACGACTTTTGTAGTAAAACATGCCGTACTGGCACGTTGCCTCTTGTCAGCACGCGCCTGAGTCGTAAAGATGAGGGTGCCGCTAACGTCACGCCAATGTCATATTGGCGGTGTAGGGTGGCTCCAGGCCTCTTGGGGCCGGCTTGCGGAAGAGGTGACCTTGACCGAATCGACAGGAAGCGCGGAAGGAAAACAGTGTTTTTTTCTTGTTGCGTTCTCCAAAAGACGGGTATAAGGTTTCCCTGCGAGCATTGGATAACAACAAGGCTTTATGAACTCGTCTCGACACCGCTAAAAAGCATGTCGAGAAAAAACCGGGTCGAAAGCCGACTGCATTTGCAGACACGATCGAACAGTAAGCTAGTTAAGGAACCTATCGCGATGAAAAAGACACTCTTAGCGACTGCCGTTGCCGGCGCCATCGGTGCCTCAGCAGGTGCTGCCCAGGCTGCCACTGTCTATAACGAAGACGGCACTCAGCTCGATATCTACGGCAACGTGCAGATTGCCTACAAATCTATCGACCAGGCCGACGGTGATACCGAAGACGAGCTGTTCGATAACGGCTCGACTATCGGCTTCTCCGGTCAGCACGTCATCAACCCGGGCCTGATGGGCTACTTCAAGGCCGAGTTCGAGCACCAAGCCGATGAAGAGAAGATCGGTGATGGTCTCAGCGACGGTGACCAGGCTTACCTGGGCCTCAAGGGCAACTTCGGTGATGCCCGCGTCGGTTCGTGGGATCCGTTGATCGATGACTGGATCCAGGATCCGATCTCAAACAACGAATACTTCGACATGACCGACTCCTCGTCGGATCTGGGTAACGTCTACGGTGGTGATGGTCTAGACGTTTCGGCTGATCGTGAAGGTGACAAGGTTCAGTATATGTCACCGTCCTTTGGTGGCCTGCAGTTCGCTGTCGGCGCGCAGTATAAGGGCGACGCTGAAGGAGAATTTAACGGTGACCCGGACGCTGATAACTATTTGACAGGTTATGAAAATCAGGGCTCCAACGCTGCCTTCTTCGGTGGTGTGAAGTATACCGTGGGTGCATTCTCCATTGCGGGTGTCTATGACAGCCTGGATAACTACGAGCTGCGTAATACCACTAACGGTGATGAACTCTCGACTGAAGCCTATGGTGTGAACGCTCAGTACACCATGGATGCGCTGCGTGTGTCCGCCAAGGTCGAAAACACCGATGTCAAATACGCTGGCGAAGGTGGTGACATCATGCGCTATGCGCTGGGCGCGCGTTACGGTTATGGCTTCGGTGATGTCTACGGCTCTTACCAGCGTGTCGACGCCGATGAAGAAGTAGCCTTTGTTGCCAATCCTAGTGGCGTAGCGATCAGTGGTGGCGCGGTTACTTATAGCGGCGATAACACCTTCAACGAATTTGCGCTGGGTGCCACCTACAACATCTCTCCGGCGATGTACACCTTCGTTGAGTATGCTCAGTATGACCGTACCAACGACGCAGGCGACGGCGTTGCCGTGGGTGCTGTCTACAGCTTCTAAGCTGTCGATGCCCCAGCGATCTTGAAGGTCGCGAACAAAACGAAGCCGGCTCATTACGAGCCGGCTTTTTTGATTAGTAGGGATAAGGTTTTAGCGTTTATAGCAAGAATATGTATGGAGGTAGCGGGCGCTACGTCGCGGTGTCGATGGCAGTGTCCGAAGATGACTGCGCCAGAATACGGCGGGCGTCGTCACGTATTTCCTCACGCCAGGCGCTGGGTTCCAGGACCTCGACATTGGCGCCCATTCCTTTCAGCCACCAGAGTGTCTGCTGGTCGTCGGGTAATTCGACGCTGAGCTGCTGCCACTGGCTATGCGGCAATGGCGTCAGTGTTTGCTTGCTCGCCAGCGGTGTCTCGGTGAGTAGCCAGGCGACTTGCGGGGCGACATTGGCAAGCAGGTGGATATCATCGCGCGATTGTCGATAACCGAACGCGCCGTCGGCGATATACGCATCGAGATCGAATCCCGGGGTTTCGCGCCACGGCATCTGACTGATGGTCGCTTGGTGTATCCGATGTAGTGCGAACTGACGCAGATCGCTATATTCACCCACGGTCGCCACGACATAAGTAACGCTGTGACGGCTGACCAGCCCCTGTGGGTGAAGAATCAGGGTCTTGTAATCCTCACGACTCCGCGAGAGATAGCGTATTTCGATGGCCTTGTTTTCCAGCAAGGCCTGCGTCACGCATTGCCATACGGAGGCGTCTACGGCGGCGGGGAGAAGGGCTTTGCCGTTGGGAATGGCCCGGACACGTTTCTTCCATTGGCTCAAGCTGTTGCCTTCCAGGTCGTCGAGTAGACGGTGGGCATCGGCGAATTGGGGAGATAGCTGCCCCAGCACGACGGGGGGCAGAATGCCCTTGAGATATTCTTCGGCGAGCACGAGCGTGAGGGCGCTGGGTAAATCCAAGGCCGGAAGGTTGCTTTGAAACTGGCGGTCGAAGTACCAGCGAAAGGGCTTTTGTGTATCGTCGCAGACCAAAGGGAAGTGCAGTGCCAATTTGTCGCGAAGGTCGCGTTGCAGCGAGCGGGCATCGACCATGAAGCCGCGCTCGCGAAGCTTCTCCAGCAGCACGGGGGTTGCGATGCGGCCCGGGCTGCGGGGGATTAGCTGTAATAGGGTCAGATAGCGAAACAACGTATCGCGAACGTGGGGCATGGCATCCTCGAAGAATGGTTACTTTTCTTTACATAATGGTTATCGGCTTGTATGAAGCCTGCTTTAGCAGATTCGGGTATTCAGTCGATTTGAACTATGACAAGTGCCTCAGGCGGTTCGCGATGGGCAGGGGAAGGTGATGCGTCCACCGGTAGTCGTTGGCGAGCGTCCGGGTGTGGGAGCGCCATGTGTCGATGAGTCTGCTGTCGGGTGGCGTCGGCATGAAATCTGGGTCAAGGCTTGCCTGTGATGAAGGGAGAGGCACGATGCACTCTTCATGCAGACGATCGGTCGTGGCCTCCTGTTCCAGCGCAGGGTGCGTGAGCAGCCAGTCATGCACTTCGTGAGCGGGGTGCGGGACCTTTGAGAAGAACAATACCGCCGCGGTCGGCAGCATATAGCCCTGTTGCAATAGCAGACTGTTGATCTCATGGTCCCATGCCAGATGCCACATATCGGAGGAGGGCGGCGGAGGGAGTAGGTAGCCCAAGGCACAGTGCCAGATCAGATGCGCCTGTAGATAACGGCGATGCTCCGCTTCGAGCGTTGCGCTGAAGCGTGCATCGAAATAGAGGTTGCGCCCATCGGTGGTGGCCGTCGCCACGCGGTCGTCGATGACAGGGACGAGCGTGAGGCTATCGGCGAGATCGGCATTCAAGGGACAACTATCGTGCCAGAGATCACGATCCGACGCCCACAACGCTAGCTGCTCATCCTTCAGCGTTCGTGCCGCCGTGCTCTGGGTATTTCCTTTTTGGCGTGCGACGTACGACGCCAACTGCGTCACCACTCCCTTGCTCATACCGAACTCCTCGCACGTTGAAGTATGCAAGGAGTATCGAGGTAGGCAGCGACAATAGGTGTCGCAGTTTCCGCCGATCGACGCGGCAGCGTCGCTATGTCAAGGTCGTGTCTGACCATTAATCTGCACGGATGAGAGCCAAACCGACATGCCTGAGGATTCCTTTTGGATGGAACTGCTGAGCAACCGTGGGGTGAGTTCGGTAGCGTTGGTGGCTGTTCTCTTCACGTTGCGTATCCTCGCGGTGCGCGTCATACGCGGTCGGAAAGAGATTCTGTCCGATTACCGCCGTGCATGGCTGGCCCGCATCCGGAACACTACTGTGGTCCTTGCCCTGACCGGCCTGGTGCTGATCTGGCTGCCTTCGCTGCATGCCTTCGCGTTGTCCATTACCGCCTTCGCCGTCGCGCTGGTGATCGCGACCAAGGAGTTGATCCTCTGTCTGTCGGGAACCGTTCTCCGCGTCGTCAACCAGCCTTTCGAGATCGGCGATTGGGTCGAAATTGGCAACCTGCGCGGCCAGGTGGTCGATGAGACCATGCTGGCGACGACCCTGCAGGAAATCGGCGGGCCCGTGGGACGCTTCGAATACTCAGGCAAGACCATCGTGGTTCCCAACAGCGTTTTCCTGACCACTCCGGTCCAGAATCAGAACTTCTTCAAGAAGTGGGTATATCTCGAAGTTTGCGTAGTCCTGGAGCCTGATGTGGACATGCACTCGGTGCTGTCGGAATTAGAGCAGGAAGTAGCAACGTTGCACGCCCCTCATGCCGATTTGGCCCAACGCTACAGCGTGCTAATCAGGAAGCGTACCGGCATCGATATCGCCGACCCCCACCCTCGCGTGAGCCTTACCACCACGGACATCGGTAAACAGCGTGTCGGCGTCACGTTGTTCTGCCCCACTCCCAACGCCTTCGAGCTGGAGCAGGCCATCAACGATGCTGTGCTGCGCCGTTACTGGCGCCTTCGCAGTATGGCAAGTGCCTCAGGGGTATGATCAGCAATCCTCAGGCCTCTGGTGAAACAGGGGACTGCACCAGGATTCACCCTCACGCTGGTGTTTCTGAGTTTTGCTCAGGTTACAAAAGATTGAGCTGGTGCCCCCATCAGGATTCGAACCTGAGACCTTCCCCTTAGGAGGGGGACGCTCTATCCAGCTGAGCTATAGGGGCTTGGCGGGGTCGGCATTATAAGCGTCCCGGAGCTTGGGATAAACCCGTGTCACGCGCCGGCGTGGGTTTATTGAGCCTGTAGCGCCAGTGGATAGGAGAGCTGGGGCGTGCCGGTTAGATAGCGCGCTTCGAGCTCATCGCTTGGCATGGGATGGCCGATAAGAAAGCCTTGTGCCATGTCGCAGCCCATATGGCGCAGGATATCGAGTTGCTCGGGCGTTTCGACGCCCTCGGCGAGCACGATGCGTTGCATGGCATGCGCCATGTCGATGATGCTGCTGACGAAGCGTCGTTGTTGCGGCCGCTCGACGAGGTGTCGAATGACCGCCTGATCGATCTTGACGATGTCGATGGGAAGCTGGCTGGCGTACGTCAACGATGAGACGCCGGAGCCGAAATCGTCGAGGGCGATCTGGGCACCCAGCCGTCTTGCGTACTGGAGTTGGTTGTAGGCCAGGTCGATGTCATGGAATTGGGCGGTTTCCACGACTTCCACATTGAGGAACGGCGAGACAAGCGCATGACGCTTGCGTGCCTGTTCCATGTCTTCGGCGAGCTGGCCGGATTCGACCTGATCACGCGTGACGTTGATGCTCACGGTGACTGCCATGTGACAGGCTTGAAAGCGTTGTGCGGTGTGCGCGGCCTGATGGACGAGCCAGGAGCTGTAGGCGCGCTCCAGCGAGGAATGATTGACGATATCGATAAAATGGTGCGGCGCGAGCAGGCCTTGCTCGGGGTGATGCCAGCGCACCAGTGCTTCGAAACTGACGATGCGTTCGTCGGCCAGCGATAGGATGGGTTGATAGAACAGCGCCAATTCTTCTTGCTCCAGGGCGTTCTGCAGGCGCGTGTAGAGAGTATCGCCATCGCTTGGGTGGCGCTGGCTCATTGAGACGCGATTCTTGCCTTGGCTCTTGGCTTCGTACATGGCGCTATCGGCGGCCGCGATCAACGCGTTCGCGGCGTACTGGCTGTCCTCGGTATAGGCGACCCCCACCGAGGCGGAGAGCGTGATGCTGTTTCCGTTGCGCAGGTTGATGGGGCTGATCAGGTCGTCGAGGATCTTGAAGGCGACCTTCTCGGCTTTTTCTGCGCTGCGCATGCCTGCCAGGGCGATGACGAATTCGTCGCCTCCCAAACGTGCGACCAGGTCGGTGCTGCGTGTTTGTTGCTTGAGCCGCTGGGCGATGATCACCAGCGCTTCATCGCCTGCTGCGTGGCCGTATGTATCGTTGATTGGCTTGAAGTCATCGAGATCGATAAACAGCACGGCAATGCCGATTCCAGTGAAGGAAAGCCCGGAGAGCAGGTTTTCCAGCGCCCCGCCGAAATGATCGCGATTGAACAAGCTGGTGAGCGGATCATAGATGGCGCGCCGTTCGAGGCGCGCCTGTTTCAGATGTTTCTGGGTGATATCGCGGAACACTGCGATGTAATGGGTGATGGTGCCGTGGACATCGTGGATCGCCGAGATGGTGACGTTCTCGATGAGCTGGCGACCGTCCTTGCAGACGCTCCAGATATCGCCCGTCCAGTATCCTTGCTGATGCACGGTGGTGAACAGGTTGGTATAGAACTGCGCATCGTGTTTGCTAGAGGAAAGTAAGTGAGGCGTGTGTCCTAGGGCTTCCTCGGCACTGTACCCGGTCAACTGCGTGAAGGCGGGATTGACGTCGATGATGCGCTTGTCGGCATCGGTCACGAGGATGCCGTCATGGGTGCTGTCGAAAACCGTCTCGGCAAGCGCCATGCGTTTCATGGCAAGCTTGCGCGCGGTGACATCGGTCAAATAGCCGTGCCACAGTGTGCCCCCGTTGGCGAGACGTGTGGGCATGGCGGCGCACTCCAGCCAGCGCAGTCCCCGGGTGGGGTGATGATAGCGAAAGGCGGACTGCCATAACCGCAGCGAGGCGGCGGAGCTTTCGAGTGCGTCGCTCAGGTGGCGTCGGTCCTCCGAAGCGATCCGCGAGAATAGCGTGTCGGCGTCCTGCTGCAGGGTTCCGGTGTCGATGCCGCAATAATCCGCCAGCCGAGTGCTGATATAGGAGAAGCTGCCCTGCCCGCTGGGCGATTGCCGGTATTGAAACAAAACGCCGGGGACTTGGGCGCTGAGCTGATCGAGCAGGCGATTCTGGGCTCGCCAGCGGGCATGCGGTCGATGCTGCTTATCGATGTCGCGCTGCACACTAATCAGGTAGCAATGCCCCGCCTGATTGTACAACGGGGTCAGCACCAGTTCGCTGTCGAAGCGAGAACCGTTCTTGCGGCGACTTTTCAGGGTCAGCGTCAGCGCCGTGCGTTCATCGATAGCGCGCTGTAGACGATGGTTGGCCTCGGGATCCGCATCGCCCGTCTGCAGTAAATGGGAGGAACGCCCCAGCACTTCCTCGCGGGTATGGCCGGTGAGTTGTTCGAAACCCTTGTTGACGAAGACCAAGGGGCAGCCGGTTTGGTCGCCATCGGCAATAGTGAGCGCGATGCCTGGCACTTCCAGCAGCTCGGTCAGCGACGCAGGCAAGATATGTGGGGCCAAGGTTTCGTGTCCTCTACGACAGCCACGCGGGGCGTGGGAATGGCACTATTTATCGGCCACCGGCCGGAGCGCGATCAAGTGACGTCATGCGTGTCGGGCCGACGCCATGCACTGTGGTTGAAAGCCCTGCGTGGTCTGGGCTGGAGGCATACGGCCAGCAGCGCTAGACTACCCTTTTTTTATATTCCAGTGCCAGGCTTTGGACGGAAAAGTGTCTTCAATCGCCGACATTTTAGAAAACGCTGGATAGCCAGGGGATGTCATTGGTCACCCACGACCGCATTTTCGACGGCTTGGCCGACAAGTTCGAACGTGGCCTCTACGGGACGCCGCGAGGTGCGATTCGTCTGGCGGTGCTGGAGCATGTGTTACCCCATGAACTCCCCGCCGATGGTCGTCCCGCATTGGATGTGGGTGCCGGTCTGGGCCAAATGAGCATGTGGTTGGCGCAACGCGGTCATGCGGTGACCATGGTCGAGCCCTCGCGGGACATGCGCGAACGTGCCATCGCGGGGATGGGGGATCTGGTCGTCACGCCCGTCGATGCCACTTGGCAGACGCTTCACGAACGCACGCCGGGGCCGTGGGGGCTGATCGTCTGTCATGCGGTGCTCGAGTGGTTGGCGGCGCCACAGGCTGCTTTCGCGCAACTCGCCACGTTATTGGCGCCGGGCGGGTATCTGTCGCTGATGGTCTTCAACCGCGATGCATTGCGGTTTTCCAACGTGATCAAGGGCAATCTGGACAAGGCGCTCGACGATCGGCTGGAAGGGCTCGGCAAGCGTCAGCGCCTGACGCCGATTTCGCCGCTCACCGATGCCCAGATATGCGCATGGAGTAAGGCGGAAGGCCTGTCGATCGAGGCGGTGACGGGCGTGCGTATCTTCCACGATTACCTTGCGGAGCGCCACCCGGCGCCGGCGCAACTCGAGAAGGTGATTGAGCTCGAGCGTCGTTATTGCCAGCAGGAACCGCATTGGCGCCTGGGACGTTATCTTCACTATACCCTGTACAAACCGGAGACCGCGTCATGAGCGCCGAGACGCCCCCTTGCCAACTGCTTGCCCGTCAGTCCCACGATTATCGCAATTGGCTTTGGGTCGCGCCGCCTCGCGATGCCTGGCTGGAAATGCATGGGAGCAGCGTATGGAGCGCGGATGCGTTGGTTTGCCAGGCCTGGCGAGCGCGGGGATACCGGGTTTACGACGCCCTCGCGCCGGTGCTGGAAGCACCGGTCGCGGGCGCTGTGCTGTTTTGGCCCAAGACGCATGCGCTCGGCGAATGGTGGCTGCTGGCGCTGTGCGCGGTGTTGCCCGAAGGGACGCCCCTACAGGTCGTCGGTGAACACCAAGGGGGCGTCAAGCGTGTGCTCAAATCGCTGGCCGCCCTGGGTCTCGGGTGCCGCAAGGTGGATAGCGCGCGGCGTTGCACATTGTACGCTACGCGCACCGCGCCGCTGTCGTTGTCACCGGAGGCAGCCTGGACCACGTTCGAGGCCGCGGGACTCAACGTGGCGAGCCATCCCGGCGTGTTCGGCCATGGCAAGCTCGACGACGGCACGCGCTTGTTGCTCGAGACATTGCCCGATGCGCTGGGTGATCCTGCCGGGCGTCATCTGCTCGATATGGGATGTGGTGACGGCATTATAGCCGCCTGGCTCGGAACACGGGGCGCAAGCGTCTCGGCGGTGGATCTCAGCGCCTTCGCGGTGGCCGCGACGCGCCGCACGCTAAAGGCCAATCGCGTGGCGGGGGAGGCCTGGCAGAGCGATGTCTACAGTGAAGTGACGGGAAAATTCGACGCCATCGTCAGTAACCCGCCTTTTCATCAGGAGCGTGCCATCGACTATGGCCCGGCGGCGCGCTTGATACGCGAGGCGCCTGACAAATTGGTACGGGGCGGCAGCCTGATTCTGGTGGCCAACGCCTTCCTGCCGTATCCCCGCTTGCTGGAAGAGGCCTTCGGTGACTTCAAGATCCTCGCCGATGATCGGCGGTTTCGGGTATATCGCGCCATCAAGCGTTAGGCACTTTTCAAATGAGACTTAGGTTTCGGGGTCGGCGTAGGCGATATCCGTGATCACATAGGTGGTGTCGCCCCCCGGTGCCTGGACGGTGACGTCATCGTCGAGCCCTTTGCCCAGCAAGGCCCGGGCGAGTGGGGCGTCGACGCTGACCCAGTGCTTGTCGGTGTCGGTTTCGTCGTGGCCTACGATACGGATTGCCAATTCCTCGCCGTTTTCATCCTCGAGTGTGACATAGGCACCGAAGTATACCCGTGAAGTGTCGGCGGGCAGGCGGTCGACGACCTGCACCTCATCCAGGCGCTTGCCGAGGTAGCGAATGCGTGCGATGACACGATTGAGCTCTTTCTTGTTATAGGTGTAGTCGGCGTTCTCGCTGCGATCCCCCTGGGCGGCGGCTTCGCCGACCTTGGTGGACAGCGCGGGGCGTTTGACACGGGAAAGATGCTCATGGATGCCCTTGAGCCGAGCATAGCCCTGTGCCGTGATCAGCGGGCTCTTCTTTTCCTGGCGCGGGTCCTTGGCGGGATCGCGCCAACGGGTCATGTTGCGGCCTTTCATGCCTACCTCCAGAGCGTGGAATGCTTACCCTACGCAAGCCTTGCCGGTACGCCAAGCCCGCTACCCGGTGCGAGGCTCGTCGACACTACAGCTCGCACTACGACGAATCGACTTAGCGAGTAATTCAAACGTTCGTTACATTTTAGACGAGTAAGCATACCTACCATCGCAAAGGTGCAGCACGCCAGGAGGTCGTCATGCAGGGTCGTCATTTCGTGGGAGCACGCCGTCGACGCCGTCTCATACCGGCACGTCTTCATGCTGTCTTGTGCGCTGCCTTGATCGGCGCGCTCAGTAGCGCTCCGGTCTGGGCCGACGCCTCGCCGGACGGTGTGTATCCGCTGATGTCGCGTTGGGGAAACGTGGAGTATGGCATGCAGGGTGCGGCACAGGAAAAGGCGCTGGCAAGCCTGGCGCAGGAAGCCGAGATGCTTGCCGAGGCGCATCCCGACAACGCGCATGTGTTGACGGCCGAAGGCGTGATTCTTGCCTCGTACGCCAAGGCCAAGGGGGGCCTCGGGGCGCTCGATCTGGCGAAACGCGCACGCCAGGCACTGGAGCGTGCCATCGAGCTCGACCCGCGTGGCGATGACGGCGCCGCCTATGTGACGCTAGGGGCGCTTTACGATCGGGCGCCGGGCTGGCCAGTGTCGTTCGGCGACGATGACAAGGCCGGTGAGTTGCTGCGGCGTGCGCTGGAAATTCGCGGCGATGGCATCGACACACATTACTTCTATGCTACGTATCTCCGCGACGAGGGGCGCCTTGACGAGGCCCGTCGCCACGCGCAGCAGGCCGTGAACGGTCAGGCCCGCAAGGGGCGCGCCTCGGATGAGGCGTTGCGCGAGAAAGCGCGGCGGCTATTGAACGAATTGTCATAGATGATGGTCGGCGCGGTTGGCATTCCCATGCTGCGTCGGGATAATGAGGCGCATTGTGCCGTGTATCGGGACGACGCGCCTTTTATCGTGTCGCCTCGTTTGCGGTTTTACTGTCAGGAGGCGTCATGGCTGAACAGTCCCACCCTTACACGCCGCGTTATGCGCATGAGTCGGTCGAGGAGCGCTTCGATGAAACGCTTCAGGCGGGATTTTTCAGTCTCGAGCGGCGTCATTATCGGCATCGTCGTTTCGACGGCCGGTGGAGCGAGCGGGTCATCCGTGAAGTCCATGTGCGCCACGACGCGGTCGGTGTGCTGCTTTATGATCCGCAGCGCGATTGCGTGGTGCACGTCGAACAGATACGTGCCGGCACATTGGATGATCCGCTAAGCCCCTGGAAGCTGGAGCCTGTGGCGGGGTTGGTCGACGCGGGTGAAACTACCGCCGAGGTCGCTCGCCGTGAAGCGCAGGAAGAAGCCGGCTGCGAGATCGGCGAGTTGATCGAGCTGTATACGTACTATCCGAGCCCCGGTGCATGCACGGAGCGGGTTACCTTATTCTGTGGGTTGGTGGATAGCGACGGTGTGGGCGGTGTGCACGGTCTCGAGAGCGAAAACGAAGACATTCAGGTCCACGTGTTGTCCTTTGCCGAGACCTGGGCGCTTCTCGAGCAAGGTATCATCGATAACGCGATGTCCCTGATCGCATTGAATTGGTTGGTGCGTGAGCGTGCCTCACTACGGGCAAGGAGGTAGGGGATGACGAAAGCAGCCTATGTCAACGACCTCAAGTCCCTGCAGGGCGAGTGCACGGCCAACTACCTGCGCCTGAGTCGCCTGCTCGGCGATATGGATGCCGGCGAGACGCGTGAGGTCGCCCTGGCCGGCGAGCATCGCCGCTTCGGCTCGTTATGGCTGGAAGTGCTCGAATGCGCGCCTTACACCACCATTTGCCGCGTTTCGCAGAGTGGTGTGCTGGACGGCATCATCGAGTCGCCGCGCATGCGCGTGCATCTGTATCACGATGCGCGCATGGCGGAGGTCACCGACTTCCAGCGCCAGCGGCATTTCCATGGCCGCTATCGCTATCCCAACGCGCGCATGCATCAGCCCGACGAAAAACTCCAGCTCAATCGGTTCCTGGGGGAATGGCTGGAACATGGGTTGGCCCACGGCTTGACCGTGGACGTGCCGGAGCTGCCTTGATGCGCCTGATCCAGATCAGCGATTGTCATCTCTGTGCCAATCCCGAGGCGCGTTCGCGCATTGGCTACCCGCTGAGCCAGTTGCGCGCTGTCGTCGCTCGGGCGCGGCGCTTGCGTCCGGACATCGTGCTGGTCAGCGGCGATATCGGGCATGACGAATCCCCGGCCGCGTACCGCCATGCCTTCGAGGTCTTCGCTGAATTCGAATGTCCATGGTTCTGGATGACCGGCAATCACGACCATCCCGAGTTCATGGAAGAGCTGCATCCTTTCCACGATGAACTCGACCTCGGGGACTGGCGACTGTTGTTGCTGGATTCCCGAGTACCCGGTCAGGCCGGCGGGGAGCTCGGCCAAGACGCCTTGCAGGAGCTTGCCGTGCGCCTCGAGGAAGACGACCGTCCCACGTTGCTGGCCATGCACCATCCGCCATTGTCGGTCGGCTCGGCGTGGATGGATGCCCTGGGGCTGGCGGATCGTGAGGCATTCTGGCAGACGTTGGCCGCCTATGCTCAGGTGCGGGCGGTGCTGTGTGGGCATATTCACCAGGCTTTTGCGGCACGGCACGGCGACATTGCCGTTTACGGCTGCCCCGCGACTGCCGATCAGTTTCTTCCTCGGCAAGACGATTTCACGCTCGACGAAGCCTCCCGTCCCGGCTTTCGGATCGTTGATCTGGAAGGGCAACGGTTGTCGACTTGGGTGGAGCGTGTCGACCCTTGACTGCGTCTGATCGCGTTGCGTTAGAGCCCTTTTATTCTTAATCGTGCTTAAAAGATATTTCTTAATTCTTTGACGTTATCATGTGTCTCTGGGTACCGTGAGCGCCATGACGCGTAGAGTGGCGGCCCACGAATTCTCTCACCGCCATTGAACCTGAATTTCCGGATACTCTATGACCGAAATCTCACCCGAACGCCAGACCCACTTGAAGCAGCTCGAGGCGGAGTCGATCCGTATCATCCGCGAGGTGGCCGCCGAATTCGCCAACCCGGTGATGCTGTATTCCATCGGCAAGGATTCGTCGGTGATGCTGCATCTGGCGCGCAAGGCGTTTTATCCCGGCACGCCGCCGTTCCCGTTGATGCATGTCAACACCACCTGGAAGTTCCGCGAGATGATCGAGTTTCGCGACCGCATGGCGGACGAGGTGGGCATGGAGTTGATCGAGCATATCAATCAGGAAGGCGTCGAGGCGGGTATCAACCCGTTCGATCACGGCAGTGCCAAGCATACCGACATCATGAAGACCCAGGCGCTCAAGCAGGCCCTGGACAAGTACGGCTTCGATGCCGCCTTCGGCGGCGCGCGCCGCGACGAAGAAGCCTCTCGCGCCAAGGAGCGTGTCTACTCCTTCCGCGACAAGCACCACCGCTGGGACCCCAAGAACCAGCGCCCGGAGCTGTGGAGCATCTATAACGGCAAGATCAACAAGGGCGAGTCGATTCGCGTCTTCCCGCTCTCCAACTGGACCGAGCTGGATATCTGGCAGTACATCTATCTCGAATCGATCCCCATCGTCCCGTTGTATTACGCCGCCCCGCGCCCGGTGGTCGAGCGCGACGGCACGTGGATCATGGTCGACGACGACCGCATGCCGCTGGAGGAAGGCGAAGTGCCCGAAGAGAAGTGGGTACGCTTCCGCACGCTCGGCTGCTACCCGCTCACCGGCGCGGTGGAGTCATATGCCGACACGCTGCCCGAGATCATCCAGGAAATGCTGCTGACCAAGACCAGCGAACGCTCCGGCCGTACGATCGACAAAGACCAAGCCGGCAGCATGGAGCGCAAGAAGCGGGAAGGGTACTTCTAACGCGCCGGGCGGCGAGCTAC
This sequence comes from Chromohalobacter sp. HP20-39, assembly GCF_033052815.1. NCBI lineage: Bacteria > Pseudomonadati > Pseudomonadota > Gammaproteobacteria > Oceanospirillales > Halomonadaceae > Chromohalobacter > Chromohalobacter sp. HP20-39. The sequence continues at coordinate 136,117 of NZ_JAWHTP010000001.1, read as the reverse complement.
GGGCCACGAGCGGCGGGCTGCGGGCCGCGAGCTTCGGGCTACGAGCTACGGGCCACGAGCTAAAAAGCTAACAAGGAACGTACATGCGACATGAACAAATGGAAGTTTGGCAGCGTAGCAAACGCCTGAGTGTCGATGTTTATCGGGAGCTTCGTAGCCTCCGAGATTTTGGCTTTAAAGACCAAATTACGCGCTCCGCACTGTCCATTCCTAGCAATATTGCCGAAGGTTTCGAGCGCTTTACCGAACGCGAGAAGTTCCGTTTCGTTTCAATCGCCAAAGGCTCTTGTGGGGAGTTCGCGACGCAAGCTTTGATAGGCATCGAAGTTGGCTACATTCCTGACGAGATAGGTCAGCAGTGGCGTAGTGAAGCGATGGCTCTGTCGCGAATGCTTGGTTCCTTGCTCAAATCCCTATCCAACAGCCCCCGGCTGTCATAACTGAACATGAAGAGAGCACGACCTGCTCGTAGCCCGAAGCGCGTGGCTCGCAGCGTCAGTGCCACCAGGAGAGAATTATGTCTCATGCATCGCCGATGATTGCCGACGATATCGAGTCCTACCTGCACGAGCATGAAAACAAGGATCTCTTGCGTTTCATCACCTGCGGGAGCGTCGACGACGGCAAGTCGACCCTGATCGGGCGGCTGCTGCACGATTCCAAGATGATCTACGAGGATCAACTGGCGGCGATCACCCAGGCCTCCAAGACCAGCGGTACCACCGGCGACAAGGTCGATCTGGCGCTGCTGGTCGACGGTCTGCAGTCCGAGCGTGAGCAGGGCATCACCATCGATGTTGCCTATCGGTACTTCTCCACCGACAAGCGCAAGTTCATCATCGCCGATACGCCGGGCCACGAGCAGTACACCCGCAACATGGCGACCGGTGCCTCCACGGCCAGCCTCGCGGTGATCCTGATCGATGCGCGTCACGGCGTCCAGACTCAGACTCGGCGGCACAGCTTCATCGCCGACCTGCTGGGCATCCAGCACCTGGTGATCGCCGTCAACAAGATGGACCTGGTCGGCTATTCCCAGGCGCGTTTCGACGAGATCGTCGCCGAGTACCGCGACTTCGCCGCCAAACTCAATGCCCCCGACATCCATTTCGTGCCGCTGTCCGCGCTGGAAGGCGATAACGTCGTCAATCGCAGCGAGAACATGCCCTGGTACCGTGTCGAGGGCCAGCCCGGGACGCCGTTGCTCGAGCTGCTCGAGACCGTCGAGGTCACCTACGATCAGAACCTGACGGACCTGCGCTTGCCGGTGCAGTACGTCAACCGCCCGCATCTCGACTTCCGCGGCTACTGCGGCACGCTCGAGGCCGGCATCCTGCGGCCCGGCCAGGCGGTCAAGGTGCTGCCCTCGGGCAAGCACTCCACGGTCGAGCGCATCGTCACCTTCGACGGCGATCTCGAGGTGGCTTATCCGGGGCAGGCGATCACCGTCACCCTGAGTGACGAGATCGACATCTCGCGGGGCGACTGGCTGGTCGCCGCCGACGCCGAGGTGCCACTGGCCGATGTCTTCGAGGCCGACATCGTATGGATGCATGACACCGCTCTCGAGCCCGGCCGGCTTTATGACCTCAAGCTCGCCACCCGGGATCTGGCCGGTAAGGTGAGCCAGATCGACTACCAGATCGACGTCAACACGCTCGCGCATCACGCCGCCGAGACCCTGGGGCTTAATGCCATCGGCCGCTGCCGCATCGAGGTGGCCGGCACGCTGCCGGTGGACGATTACCGCGTCAGCCCCGGCACCGGCAGCTTCATCGTCATCGACCGGCTGACCAACGTCACCGTGGGTGCGGGGATGGTGCGAGGCGCGGCCGAAGGTGCTGGTACGGGCACTGGCGAGGTGGATTGGCAAGCCTTCGAAGTCGAGCTCAATGCCTTGGTTCGAAAGTATTTCCCGCATTGGGAGGCGAAAGACGTTCGCTCACTACTGGGGCGCTGAGAGACTGATCTCGGTGCATCGCATGCCCTTTCTCGCTTGCGAGAAAGGGCATTTTGCATGGTGCCCTCAAGGAGCGGCGTGTGATGGGACATGGTCTACTTGTATGCGACACCGAGGTCGCACTCGACCATGAGGCGGCTTATCATGAGGCACTCGCATTCATTGAGGACACGGTGAGGTATGCATAACGTCGATTGGCAGCTTGAAAAAATCGTGACGCAGTTGAGAGCCACCCGGGAAACCTGGCGCGAGCGTCATGGTCGTTCGCGCGAGCGTGGCTGTCGTGAACTGCCGTCGCGGAGTGCCATTCGTGTCATCACCGACGACTTGATCGGGGCGTTGTTTCCGATGCGTCTCGGCCCCAGTGACCTGCGTCGCGAGAGCGAGGATTTCTACGTGGGCCATACGCTGGATGCCACTCTCAATGCGCTGTGCCACGAGGTGCGCTTGGAACTCAAGTACATTGCTCGCCAACTCGGACACGATACTGGCGACGTTCAGGCACGGGCGGTAGAAATAGTGAAAGGGTTTGCGGCCCATCTGCCTGAGCTGCGGCGTCGGCTCGATGCCGATGTAATGGCTGCCTATCATGGCGATCCGGCGGCGCGGAGCGTCGATGAGGTGTTGCTGTGCTATCCGGGGGTGCATGCGGTGGTCCACCACCGTATCGCCAATTATTTCTACCAGGAGGACCTTTCGTTGCTGGCGCGCATGATCGCGGAAAGCGCGCATTCCGACACGGGGATCGATATCCACCCTGGCGCGACCATCGGCGAGGGATTCTTCATCGACCATGGCACTGGCGTGGTTATCGGCGAAACCGCGATCATAGGCAATAACGTGCGCCTTTATCAGGCCGTGACATTGGGGGCCAAGCGTTTTCCGGCGGATGAGCGTGGCCACCTGGAAAAAGGCCTGCCGCGCCATCCCATCGTCGAGGACGATGTGGTCATCTACGCCGGAGCGACGATTCTGGGACGTATTACCATCGGCAAGGGCTCAATCATCGGTGGCAATGTCTGGCTGACACGCGACGTGGAGCCAGGCAGTAACGTGACGCAGGCCAATCTGCAGAGCGGTCCCTGCCCGTAAGGCAATGGGCGCTAGGCGGCATCGCGACGCGCGGCTTCGGCCGCGCGTCGTCGTTTCTGAAGGTTTTCATTTATCCCAATTAGCAAGCTAACGTATCGCCAGAGTCGTTCAAGGTCGGTATAGTGTCCGCGCTTATCAGGCTGAGATGACATATGTATAACGATTCTGTGACCGTTTCGCGTTGGCAGCATTGGCGTGAACTGAACCGCCAGTTGTGGCGGTTGGGGCTCATCGGGGTAGCGACCCTGACTTTGATGCGTGTTCTATTGTGGCAGTTGAATGCGCCCCCAACCCTGGAAGTGCCCGTCGGCGAGATGTGGCAAGCCTTCTGGATGGGGTTGCGTTTCGATGCCAAGATCATGGCGGTCCTTCTGGGGCCATGGCTGATAGTGGCCACGGCGTTGCTTCCCTTGCCGCGCGTCTTTATGGCCGGCTGGCGCCGCTTGTGGCTGGTCTGGGCCATCGCGATCATGGCCTTGGTCAATCTCTTGGCGCTGATCAACCATTTCTTTTTTACCTTTTATCAAGGGCCGATCAATTCGCTGATCTTCGGGCTGTTCGAAGACGATACCCAGGCGGTGCTGCAGACGATATGGAGCGATTATCCCTTTATACCCTTGCTGATCGTCTTGATCGGCATGACGGGAACCCAGGTTGCCCTGATGCGGCGCGGCCGTCGACATGAACGGCGTCAACTGGGATGGCGTAGGGCTACTCTGCTGGTGGTGGCTTCCTGGGTGGCATTGATAGGGTTGGGACGCGGCACGCTAGGGACGTTTCCACTGCGCGAGATGCACATGGCGGTGTCGTCGAACTCCTTCATCAACGACCTGGTGCCCAGTGGGCCGGAGGCGCTTTATCTGGCCTGGAAGGAGCGACAGGTCAACCGGATCGGGGATGATCCACAGTCGGGCCTGGCGCGTTATGGCTTCAATTCTCCCATGGCGGCGGCAGAGGTGCTTGGCTGGTCGCAGGCGGATACCCCCCAGGCGGTTCTTGGCCACATGACCGAGACGACCCCCGTGCGACCCGCAGCAAAAGCGAAGCCACCGCATGTCGTGTTCAGTTTGATGGAAAGCTGGGGACGTCATCCGTTGGATTTCGATGACCCCGAGAATAACGACCTACTGGGCCGCTTGCGCCCCTGGGTGAAGGAAAAGGCGGATTACTTTCCGCATGCGCTATCGGCTGAGAACGGTACACATCCCTCCCTAGAGGGGCTGCTACTCGACACGCCGATCAGTCCGTTGACGCAAAGTCGTTATGGTTATCGTCAGTATTCCACGTCGACGGTGCTGCCGTATGAACGCGCAGGCTATCATACCGTCTTCCTGACGGCGGGCTCGACGCAGTGGCGTGACCTCGACGATGCGCTCAAGCGTCAAGGTTTCGACGAAGTGTTGGGCGAAAGCGCGATTCGGGAGCGTTTCCCTGAGGCTAAAGGCAGCACCTGGGGGCTCTATGACGAGTGGATGTTCCGTTACGCCGAGGAACTTCTAAAGCAAGCCGAAGCCAATGATGAGAAGTTGCTGCTGGTGATGCTATCGATCACCAATCATCCGCCGTACAAGATCCCGGAAGACTACGATCCCGGGCCCCTGGATGTCTCTCGGCTGGGCGATGAATTAGCCGTCTCGCCCGAGTTCGGCACCTCGATCCTCGAGACCTACCAATACGCCAATGACAGCATGGGGCGCTTCCTGAATCATCTCGAAGCCGATGGGTTGATGGACCATACGCTGTTCGCGGCTACCGGTGATCACAACACGCGCTCCCTCATTCAGTATCCCGACGCGCATGATCTGTTCGATCAGTTCGGGGTGCCGATTCTGATGTGGATTCCACCGGCCTACCGAAATGGTGGCGAGGCGCAGGTCGATGACTGGACCAGTCATCGGGATATTTTCCCGACGCTGTGGGCGCATTCGCTTTCCAACGCGCAGGTGCCGTGGATGGGGCGTGATCTGTACACGCCAGAGCCGTCGCCGATGGCGTTGACGTTCAATCAGCAGGATGGCGGGCAAGGCGTTATGATCAGTGACGCGGGCGCAGCCACGAGTCTCGCCAACCCTACCTATTATCGTTGGTCGGACGACGCGCTGCAGGCGGTTGAATCCCCCTCGCGAGCCCTTAAGGAGCAGACGCAGCGAGCACGGGCGCGTATGGCGCTGGAAGACTGGCGCATCCGGCGTGAGGCCTTGCAGGTCGACACGCCGGAGACCGATTGACGTCAGGACGTGGCGCTCGGGGCCGTGGGGTGCGATCTTTCCGCCTTCGGCGGCGTCACCTGTACCTTCAGCACATGACGCACCGAGGGCGTGAGGTTGGTGCAGCGTGCGCCGGGGCCCATCCACCACACGCGATCACAGCAGGCGAGACTCGCGTCGCACTGGCTGACGACCGGCACGATACACAAGCGGTGGCGCCGTGAGGCGGCACCTAGATCGGCGAGTAGGCGCTGTTCTTCCTCGGGCGCCAGAGGCTCGAGGTCGAGCAGCAGGATGCCGTTGTCGCGCCGCTGCCGGAATGGGCAGTGGGGTGCCGCTGTGACTTGGCACAGCGAGCGCGCGATCATCGCGCGTTGGGCATTCGCCGGGTCGAGTTCTCCCAAGCGTTGGTCGCCCATGACCTGCAGGTCGAGCGCTTCGAGCGCCGTCTCAACCGCAAGCGGAAGGCAGGGCGGCGAGCTGGCGCCGTGTTGCGTGACGCGTGAGCAACTCTCCAGCAGGCCCAGCCCGACGAGGTCGCGCACGCGCCAATCGGCCAAGCTTTGCGGTGGTGCGACGACATGCGCGATGCGTTGGGCACGATAGGTGCTGGGCCAGCAGTGCAGGGGCTGGCCGTCGAGGCAGATGCTGCCGCGCGTGGGTCGGTAGAGACCGGCGAGCAAGCCGATCAGGGTACTCTTGCCGGCGCCATGCGGTCCGCAGATGCCGAGTAGTTCGCCCGGCACCAGACGATCATTGAAGGGCATCAGGCGCGGAACTCCCTCCAGGGCCGTATTGAAGAGCGACAGCATGACAGGCCTCCTTCGACGTCGATAATGATAAACATTATCGTTCGCATGTCGACGAAGGGCAAGTCACTCAGGCTTGCGCGCCACCAGTACGGCACGGCGTGGCGCCGGATAGCCTTCGAGGGTCAACGTGGGATCCTCGGGATCGAGAAAGTTGGCCAACGACTGGAACGTCATCCACGGAGTGCTGCGCTGTTCTTTCAGCGATGTCGGAGCCTCGTCGACGATCCTCACGTCCTCGAAACCGCAGCGTTCGAGCCAGTGCGACAGCGCCTTTGATGAGGGCAAGAAGTAGACGTTGGGCATGGCGGCGTAACGCTCGCCGGGCATGAACACGGTGGTGACATCGCCCTCCACGACCAGGGTCTCGAGGACCAGTTCACCGCCGGGGCGCAGTGTGTCGCGCAGTTGTGCCAGATGCTCGAGCGGGGAAGGGCGGTGGTAGAGCACGCCCATCGAGAAAGTGGTGTCGAACGCTTCGAGTTGTGGAGGAACGTCCTCGATGCCGACCGGCAGGAAATGTGTGCGCCATGCGTCGGCATCGCCTACGAAATGGCGTATGGCCTGAAACTGGAAATAGAAGCGTGGCGACGGGTCGATGACCAGCACGAACGCCGCACCCGCACCGGCCATGCGCCAGGCGTGATAGCCGTTGCCGCCGCCGACATCCAGCACGCGGCGTCCCTCGAGCGGTGATAGGTGCGGTGCGACGCGCTGCCATTTCCAGTCCGAACGCCATTCGGTATCGATGTGGATGCCGCCCAGGGTGTAGGGTCCCTTGCGCCAGGGCATCAACTTGCGCAGCAGGTTCTCGCACTGGCGTTGTTGACTCTCGGTGAGCGTGACATCGACATGCACGCTGTCCTGGTCAAGGGCGATATGACGCGCCTCGGGCAATGCCGGGAGTTTGGCGACGGCCTTCTCCCAGGCGGGTAGATCGCCGAAGCGTCGACGGTCCAGGCCGTTGGCGAGTTGCGTCGGGAGCTGCGCAATCCATTCGGTCAGACCGTGGTCCAGGAAAGCATCGAACAGCGCACGTTGGCTACGGTCGAGGGGGAAGCGATCAGGCATCCTTGAAGGCCACCATCGAGGCGAAATTGAGATACTGAAACCAGGTGCTGACGCGCGTAAAGCCAGCGCTACGCAGACGGGCGTGATGCGCCTCGAGGGTGTCTGGCACCAGCACGTTTTCCAGCGCCGTGCGCTTCTGGCTGATTTCCATGTCGCTGTAGCCGTTGGCACGCTTGAAATCGTGGTAGCGTTCCACCAGCCAGGCGTTTTCCTGCTCGTCGGGCAGCACGATCTTCTCCGAAAGCACCAGCACACCGCCGGGTTCCAGAGCGCCGTACAGGCGCTCGATGACCGCACGGCGGTCCTCGGGAGGCAAGAATTGTAACGTGAAGTTGAGCACGATCATGCCGGCGGGTCGGTAATCGACGTGACGGATATCGCCTTCGATGATATCGATGCGATGATCAGGACATTCCTCGCCGAGCGTTTCGCGCGCTCGGGCGACCATCGTGGGTGACAGGTCGACCCCGGTCAGGGTAAAGGCCTCGGGCGGCAAACGCCCGGCGAGGGCCAGGGTCACTGCGCCTAATGAGCAGCCCAGGTCGTAGACATGTGCGCCGAAACGCAGGTGACGTTCGGCGATCAAGCCCAGCATGCCCAGTATCTGGCCATAGCCGGGTACCGAGCGACGGATCATGTCGGGAAAGCAGGCGACGACCTGTTCGTCGAAGGAAAAGTTGGCCACCCGGTCGAGGGGTGTCGAAAAGATCGCGTCACGGTAAGATGCGTCACTCATGAGGCACTCATCGAGTCGAGGCGTGGCCGGGCCACAGGGAATGGCGCATTGTACGCGCCGCGCCGTGGCTGTGCACCCGCAGGGCCATTAGCGAGCTTGTCAAGGAGAGTACGAGTCATGACCCAGTCAACCATGATCCACCATTCGCCGGCCTGGCAAAGGCTCGCCGCGCATGCCACTGAGATGCGTGATGTGCATCTCAAGAGCTTGTTTGCCGAGCATCCCGATCGTTCTGCGCGCTTTACGCGACGCGGGGTAGGGCTGACGCTGGATCTTTCCAAACATCGCTGGCGTGACGAGACGCTGTCGATGCTGCTCGAGTTGGCCCGCGAGGCCGATCTCGAGGGAGCCATCATGCGTCTGCAAGACGGCGAGCGGGTCAATCTCTCCGAGGACCGCCCGGCCTTGCATACCGCCTTGCGCCTGCCACCCGAGGCGAGCCTGGTGGTCGAGGGCGAGGATGTCGTTCCCGATGTCCACGAGACGCTGGCCCGCATGCAGGCGATGGTCGAAAAATGTCACGCCGGGCAATGGCGCGGTGCCACGGGACGGCCGATCACCGACGTGGTGAACCTGGGCGTCGGCGGCTCCGACCTGGGCCCTTTGATGGTGACCCACGCCCTGGCCGATTATCGCCCGCGCGACGTGCATCAGGTCGATATTCATTTCGCCTCGACCATGGATGGCTCGCAACTCGCCGACTATCTGACCCGCTTCAACCCGGCCACCACGTTGTTCGTGCTGTCATCGAAGTCGTTTACCACCATCGATACGCTATCCAACGCCTCGACCGCGCGCGACTGGTTGATGACGCGCTTGGCCGACGGCGGTCAAGACACCCAGATGAGCGAGCTGGTGATGCGTCAGCATTTCATCGGTGTCTCGGCCAAGCCCGAGAAAATGAGCGAGTGGGGCATCGATCCGCGTCATCAGTTGCGCTTCTGGGAGTGGGTCGGCGGGCGTTATTCGCTATGGGGTGCGATTGGCTTGCCCATTGCGCTGGCGGTGGGCATGGACAACTTCCGCGAGCTGCTGGCGGGCGCCCACGAGATGGATCGCCACTTCCGCGAGACACCGCTCGAGGACAACCTGCCGGTGCTGCTGGCCTTGGCGGGCATCTGGAATGTCAACTTCCTGGATGTGCGCGCGCACTCGATTCTGCCTTATGATGGCCGGCTCGAATACTTCGCCAGTTATCTCGAACAGCTCGAGATGGAATCCAACGGCAAGTCGGTCACCAATAGTGGCGAGATCACGCCGTACTCCACCTGCCCGGTACTGTGGGGACAGCTTGGCCCCAACGCGCAACACGCCTTCTATCAGTTGCTGCATCAGGGCACTCAGGCGGTGGAGTGCGATTTCATTGCCCCGGTGCGACGCTACGATCGGGTCGAGGACCCGGCCACGCGGGCGCACCTCAAGGCCCAGCACCGCTTGACGCTGGCCAACTGCATCGCCCAATCGCGGGTCTTGATGCTCGGCGACGAGGCCCTGCCCAGCGATGCTCCGCGCCCCAGTCACAAGCGCTACCGTGGCAATCAGCCCTCGACCACGCTGCTGCTCGACCGCCTGACGCCCCGCACATTGGGCGCGTTGATCGCACTCTACGAGCACAAGGTGTTCGTGCAGGCCACCCTCTGGGACATCAACCCCTTCGATCAATGGGGCGTGGAATTGGGCAAGCAGATCGCCTCCGAAACCGAGCAGATTCTGGCCTCGCGGCGCGGTGCTGAGACGCTGGACGATTCCAGCCGGGGCCTACTCGATGCTGTATGGCAAGCACAGGACGGAACATGATACTGGCTGTTTGTACAGGTTGTGCGGTATGCTGACGAGGCCCGTAGCGAATATGACGCCTGTTGCCAATATGACGCCCGTGGCCAATGTTTTGTACCTGCACGGTTTCAACAGTGGTGCGGCGTCGCCCAAGGCGCGCTTGATCGCGGCCACCTGCGAGTGTCTGGCGAGCGAAGGTGTGGCGCCCCCCAGGTGCGTTACGCCGCAATTGCCGCATCGCCCCGATGAAGCCTTGGCATGCGCTGAGCGCGAGTTGCATGCCCTGGGCAATGACACCTTGCTGATCGGCAGTTCGATGGGGGGCTTTTTGGCTACCTGCCTGGCCGAACGCTTCGGAGTGCGCGCGGTGTTGATCAACCCCGCGGTACGGCCGGCACGCTTGGTGACGCAATGGATGGGCGCGCCGTTGGAAAATCCTTATACCCATGAGCGTTTCACCATCGACGCACGCCATGGCGAAGCGCTCGAGGCCATGACGCCCGCCGCCGTCATCGACCCGAGCCGCTATCAAGTGCTGCTGGGCAGCGCCGATGAAACACTGGATTGCCGCGATGCGCTGGCTTTTTATGCCGGTGCTTCGATGCTCGTGCATCCCGGCGGCGATCACGGCTTCAGTGCCCTGGCCGATTATTTGCCGGCCATCTTCGCGCATGGTGGTTGGACGCTGCACGCACGATCGTACGCGCGCTCTGACGAACTCACTTAATGGACACCGCATGACGCAATACAGTGCCAGTTCCATCGAGGTCCTGTCGGGACTCGACCCGGTGCGCAAGCGCCCCGGAATGTACACCGATACCAGTCGCCCCAACCATCTCGTGCAGGAGGTCATCGATAACAGCGTCGACGAGGCGCTGGCCGGTCATGCGCAGCATATTCGTGTGCAGCTGCATGACGATGGCGGCATCGAGGTCTCTGATGACGGACGCGGCATGCCCATCGATGTACATCCCGAGCATGGGGTGTCTGGCGTCGAACTCATCCTGACGCGATTGCATGCGGGCGGTAAGTTCTCGCAATCGAGCTACCGTTTCTCGGGTGGCCTGCATGGTGTCGGGGTGTCGGTGGTCAATGCGCTGTCGCGGCGCCTGGAAATCGAGGTCTGCCGCGACGGCGACCGCCACGGCATGGCCTTCGCCCACGGCGATAAGGTAGAGGAACTCGCCGTCGTTGGGTCGTGTGCCAAGAAGGCCACGGGTACGGTAGTGCGCTTCTGGCCGGATGACAGCTATTTCGATAGCCCTAAGCTGTCGTTGCCACGTCTTCAGCACCTGCTGCGCGCCAAGGCGGTCCTCTGCCCGGGGCTCGAGGTGACACTGGTGGATACCGACGGCAGCCAGAACGTCTGGCAATACGCCGACGGCTTGCGCGATTATCTGGCCCAGGCCACCGACGACGTCGAAACGCTGCCTTCCTCGCCGTTTCTCGGTCATTTCGAGGACGATGATCAGGGCGTCGATTGGGCGATCCAGTGGCTGCCGGAAGGCGGTGAGTTACTGCAGGAATCCTACGTCAACTTGATTCCCACCCCGCTCGGCGGGACGCACGTCAACGGCTTGCGCTCGGGGTTGCTCGAGGCGCTGCGTGAATTCTGCGAATACCGCAGCCTGTTACCGCGCGGGGTCAAGTTGACCGGTGATGACCTGTGGGAGCGCGTCGCCTTCGTGCTCTCCGTGAAGCTGCTCGATCCCCAGTTCGCCGGTCAGACCAAGGAGCGACTCTCCTCGCGCGTGGTGGCGGGCTTCGTCTCCGGCGTCGTCAAGGACGCCTTCTCGCTGTGGCTCAACCATCACGTCGACCAAGCCGAGGCGTTGGCCGAACTGGTGATCAATGCCGCCCAGCGGCGCCAGAAGAGCGCCAAGAAGGTGGCGCGCAAGAAGGTGACTTCTGGTCCCGCTCTGCCGGGCAAGCTCGCCGACTGCGCCGGGCAGGACCCGGCGGCTTCCGAGTTGTTCCTGGTCGAGGGCGACAGCGCCGGCGGCAGCGCCAAGCAGGCGCGCGATCGCGAGACGCAGGCCATTCTTCCGCTGCGCGGCAAGATTCTCAACACCTGGGAAGTCGAGGCGCACGATATCTACAGCTCCCAGGAGGTCCACGACATCGCCGTGGCCATCGGCATGGACCCCGGCAGCGATGACCTCACCAAGCTGCGCTATCACAAGATCTGCATCCTCGCGGATGCCGACTCCGACGGCCTGCATATCGCGACCCTGCTGTGTGCGCTGTTCGTGCGCCACTTCCCGTCGCTGGTCGATGCCGGCCATGTCTTCGTGGCCATGCCGCCGCTGTATCGCATCGACCTGGGCAAGGAGGTCCACTATGCCCTCGACGAAAGCGAGAAGACCGCCATCTTGAAGCGCCTGGAAGGTAAGCGTGGCACGCCGAACGTCCAGCGCTTCAAGGGCCTCGGCGAAATGAGTCCGCTGCAATTGCGCGAAACCACCATGGCCGCCGACACGCGCCGCCTCGTGCAACTGACGCTTACCGCGGATGACGGCACCCGCGAGATGATGGACATGCTGCTGGCCAAGAAGCGCGCTAGCGACCGCAAGAGCTGGCTCGAGGATTACGGCAACCTGGCGGAGATCGAGGTATGACCATGGACATCCATGTGGAGGAGGGCGACGTCGAGCGTCTGTCCCTCAAGGAATATACCGAGAAGGCGTATCTCGATTATTCGATGTACGTGATTCTCGACCGGGCGTTGCCGCATATCGGCGACGGCATGAAGCCGGTGCAACGTCGCATTGTTTATGCCATGCGCGAGCTGTCGCTGACGGCGAACGCCAAGTACAAGAAGTCGGCACGCACCGTCGGCGACGTGCTGGGTAAATTCCACCCGCACGGCGACAGCGCCTGTTACGAGGCGATGGTGCTGATGGCGCAGTCGTTCAGCTATCGCTATCCACTGGTCGATGGCCAGGGCAACTGGGGGAGTCCCGACGATCCCAAATCGTTCGCGGCGATGCGCTATACCGAGGCGCGGTTGTCGAAGTTCTCGGAGGTGTTGCTCTCCGAGCTCGGTCAGGGCACCGTCGACTGGACGCCCAACTTCGACGGCACCCTCGACGAGCCGGCCGTACTGCCGGCGCGTTTACCGCATGTGCTGCTCAATGGCGCGACTGGCATCGCGGTGGGCATGGCCACCGATATTCCGCCACATAACGTGCGCGAAGTCGTGGATGCGACCTGCCACCTGCTGCGCCATCCCGAGGCCAACGTCAGTGATCTAATGGCCTACGTACCGGCGCCGGATTTCCCCACCGAAGCGGAAATCATCAGTTCACCGGCCGATCTCGGCAAGCTCTACGAGAGCGGACGCGGCTCGGTAAAACTGCGCGGCCGTTACACGCTCGAAGACAACAATGTCGTGGTCACTGCGCTGCCGTATCAGGTCAGCGGCGCCAAGGTGCTCGAGCAGATCGCCGCGCAGATGCAGGCCAAGAAGCTGCCCATGGTGGCGGATCTGCGTGACGAATCGACCCACGAGACGCCCACGCGGTTGGTGCTGGTGCCGCGCTCCGGCAAGGTCGATGTCGAGGCGCTGATGGCGCATCTTTTCGCCACCACTGACCTCGAGAAGAACGTGCGCGTCAACCTGAACGTGATCGGGCTCGACGGTCGGCCGCGGGTCATGGCGCTCGATGCCATCCTGGGCGAATGGCTGCGTTTTCGCCGAGCGACGGTGCGTCGGCGACTCGAGCATCGTCTCAACAAGGTCGAGGATCGCCTGCATATCCTCGAAGGCTTGCTGGCGGCGTATCTCGATATCGACGAGGTGATCCGCATCATCCGCGAGGAAGACGAGCCCAAACCGGGATTGATCAACGCCTTCGGGCTCAGCGAGCGTCAGGCGGAGGCGATTCTCGAGCTGCGCCTGCGGCATTTGGCCAAGCTCGAGGAGTTCAAGATTCGCGGCGAGCAGGACGAACTGAGCGCCGAACGCGAACGCCTCAAGGAGCTGCTGGGCAACGACGCAGCGCTGACCGACCTGATCGAGCGTGAGTTGCGCCAGGACGCCGACGACTATGGCGATGCACGTCGCGCGCCGCTGGTCGAACGTGGCGAGGCCAAAGCCTTGTCCGAGGTCGAGCTGGTGGGCGCCGATCCGATTACCGTGGTGCTCTCCGAAAAAGGCTGGATTCGTAGTGCCAAGGGCCACGAGATCGATCCTGCAGGGCTTTCCTACAAGGCGGGCGACAGCTTTCATCTGGCTGCACGTGGCAAGTCCAACCAGCCGCTGGTATTGCTCGACGATGCCGGGCGCAGCTATACGCTGAGCGCGCATAATCTGCCCTCGGCTCGTAGTCAGGGCGAGCCCATCACGGGGCGCGTCAACCCCGGCGCCGGGGCGCGCATGGTGGGGGTGATGCTCGATGTCCCCAAGGCACGCTATCTGCTGGCCTCCGATGGCGGCTACGGCTTCATCGCCCGGCTCGAGGATCTGATCGGCAAGAGCAAGGCGGGCAAGGCCGCGCTCAGCGTACCCAAGGGCTGCAATGTCATGCCGCCGGTCGCGGTGCCGGAAGGTGAGGGCACGCGCATCGCCGTGGTCTCCAACGAGGGGCGTTTGCTGGTCTTTCCGCTCGAGCAACTGCCGGTCATGGCCAAGGGCAAGGGCAATAAAATGATCGACATCCCCGGCGCCAGGGCCGCCAACCGGGAGGAATTCGTGCGCGACCTGGCCATGCTACCGGCCGGTGCCTCGTTGGTGGTGCATGCCGGCAAACGCAAGCAGACGCTCTCGAGTCGCGATATCGACTATTACGTCGGTGAGCGGGGTCGGCGGGGAAGCAAGTTGTCGCGAGGCTTCCAGAAAGTCGACCGGCTAGAGGTCGAAGAAAGAGGTTAGAAGAGGCCATATGACACAGCGGTTATTGATTCGCGCCGGTGGTCCCAGCCACCCGAGCCAGTTGGCAGCGCTAGGCGCGGCCTTGATGGAATGCCAGGCGCGGCTTGTGGACATCCACCAGCACAGCGCATTGGGTCACGTCGCCTTCGAGATGCTGGTGAACGCCGAGGTCGGCGCCAATGCCTTCAAATCGCAACTGAACGAGCATCTCGCCGCACAAGGCCTTGTCCAACAGGGACTTGCCGTCGAGGTCGAAGCGGTGGCGGCGGACACACTGAAAGACCTAGAGGCTCAGACCGAGATGCCGCGCCTGATCCTGACCCTGCTGGCTCCTCGGCTGCCTTCGGGGATTCTCGCCGACGTCGGTGAGCTGGCGGCGGCGCATGGGTTGAGCGTCGAGCGTATTGCGCGCTTGTCGGGCGGCGATTCCCTGGATGAACAGTCCCCCCATGGCGCTTGCGTGGAGTTCATCCTGCGCGGGGCAGCGGTCGAGCTGCCCCGCCTGCGCGAACAGGCGCTGGCGCTGGGTACGCGCCAGGGCGTGGATGTCGCCATTCAGGAAGACTCCTTGTGGCGCCGACACCCGAGGCTGATCTGCTTCGACATGGATTCGACCCTGATCCAGGCCGAGGTGATCGATGAGCTGGCGCGCCGGCACGGTGTCTTTGAGGAAGTGGCTGCCGTCACCGAGCGTTCCATGCGCGGCGAGCTGGATTTCAAGCAGAGCTTCCGCGAGCGCATGGCCAAGCTGCAAGGACTCGACGAGTCGGTATTGCGTGAGATTGCCGAGAACCTTCCGCTGATGGATGGCGTCGAACGCTTGATGGCGAATCTCAAGCGCCTGGGTTATCGCACGGCGATCATTTCCGGGGGCTTCACCTATTTTGCGCGTTACCTGCAGGAGCGCTTGGGTTTCGACGAGATTCACGCCAACGAGCTGGTGATCCACGCGGGCAAGATCACCGGCGAGGTGCGCGAGCCGATTATCGACGCCGAGCGCAAGGCCTGGTGGCTGGGTGAAATCGCGCGGCGCGAAGGGTGGGACATGGCGCAGACCATTGCCGTGGGCGATGGCGCCAACGACCTCAAGATGCTGGAAAGCGCGGGGCTGGGCATTGCCTTCCGCGCCAAGCCGCTGGTACGCCAACAGGCGCGGCAGTCGATCAGCACGCTGGGGCTGGACGCCGTGCTCTACCTGTTGGGCTATCATGAGGATGAACTGACCCGTCTGTAGTCGCCATCAGGCGCTATTCAAGTCGTACATGATATAGTCGATAATAGATTACATACCCTTACACGAGCACGCCGCGTGACGGAGGTGCTCGTTTTCGCTTCGTCAGCGCCGAGACCTCAATGTCGCCACCCGATTCCGCACCAACCCAGGATGTCACGCACCCCGGCGAACTTTACGGCTTTCTCGAGACCCTCACCCTCCCTGGGGGCGCGAGTCTGTGCTTCGAAAGTGGCGACGGAACGCCGTGGCCCGTGGTGATCATGGATATCGTCCAGGAGGAGTCACTGTGCCTGGATGTCTCGGCGGTTCGCGAGATCGTCCCTCGGCTGCGGCGCGGCGAGACGTTCCAGCTGATGGGGCAGGTCGAGGGCGCGATGTTGACCACACAGGCGCTCGCGGTAAATGAATGGCGTGAGCAGGGGGAACGCCTGCTGGCCATGTGCGATTATCCGCAGACGGTGTCAGTGGTGCATCGCCGCCAGAGCTTTCGGGCCGCATTGCGCGCGGACATGGAGGTTGGCGTCATGTTACGTGTGGCGGGCGAGGACACGCCGTATGAAGGGCGGCTTTGCAATCTCTCGTTGGGTGGGTGTTTGATCGCGCTACCACTGGCTGCGGCGGCAGCGCTCAAGCCCGAGAAGGTCATCGATAGCATCCGCCTGATGTTTCCCAATCAGCGTCACTTCGAATTACCGGCCAACGTTCGCCACGTGCGTACCGACGAGGCATGGACGCAAGCGCAGGCGGGCTGCGAGTTCACTAGCCTCTCGCCGGCCATGGAGCGTCTGGTGTGGTACTGCGTCAAGGAAATCGAGCGCGAAAGCGCGCGTAGCGCAATGCATGCTGGACGCCCACTGGAACCCTCATCGTTGTTTCAATCGCCGAGTGATAATCGGCGAGATAGGGGGCGCCAGCGACGAACGAAGTCGCAGCCGGGAGGCGCGGTGGCGTCCCGGCTGCAGAAGGTTGCCGATTATCTCAACGCGCAATTGGTGCAGTTGAAGAGCGGTGAGCCGGTGGCCTCGACACAGCTCTCGCGCAGCACCGATACGCTGCTGGCGTTGTGGCAGCAGGACCGTCAGGCACTGCTGTATGCGAGTGCGTGTTTTACCCAGGAGTCGCATCTGGTTCAGCACAGCCTGATGGTGGCCGTGAGGATGCTGGATCTTGCCCAGTCGCGGCGTATGGCACCGGAACGCCTCAAGGCCGTGGTGGCCTGTGCCCTGCTTCACGACCTGGGCAAGGGTATGCTGCCCGATAGCCTTTTGCGTGACGAGACGCTGAGTCCTGAAGAGCAAACGCAGCTCCATGCCCACGTTGGTTTGATACGCGAGCGCCTGGACGACTGCCGTTGGCTGGATGGTGATGTCATCGAGCAGGTGATCGGCATGGCTAACGAGCGCCTCGATGGCAGCGGCTACCCAGCGGGTAAGCGGGGGGACGCATTGCCCGAGCTGGCGCGCATGATGGCAGTGGTGGACGTCGCCGATGTAATGACGCGCCCGCGGCCTGGTCGTGCGGCATGGACGCAGCGCGAGGTCTATCGGCATCTGCTGACACGGAACGAAGGCTTCGATAACACCTGGGTGCAGCGCTATATCCGCCGCTTCGGCATGGCGCCGATCGGATCTCTCGCCCTCTACGCCAATGGCGCGCTGGCCTGGGTTCAGCGTCAAGATGCGCATGGCACGCCCAGCCAGGTGCATGTCGTCCTTAACACTCACAACCCCAAGCGGCGTCTCGATCAGCGTCTCGATGACGACGATATCGACCAACTGGGCACGCTGAAAGAGGCCGTGAATTCCGCGCGCTATCGTATGACGCCGGTATAGACATGGCGGCGGCATCGTCTCGTTGCGCTTGATCTAGCATCTTGAGCCACACTGCCTGGGTATGTTCGATAGTCGATCGAGGAGGCCTTAAGGTCATGCCGGATACCAAGACCTCAGCGCGTGGTTTCATGCCGCCCCATGTACTCGAGCGCATCGCGGTGCAAGGGTCGGTACGCTTACGTCGTTGTGCCCAGCAGACGCTCGAGGCCGATCACTGGTTTCGCCAGCGCGGTGCATCGGCACCGCAGCGGGATGCGGCACGGGCCGTTGCCGGGCGTCCCGACCGTTGGATTCACAGCGCCGAGCATGAGCAGACGCTGCCGGGGCGCCTGGTGCGAGAAGAAGGCCAGCCCGAGAGCGGCGATCCGGCCGTGGACGAAGCCTATGAATGGCTGGGTGCGACCTATCGGTTCTACTGGGAGGTCTTCGAGCGCGATTCCATCGATGACAAGAGCATGCCGTTGATCGGTACCGTGCATTACGCTCGCGACTACGACAATGCCTTCTGGAACGGCTCGCAGATGGTCTTCGGCGACGGTGACGGCGAACTCTTTCGACGCTTCACGGCGGCGCCGGAAGTCGTCGCGCACGAATTGACTCATGGTGTGATCGAGCGCGATGTCGGCCTGATCTATGCCGATCAGGCGGGGGCGCTCAACGAGTCGCTGGCCGATGTATTCGGGGTGCTGGTCAAGCAGTACCACGCCGGCGAGTCACCCCAGGATGCCGATTGGCTGATCGGTGCGGCACTGTTGACCGAGCGGGTGCAAGGCCGGGCGTTACGTTCCATGCAGGCGCCGGGCACGGCGTATGACGATCCCGTGCTGGGGCGTGATCCGCAGCCGGGCCACATGCGCGATTTCGTCGATACCCAAGCCGACAACGGCGGTGTGCATATCAATTCAGGCATTCCCAACCGGGTGTTTTACCTTGCCGCAGTGGCCCTCGAGGCACCTGCCTGGGAAAGCGTGGGGCCGATATGGTACGCCGCGATGCGTGACGCGACATTGAGTCGAGAGGCGGATTTCGCGGCCTTCGCCGTCCTGACGCTCGATCATGCCGAGCGTCTGCATGGGCGCGAGAGTCGCGAGCGTCGCGCGGTGGGTGAGGCCTGGCGCGAGGTAGGCGTCATCTCATGAGCCACACCGAACAGCCGGTGCTGTCGGGCGATACGCGACTGGCAGTCGCACGTGAGGGCGGTTTCGCTTATCTACCGGGATTGGCCGCGCCGCGCGAGATCGATTGCGACCGGCTGACGCCCTTGCAGTGGGCGCATCTCGACGCGGGCTTGCGTGCCCTGGCGACGCTGCCCGAGGCAGCGCGCACGTCGCCCGATGGCCGGTTTTTCCGCCTCACGCTTTCCTCGCGGTGTACCGGGGAGTTGCATTGGCAACGCTGTCTCGACGAGCCGCATGCCCCGGCGTGGCTGGTGCGCCTGTGGCGAGATGGTCACGCGGCGCTCGATGAGGAGGCGCCATCATCGTGAGTGGCGGTTGACAGCCATGCATGCAGCTGTTTAGTTAGCTATATGACGATCTTCGACATGCGACTAACACGCTTAGACCTACGACTTACCATCGGCCTATGAGCCGACGGGATGCCTCGCGCATCGTCACCCTCACGGTCTTACGAAGCCTAGTCCAACGAAGATAATGTCAGCCATGTCGAATACTGCCTCCCGCTCCCCGACCTCCCCGAATACGTTTCGTGCCGTTGTCAAGCGCTCTTCGGTCCGCGAGCCGATGTGTCATGCCATTGCCGACGCCCCGCGGTGCTTATCCGCCGCGGGGCGTCGTCGTGTTTCGGGTTGGGGAAGGGCATTTCGATTCCCGTCATTTGAATATCGTAGAAGGAGATAACGCCATGATGCTCAAGGACCCCTCCACCAAATATCGTCCCTTCGAGGCCGTCGACCTGCCCGATCGCCAGTGGCCGGCGCAGCGGATCACGCACCCGCCCGTGTGGTGCAGCGTGGACATGCGCGACGGCAATCAGGCGCTGATCGATCCCATGGATCTCGAGCGCAAGCGGCGCTTCTTCGACTTGCTGGTCAAGACCGGCTTCAAGCAGATCGAGGTCGGCTTTCCCTCGGCCTCGCAGATCGATTTCGACTATGTGCGTGAGCTGATCGAGGACGACGCGATCCCCGATGACGTCACCATCCAGGTACTGACCCAGGCGCGGCCGCACCTCATCGAGCGCACCTTCGAGGCGCTGGAAGGCGTCAAGCGCGCCATCGTGCACGTCTACAATGCCACCGATCCGGTCTTCCGCCGGGTGGTATTCGGCGTCGACAAGTCGCAATGCATCCAGATCGCCCAGGATGCCACTGCGCAGATCAAGGACATGATGGCGGCCCGCCCGCAAACCGACTGGACTTTCCAGTATTCGCCGGAGCTCTTTACCTCGACCGAGCTGGATTTCGCCGTGGAGATCGTCGAGGCGGTCAGCGAGGTCTATCAGCCGACCCTAGCCAAGCCGATGATCGTCAACCTGCCGGCTACCGTGGAAATCGCCACGCCCAATCATTATGCCGATCAGATCGAGTGGTTCTGCCGTCACGTCGCGCGGCGCGATAGCCTGGTAGTGAGCGTGCATCCGCACAATGATCGTGGCACCGGTGTGGCGGCGGCGGAGCTGGCGATGATGGCTGGCGCCGACCGTGTGGAAGGCACGCTGTTCGGCAACGGCGAGCGCACCGGCAACGTGGATATCGTTACCCTGGCGATGAACATGTACACCCAAGGCGTGCATCCACAGCTCGATTTTTCCAATATCACGCCACTGATGCGTGAGGTCGAACACTGTAACCAGTTGCCGGTGCATCCGCGCCACCCGTATGTCGGTGACCTGGTATTCACGGCCTTTGCCGGCTCGCACCAGGATGCCATCAAGAAAGGCATGGCCGAGCGCCGCGAACATCCCGAGAGCCGCTGGGGCGTGCCGTATCTGCCCATCGACCCGCTCGACGTGGGGCGCTCCTACGAGGCAGTGATCCGCGTCAACAGCCAGTCAGGCAAGGGCGGTGTCTCCTATCTGCTGGAACAGGAGCACGGCATCGAACTGCCGCGTCGCTTGTCCATCGAATTCAGCCAGGTGGTGCAGACGGTGGCCGAGCGCACCGGGCGCGAGATCACGTCAGAAATGATCTATCGCACCTTCGAGGACGAATATCTCACCAGCCGCGAACCCTATGCGCTGATCAATCATCGCTTGAGCTCGGATGACGATAGCCCCCGCGTGCGTCTCGACGCTCAGATCGATGAACAGGGCGAACGTCGCCACGTCACCGGCGAGGGCAATGGCCCCCTGGCGTCTTTCATCAAGGCGTTGGCGGCTCACGGGCTGGATGTCGAGATCATCGACTATCACGAACATTCGCGTGGTCAGGGCGCCGATGCCGAAGCGGTGGCCTATGTCGAGGTGCGTGTCGAGCAGACGCCGATATTCGGGGTCGGCATCGACGAGAGCATCACCAGCGCCTCCATGAAGGCCGTGCTCGGCGCGTTGAACCGCCATTGGCGTACTCAGCAGGCGCCGGCGCCCAACGTCACCGCCGAGACGTTTGGCGAGGCCTGAGGTCGGCATGAGCATGCGCCGCCGTGCGATCATCCTCGGTCTGACGTTCGCGGCGGCGGTACTCGTACTCGCCGGAGCGCTGGCGGTCCTGGCACCATCGGTACCGGCACCGTCAGCCGGCGAAGGGGCGCGTTCGGACGTCGTGACCCTGCGCGAGGCCTACCAGCAGCACCATAGCGGGCTTCAGGTCGAGGCACGCGGCGAGGTGGTACGCGTGCTGCCGGACGACGACGAAGGCAGCCGCCATCAGCGCTTCATTCTGCGCTTGGCGAGCGGCCAGACCCTGCTCATCGCGCACAATATCGACCTGGCACCGCGCCTCGAGGGATTGCAAGCCGGGGACACGGTTAGTTTCTTCGGTGAGTACGAATGGAACCCTGAGGGGGGTGTCGTGCACTGGACACATCGCGATCCCGGCGGCGATCATCCCGCCGGTTGGCTGGAATATCATGGGCAGCGCTATTGGTAGCCTTGTGCCAGCAGACACGCTCAAACACGCATCGTAAGGAGGTCAGCATGCCCGGGAACACGCCCTTTCAGCGCGCTCAGGCGGCGTTGGACGCGGCCCATGCCGAGGATCCCAAACGCGCAATGACAGAAGAGGGCGATGAACAACCCGCCGAGCTGCTCTATGCCCAGCGCATGAGCGACTGGCTGGCGCGGGTCGCCCCGGAAGCCTCGGAGCCGTTGCAGCTCGCGGTGCGCGCCCAGCATTTGAGACGCTGGGAAGTGCCGCGTGACGATTACCCGCGCGATCGCCCCGGCTATCTGGCCTGGCGGCGCGATCTCGGGCGTCGACAAGCGGCGCTGGCGGAGACGGTCGTCCGCGAGGCAGGCTACGACGAGGCGGCGGTGGCGCATGTCGGTGCCTTGATCCGCAAGGAGAACCTCAAGCGTGACGCGGACACCCAGGCGCTGGAAGACACCGCTTGCCTGGTCTTCATGGCGCACTATTTCAGCGATTTCGCCCGTGAGCACGATGATGACAAGCTGGTGCGCATCGTCGCCAAGACCTGGCGCAAGATGTCGCCGCGTGGGCACGAGCTGGCGTCAGCGCTGACGCTGCCCGAGCGGGAACGCGAGATCGTGGCGCGCGCCCTGTCGGCGTGAGATCGGTTGCTTGGCGACAACTGTGAGTGCCACACCTAAGCCAGCGGCGTCTTGCTGGCCTCCCCCGGAATCTCGCGCACCAAGCGCGGCATCAGAAAGCCGGCGAGGTGGGTGCGTAGCGTCTCGACCAGCGATACCGCCTCGGCATCGGATACGTCGAAATGCGCAGCCCCTTCGACGGGGTCGAGCACATGCAGGTAATAAGGCAGGATCCCCACCTCGAAAAGTCGCTCGGATAACCGGGCGAGCGTCTCGACGTCATCGTTGACACCGCGCAGCAGCACGCTCTGATTGAGCAGCGTGACCCCCGCGCCGCGCAATCGCGCCATGGCCTCGGCGACGTGCGTGTCGATCTCGTTGGGGTGGTTGATGTGCACCACCATTACGGTCTGCAGCCGCGTGGCCGCCAGCCAGTCGAGCAGCGCGCCATCGACGCGGTCGGGAATCACCACCGGCAGGCGCGTATGCAGACGCAAGCGCTTGAGATGCGGAATGTCCGCGAGGCGTTCGGCCAACCAGGCCAGGCGCCGGTCCGGCGAGGCCAACGGATCACCGCCGGAGAAAATGGCCTCGTTGATCGTGGTGTCCTGGCGCAGATAGTCGAGCGTGGACGCCCACTGCGCACGTGAGGGGGAATTCTCGGCGTAGGGAAAATGCCGACGAAAGCAGTAGCGACAATTGATGGCGCAGGCCGGGCTGGCGATGAGCAGCACGCGGTTGCGATACTTGTGGATCAACCCCGGGCGTGGGCGGTGCTCGGCTTCCTCGAGTGGGTCGCTGACGAAACCGGCGACGCTGTCGCTTTCCCGCTCGAGGGGCAGTACCTGGCGTAGCAGGGGGTCGTCGGCATCGCCGTGGCGAATGCGCGATAGATAGGCGTGCGGCACGCGTACTGGAAACAGGGCGTGCCCCTCCTCGGCGCCCGGCAGCCAGGCGGGATCGAGCCCCAGGTGTCGACACAGCGCGTGGGGATCGCGTACCGCATCGCGCAACTGGGCTTGCCAGTCCTGCGAGTGCTGACGCGGGGTCAACGTGGCGCCTTCGGAGGCGTCTTCGCCGGGCGCGGCATTCTCGCTCTGCAAAGCGATGGATGTTCGGGTTATCATGGGCGGCTATTTCCTATGGGCCTCGTGATGGCGGTGGTGTCATCCCATGACGAGGCGCATCGAGCAATCTGCGTAGCGCACGCTACGACGCATGCAACTAGCGAGGCATCATGGCGACGTATTCTACCAATGAATTCAAGGGCGGTCTGAAAGTCATGCTTGACGGGGATCCGTGCAGCATCCTCGAGAACGAGTTCGTCAAGCCGGGCAAGGGCCAGGCATTCAGCCGCGTCAAACTGCGTAACTTGATCACCGGGCGTGTCTGGGACCGGACCTTCAAGTCCGGCGAGTCGCTGGAAGGTGCCGATGTGCTGGAATTGGACATGGAGTACCTCTACAGCGACGGCGACATGTGGCACTTCATGCGCACCGACGGCTCCTTCGAGCAGTATGCGGTAGACAAGAAGGCCATCGGTGATGTCGAAAAGTGGCTCAAGGAGCAGGTCGTCTACACCGTGACATTGTGGAACGACAACGCGATTGCCGTCTCGCCGCCCAACTTCATCGAGCTGGAAGTGGTCGAGACCGACCCCGGCCTCAAGGGCGATACCGCACAAGGCGGCTCCAAGCCGGCCACGCTGTCGTCCGGCGCGGTGGTACGCGTGCCGTTGTTCATCAACGAAGGCGAAGTGCTCAAGGTCGACACCCGTAACGGCGAATACGTCTCGCGGGCTTAAACTGGGCTACGAGCTACGAGCTACGAGCTACGAGCTACGAGCTACGAGCTACGAGCGCCGCTTGCTTAGTTGGCAAGCGGCGCTCATTGTTTTTGCGTCTTGTGGTTAAAGGAGTACCTCCGTGTCTATCGACTGGCAGCCCTCGGCGAGTATCGCGACGCTGCGCGAGCGGGCGCGGCTACTCTCGCGAGTGCGGGCGTTCTTCGCCGAGCGCGATGTACTGGAGGTGGAAACCCCGGTGCTTGGCCATGGCGGCAGCAGCGACCCGCACCTGGCGAGCTTGTCGCTGGAGGCCTCAACGCCGGGTGGGCGCGAACGGTTGTGGTTGCAGACCTCGCCGGAATTCCACATGAAGCGGTTGTTGGCGGCGGGTAGCGGGCCGATCTTCCAGTTGGCGCGCAGCTTCCGCGACGGCGAGGTGGGGCGTCGTCACAATCTCGAGTTCACCATGCTCGAATGGTATCGTCCGGGCTTTTCGCTTTCCGCGCTGATCGACGAGACCCAGGCGTTGATTCGCCACGTGCTGGGGCGCGACCCAGGGCCGTGTCGGCAGCGCCGCTATCGTGAGCTGTTTCGCACCCAGTTGGGGCTCGATCCCTTCACTGCATCGCTGACCACGTTACGCCAGACCACCGAACATGAGACCGGCATGGCCTTGGACGATGCCGAGCGCGATGCGTGTCTGGACGCGCTGATGGCGTTTGTTATCGAGCCGCATCTCGGCCGAGAAGGGCTGGAGGTCGTCGTCGATTATCCGGCCAGTCAGGCGGCGCTGGCGCGGCGTCATCTCGATCCCGAGGATGGCGCCGTCGTCGCCGCGCGCTTCGAGGTCTACTGGCAAGGGGTGGAACTGGCCAATGGTTACGACGAAC
The DNA here is from genome assembly GCF_033052815.1 of Chromohalobacter sp. HP20-39. Taxonomy (NCBI): domain Bacteria; kingdom Pseudomonadati; phylum Pseudomonadota; class Gammaproteobacteria; order Oceanospirillales; family Halomonadaceae; genus Chromohalobacter; species Chromohalobacter sp. HP20-39. Next base: position 111,183 of record NZ_JAWHTP010000001.1, on the reverse strand, counting down.
TCACCGATGCCGAGGAGCAGGCCGCGCGCTTTGTCGAGGACAATCGAGAACGCCAGCGGCTAGGGCACAGTGAGGTGGATGTCGATGTCCGCCTGCTGGCGGCGCTCGAGGCCGGCATGCCATCCGGTAGCGGCGTGGCGCTGGGGCTCGACAGGTTGATACAGCTCGCGCTGGGCAAGGCGAGCGTGGCGGAGGTGATGGCGTTTGCTACGCCACGCTGTTAGGAAACACTGCATAAATGTCTGCACAGACGAATCGCCGCGTTACGCGGTGCTCGAAGGCTCGCCTAACCCCATGTTATGTCTCGCCTTCTGTGCTCCGGGCGCCTTGCGCTTCATTCTGCTCGACGATTTATTCAGCGCTTCCTTAGAGCCGTGCTATTGCAGAACACAGCTTTGACGGAACAAGTCGCCGCGAGGGCGCTGTAAACCATCCCTGGGCGCTACTTTTTGCCATCCCTGGCAAAAAGACCCTCGCTTCGCCTTGCCCCGCCAGTCATGGGGACTCTCTTAGGAAGCGAGCGATTGCCCCATGCTGACCATCAGGCCGTCGGTGCAGACATCGCGAAATGCGACGTCGTGGCCGAAGCACATCACCACGGTGGAACCGAGCTTGAAGCGGCCCATCTCCTGACCCTTCTCGATCACGATGGGCTCGTCGAAGCGTGTCGTCTGCACGCGGCCGCTGAGCGGTGTGATCTGGCCGGCCCACACCGTCTCGATGGCGGCGACGATCATCGCGCCCACCAATACCATCGCCAACGGGCCGTGTTCGGTGTCGAACAGGCACACCAGGCGCTCGTTGCGGGCGAAGAGCCCTGGCACGTGGTTGGCAGTGGCCTGATTGACCGAGAACAGCCGCCCCGGCACATAGATCATTTCGCGCAGGGTGCCTGTCACCGGCATGTGCACGCGATGATAGTCACGCGGCGATAGATAGACCGTGGCGAAGTGGCCGTCCCGAAAGGGCGCGGCGCGATGCGTATCGCCTCCCAACAGGGCGGTCAGCGAATAGGTATGCCCCTTGGCCTGGACGAGAGTGCCGTTATCGATGGCACCGAATTGCGACAGCGTGCCATCGGCGGGGGAGACGATGCCCTCGCCGATGGGCCGCGCCTCGGGGGTGAGCGCGCGGGTGAAGAAGTCGTTGAAGCAGGCGTAGGCCTCGGGATCGCTGTCGACGGCCTGGCTCATGTCGACATCGAAGGTACGAATGAAACGCTGAATGAGCAGGTCCTTGAGCCACGGCGTACGGCTCTCGGCAAGCTTGCCCACCCCACGTGAAATCAGGTGATGGGGCAGGGGGTCTTGAATTCTGGCGAAGAGTTCGTCGCGATCCACGGGCATATCCACGGCAAGGTCGAAAGGCATGCCACGATAGGGGCGTGGCGTCATGGGCGCAATAGCTCCCGGTATGCACGGGGCGCGCGGTGCTTACTTCTCTATCGGTGTATCGTCGCGGTTGCCCCATTCCTGCCATGAGCCGGGGTAGGCGCGCATCTTCTCGAAGCCCAGGGCTTTGCCCACCAGCCAAGTGAAGCCACTGCGATGATGGGTCTGACAATGGGTGACGATTTCCATGTCTGGCGTCAGGCCTTTCGCCTCGAGCTCGGCGATGAGTTCGGCGTAATCGCGCAGGCGCAGGTGGCGTTCGGGGTCCATGGCATCTGTCCACTCGAAATTGACGGCGCCGGGAATATGTCCCATATGGGTGTTCTTGCCTTTTTCTCCGCGATATTCGTCCGGCGAGCGAGCATCCCAGACCGCGAGCTCCCGTTCACCCAGGCGGTCAATGAGTTCTTCACGGCGGATCTGAGCCTGGGGTTGGTGGATCGTCGCCTGGTAATCACTGGGCGTGGGCGTGCTTGGTTCGCGCTCGAAGCGCTGCCCGTCGCCGCGCCAGGCATGAATGCCGCCGTTGAGATAGGAATACCGGGTGTGGCCGATGAGCTCCAGCGTCCATAGCAGGCGCCCGGCCCAGCCGCCGCCTTCGTCGTCATAGGCCACCACGTGAGTGTCGCGGGTCAGGCCAAGTTCGGAAAACAGCGCGGAAAGCGCTTCTTCGTTGGGGACGTCGTTGGGTACCGGGCCATCGCCCGCGAGCAGGCGACGATGGTCGAGAAACACCGCGCCAGGCACATGGCCGTCGGTGTAGCTGTCGGCCTTGAGCGGTACATCGACGATCAATAGTTCAGGGACGCCGAGATGCTCGGCGAGCTGCTCGGGCTCGACGATCAGCGGCAGCAGGTTGTCTTCGGAACTCATGGTCTTCTCCCGCGTGGACGTGGTGCACGTGAATGCTTGTCAGATCATGGCACAGGCCAGAGGCTTTTTGCAGCCATGGCGTGGCAAGCACTGATCAGGCCAGGGGATGAGCATGTCGACCAGCATTGGCTATACTGCGCGACGTTTCATTCCAACCCAACCTGTGTGGAGAACGCGACGTGTTCGAACGACTTTTCGGCATCCGGGCCCAGGGGAGCACCCCGCGCACCGAGATCTTGGCGGGGATCGCAACCTTCCTGGCCTCGATGTACATCATCGTCGTCAATCCGACGGTGCTGAGCGATGCTGGTGTGCCCTTTTCCAGTGCCTTGACCGCCACCGTGCTGGTCAGTTTCTTCGGCAGTGTGATGATGGGATTTTACGCCAAGAATCCGATCCTGGTGGCGCCTGGCATGGGCATCAACGCGCTGTTCGCCTACACCATGGTATTGGGGGCGGGCATGGAATGGCAGACCGCGCTGGGCTGCGTGTTCTGGGCTGGAGTCATCTTTGCGCTGCTGGCGGCGTTCAATGCGCGCCAGTTGGTGATCGATGCGATACCGGCGCAATTGCGTTACGCCATTGCCTGCGGTATCGGGCTGTTCATCACCACCATCGGCCTGGTCAACGCGCAGTTCATCGTGCCCAACCCGGTCACAGTGGTGGGCATGGCCTCGCTCGACCCGGTGCTGGTGACCTTTCTCATCGGCTTCGCGGTCACTGCTTGGCTGGTGGTGCGCAATGTGCCCGGCGCGCTGATTCTGGGGATCGTCTTCACCACGTTGGCCAGCGTGCCGATCGGCCGCCTGTGGGGCGACGGCAGCCGTTACTTTCCCGAGGACATGGCGTCGTCGACGCTGGTCAATTTCAACGGGATCTTCGCCATGCCGGATCTCAGTGGTTTGATGGCACTCGATTTGTGGGGCTCATTATCGGTGGCCTATTGGCCGTTCATCTTCGTGCTGCTGTTCACGACTTTTTTCGATGCGCTTTCCACCTTTATGGGGGTATCCGAGGCGGGTAACCTGAAGGATGCCGATGGCAATCCGCGCAACATTCGGCGCTCGATGATCGTCGATGCCAGCGCCGCGCTGATCTCCGGGCCGCTGGGAACCAGCCCGGCCAATGCCTATGTAGAATCCGCTGCGGGGATCAGTCAGGGCGGCCGTACTGGGCTCGTCGCGGTGGTCGTGGCGGTGTTGTTCCTGCCGTTTCTGTTCCTCTCGCCGCTGCTGTCGTTGGTGCCGGCGATTGCCACGGCGCCGGCCCTGATTCTGGTCGGCGTGTTCATGATGGACCCCATTCGCAAGATCCATTGGCACCAGTTCGACGATGCCATCCCGGCCTTCGTCGCCATGGTGCTGATTCCCTTTACCTATTCGATCACGCACGGGATCGCCTTCGGCTTTCTCACGTTCGTGATCGTCAAGCTGGCGGCGGGTAAGACTCAGGAAATCAAGCCCACCATGTGGGTGCTGTTCGCGCTATCGCTGTTGTTGCTTTTTGAAGGTTGATGTTTGAAGAGCCAACGAAAAAGGCGACCCGATGGGTCGCCTTTTTCTTACGGTTCAAGCTAAATGTTTAAACGTCTAACCAGCCATCGTCGCCGGCGTCATCCCATTCGCCATCGTCCCAGTGGCCATCTTCGTTGGCATCATATGTCGTGTAGATGCCGTCATAGAATTCACCTGAGTCGAGGTAACCATCGGAGTTGGCATCCCAGGTATCATAATCCCAGTCATAACCGAGTTCATTGAACTCGTCTTCATCGATCAGACCATCGCCGTTCAGATCCCAATCGGAAAATTTCCCTTGATCGGAAACCGCGCCATAGAATTCGTCTTTGCTGACCTTGCCGTTACCATCAGCGTCTTGGCTGCTGAATGATGCGAATGCACCGGTAGAGGCAAGTGCCAGTGCGATGCCGAAAATCATTTCCTTGCGCATAAAGAACTCCTTTGTTCCATGTCTCTAGGACATTAAAGCGTTGCGACTGTTATGTCGCTTCTTTCCTAAAGCGACACCCTCATTTGTAGAATTCTTGGAACGCACTGTCAAACTATAGGCCCGAAACTCGATGAGTAAATCTGCTGTCGTAGCCTCGATTTATTAGCCTCTATATTAGGAATAATGATGTTTTTAATCCAGGTTATATAAGTTCAATGCTTCATGGCGGCCGCGTGGTGTTCCATTCGTGCCAGGAAGACATCCATGACGCGTGTGTACAATCGTGAACCAAGATAAGCGTCCTCGACACCGGCATCCAGATTGGGGTTGTCGTTGACCTCGATGACCACGACCCGCTCGCCGATTTGCTTTAGATCGACCCCGTAGAGGCCATCGCCGATCAGGCGCGTGGCCTTCAATGCGGCCTTGAGAATCGACTTGGGTACGTCCGATGGTGGGTGCGTGGTGAAGCTGCCGCTACGCACCTTCGGGCGTGAGTGATCGTAGATCTGCCAGTGCCCGCGTGCCATGTAGTAGCGGCTGGCAAACAGGACCTCGCCATCCAGAATGCCGATGCGCCAGTCGAAATCGGTGGGCAGCCATTCCTGCAGCAACAGCAGCGCGGAGGAGGCGAATAGGCGCGAGGCCTGTTCCTTGAGCTCGTCGAGCGAGGTGATCTTGACCACGCCTTTCGAGAACGCGCCGTCGGGCACCTTGAGCACCATCGGGAAGTCGAGGCTGGTGACCTTGTCCGACAGCTGGACCAGGTCGTCGCGACTCAGGAGTACGCCACGCGGCGCGGGGACGCCACGTGCACCGAGCAGTGCATGCAGGTAGATCTTGTTGGTACAGCGCAGGATCGACTGAGGGTCGTCGATAACCACCAGGCCTTCGTGCTCGGCACGCTTGGCCATGCGGTAGGTGTGATGGTCGAGCCGCGTGGTTTCGCGAATGAACAAGGCATCGAACTCGGCCAGACGGCCTTCGTCCTTGCGGGTAATGAGGCTGACATCGATGCCGCGTCGCCGACCGGCGCGAATGAATTGCTTGAGTGCGCTCTTGTTGCTGGGCGGCATGGCCTCCTGGGGGTCAATGAGGATCGCCAGGTCGAAACGGTAGCGACGTCGCGCCTTGGGCGTGCGCCATACCTTGCGCGAATGACGGTTCAAGGCCGCCGCGAAACGGTCCTGGTCGCTTTCCTGCAAGGCATTGAGGGCCAGGGGCTTCAAGCGCATCAGGCGCCATGTTCCATGACGTTTTTGGAACTTGGCTTCCAGCAAGGGGCACGGCAGACGCTCGAAGAGGCGCCGGGCCAGGCGCCCCAGGCCGTCGTGGTCGGATTCGCCGAACAGCACCGTCAGGCTTAGCTCATCGCCGCTCAGCGCGCCGCGTTTTTCGAGATCGCGCATCATGGGTTCCAGCGATTCGAGCTGAAGGTCGATCAGTGCCTTGCGTGAAAGCTGGTTGAGTGTTTCGACAGAGGGCAGGACACGCTGACCGCGCGCCTGGGCGAGCAACGAGACGTAGTACCCCGTTTCCAGGTAGTCGAGCCGTCGGCAGAGGTTGATGACATTCGTGGCATCGCGTGTCTTGTCGGGCGCGGCCGACTCCAGGGCCAGAAAATCGGCGGCGCTGATGACGTCATCGCTGGGATAGTAGGGCAGCCAGTCGTCGAGGCGGTCGACGACGATACGCAGGCGGGACATAGACCTTCCTTGTGAAGAAAAACCTCAATCGACCTTGAAGCAAGCGTGTCGAGAATGTGCTGTGGACTGCGTCTCGACAATAGCCTCGCCTTGAAATAATTTCTATACACGATTCGCGCCATCCTGTTCGCGCCATTCTGGAGACATTTGCATGTCCTGCTCCCTGCGCGCCGCCACCGTCACCGACCTCGATGCACTCTGCCATCTTGAGGAAATATGTTTCGATGGCGACCGCTTCACACGCCGTCAACTGGCCTATCTATTGGCGCGGGCCAACGCGTATACGCTCGTCGCGTATGCCACGCCGGGCGACGAAGTGGTCGGCTATGCCACGCTGCTATTCCGGCGCAATAGTCGCTTGACGCGTCTTTATTCGTTCTGCGTGGCCCCGCAAGCCCGCGGCGGTGGAGTAGGACGTGCCCTGATCGAAGCGCTGGAGCGTGAGGCCAGGCGGCGTGACATGACGCGCCTGCAACTGGAAGTGCGTGCCGATAATCGCGTTGCGTTGGGGCTTTATCGGCGCATGGGATTTTCCGTGCTGCGCTGGCTCGAAGGCTATTACGTCGATGGCTGCGCGGCCTGGAAGATGGACAAAGCGTTGCCTTCGGCGGGGCAGGCCCAGGTACCACAGGACAAGCTGGGCGAAGGGGAAAGCCGGGACGATGAGTGTCGTGAGCATGCTAGAATCGCGCCCGATCTTAGCCCAGCGAGGAAGTGAACATGCCATCTTTCGATATCGTTTCCGAGTTCGACAAGCACGAGGCCAGCAACGCCGTCGATCAAGCCAATCGCGAGATCCAGACCCGTTTCGATTTTCGGGGCGTGACCGCGAGCTTCGCCTTGGAGGGCGAGACGGTGATCCTCGAAGCCGAGGTGGATTTTCAGCTCAAGCAGATGCTCGATGTGCTGCGCAACAAGCTCATTGCCCGTGGCATCGATGCTCGCTGCATGGACATCAAGGATCCCGTCACCAGCGGCGTGCGTGCCCACCAGGACGTAGTGCTAAAGCAGGGGCTGGAACAGCCGGAGTGCAAGGACATCGTCAAGCGTCTGAAGGAGGCCAAGCTCAAGGTGCAGGCACAGATCCAGGGCGACAAGGTGCGTGTCACCGGCAAGAAGCGCGACGAACTGCAGCAGGCAATCGCCTTGTTGAAGAGCGATGCCGGCCCTGAGCTGGCCCTGCAGTACACGAATTTTCGCGATTGAAGAGGATTCGTCCCGCTACCTTGATACGCATCATCCTTGTGGTCGGCTAGCGTTGCCACCCATGTCTGTGCGCTCGATCCTGTCGCTAAAACAACCGCGACAACACAATAAGACGAGCGACAGGAGAACGATGATGTTTGATCTGGGACGCGGCTTTCTTGCCACGGTCGAGCGGCGCCCGCACGCCGTTGCCATCAGCGATGGCGAGATGCACAAGACCTACGCACAGTGGTATGCGGACATCCAGAGCGTGGCGCGCCACCTCCGGCGGCTGGGGCTCGTCAAGGGTGACCGCCTGCTGGGGGCCATGCACAACCGCTGGCAGATGGCCACCTTGTACTGGGCTTGCCAATTCGCAGGCATCATCGTCACGCCGGTGAACTGGCGTTCGACGACCTTGGATATTCGCTACTACCTGAAGAACTCGGGCGCCGGGGCCATCGCCTATGACGATGCGACCGCCGAGGCGGTGCAGGGGTGCGCCGAGGCGCATCAAATACCGCGGATCGTGGTCGGCGATGTAACGCCCCTGGGGGCGATTGCCTTCGATTCGTTGCTCGGATCGACCGGCGAAACACTGCTGATGGCGACGCCCGACGATTACTCGATGATGCTTTACACCTCGGGGACCACCGGCAGACCCAAGGGTGTACCGCGCCGGCATCGTGTCGAGCGGGCCGCGACGGCCGCGTACGTAGCCCAGAATCTGTATCGTCACGATGAGACCATGCTGGGCGTGATGCCGCTTTATCATGCGACGGGCGTGCGCGCGTTGCAGGCGATGGCGATGGTGGACGGGCGTTTCGTGTGCATTCCCAAGTTCGAGCCAGAGGCGACGCTCGAAGCCATCGAGCGTGAGCGAGTCACCAGCCTTAACCTGGTACCAACGCTCTATCATATGCTGCTCGAAGCGCCGGGATTCGCCCCGCATCGGGTAGCCAGCATCGACAAGATAGGCTTTGCAGGCGCGCCCATGAGCGCGGGCTTGATCGCGCGCGTCGAGGCGGCCTTCCAGCCGAGTCTGTTCGTCAATCAGTATGGTTGTTCGGAACTCTACGCATTGACCGTCGACCAGCATGCCAACCATAAGCCTGGTTCATCGGGACGCGCGGCGCTCAATCAGCGATTGCGGGTAGTCAAGGTGGGCGCCACGTCACCGGAGATGTGCGTGCCGTCAGGCGCGGAAGGCGAAGTCATCGCCGACATGAACGGAGACGAGGCCTTCGAGGGTTACTGGCAGTGTCCCGAGGCCGATAGCAAAGCCGTCAGGGACGGCTGGTACTTCACCGGGGACACCGGGTATTTCGATGACGAGGGAGATTTGTTCGTCACCGGGCGCGTCGATGATCTGATCAACTCTGGTGGCGAAAACATCAGTCCGCTGGAAATCGAGAACGTGCTGTCGTTGCATCCGCAGGTCGAGGAAGTGGCGGTAGTGGGACTGCCAGACGACAAGTGGGGCCAGGTGGTGACGGCGTTCATCAAGGCGCGTAGCGCCATCGATGAGCGGGAGCTCGGGCGTCATTGCCTGGACGCCGGGCTGACGCGTTTCAAATGCCCACGCGGCTACCGTTTCATCGAGGAGTTGCCCAAGTCGCCGGTGGGCAAGGTCTTGCGTCGCATGCTGCGTGTCCCGTCGACTGCGACGCCTAGTGTGCAGGGAGCGCCGACCCGGGAGGCCAACGCCACCATGGGATAATGCCGAGTGCAAGATGAGGGTCGCGGGACACATGACCGGGCGCTGCTGAGACCGCGTCTTGGTCTTGGCCCCTTGCTTTGCGCTAGAATGAATTCACGTGTCCAGTTCTTGGCGATAATCGCCTCGATAGTAAGGGACGATTTCTCCTGGATACGCTATTCGGGCTTCAATGAAAGAGGTAGCGTCGGGCTTCGCTACGCCTGCCAGCGATCTCGCGTGAAGTCCGGCGTTTCCCTCTATCACGGCAAGGTGGCGCAGCGCATGTACGATATACGCAAGCTATTGTTCATCTGCTTGGCTGGCGTCAGCTTCTCTCTGGGCGTGATCGGATTGTTCCTGCCGGTCATGCCCACGACGTGTTTCATGCTGGTGGCGGTCTGGGCGGCTTCGAAAAGCTCACCGCGTTTCGCCAACTGGATTCGTCGTCATCCGCGCTTTGGCCCTTCCATTCTCGCCTGGGAGCGAGAACGCGCCATTCCCCGCCACGCCAAGTGGATGGCGTGCGTCATGCTGGCTGTCTCGATGGGCGTGATCGCTTTCACGGTCGATTCCCTCGCGCTGCGTGTGGCGTTGATCATTGGTCTGACGGGCATTGCGGTGTGGATTTTGACCCGCCCGACGCCGTCGTTGGGACGCTGCCCGGTGTTGTCCTCCTTCGAGGAGTCCTCTTCCAGCCAGCGCCAGGAGTCTCGCTGAGCGCGTGATAGAAGTGTGATGAGCGCAGCGTTGCCCGCACTTTTGAGCCGACTCCACCGGACACCGTACAATGCTTGGCATGTGCCTCGCGTTTTGTGTGCGAGGCGGTGTCTTGGGGGCGAGTGTATGCCCCGATCTCAAGGAGCGTCGATCGATGTCCGAACCGCAAGCGACTCATCTCAAGGATTACTTGCCGCCCGCCTATCGGGTGACGCATACCGAGCTTACATTCGACCTGGCCCCCTCGGCGACGACCGTCACGGCGCGCCTGCATGTCGAGCGCCACCCTGCGCGTGAGGCGGGGCTCCCGCTGCGTTTCGCCGGCGACAAGCTGTCGCTGGTGCGCATCGCCGTGGATGGACAGGAGTTGGAAGCCGATGAGTACGAAGTCGATGACGAGGGCCTGACCATCGCTAGCGTGCCGGAACGCTTCCTGCTGGACACCGAGGTGTCGATCGACCCCGCCGCCAACACCGCCCTCGAAGGGCTTTATGTTTCCAGCGGCATGTTCTGCACTCAGTGCGAGCCAGAAGGCTTTCGCCGCATCACCTTCTATCCCGACCGCCCGGATGTGATGGCGACCTTCTCCACCACGGTGGTAGGCGACAAGACCGAGGCACCGGTGCTGCTCTCCAACGGCAACCCAGTGGAAAGCGGCGAGCTTCCGGGTGGCCGGCATTTCGTCACCTGGGAAGACCCGCACCCCAAGCCGAGTTATCTGTTTGCGCTGGTGGCCGGGAAATTGGAAAAGGTCGAAGACCGCTTCACGACCATGAGCGGACGTGATGTCACGCTGCAGCTTTGGGTCGAGCCGGAGAATCTCGACAAGACCGCGCATGCCATGGCCTCGCTCAAGCGCGCCATGCGCTGGGATGAAGAGACCTACGGCCGTGAATACGATCTTGACCGCTTCATGGTCGTCGCCGTCAACGACTTCAACATGGGCGCCATGGAGAACAAGGGGCTCAACATCTTCAACTCGGCGGCGGTGCTGACGCATCCGCAAACCGCCACCGATGCGGCCTTCCAACGGGTGGAAGGGATCGTCGCCCACGAGTACTTCCATAACTGGTCGGGCAACCGCGTGACCTGCCGCGATTGGTTCCAGCTCTCGTTGAAGGAAGGCTTCACCGTCTTCCGCGATCAGAGCTTTTCCGCCGACGTCAATTCAGCACCGGTCAAGCGCATCGAGGACGTCTCGTTCTTCCGTACGGCGCAGTTCGCCGAAGATGCCGGCCCGACGGCACACCCCGTTCGGCCCGATCATTACATCGAAATTTCCAATTTCTACACCCTGACGATTTACGAGAAGGGTGCCGAGATCGTACGCATGCTGCGTCATCTCCTGGGGTGGGAGTCGTTCCGCCAGGGCTCGGATCTGTACTTCGCGCGTTTCGACGGTCAGGCGGTAACCATCGAGGATTTCGTCGACTGCATGGCGGAAGTTTCCGGGCTCGATCTGAGCCAGTTCATGCGCTGGTATTCCCAGGCGGGTACGCCGGAGATCGACGCCCATGGCGAATACGACTACGCCAAGTGCGAGTATCATCTGCGGCTCTCCCAGCGCACGCCACCCACTCCCGGCCAGGCGGAAAAACAGCCGCTGCACATTCCGGTGCGCATGGGGCTGGTGGGCACCAAGTCGGGGAACGACATGGCGTTGACGCTGGACGGTGAGTCGCTGGGCCACGAGACAGTGCTACACCTGCGCGACACAGAACAGACCTATGTCTTTACCGGGATTGAAGAAGCGCCGACGCCGTCGCTGCTGCGCGGTTTCTCGGCACCGGTCTATCTGCGCTATCCGTATTCGCGCGAAGAGCTATCGTTCCTGCTGACCCATGATGCGGACGATTTCAACCGTTGGGATGCGGGACAGCGGTTGACCATGCTGGCCCTCGACGACCTGATCGCGGCGCATCGCAATGGGGTTGAAAAGGTCATGGATAGCCGCGTCATCGACGCGTATCGGCGCCTTTTGACCACCGAGACCGACGACAAGGCGGTGCTTGCCGAGATGCTGACGCTTCCCTCCGAGGCCTACATCGCCGAGCAGCAGCCGATGGTCGACGTGGATGCCATCCATGCAGCGCGTGTCTTCGTCAAGCAGTCGCTTGCCACGGCTTTGCGCGATGAGTTCCTGGCCATTCATGAAGCCCATCGGAGCGACGAGCCCTACGCGCCGGAGCCGGATCAGATCGCGCGGCGTCGGGTGAAGAATGTGGCGCTCGAATACCTGATGAGCATCGAGGACGACGAGGGTGTGGCACTGGCCGAGGCACAGGTCGTTGCCGAGGACAACATGACCGATGTGCGCGCCGCCTTGACGCTGCTGGTACACAGCTCGCGCAGCGACATCGCCGAGCCGGCGCTCAAGGCATTCGGCGAGAAGTGGGCGCATGATCCGCTGGTGATGAATCAGTGGTTCACCATCCAGGTCACGCGTCCGCAGGAGGATGTGCTGGAACGCGTCAAATACCTGATGGCGCATCCGCTGTTCTCGCTCAAGAACCCCAACAAGGTGCGCGCGCTGATCGGTGCTTTCGCGGCGCAGAACCGCGTCAACTTCCATCGCCTCGACGGCGAAGGCTATCGCTTGCTGGCCGATGTGGTGATCGAACTCAACAGCCTCAATCCCGAGATCGCTGCGCGTATCATCACCCCGCTGACGCGCTGGCAGCGTTTTGACGAGCAACGTCAGGCGTTGATGAAGGCTGAGCTCGAGCGCATTCGTGCCGAGGAACTCTCACCCAACGTCTTTGAAATGGTCGAGCGGGCGCTGGCCGAGGCCTGATAGTCGACGTTGCAAGAAAGTAACGCAAAACGCCGCTGCCTTGGCAGCGGCGTTTTGCGTGGGTGGGTGTCGTATGAGCCGTTGCAGCAAAGCGCCTCAGCGGATGAGCCAGCCGAGCACCAGCAAGCCGAGGAACAGCCATACGAGACCGCCGACGAAGCCACGCCGGAGAAGCGCGCGAATCCCCCTGTAAAGCATCCACACGCCGATGATCAGCACCATCAGGTTGATGAGCGAGGAGGAGACGCCCAGCGAACCGGCGAGGCCGTCGAAAAACCGCTCGATGGCTACCCCCAATCCCGCGAACAACGCCGATAGGGCATCGACGATGACGCGCAAGGCATCGCCGAGAAACTCGCCGAGCCAGTGGAAGAATCTGTCGATCTGCATGTCACATCCTTTTTGTGAGCGTGCTTATGTGGGCGTGGCGCCCATGTGCTATTGAGTGCATGGTTGTGGATTGCGAAAGTTTATCGGGAGTCGGCCGATAACCAAAGAGCGTAAAGCGCATTCATTCACTTGAAGGGAGAAGCTTCATGGATTCATCCGTGAATGCAGCAGTAGGCGCTGCGATGGCGTTGCAGCAGCACAACGCCGCTCAGGAGTCGCAGATGAGCCTGCTCAAGGAGTCGCTCAACAACCAGGCGTCACACGTGTCGCAACTGATGGAAGCGGTTTCCCCCCAGCAGTCGCTGGCCGTGACGGGCACTGTGGGTACGCAAGTCAATACCTACGCCTGAGCCTAGGGGGACTGGTCAAGAATGCCGTGGCGCCAAGCGTCGCGGCATTTTTCATGGCAGTGAGAGCCCGTCGTTGATCCCGCGCAGGCGCTGCATGGCGTGGTTGGGAGAGAACGGTGGCTTGCGCGGGGGATCGTAGACCTCGCCGCGGGTGCCGTTGACGATCAGGTCGATGGCATAGCAGGTGTCGTCGATTACAGCTCGGTAGCCCGTAATCTGTTGAAAGTGGCTCATGCCGGCGTCATCGAGCGTGAAGGCCTGGAAATCATGGCCATCGATACGCGCCGTGGGCTGTGAATGAGCGTTGGGTGGCGGTGTCAGGCAGTTGGAGATCGCGTCGACATCGCGGCTCGCGCCCATACGCCAGTGTGCGGTCGTGACGTCGTTGGACCCCGGCAGTGCCAGCGTAATCAGACGCTCGCCAGATGCTTCATCCGCAATCTGCCAACTGCCGGTATCGAAGTAATCCGATTGTGGCGCGGTGACGCGCTCGAGCGAGGCATCGGCGCGTAGTGTGACCGGGTAGGGTGCCAGCGTATAGTTCGTGGTGTCTTCGTTGGCTGGAATAGACGGCGTTTCACGGGGCCCGGGCGTGCAAGCCGCAAGCGATATGGCGGCTCCGAGCGTGGCTAATATCGTGGTGGCGATGAATATCCGTTTCATGCGCGCATTTCCTTGTGTAATAGCGAACATCTATACCGTATCAGTCTATTGGTCGCCCTTGTAGCGTGACACGGTCTCCTTGGCGGCCTGATGCAATAGGCTGATGTCGATACCCACGGCGATGAAGTCGAATCCCCAGTCGGCATAGCGTCTGGCGTCCGCCTCGATGGGGGCCAGGATGCCGGCGGCCTTTCCTGCGGCGTGAGTGGCGTCCAGTGTGTGTCGAATCATTGCCTGGACCTCGGGGTGATTGGGGTTGCCGATATGCCCGATGTCGGTGGATAGATCGAAGGGGCCGACGAACACGGCGTCGATGCCGGGGGTGGCGGCGATGGCCTCGGCATTGTCTACTCCGCTGCGGGATTCCACCTGCACGATCAGGCACAGCTCTTCATGAGCCGTCGCCATGTAGTCTTCCACTTCCCCCCAGCGCGTGGCGCGCGTCAGGCCACCTCCCACGCCGCGAAAACCCTGCGGCGGGTAACGTGTGGCGGCGACCAGTTGAGCTGCCTGCTCGGCGTTATCGACCATTGGAATCATCAGCGTCTGGGTGCCGATGTCGAGCAATTGTTTGATCAGCGCCGGATCATGGTTGACGGTGCGTACGACCGGGGCACAAGAGTAGGCGGCCACGGCCTGCAATTGAGCGAGGATAGTTGGCACGGTGTTGGGCGCATGTTCGCCATCCACCAGCAACCAGTCGAATCCCGTGGTTGCGAGGATCTCCGTGGCGTAGCCAGTGGCGAAACCGGCCCAGCATCCATAGCGTGTATCGCCGGTCAATGACGCCTTGAAGAGGTTGCGGGGCAGTTGCATGGCGCGTGTCCTTTTCTTTAGATGACTATTGCATACAAAAAACGTAACAGTCTTTCGAGTCACCGGCTATTGCACCAGCGTCTAATACGCGGGGACGGGGCGGTGCTCGAGAACTCGGCGCAGGACGAAGCTCGAGTGCGCGCCGGTGACGCCTTCGATACGCGTGATCTGATTGAGCAGCAGATTCTGGTAGTCATCCATGTCATGGACCACGACCTTGAGCTGGTAATCGGCCTCCTGGCCGGTAATCAGCAGGCATTCCTGCACCTGGGGTAGTGCCGCGACCTTGGCTTCGAAGTTGGCGAAACGCTCCGGTGTGTGGCGATCCATGGAGATATGCAAGAGCGCTGTGAGGCTATGCCCCAGCCGTTTGGCATCCACCAGGGCACGATAGCCAGTGATCAGGCCGTTGTCTTCCAGGGCACGCACACGCCGCAGGCAGGGTGAAGGCGACAGGCCGATGCGCTCAGCCAGTTCTTGATTGTTGATACGCCCATGACGCTGGAGTATATCGAGTATCTGGCGGTCATAGCGGTCGAGCGTCCTCATGTCGGCTGGCGTGCTATCTTTTGGCATTATCACTCTCTTTTAGGTTTTATATTGGAATTATATGCTAAAAATTAGCTTGGTCGAGGCTGAGTTTGCAATCGCCTGCGGGCTGGGGCGGCGTAGAATGTGATCATTGCCGCACGCAATGGGCTCGTTCATTCATTTTCACAGGACTGTTGTCATGAGTTGCTTCGACCATCGCAAGTATCGCCCGGCACCGCGTGTGCCTGCCTTCGACCGCCAGTGGCCGGATCGCGACCTGGCGGCGGCGCCGACCTGGGTCAGCGAAGATCTGCGCGATGGTAACCAGGCGCTACTCGAGCCGATGAGCGTCGAACAGAAGCAGCGTTTGTGGCACCAGATCATCAAGGTCGGCATCAAAGAGGTCATGGTCGGCTTTCCGTCGGCCAGTCAGCCCGATTACGATTTCGTGCGCTGGCTGATTGAGGAGGACCAGATCCCCGACGATGTGACCATCGCGGTATTGGTGCAGTGCCGCGAGCATCTGATCGAGCGGACCTTCGCGTCGCTGGTGGGTGCCAAGCGCGCTATCGTACATCTCTACAATTCCACCTCGACCGTGCAGCGTGAGCGCGTGTTCGAGATGGATCGCCAGGGCATCGTCGATATCGCCGTTCAGGGGGCGAGCTGGGTCAAGGCGCATGCCGCGCGTTATCCCGAGGTCGAGTGGCGCTTCGAATACACGCCCGAGAGTTTCTCCAGCACCGAGATCGATTTCTCGCTGGCGATCTGCGAGGCGGTGATGGATGTCTGGCAGCCGACGCCGGAGCAAAAGTGCATTCTCAACCTGCCCACCACGGTCGAGGTGGGCGGCCCCCATCATCATGCCGATCAGATCGAGTATTTCTGCCAGCATATTAGCCGCCGTGACAGCGTGATCATCTCGGTGCATACGCATAACGATCGCGGCGGTGCGGTGGCATCCGCCGAACTCGCCTTGCTGGCCGGCGCCGAGCGTGTCGAAGGCACGTTGCTGGGCAATGGCGAGCGCACCGGCAATATGGACATCGTTACTCTGGCGATGAATCTCTACAGCCAAGGCATCGATCCCGAGCTCGACTTGTCACGTCCCGACGAGATCATCGAGGTGGTGCAGGAATGCACCGGTATTCCCATGCATCCGCGCCATCCCTGGGTGGGGGAAATGGTCTACACCGCGTTTTCCGGCAGTCACCAGGATGCCATTCGCAAGTCGCTCAAAAAGCAGCAGTCGGACGAGCCGTGGCAGGTGGCGTACCTGCCGATCGATCCGCGCGACATCGGGCGCGATTACCAGGCGGTCATTCGCGTCAACAGCCAGTCCGGCAAGGGTGGCATGTCGTTCCTGCTCGAACGTGATTACGGCATCAGCCTGCCGCGCTGGATGGCGCTGGAGCTGGCGCCGGCAGTACAGGCGGTAAGCGAGACGGTAAGTGGCGAACTCTCTAGCCAGCGTATTCGCGAGGTGCTGACCGAGACGTTCACGCAGCGTACTCCGTTGACACTCATCGGCTATCGCCTGGATCGCGACGCCGACGAATGTGTGACGGTGTCGCTAGACGATGCCGGTCGGGCGGTGCGTTTGAGTGGTCAGGGCAACGGGGTTATCTCTGCGTTCATGACCGCTTGGCAAGCCCATACCGGGCAATCGGTGAGCGTCGTCGACTATAGCGAGCACGCATTGGGCGAGGGCAGTGATGCCGTGGCAATTGCCTTCGTGCAACTCAATGTCGCGGGACAGCGTATCAGTGGCATGGCCGAAGACGGTGATACTGTCAGTGCGTCGCTCAAGGCCGTGTTGAGCGCGCTCAATCGCGCGGGACATCAGGGCGCGATGTCAGGGCTGGCGGCCGAGGCCCAGGCCCCGGCGTAGCACGGCAGTTGGTAATGGCCACGACCGCATGAAGAGGAAGGCGGTCGTGGCGCGTCGAATGACGGCTACTGCTTGGCGAGGCCGATACCCTTCATGATCTCACCGAACTTGGCGTCGCTTTCCTTCATGTAGGTACCGAAGGCCTGTGAGTCCTTCCACTGCACACCGTAGCCTTGTTTGGCCATGAATGACTGATACATCTCGCTTTGGTAGGCATCATGCAGGGCGCTTTCCAATTTGGCGACGAGCTCCTCTTCCATGCCTTGGGGGCCGACGACACCGCGCCAGGCACCAGTGGTGAAGTCACTGTCAACCTGCGAGGCCACGGTGGGGACCTCGGGGAAGCGCTCCAGGGGCTCCTCGGCCATCACGCCGAGGCTGCGTACACGTCCGGCTTCGATCATCGAGCGTGCCTCGGGCAATGACGTAGCGGCCATGTCAATGCCGCCGGAGGCAAGTTCGGTCATGGCGGGCGCGGCTCCCTGACTGGGAACCCAGGTAACCTTGTCGGCGGGCATGCCGAGATCCATCAACAACCCGCCCAGAGCGACATGCCAAATACCCCCCAGGCCAGTGCCAGAGGCAGTGAAGGTGCCTGCCGGGGCTTCGCGGATGGCCGTCATCAAATCGTCAAGGTTTTGGTAGTCGGCGTCCTTGGCGACGCTGAGGCTGGCGGCATCGAAGTTGATCTGGCCGATCGGTGTAAAATCCTCGTAAGTGAGGTCGGTCAAGCCCTGCCAGTGCATCATGTTGATCTCGACCGTGCCGAGGCCGAGCGTATAGCCATCCGGCTTGGCGCGTGCAATGGCCGTGTGTCCGACCACACCGCTGCCGCCCGTGCGGTTGACGACATTGATGGTCTCGCCGAGCTCTTCCTCCAGGGCCTTGGCAATGATGCGCGCTGTGGCATCGGTCCCGCCGCCGGCGGCCCAGGGGACGATCAGCGTGATGGGTTTCTCGGGATATTCGGCGAGCGTGGGGGTAGCGAGCCCCATGGCCAGTGCGGCGGCAAGCCAATACGGTGTACGTGGTGTGGCGCGTCCCATTGTTATTGTCCCTCGTCATGGATCCGGTCAGGCCGGATGGGTGGTGTAAGCCATTTAAGCTTTAACAGGCACTCGGGTGCTTCGCTAATGTCGAAACTCTATACGTCGATAACGTTTAGTTATCATTCCGCGCCGCTGAGCGCTATTCGGCGTCTCGCCCGTGAGGGGAGTAAAACGGCATAGACAAATGGACAAGCTCGGCACGCTGCGTGACACGGCGTGCCAAGCGGGTACTCGCTCAGGTGTCGCTGCGAACCTGCGCGTGGCTGATGAGGGCAAAGATGAAGGTGCCGCCGATCAGGTTGCCGGCCAGCGTCGGCAAGGCGAAGTGGAAGAGATATTCTCCTGGGCTGGCCTGGCCGGCGAACATCAGGTACATCACTTCCGTAGACCCTACGATGATATGCGTGAACCCGCCCAGCGCGACGAGGTAGGTGACGATCAGGATGACCCAGATCTTGGCGCCGCCGGCGGCGGGAAGCAGCCAGACCATGGTGGCGATCATCCAGCCGGCGATGATGCCCTTGGCGAACATCTGGCTGCCGGTATTCTCCATGATGTGATGGCCCAGGCTGAGGAAGGCTCGGTGTGTCTCGGCGTCGAACAAGGGCATATAGAGGATTGCATACGCGGAGATTGCCACGCCCACGAGGTTACCGATGAGCACGACGCCCCATAGCCTCAGTAATTTGAGAAAGCGCATGATACGTGGTGTGCTCATGACCGGCAGCACTGCAGTGACGGTGTTTTCGGTAAAAAGCTGCTGGCGAGCGAGGATGACGACCAGAAAGCCGACGGTGTAGCCGAACGACTCGACGAGGTAGCCGATATCGCTATTCGGTAGGCGTGCGTGCAGCAGTCCCTTGGCGAGCATCGAGAAACTCATTGACAGGCCGGCGGCAATCGCCGACCAGAACAATGCCGAAACGGCGCGCTTGAGTTCCGTCTCGCCTTCTTCCCGGATCGATTCATGGACGGCTGCCGCGCGCGACGGCCTGGGACCGCCGTTGAGATGCAGGTCGTGTTCGTCTTCCTCCACCCGGCTGGGTGGCGTGAGATTGGAGGGCTGGCTCACGCGCACAATCCTTCTGTCGAAATATGAAAAACCGCCGTGGATTCGGTGGTATACAGCGGCAGCCGCTATGCTGACACGATAGACGAAAATGCAGGAGAGGGAAGAGGCGAATGCTGGTGGACACAGGGGTGATACTGATGCACTTGGGTACGGCCTGGCTGGCCGGAAGCCTGATCGGGTTGGAGCGTACCTTTCATGGACGTCCCGCAGGGTTTCGCACGCATGCGTTGGTCTGTGTGGCCTCGGCGTTATTGATGTTGGTGACGGTCTATCAGTGGCAGTGGCTGGGAAGCAGTGTGCCGGAGGAGACGATTAGAACCGACCCCACGCGCATGGCACAGGGCATCATGACCGGCATCGGTTTCCTGGGCGCCGGTGTGATTTTCAAGGAAGGGCTGACGGTGCATGGCCTGACAACGGCGGCATCGATCTGGATAACCTCGGCGCTTGGCATACTCTATGGTATTGGCTTTTGGCTGCCGGGGGCGGTGGCTACGGTGCTGACACTGCTGACGCTATCGTTGTTTCGGCTGGTCGAGGCACGCATGCCGAGCCGAATCTTTGCGCGGTGCATCTTGCGCTTCGATAGTCAGCGGGTACTTGACGAGGCGGAGGTCCATGAGCTGATGCGCGCGCATCGGTTTCACATCGAAAGTCTCAGCTACCGCACGCGCGACCAAGGTCGCCAGTTCGAATATCACATGATGCTACGAACGCACGATCATCATTACATCCCGCCGCTGGCCGCTGACCTGCGCGATAACGAGATGCTGCTGGAGTTTCAATTATCGCCGACCAGCGATTGAAGATACCGAAGTTGCCAGCATCGGCGACTGGATGCTGGCAGGCGAGCCCCACTGCGAAGCCCAGGATGCCACCCACCACAAGGAACGCGATGCTATGCCCGAGCCACGCTTACCAGGTGGAGGGCAGCAATGCCCTGAGGTCGTTGTTCAGGGGGACCTCGAAACTCGAGGCGCCCAGGACATGGCGGTCCGCGATGCGTACCAGGCGGGCGTTGACGAATAGGGAATTCTGGCCCCGTGCATAAGTGCCCAACAAGACCGCCTGGGCATCGTGATTGGCACTAAGGCGTTGTACGTTGCGCGATAGGATCAACTCACCGGTATTTTGTTCGATATAGAGGCTATTGCGCATCTTGACCTCGATAACGTTCATGCCGCCCTGGACGAGCTGTGAGGTAAACATTTCCGACAGTGTGCGCCCGAGCGTCGACGATTGGTCCAGTTGGTCAACGTCGACGAAGGTTGTGGCAATGATCGGCGCTTGCTCGCCGAGGTGCTCGCTGGCGGTGGACATCAACTCGTCGGCGGCCTTGTCAACGCGCGTCAGCATACTGGGCTCTGTGGTCGTCGCCTGACGGTTCTGGAGGAGGCTGCAACCGGAGAGAACCAGCAACAGGATGGCCAATGTCAGGAGGCGTAATGTAAGGCGCTCGGTGCGGCGTTGGGTAGATGACATGTCGAGCGATCTCCTCACCAGTCGGATGATAGCGGCAGGCCGGTGTGGCCGTCGGTTTGAGACGCGCCGTAATGCTCACTATCGCCCGCGTTGATGTAATACATGTTCGAGGACGAATAGCGCAGCGTGTCGTACTGACTGACTTGGGTCGTGATGATTATCTCCTGCTGGCCGGTAGTGGTCCAACTACCGCTGAAGGTATCGGCCAGGGCGGCGGCAGGAATTAGGCTCAAGGCGGGTTCGGTCCAGTGATTGAAAGGAATGGTGGCCACGGCGATGCCAGCGGCCAGCGCGGTCAGTGCACCTTGGGGAGGCCGTATGAAGCCGCGATCATCGTAGCTGATGACCTGAACGTCGAAGCTGACATGCGCACTGCCGTCCGGTTGGGTACGAACGATGGCGCCTTGCTCGACCAGCGCACTGGTGAGCAGCGACCGAAACCCACGGCTGAAGGGAGTCTCCTGATCATGCTTCTCGACATAGAGCGGTTTGCCCCACAAGTCGCGCTTGGCGATGATCTCGCGTGCTTCGTGTTGGGCAAGTACATCCCAATGATGCGCGGCCTGCATGCGGTGCTGCTCACTGATCGGATAGGTCGTGGCGATGGGGGCCTGCGAGGTATTGACCTCGAAGCAGCCGCCCAATAGGACGGCGCTTAGCACGACCCCCCAAGTGCGGAATGACATGGCGTTTCCTGTGCGATGGATGATCGGCGGGCATGAGGCGTTGCGTGGCGCATTGCCTGAACCCTTGAACCCTGAAAGAAAGTATCGGCGGCATTGGCTCGTTCTTTAGCCTGGGTCTGAAAAGTGTCTACGGCTGGCGACCGGAGGGCGATGCCTCGGCGGGCAATGGAGTAGGTCATCGACGAGTTGCATCTTGGTGTGTTCGGGGTAAGGTGGCGTTCTTTTTTGCGGCTGCGGAGGTTCCATGTCGGGTGCCCGTTTGCTTCCCTTGCTGGTGGGCTGCGTGATGTTGTCGCCGCTGGCGATCGATATCTATCTGCCGTCGTTGACGGTGATGGCTGAGGCGTTCGATGCTCCGTTCAATCGGTTGCAATTCACAGTGACATTGTTGCTGTTGAGCGTAGGATTGGGGCAGATAATGGTTGGCCCGCTGACCGACCGCTTTGGGCGTCGTCCGGTGCTACTATGCGGTGTGATGGTCTATATGCTGGGTGCGTTGGTGGGCATGACGGCGACGTCACTCGGGCCGCTTTACGTCTCGCGTGTACTGCAGGGCCTGGGGGCTTGCGCGACCATGACGGTTGCCTTCGCGGCCGTCCGTGACTGCTTCACCGCCGAGCAAGGTGCGAAACTATACAGTTATCTCAACGGTGCACTGTGTATCATTCCCGCGTTGGCGCCGGTCATCGGGGGAAGCCTGGCGGTGACCTTCGGTTGGCGCAGCAATTTTGCGTTCATGTTCGCCTTCGCGACGGTGCTGGGCGTGGCCGCCTTATGGCGCTTCGTCGAGACGCGGCCTCGGGATACGGTCATCGAACGTCGCCTCTATCATTGGGCCCGTTATCGGCCGGTGCTGACCAGCGTTCGTTTCGTCTATTTTGCCGGTCTGGCGGGGGTCATCATGTCGACGATCCTGGTCTACGTGTCGAGCGCGCCGGTCATATTGGTGGATCGCCTGGGGCTTTCGGAGCTGGCGTTCAGCGGTTGGTTCGGCGCCAACGCTCTGGTCAACATCGTGGCGTTTTTCTTCGCGCCTCGTATCATCCATCATCTCGGACGTGTCGGAACCGTGCGCCTGGGGCTGGGTCTGATCATCGTCTCGGGTATCTTGCAGGCGCTGATCGTCACGACGCTGCCGCTTTCGGCCATCGGCTTCATGGGCCCGGTAGGTGTGCTCTCCGTGGGGTTTTCATTGGCGCTGGGGGCGGCCTCGAGCCTGGCACTCGAGCCATTTCGTGAACGCGCCGGGACGGCGGCAGCCTTGCTAGGCGCCTTGCAGTTGGGCGGTGGTGCGTTGTTGGCTACATTATTGCTGGCGACGCCGCTGGCGCCGCAATGGGCCTTGGCAATGATTGCCATCGTGCTGGTCTCACCCTTGCTGTGGCTTTCCTGGCGAGTGGCGCCGGCGGCATGAGTTTGTAAGGATACGAGTGGCAAAGAGGCGTGCCCGAGGCAGAGATCAAGGAGCAGGCATGTTCATCGTATCATTGGAGTATGTGGTCGACCCTGACGCGGTCGAGCCGTATCGCATGGCGCACATGGCCTGGGTGCGTCAAGGATTCGAGCGCGGCGTATTCATTGCCTCGGGGCGTAAATCGCCGCCAAGCGGCGGTATCATTCTGGCTCGGGCGGCCTCGCGGGAGCGTTTGACGACCTGGCTTGATGAGGACCCTTTTATCGTCGCTGGTGTGGCGCAATATCATGTCGAGGAATTCCTGCCGACGACGGTAGGTGATGGTTTCGAGGTGCTCAAGGGAATATGAGGCCCCGGTGGTGCACGATGCACATGACGAGACGAGAGGCAGGTGTGTCTCAAGGAACGAGGATGATGATGCGATGAGTGAAGTAATCCAGCCTGACGCACGTGATGGCGACGCATGGCTGATTCTAAATGGTAAATCCGCTCAGCTTCCGGATGTTCGTGGGGCGGTGGAGCGCGTACGTGAAGAAGGTCACCACTTAGCGGTGCGGGTGACTTGGGAGGCCGGAGATGGTGTGCGTCTGGCGCGGGAGGCCAGTGAAGCGGGTATTCAGCGCATCATTGCCGGTGGCGGCGACGGAACGGTCAACGAGATCGTCGGTGGCTTGATGCAATTGGTTCAGGAGGCACGGCCGACCCTTGGCATTCTACCGCTGGGAAGTGCGAATGATTTCGCGCGCGGCCTGGAGCTGCCTTTAGAGCCACTCGAGGCGCTACGCGTGGCACTGGATGCCAAACCCCACCTGGTAGATGTCGGCAGCTTGGGTGGCGATTATTTCATCAATCTAGCCTCCGGTGGCTTCGGCGCTCAGATCACCAACTCGACACCGGCTCCGCTCAAGCGACTTCTGGGAGGCGGCGCCTACTCGTTGATGGGCATGCTCAAGGCTTGGAATTATCAGCCCTACCGGGGGCGTTTGCGGCTCCCCGAGGGCGAGCGGAATATTCCCTTGTTCTTGCTTGCGCTCGGCAATGGGAGCCAGGCAGGGGGCGGTCAGCAGCTGGCGCCCCTGGCCAAGGTCGATGATGGTTTAATGGAATTACTCATCGTGCGCCATTTTACTTCGCTCAGGGAAATGAAGCAGCTGATCGATGAACTCGAGAACCTTCCCGAAAGCGGTGATTTCGTCGAATACATGCAGGTGCCTTGGGTAGAATTCGAGGGCGAGGCTGCCTTGCCGCTGAATCTCGACGGCGAGCCGTGTTTCCACAAGCATTTTCGTGCCGAGTTGGTGCCCGGGGCCCTTTCCCTGGCGGTGCCCGCCTCCTCCGCACTGCTCTCTCATGGGAGCGTTGGCGGCTGAGACATGCCACATGCACGAGGCGTTCCACGGCGCCGGCGGTTGGAAAGCAGGCTCATGAGCCCCACGTTAAAGTGTAGTGTTACGCTCACGGATACGATGACCCAGAGTGCAAGGCACTGATGAAGCGGTGCGTCACCGAGCAGCCCCAGATCGGGTATGAAGATATTGGCAAGTCCGTTATATAGGGCTTGCTAACCCATGTACCATGAGACCGGATAGCCTCATGGACTTAAGGAGAGAGCCGTCCTGCGGCACAAATGAGCGACTCAAGGAGAGAAATGATGACGTGTAAACAAGGGATGATGAGTGCGTTGGCATTGGTGATGTCACTTGGCCTGACGGCCTGCGATAGCGGTGACGACCCCGCTCAGGAGGCGGCCGATAGTAGTGAACAGGCCGTTGAAGAAACCCAGCAAGCCGCCGATGAGGCTGGCGATCAAATGCAGGAAATGAGCGACAACGCGGCGGAAGAAACGTCCGAGGCCATGAACGAGACGGGAGACGCGCTCGAAAACGCTCAGGAAAATACGGCGGAAGCGGTTGAGCAGGCCGGCGATGAACTGAGTGACGCTGCTGCAGAAACGCAAGCGGCAGCCGATAACATGACCGATCAGGCGGCCCAGGAGATGAATGAGGCCGCCGACGAGATGGACAAGACGGGCGACACTGCGAATTAATCCCCAGGTTGGATAACGCGGATACAAAAGAGCCCACCGTCAGGTGGGCTCATGCGTTCGGAGTCCGGTATCGGTCTCACGACCGCTTGGGCGTCGGTATTAGTCGACCACCTTGATGTTGGACGCCTGCAGGCCTTTCTTGCCCTGTGTGACCTCAAAGCTCACTTTTTGGCCATCCTGCAGCGTTTTGAAGCCTTCAGCCTGGATCTCGGAGAAGTGTGCGAACAGATCATCGCCACCATCTTCCGGAGAGATGAAGCCGTAGCCTTTGGTGTCGTTGAACCATTTGACAGTGCCAGTTGCCATTTCGAATTCCTTAACTTGCGAAGTAGTGATGCAGGCCGACCCATTGGCGACCATGGTACGTGGGTAATACAAGGAGGGAATGCGCAAGGGACATCGAGAATTCGATTAGCAGCTGACGACATTCGACTTGCAAACCTACGCAACGGAGAATGCATGAGCCCCGGGTATGCGTCAAGCTTCTTACTGAAGGGCTTTTCCCGGTATCATGCACCGCATATGCACCATAGATCGAAAACTCGGGGGCGTCCAGAACGTCGGTGCGGTACGCCGTGGGTAACACGCGATGTCTTGATAGAAGGCATTATGTCGGCGCCAAGGACTCGCATGGCGAGTCCGTGCTTGCCAGGCGGCAAGCGTCAACGGCGCGGCGGGAACCTTGGCGTGATCTGGGCGTCTGTCATGGCGATTTCGCACCTTGGAGAAGGGGGCGTATCGAGCTAGTCCCATTTTGGAGGAGTTGTCACGTGTCCCATACCGCCGTCGCTGCGAACGATACGCATAGCAAGGTCGTGGGCTATCTGTTGTGGGTGTTTGGCTTTACCGGCTCGCACCGCTTTTACTATGGCAAGCCCATCACCGGCACGATCTGGTTTTTCACGCTAGGCCTGCTGGGCATTGGCTGGTTGATCGACTTCTTTCTGATTCCGTTGATGGATCGTCAGGCGGATCTGCGTTTTCAGGTGGGCCCTACCAGCTACACCCTTGCCTGGATACTACTGACCTTTTTGGGGATCTTCGGTCTGCATCGCATGTATATGGGGAAATGGTTGACCGGATTATTGTATCTCGTTACCGGTGGGCTGTTCTTGCTGGGTGTTCTGTACGATTTTTGGACGCTCAATGAGCAAATCTCGATGAAGCATGCCAAGCGTGGTCTGTTCGGCTGACAGTATGTTGCCCATCGCTGTCAGCGGACGTTATCGGTCGCATTCAAGGAGTAGTCGCGCATGGAATCGCGCACCAGTCTGACCCAGTTACTAGAAACGCTCGACGAGGCCAATGGTGGCAAGACCATCCGCCTGCAGGATGTCGTAGAGACGTTTCGCTCGCGGGGCTTCGGCCCCTTGATTACATTGCCAGCGTTGATTGCTTTGTTGCCGACGGGTGCCATCCCAGGCGTTCCGTCCCTATGTGGTATGTTCATCACGTTGATCGCCGTGCAGCAATTGTGCGGACGGCGATCTCCGTGGCTGCCGAAAAAACTCCGTGAGCGGGGTGTCAGCCATGCCAAGCTGCATCGCGCGGTGGCGTGGGCGCGGCCCTGGACGCAACGTATCGACAAGCTGCTGGCGCAACGCTTGACAATCTTGCAGCAACCCGCCGCGCACCGACTCGTTGCGGTTATCGTGATGGTATTGGCGCTGGGCATGATCCCCCTGGAATTACTCCCTTTCGCAGCGGCATTGCCGGCGTTGGCGATCACGATTCTCGGGCTGGGCATGGCCGCAGACGATGGCCTGTTGCTGTTGGTCGGATTGCTGGTCACGTTGGGCGTGGCCATATGCGCCTTCTGGCTCTGGTAGAAATGCGTCCCGCATAGTATGTCCGGTACCAGGCGTCGCTATCGCGGCTTTCCACGCTTCCATTTGGGAAACAGGTATGTTCTTCGACACCCAGTTCTGGCCTTTTTTGGTCGCTATCACATTACTTACCCTGACGCCGGGCGTGGACACATTGCTCGTCATCCGCAATACCTCGCGCGGCGGGGTGCGTGATGGCGTGCTGACCAGCATGGCGATCTGCTCCGGGTTGTTCGTGCATGCCACTGTCTCGGCGCTTGGCATCTCGTTGATCCTGTTGCAATCGGCATGGGCCTTTAACGCGCTCAAGCTGCTCGGCGCGGGGTACTTGATCTGGTTGGGAGTCAGGAGCTTGGCCAGCGCTCGCCGAGGTGGTGGCTTGCCGGTGGCCGACATGGGCGTGCACAAGGAGCGAGTCAGTACTTGGGTGTCATTGCGTGAAGGCTTTCTTTCCAATGTGCTCAATCCCAAGACGGTGGTGTTCTACATGGCGTTTCTGCCACAGTTCATTGCGCCAGGCGACCCTGCGCTGGCCAAGTCGTTGTGGCTTGCGAGCGTGCACTTCGTGATCGCCAATATATGGCAGTTGGGGATGGTGCTGATGGTGGGGAGTGCCGCTAGATGGCTGGCCAAACGTTGGGTTTCACGCATGATGGAAGGGGCCACCGGCACGGTGTTGGTACTCTTCGGTGTCAAGCTGGCACTGGCACAGCGTCCCTGAGCACGCCTGAGTCAAGCACCGACGCCCCGCAAGGCAGGGCGTCGGCGCATGCATTCAAGGATTGCGCGCCAAGAGTGTGGCGTCGTAGGCGCCTTCGCGTTCGGCCTGGGTCAATAGAGCAACGCCTTGCGTATCGCCGTGCTTGGCAAGGCTCTCGAAAATGACACGATAGGTTAGTACGGCTTGTACATAGGCGCGGGTTTCGTGAAAGGGAATGCTTTCGACGAAGAGGTCGAAAGCATCGGGCGAATCGCGCAGCCAGCGATCGACTCGGCTGGGACCGGCATTGTAGGCTGCTGCCGCTGCGATGCGGTTGCCCCGATAACGTTCCAGCATGTCGCGAATGTAGGCGCTTCCCAAGCGGATGTTGGTAGCCGGTTCGAAGAGTTCGCCAAGGCTGGGCGCTTCGATATCCAACTGGCGGCTGACATGGTCGGCGGTACTCGGCATCAATTGCATGAGTCCACGCGCGCCGACTGGCGAGACCGCTTGGCGATTGAAGGCACTCTCACGCCGTGAAATCGCCATCAGCAGGTAAGGGTCGACACCATTGCGCTGCCCCCACTGCGTAAAGGCTGCTTGATAAGCGGGAGGAAAGCGCCAAGCGAGCGCATCCCACTGTTCAGCGATAATCGCGCCGTGTATGGAGAGGTTATACCAACCTTTATCGAGTGCATATGCATTGAGCACGGCAGCCTCGGTCGCACTTGCTCGATTAATGGCATGGAACCATTCGCTACGTGCAAGACCAAGTTCGCCAATACGTCGCAGCGCTTCGCTGCGTTTGACGACAGGTCGCATGGCGACCAGTTCTTTTTGCAGTGGCGTCAAGTCAGGCATATTCATGTCGAGGTCATACGGTTGACCGAGCTTGTCGGCAGCGGCGTAAGCGAAGAAGCTGCGGGCGTTGGCGGCAAGCTGCCAAGCGGCACGTGCGGCAGCGGTGTTGCCGCGTTGGTTGAGCGCGCGGCCCAGCCAGTATTGCCAATGCGCTTCCTGGCGGGTGGCTTCCGGCATGGCATCGATCCAGTCGATGACCTCGCCCCAGTCCCGTGCCGCTAGTGCATTGCGTACACGTAGCTCGAAGAGATCGGCATCCGCGAGGCGAGGGAGGATGCTATCGACCCAGCCCGCGTTGTTGTCGATATTGCGGACCATGGAGTAAAACGCCAGGTCATGCTCTATCTCATGGCGCTGCGCATCGTTGAGGGGGATGTGTGGGCTGATTTTGCGCCAGGCTTCGAGAGCAGCTTCCGTGTCGGCGCGCGTGAAGTTATGCATGGCGGCGGTGAACAGCGCGCCGCTGCCTTGTCCTTGGGGACCGATAGCGGTGGGGATCTCGGTGATGGCCGCGTAATTGCTGCGTAGGCGCTCGAGGGCACCGATGCCGGCTTGCCACTGAGGCCCTAGAAGGCCGCTCAGATAATCGACCAACCCACTTTCGCCGTTCTGCCAGGCGAGCGTCAGCCGCGTCCAGATGTCGCCTTCGTCGATGTCGCCGCGTGCGCGCAGCGTATCGAAAAGCGGGTTACATTCACTGGGCTGCGAGTGTCCAACCTGCCATAGCGACCGCCCGCCTTCTGCTGCTTTCTCGGGGGCACGGTCGAGTAATGCCGTGTAGTAGTAACATTGACGGATGGTGCCCGGCGGTTCGCCATCGCTGATGGCCAGCAGGTCAGCGAAGCGCCCATCGCGGCCGAAGGCGATCTGTGCCTGACCACGCATCCAGCTCGATAAGGGCGAGTCGGCATAGCGCGAAAGATAACGCTGTATTTCTAGCGCCGTAACATCCGGCAAACGCGATTTAAGGCGATGGTATTCCACGTAACCCGCCAACACGTGATTGTCGACGGCCGCGTCATCGATGCGTGACCAGCGATGCTCGCGGGCGGCATCGAGCGCGTCCTTCATGGCCCGGTCCTCGGGCACAAGCGTTTGCGTGTCGGGTTGTGCCTGGGCGCTTATGGTGTGAAATGCCAGACTCAGCGTGGTCGCCGAGAGTAGTGCCATCCAACGGCGACGAAATCGCGATGCGAGCATCTTGCATGTCTCCTTGCTTGCCTGGCGGGATAATGATCTGATCATCCTCGCTCAGTGAACACGTCTTGGGTAGTGTTGCCGAAAGACGACACCCGCATGATGACGCCAGCAAGAAAGCAACGCCAAGGAGGCATGCCATGAAATTCATGCGAGAACTGGCCCGCTGGTCGCGGTTCAAGCAACGCAGTGGGGCGCTGATGCGTATCGCCCGCGCGCTGCGAGTATTCGTCCCCATGCTGAGAGACGTGACTGCCGGTCGCTATCGCCCCGTGCCCTGGACGGCGTGTGGTTGGATGGCGGCGGCGCTGGCTTATCTGATCATGCCTTTCGATATCATTCCCGATTTTCTGATGCTCATCGGGGTGGTCGATGACGTCTTCATCGTCGGCTGGTTACTGACTCGCGTCGACGATTCGCTAGCGCCTTATCGCCGCTGGAAGGGCATTGATCCACCCGATACCGCGCCCTGAAGATGAAGTGGCATTACCTCGACCCCATACCCGTCGCGCACGTCTGTGCATTCCCCCCAAGCGCTTGAAAAGTCTCGCGCGGCCCCCATATCGATGCGCATGACGACATCTATCGTCACATTCTTCACCGTTTAACATGCATGCGTTATGGCCACAGGGGAATTTCGACCATGACTACCGCCGCTCAAGCCGAAACAATGGGCTTTCAGACCGAAGTCAAACAGTTGTTGCAGCTGATGATTCACTCCCTGTATTCCAACCGGGAGATCTTTCTGCGCGAGCTGATTTCCAATGCCGCGGATGCCTGCGACAAGTTGCGCTACGAAGCGTTGGACAATGACGCACTGTACGGCAATGACAGCGAGTTGCGCGTCGAGATCGAGCACGATGCCGAGGCGGGCACCGTCACCGTGCGTGACAACGGCATCGGGATGAGCCGCGACGAGGTAATCCAGAACCTGGGCACTATCGCACGCAGCGGCACGGCGGAATTTCTCCAGCAGCTCTCCGGCGAGAAACAGAAAGATGCCAAGCTGATCGGGCAGTTCGGTGTGGGCTTCTATTCCGGCTTCATCGTCTCCGACGAGATCACCGTGCGCACGCGCCGGGTCGATCATCAACAGGGCGTAGAATGGCATTCCCGGGGTGAGGGCGAGTTCGATATCGCCGATATCGACAAGCCTGAGCGTGGCACCGAGATCGTGTTGCACTTGAAGGAAGACGCCAAGGAATTCGCCGACGCCGAACGCCTCAAGCATCTTGTGCGTACCTATTCCGATCACATCGAAGTGCCGGTGCGTATGCCCAAGGTCGAGAAGGCCCACGATGAAGAAGGTAACGAGATCGAGGGCAGCGAAACCGTCACCTGGGAAACCGTCAACGAGGCGACCGCGCTGTGGGTACGGCCCAAGGAAGAAATCAGCGACGACGAATACAAGGCGTTCTACAAGCACGTGGCGCATGATTTCAGCGATCCGCTGATCTGGAGCCATAACAAGGTCGAAGGCACGCTCGAATATACCAGCCTGCTTTACGTGCCGGGGCGTGCGCCGTTCGACCTCTATCAGCGCGAAGGCGTGCGCGGGCTCAAGCTCTACGCGCAGCGCGTGTTCATCATGGATGACGCCGAGCAGTTCCTGCCGCTGTACCTGCGCTTCATCAAGGGCGTGATCGATTCCAAGGATCTGTCGCTGAACATCTCGCGCGAGCTGTTGCAAAAAGATCCCCAGGTCGACAAGCTCAAGTCCGCCCTGACCAAGCGTTCGTTGGACATGCTCAAGAAGCTGGCCAAGGACGAGGCCGCCTATCAGACGTTCTGGAATGCTTTCGGTAACGTACTCAAGGAAGGGCCGGCGGAAGACTTCGCCAACCGCGACAAGATCGCCGAGTTGCTGCGCTTCTCCTCCACGAACACCGACAGTGCCACGCAGGATCAGTCGCTGGCCGGCTATGTGGAGCGCATGAAGGAAGGCCAGCAGAAGATCTATTATCTGGTGGCCGATGGTTTCAATGCGGCCAGCCATAGCCCGCACCTGGAAATCTTCCGCAAGAAGGGCATCGAGGTGCTGCTGTTGCACGATCGTATCGATGAGTGGCTGATGAGCCATCTCACCGAATACGACGGCAAGTCATTCGCCGATGTTGCCAAGGGCGATCTCGATCTCGACGAGATGGCCGACGAGGAAGAAAAGAAAGCGCAGGAAGAGACGGCCAAGGCCAAGGCGCCGTTGCTCGAGCGCGTCAAGGCGGCGCTGGGCGATGAGGTGCAGGAAGTGCGTATCACTCACCGCCTGACCGATTCGCCGGCCTGCGTGGTGCTTTCCGAACACGACATGGGCTATCAGATGCGGCGTCTCATGGAAGCGGCGGGGCAGCCGTTGCCGGAGGTCAAGCCGATCCTCGAGCTCAACCCCGAGCATGGGCTGGTGACACGCCTGGAAGGCGCCGACGAGTCCAGGTTCGACGACCTCGCGCGGGTTCTTCTCGATCAGGCGATCATCGCCGAAGGGGGACACCTCGAGGACCCCGCCACCTATGTCCAGCGTCTCAACAAGCTCTTGAGCAGCTGATTGGAGTTGGCGTTCGCTTACCGGGCCGGCCGCATGAGCCGGCCCGGTTCGTTTTGATGCCAGCAATATTGACTCAACAAGAACGCGCGTTGTTGCTAGACTGACGTCTTCATGTTCAAGGAGTCGTCGTATGCCCATTCGGCACGACTTGTTCTTTTTCCGGCGCTGGCGTGGCGTTATTGCGGTGGCATTGCTGGGGGCGCTTGGCGTGGCGGCGATGCCGCCGCCTCTGGATGCCTATGCCGCTTCCCCCTCGCAAGACGGGCAGACACTCGAAAGCAACGCCGATACGCCGGCCCTCGATCCCGTCGAGGAGATGCCGGACCTGCGCGAATATGTGGCGGGCCCCGAGCGCAAAGCGGCGTTTTTCGAGTTGCTGGTCCCGTTGGTCGAAGCCGAAAACGCTAAGATTCAAGCTCAGCGTGACTGGCTGCTTGAGGTACGTGAACGTCAGGAGGCGCTGAGTGACGCTGAAAAGGCTCACCTGCAACGACTATGTACCGATTACGAGATCGAGTGTGGCACGCCCAATACGTTCGAGTACCTTCTCTCTCGTGTCGACACAGTGCCGCTGGAGCTGGTCGCCATCCAGGCCGTGGAGGAATCGGGCTGGGGGACATCGCGCTTCGCTCGCCAAGGCAATAATTTGTTCGGCTTACGTTGCTTCAGTGATGGTTGCGGCCTGGCGCAAGAAGGGAGCGAGCGTCGCTATCAGCAGTTTGCTAGTGTTCAGGAAAGCATCGAACATTACCTGCATAACTTGAATACGCACCAAGCCTATCTAGCGTTACGCCAAAAGCGTGCCGCTTTGACCGCCAATGGTCAGCCCGTCACCGCCAAGTCGTTAATTCATACGTTGGACAACTACTCTGTCAGTGATGACTATTTCGATATTCTGCTGGCGTTATTGCGTACCAATGGTGACTTGATTCGTCAGCACAGAGATGACGATGACAGCCCAGCCTGAGACATTGCTTCCGTCATGTTCCGACGCCGCTTGCGGGCGGCATTTCAAGTTGTCCAGCACGCTTTTATCGGGCGTTACCGAGCGTGTAAAGTAGGTAGACATGCCCCTTCGCGAGGTCACCATGACGCTCGATGCGCTGCGCTTCGACAATGCCTGGGCGCGTCTGCCCGACGATTTCTTCACTCGGGTCAGCCCCACCACCTGGAAAAACACGCGACTGGTGGACATCAGTCCACATGGTTGTCGCATGCTAGGCCTCGATACCGAGCTTTTCAACGACGATTCCCCTTCGCGAGAGACTCTACGCCAAGTGTTGGGGGGCGAAACCGTATTGCCGGGGATGGATCCTCTGGCGCAGAAATACACCGGCCACCAGTTCGGTGTCTATAATCCCGCCTTGGGGGATGGGCGCGGACTGCTGCTGGGAGAAGTGGCGACTGACGACGGCTTCTGGGACCTGCACCTAAAGGGGGCCGGGCAAACGCCGTATTCGCGTTTCGGCGATGGCCGCGCCGTGCTGCGTTCGACGATTCGCGAATATCTCGCCGGAGAGGCGATGGCGGGGTTGGGCATCCCCACGACGCTGGCCCTGGCCCTGGCGGTCAACGACGAGAAGGTTCAGCGCGAGCGGGTCGAGCCCGGCGCGACCCTGTTGCGCCTGGCCCCCAGTCATGTGCGCTTCGGACACTTCGAATGGTTGTATCAGGCGCGCCGCAACGATGACTTGCGGCGTCTCGTCGAGCATGTCATCACGCGTCACCGCCCGGCCTTGGCGGAATGCGAGGCACCGACGGAGGCGCTGTTCGGCGATACGGTTGCGCGTACGGCACGCCTGATCGCCGCCTGGCAGGCATACGGGTTCGTGCACGCGGTGATGAACACCGACAACATGTCTATTCTGGGATTGACGCTGGACTACGGACCTTATGCCTTCATGGATCGTTACGAGCCCACTCTGGTGCCCAACCATACCGATACCGCGGGCCGTTACGCCTTCGATCAGCAGCCCGGGGTAGGGTTGTGGAATCTCTCGGTGCTGGGTCAGTCGCTGACGCCGTTGGCGGATCCGGAAGCGTTGCGCGCTCAGTTGGCGGAGTACGAACCGGCGCTGCAACAGGAGTATGCGCGCCTGATGCGCGCTCGCCTGGGACTCGAGCAGGTGCAAGAAGGCGATGCCCAACTGGTTCAAGATTGGCTGACGCTGCTGGCCGATGCGGGCGCTGACTATCACCGTGCCTTTCGCGCCCTGGGCGAATGGGCCGTCGATGATGGCGCGTGGCTGCATGACGAGGTTCCGGCCGAAGGCTTGGCAGCCTGGCTGTCGCGCTATCGCCAACGCCTCGATGATGAGCCACGCGATGACGCATCACGGCGTGAGGCCATGCAGTCGGTCAATCCGCTCTATGTGCCGCGTACTCATCTCATTCAGCAGGTTATCGAGGCGGCAGAAAAGGGCGATATGGCGCCATTGGCCGAATTTCGGGCCTTGCTCGCCGACCCCTTTACGTCGCAGCCGGGTATGGCGCATTGGGCGGCCGCCCCGGCGCCGGAAGCCTCTGTGATCTGCCTTTCCTGCTCATCGTGACACCGCAAGTCGTCGTATGACGGCGTCTTGCGACAGCCGTTTCTCGATCAACGCGTGGACTGCTAGCGCTTCTCGAATATAAGGGATCGTAGCGATGAACGTGCAGGCGTGGTGTCGAGATTGTTGAATATCGCTATCCTCAAGCCAGCGTGCATGCTTTCAATATGCGCTAGTATTAACTAAGCGAAGTCGTGAATAATGTATCGTTTATGGCCCGTATAAGGTAATAAGTAGGTCGTAGTCGTGCCGTTAATTCAAATTAAAACAAGGGCTTGTGGGCCATTTTGAAGCATAAGAGCTGTGTTATGGCTATCATAAACCAATGATTATGATGGAAATTTTTGATTTTCCTGTTGATTTTTAAAATGTTTTTCATTAAATAAGCAAGACCATTGATACGAGGTGTATCAGCATTACGGAGCGTGACGCGGCCGTTAATATGGCCGCGTTCCAATGTTCGGTATGACACAGGATTTCATGATGGAGAACCCTATGCGACCAGCCAGGAGCCAAGGATGAACATCAAGAAATATGCGACAAGCGATGCTTGGCAAGGTGCCATCCGGCACGAAACAGGAGGTGTGGCATGAAGATAGGGGCTCCCAAGGAGCGTGCCCAGGGCGAGGCGCGCGTGGCGCTGACGCCGGAAAGTGCCCAGCACATCCAGAAGCTCGGCCATGAATGCGTCATCGAGTCAGGCGCCGGGCGGGCGGCCGGTTTCGACGACGAGGCATATCGCGACGCAGGTGTTGAGGTCGTCGATGGCGGCGCGGCACTGTGGTCGGCAGCCGACGTCGTCATCAAGGTACGCGAACCCGACGAAGAGGAAGTCGGCTATTTGCGCGAGGGGCAAACGCTGATCACCTTCTTCTGGCCGGCCCAGAACGAGGACCTGCTCGAGCGCTGCAAGGCGACCGGTGCCACGGTAATCGCCATGGACATGGTGCCGCGTATCTCGCGCGCCCAGAAGATGGATGCGCTTTCCAGCACCGCCAACATTGCTGGCTATCGTGCAGTGATCGAAGCTGGCAATCAGTTCGGGCGCTTCTTCACCGGCCAGGTCACGGCGGCGGGCAAGGTGCCGCCGGCCAAGGTGCTGGTCGTGGGCGCGGGCGTCGCCGGGCTCTCGGCCATCGGCACCGCAACCAGCCTGGGCGCCGTGGTGCGTGCCTTCGATGTACGCCCGGAAGTCGCCGAGCAGATCGAGTCGATGGGCGCCGAGTTCCTGTTTCTCGACTTCGAGGATAGCCAGGATGGCTCGGGCTCCGGCGGTTATGCGGCCCCCTCGAGCCCCGAGTTTCGCGAGAAGCAGTTGGCGCTATTCCGCGAGCAGGCGCCCGAGGTGGATATCGTCATCACCACCGCGCTGATCCCGGGCAAGCCGGCACCCAAGCTGTGGCTCGAGGATATGGTCCAGGCCATGAAGCCGGGCTCGGTGATCGTTGACCTGGCGGCCGAGAAGGGCGGTAATTGCGATCTCACCGTACCCGACCAGCGCATCGTCACAGACAACGGTGTGGTTGTGGTCGGCTATACGGACTTCCCTTCACGTATGGCGACGCAGGCGTCGTTGCTCTACGCCACCAATATCCGTCACATGCTCACCGATCTGACGCCGGAAAAAGATGGCGTGATCGTTCACGACATGGAAGACGACGTGATTCGTGGCGTCACCGTGGCGCACCATGGCGAGATCACCTTTCCGCCGCCGCCGCCCAAGGTCAAAGCCATCGGACAGTCGGCGCCCAAGGAGAAACCCAAGGAACCGACCCCGGAAGAGAAGAAAGCGGCTGAGCATGCGACCTTCCTCGCCCAGACCAAGCGCCAAGTGGGCATGTTGGTAGCTGGCGGCGTGGTGATGGGCCTGTTGGGCCTGGTGGCACCGGCGTCGTTCATGCAGCACTTCATTGTTTTCGTGCTGGCCTGCTTCGTGGGTTTCCAGGTGATCTGGAACGTCAGCCACTCATTGCATACGCCGCTGATGGCGGTGACCAACGCTATTTCAGGCATCATCGTGCTTGGTGCGGTGTTGCAGGTCGGCTCGGGTAGTTGGCTGGTGGGCTTGTTGGCAGGTATTTCGGTGCTGATCGCCACCATCAATATCGTGGGTGGCTTCTTGGTGACGCGCCGCATGCTCGCCATGTTCCAGAAATCCTAACGCGGCGGAGAAAAGACGATGTTGAGTCAAGGATTGGTGTCCGCCGCAGCGGTGGCGGCAAGTGTATTGTTCATCCTCTCGCTGGGAGGGTTGAGTAATCAGGAAAAGGCCAAGCGTGCCGTCTGGTACGGCATCGTAGGTATGGGGTTGGCGGTGATCTTCACCATGCTTGGCCCCAATGTCGGCGGGTACTGGTGGATGATACCGATGATGGTGATCGGTGCCGGTATCGGCGTCTACCTGGCCAAGAAGGTCGACATGACCGAGATGCCCCAACTGGTCGCGGCGCTGCATAGCTTCGTCGGCTTGGCGGCGGTGTTCATCGGCTTCAATGCCGACTTGGAGCGCCGCCGGGTCATGGCCGCGCAGCTCGCCGGGGAGGCCAGCGAAGGGTTTTCGGCCTTCGCCGCGCTGGTGGCCGAGAAGACGCCGGCCGAGCTGACGTTCCTGCAGGTCGAGGTAGTACTGGGCGTGTTCATCGGCGCGGTGACGTTCACCGGTTCGGTGGTTGCCTTCGGCAAATTGGCAGGCAAGGTGGACGGCAAACCACGCCAACTGCCGGGCGGCCATCTGCTCAATGCCGGGGCGGCAATCATGTCGCTGCTGTTGGCGATCGCCTACCTCAATGGCGCGGGCTTCTGGACGCTGTTGCTATTGGCGCTGCTGGCCTTCTTCATCGGTTATCACTTGATCATGGGCATCGGCGGTGCCGACATGCCGGTGGTGGTCTCGATGCTCAACAGCTATTCCGGCTGGGCGGCGGCGGCCATCGGTTTCACGCTGTCCAACGATCTGTTGATCGTGACCGGGGCGCTGGTGGGTTCGTCCGGGGCGATTCTGTCCTACATCATGTGCAAGGCGATGAATCGCAATTTCGTCAACGTGATTCTGGGCGGCTTCGGGGGTAGCAAAGGACCGGCGGCGGAGATCGAGGGCGAGCAGATCGCCATCGATACCGGTGGCGTGGCCAGTGCACTCAACGATGCCGATAGCGTGATCATCGTGCCAGGTTACGGCATGGCGGTGGCGCAGGCGCAGAATGCGGTCAGTGAGCTGACCCGCAAGTTGCGTGCCGCCGGCAAGACCGTCCGCTTCGGTATTCATCCCGTGGCGGGGCGCCTACCGGGGCACATGAATGTGTTGCTGGCCGAGGCCAAGGTCCCGTACGACATCGTGCTGGAGATGGACGAGATCAATGACGATTTCGCCGAAACCGACGCGGTGATCGTCATTGGCTCGAATGACATCGTCAATCCGGCCGCCGAGGAAGACCCCAACAGCCCCATAGCCGGCATGCCGGTACTCAAGGTGTGGGAGGCCAAGCAGGTCTTCGTCTGCAAGCGTGGCCAGGGCACGGGGTATTCGGGCATTGAGAATCCACTGTTCTTCAAGGACAACACACGGATGCTGTATGGCGATGCGAAGTCGAGTATCGATGCCTTGCTGCCGTTGGTGGATTAAACGAGCTCCCTCGGAAGGTCGAGGAAGAAAGTAAATGCGATGACACCGCCCACGGGCGGTGTCGTCGTTTGCAGGCAGTAGATGATCGGGCGTGCGTGACACGTCAGGTTCGCTACAATGGCGTCATTTCGCAGGCCACCAGGAAACGTCCATGACCGACGAACGTCTTCAAGTCGCCGTGCTTGGCGGCGGCAGCTTCGGTACCGCCATCGCCAGCATCGCCGCCGACAACGGAGCCCGTGTGCGCCAGTGGATGCGCGATCCGGCCCTGATCGAGCAGATCAACCGCGAACACCGCAATTCACGCTACTTGCCGGATTACGCCATGAATCCCTCGGTAGTCGCTTCGGACGATATGCGCGCCGTGTTGGAAGGTGCCGAGGTGGTCTTCATTGCCATTCCCTCGAGCGCTTTTGCCGTCGTTGTCCGTCAGGCTCGGGAGTGGCTAGCGCCTTCTCAAATCCTGGTCAGCACCACCAAGGGGATCCATGAAGAAGGCTTCAAACTGATGAGCCAGATTCTCGAGGAGGAGACCGGCTTTCCGCATATCGGTGTGCTGTCGGGCCCCAATCTCGCCTCCGAGGTTGCCGAGAAACAGCTCACGGCGACGGTCATCGCCAGTGACGATCCCTATACCCGGGCACGGGTACAGTCGGCACTCGGCTGCGATTATTTTCGTGTTTATGCCAGCAACGACCGCTATGGCGTCGAATTGGGCGGTGCGCTGAAGAACATCTATGCCATCGCTGCGGGGATGGCAGCGGCGCTGGGCATGGGCGAAAACACGCGCAGCATGTTGATGACACGCGCGCTGGCGGAAATGAGCCGTTTCGCGGTGGCGCTGGGCGCCAATCCGCTGACCTTCATCGGACTGGCGGGCGTGGGGGATCTCATCGTGACTTGCTCGTCGAAGCTCTCGCGCAATTATCGTGTCGGGTTTGCGCTGGGAGAGAACAGGACGCTCGAAGAAGCCATCGAATCGCTGGGTCAGGTGGCGGAAGGCGTCAACACCGTCAGTCTGGTACGCGAGAAAGCGCGCCGTGAAGACATTTACATGCCCTTGGCCGAAGGGCTTTATCAGGTGCTGTTCAACGGCGTGCCGGCGCGACAGATGGCACAAATGCTCATGCAGCAGGAGCAGAGCAGCGACGTGGAGTTCGTCCTGCCACGACAGGATGTATTCGAGGCGCGTCGGATGGAACCCGGGGCCGAGGAGACTTGAACGTGTCGAGACTTTATATCATGCGGCATGGCGAAGCCGCGCCGGGCATGCCAGATAGTGAGCGGTCACTCACTAAGCAAGGAGAGGCAGAAGCGCGTGCCATGGGGACATGGCTGGACAGCATGCTTGCCGATGACGTGCGCAGGACGCTACGTGTCGTCGCCAGCCCTTACCGGCGGGCTCAGCAGACCGCACAGTGGGTGGCCACTCCCATGGGGCGCCATATCGAGACGCTACCGATCATCACCCCGGACGATCCGCTGGAGCCGCTCATCGACTGGTTGCAGCAAGAAGCCGCACACACGCCGTGTCTGATGGTCAGCCACATGCCGTTGGTCGGTGCGCTGGTCGGGCGACTGGTAGAGGGTGATATGCGTGCGTCGCAGCCCATGCCAACGGCCACCATCGCTACGCTGGAAGCCGATATCTGGGCGGCGGGTTGCGCAACGCTTAAACACTGGCAGTCGCCCCGTGAACTGCTTGGCTAAGGAGAGGAGCGAATGAGTTTTATCGTCATCAACCGTGTTTTCGTCAATTCGGGGTATGAAGCCGAGTTCGAGCGCCGGTTTCAGCAACGCGCCAGCGAGGTCGACAAACAGCCGGGCTTCAAGGCCATGCGAGTCTTGCGGCCTCAGGGCAACCAAACGCCTTATCTCGTCGAGACGGAATGGGAAGATCAGGATGCCTTCCGTGCCTGGGTGGGAAGTGATGACTTCAAGCAAGCCCACGCCAATCCCATGCCCGCCGAAGCTTTTTCCGAGGGCGGTGGTCTCGAGCAATTCGAGATCGTCGAGGGCACCCAGGCTTAATCCTTCAATTACCCGCCGCTACCTCCTTCCCCGGTAGCGGCGACTCCCTATGCTGGGCTTTGTTCTTTATACCTTAGTTCTATCGACTATTGTTGATGTTGTATGACAGCCGGCGCATGCCTATCTTTCTGCTTGTATGATGTATGACATAAAAGCTTGATGTCATTACGCTAAACAAGACAGATGCGGGGGGCTGATGGCGGGCTATGTACGTAAACCGCTGGTGATGCCCACGCCGAATAAAGACAAACAATTCAATGATCTGATCGAAATGACAAGAAACGTATAACGACAATGCTATATCGATAGGAGGCATGTCATGCAATTAAAGAACAATCTGAAGCTGAAAAACTGCCTGTCCGTTGCTGCGGTGGCTAGTGCCGTGGCTCTGATGTCTTCACCTGTTCAAGCCGAACAATGGCGTGGCTGGAATATTCACCCCCCGGGTTATCCAAATAGCGAGGCCTTGGAAAGCTTCGCAAAGGAGGTCGCCCAGAAAACCGATGGACGGGTTGAGCCCAAGATGTACCACAACGCTGTACTCGGTGATCAGCCGGACGCTATCGAGCAAGTACGCAGTGGTGGGTTGGATTTTGCCAACTTCAACATGGGACCGATGGGGCCGATTGTACCGGCGACCAACGTACTGTCGTTGCCATTTATCTTTAATAGTGTTGACGATATGTATCGCATCATGGATGGCGATATCGGAGACCGGTTTGCCGATGCTTTGGAAGAAAAGAATTTAATCGCACTGTCTTGGTTTGGGTCTGGCGCTCGCAGCCTCTATAACACTGAACACCCGGTGGAGACGCCCGATGATGTCAAAGGTCTCAAGTTCCGTGTGATGAACAACGACCTCTATGTTCAGATGATCGATGAAATGGGTGGCAATGCGACACCGATGGCCTATAGCGAGGTTTATCAATCACTCAAGACCGGCGTCATTGATGGTGCGGAAAATAATTATCCATCCTACGAGTCAAGTGGTCATTATGAAGTTGCGAAGTACTATTCGCTTACCGAACACTTGATCCTGCCGGAATGCCTGTGTGTGGCGAAGTCAAGTTGGGAAGAACTCAGCAAAGAAGATCAGAAGGCTGTTCGCAAAGCAGCCGAAAATGCTGCCAAGGAGCAGCGGCAACTCTGGGAAGAGCGCGTTCAAAAGAGCAGGCAGATAGTTCTTGATTCCGGCGTGAAGATTAACAAGGTGGATAGCAAGTCTGCGTTTCAGGAAAAGATGCAACCTATCTACGATGAGTTTATTAAACAGCACCCTGGGCTTGAGTCGCTGGTTCATGATATCCAGGCTGCACAATAATCATGTAAAAATATGAATACCCCGGGTCGGTGTCGACCCGGGGATTTCTTGAAAGGACTAGCTGCTGTGAGCACCTTTTCCGATGAACTCAGTGGTCAAGACGCAGAAAAAAAGCCTCGAACGCTACTTGACAAAGTTTTAGATGGTCTTGCTCGACTTTGTATTATTGTGGCGGGCGTTTTGATGGTTTTCCTGATCATAACTTTTGGCTGGCTAGTGTTTGGTCGTTATGTTCTCAATGATACGCCAACTTGGGTCGAGCAATCTTCTTTGGTGATAGTTGTTTATATAACCTGCCTCGGCGCTGCAGCGGGAGTTCGTAATAACAGTCATCTAAGTATCGATTTCGTACGCGAGGGGTTGCCGGCATTGCCGCGTGAAATCATGCGCTATATCGCTGACCTGTTCGTCATCGTCTTCGGTGGGTTCATGGCATGGCAGGGCTGGATCATGGTGATGGACAATCTCGCCCGTCCCGTTCCCATCATCGGAATTTCCGAAAGCTGGCGTGCCGCCCCTCTGGTGGTCTGCGGTTTTCTCATGGTGCTGTTCGCCGGGATCAATATCATCGAACGTGCCATCGGCACGGCGCAAGGGGAGCATTGACGCTATGGGGCTGACTATTCTCTTTGGCCTGTTCTTCCTGGGGTTGATCGTAGGTGCTCCTGTGGCCTTTGCCGTCGGGCTGGCCGCCGTTGGCACCTTTCTTTACGAAGGGCTGCCTTTGTTCGTTGCCTTCCAGCGTATCCTCTCGGGAATTTCGGTGTTTTCACTGCTGGCGATACCGTTTTTTATCTTTGCGGGAGAGCTAATGCTGCATGGCGGCATCTCAGATCGCCTGGTCAAGCTGGCTTCCGCTGCCGTGGGGCGCGTGCGTGGCGGATTGGGCATGGTCAACGTGAGTTCGTCGATGTTGTTTGGAGGTATTTCGGGGTCGGCGGTTGCCGACACGTCGGCGCTTGGTTCTATCCTCATCCCGGTCATGAAGGAAAAAGGCTACGATGCTGACTATGCGGTCAATGTGACCGTGACTTCGTCGATCGCCGGGGTGGTGATCCCGCCCAGCCACAATATGATTCTTTATGCTGTCGCTGCGGGTGGTGGTATCTCTATAACTCAATTGTTCCTGGCCGGTATCGTACCGGGTATATTGATGTGTCTTGCATTAGCTTTTGCTGCGTATGTCGTAGCAGTCAAGCGTGGCTACAAGGGAGAACCATTTCCAGGATGGTCGGCACTGGCCATTAGTTTCGTGGCAGCTCTTCCAGGATTATTGACGGCAGTAATCATTGTAGGTGGGGTTTTGTCCGGCATCTTGACAGTAACTGAGTCCGGCGCCTTTGGTGCGATTTATGCCATTATCGTAACCGGACTGGTCTATCGTGAATTGCGTTGGGAGTCCTTCAAGAAAGCGGTCGCGCAGTCTGTTCGCACCACGTCATTGGTGATGATCCTGGTAGGCTGTGCCTCGGCGTTTTCTTACCTGTTGGCGCTGTATAGCGTTCCTCAATTGATAACCGACTCGCTTCTGGAAATTTCTGATAATCCCTATGCCATCTTGTTAATACTTAACCTGGTGTTACTCGGGCTGGGGATGATTATGGACATGGCAGCACTGATCCTTATTTGTACGCCCATTTTCCTCCCTGTGGCGATGCAGTTTGGTATGAGCCCAGTTCAGTTCGGCATTGTCATGATGATGAATCTGGGGCTGGGCCTATGTACACCGCCGGTTGGTTCCTGTCTGTTTGTCGGCAGCGTGATAGGCAAAATAAAGATCGAAAAGGCGGTCAAGACGATTTGGCCTTTCTATCTCGCACTTTTTCTAGTGTTGATGTTGGTGACCTATGTGCCAGCCATTTCCATGGCACTCCCCAATTTCTTGGCCGACTGACTTTAGATAGGGGCGATCAATGAAAATAGAAGCCGTTAACGTTCACTTGCTGGATCATCAGCTCGACCACGCTTTTGAAAGCGCTTCCATGCGTTTCGATAGGCGCCAGCATTGCCTAGTCGAAATTGTCTGTGATGATGGCACTATTGGCTGGGGCGAGTGCCTGGGACCCGCCAAGCCCAATGCTGCCGTGGTCAGGGCATACGCCGTAGCGCTTATCGGGTGCAACCCGCTGGAAACGGAAAAGTTATGGCTCGAGCTTTACAACCGCCTGCGTGATCAAGGGCAGCGCGGCCTTACCGTGACGGCATTGAGCGGCATCGATATCGCTCTGTGGGATATCAAGGGCAAGCACTATGGCGCGCCGATATCCGAGCTGCTCGGAGGGCGCTTTCGTGAATCCGTACGCGCTTATGCCACCGGCTCGTTCAAGCGCGATGGAGTCGATCGTGTCCAGGATACGGCCGAGGAAGTGGCCGGTTATGTTCGCGAGGGCTTTCATGGTGTGAAGATCAAGATCGGCTTCGATGTCGAGGAAGACCTGAAGGTCATCACCGCCGCGCGCGAGTCGTTGGGCCCTGAAGGACGCCTGATGATCGATGCCAACCATGGGTACGATTTGCTTGAGGCGCTGGAAGTGGGCAAGCGCGCTTCGGCATTGGACGTGGATTGGTTCGAGGAACCGGTGTTACCCGAGCAGATTTCTACTTACCACGCAGTGCGTGACGGACAGCCGATCCCCGTGGCCAGTGGCGAAAACTGGCATGGCCGCTACGCCATGCTGGAGCCGCTGCAAGCCCGTGCGGTGGATATCGTGCAGCCGGATATCTGCAGCGTGGGCGGGTTTTCCGAGATGCGCCGCGTCGTCGATATGGCGGCGATGTTCGGGGTGCGCCTGGTGCCGCATGTCTGGGGCACGGCAGTGTGCATTGCTGCCAGCCTGCAAAACATGGCGGCAATGCCGCCCAACCCTCCCCGTCGTCGCCCTCGAGAACCGATCATGGAGTTCGACAGAACGCATAATCCTTTCCGCCAGGCGGTCGTCAAAACGCCGTTGGAACATGCCGGCGGTGTCATGCAGATTCCCGATGGCCCCGGTCTGGGCATCGAGATCGATCGTGATGCATTGCGCCAATTCGCATTGAAGGAGGCCTAAGCGTGTCAGAGATTCCCGCCAACACCCGCCCGCTCGACGGCCCGGCACCCAGGCTCGAGGCGCCGGCCGGGGCGACCGACTGCCACATTCACTTGTACCTGCCGGGCTTCGAAGCCCAGCCCGGCGGTCCGAAGA
The DNA here is from genome assembly GCF_033052815.1 of Chromohalobacter sp. HP20-39. Taxonomy (NCBI): domain Bacteria; kingdom Pseudomonadati; phylum Pseudomonadota; class Gammaproteobacteria; order Oceanospirillales; family Halomonadaceae; genus Chromohalobacter; species Chromohalobacter sp. HP20-39. The sequence goes on along the minus strand of NZ_JAWHTP010000001.1, from coordinate 66,646 downwards.
TTCCCGAGCTGGCCACGGTCGAGGACTACCGCAAGCGCCAGCAATGGCTATCGCTCGAGCGGGTGGTGGTCACCCAGCCCAACGCCTACCAGCGTGATAACAGCGCCCTGCTTGCGGCACTGGAGCAGTTGGGCCCCGAAACCGCACGTGGCGTTGCCGCGGTGACGCCCGATACGCCGGACGATGACCTGCAGGCCTGGCATGCCAAGGGCGTGCGCGGGGCGCGGATCATGAACCTGCCGGGCGGCGCGGTTAGCCACGAGCAGATGCTCGATGTCGAGCGGCGCATCCGCCCGCTGGGCTGGCACCTGATGGTGCAGTTCAACGGCTGCAAGCTAAACGACTACCTCGACGGCCTGCGGCGTATCGAAGGCGAGTACATCATCGACCATATCGGTAAGTTCATGCCGCCGGTGCCCGCGGACGACGCCCGGGTTGGCGAGATCCTGCGGCTGCTCGATCGCGGCAATGCCTGGTTCAAGATCTGCGCCGGCTACGAAGCCAGCCAGACCGGCGGCCCCGACTACACGGATATCGGGGCGATCGCCAAGCGGGTCATCGCGCATGCCCCCGAGCGCATCATCTGGGGCTCCAACTGGCCCCACGTCGGCGTACCGCGCGAGCACTATCCCGACGACGCCGAACAACTCGATGTGCTGCTCGACTGGGCATCGGCCGAGCAACGCCAACGGATTCTCGTGGACAACCCGGCACGACTTTACGGCTTCTAGATGTCGCTATCTTATTGAACGAACGCGCATGAATGCGATGACGGTGATCTTGCGCGTACTGAATATTGAAGGAGTGTATGCATGTTGAATCGAATTCTGGTGACAGGCGCGGCCGGTGGCGTGGGGCGCGCGATTCGGCCGCATCTGGAAACGCTGGCGCACAAGGTGCGTCTATCGGATATCGCCGATCTCGGTCAAGCAGCGTCGCATGAGGAACTGGTCCCCTGCGATCTCGCCGATGCCGGGTCTGTGCACGAACTGGTCAAGGACTGCGACGGGATCATTCATCTCGGCGGCGTCTCGGTGGAACAACCCTGGAACGATATTCTCCAGGCCAACATTATCGGCGCTTATAATCTTTACGAGGCGGCCAGGAACCTCGGCAAACCACGCATCGTATTCGCCAGCTCCAACCACACCATCGGCTTCTACCCACGTACTACACGCATCGATACCGAAGTGCCGCGTCGTCCCGACTCGCTATATGGCCTGTCCAAGTGTTTCGGCGAAGACCTGGCGAGCTTGTATTACCACAAATTCGATATCGAGACCCTCAGCGTGCGTATCGGTTCTTGTTTCCCCAAGCCGAAAGATACGCGAATGATGGCCACCTGGTTGAGCGTCGAGGATTTCATGCGCCTGATGACTCGCGCCTTCGTCGCCCCCAAGCTGGGCTGCACCGTGGTCTACGGCGCATCGGCGAATACCGAGTCGTGGTGGGATAACAGTAAATCAGCGTTTCTCGGCTGGGCCCCGCAGGATAGTTCGGAACCTTGGAGGATCGAGGTCGAGGAAGAAGCTGGTGCGCTCGATCCAAATGATCCATCGGTCATCTATCAGGGCGGCAAATTCGTTGCGGCCGGGCATCCAGATGACAACTGAAAAACTCCGTGGTGATTTGCCAGCCGTGGGAGGCTCGTATGAGTGATCAGACAAGGTTATCTCTCGAGGAAGCATGGACGCTGAGTGTCGATGTTCTTGAGCAAAATGGCTTCTCCAAGGATCAAGCGGCCGCCATTGCTCGCAGTGTGGTGGCGGCTCAGCGCGATGAATGCCACTCGCACGGTCTGTACCGACTCCTTGACTGCGTACGCACCGTTCGTTTTGGCGGTGTCGATCCGCATGCTGTCCCCGAGGTGGCAGATCAGGCCACGGGCGTGGTGAATGTCGATGCACGAGGTGGCTGTTCGCTACTGGCTTTCGAGACCGCGCGGCAGCCTCTGATCGAGAAGGTGCGTGCCAGCGGTGTGGCGGTTCTGGCTGTCAAAAACGCCTTTCACTTTTCGGCGTTGTGGCCCGAGGTGGAATCCTTGGCCGACCAAGGCTTAGTTGCGTTGGCGATGACCCCGAGCCATGCCTACGTCGCTCCAGCGGGTGGCCACTCGCCATTGTTGGGGACGAACCCCATCGCGTTTGCCTGGCCGCGGCCGGAGGGCACGCCGTTCGTCTTCGACTTCGCTACCAGCGTGGTCGCACGCGGCGAGGTTGAACTGCACCGCCGGGCCGGTGAGTCGATCCCCGAAGGCTGGGCGCTCGACGAGGCGGGTCAGTCAACGACTGATCCAGAGGCGGCGTTGGCCGGGGCGCTTCTCCCGTTCGGTGGTCATAAAGGTGCAGCATTGTCGATCATGATCGAACTTCTGGCCGGGCCACTGATCGGCGACCGCCTAGGGCATCAAACTCGTCCGGCGGATGACAGTGGAGAAGGGGCGCCGCAGCATGGTGAATTCATCCTGGCCATGGATCCTCACGTCTTTCTCGGCGCCGATGCCGAAGCGCGCCTACAACAGGCTGAAGCTTTGTTCGAAGGTATCACTGCCCAAGGAGCTCGCCTGCCATCGCAGCGTCGATATGCGGCTAGGGTACGCAGTCAAAGCGAGGGCGTGACAATTCCCGCTGCGTTGTATGCGGAATTGGTGCAGTTGAGAGACGGTGACAGAGTTTGAGTGCACGACAGGGCCTTTGGCCCGATGATGAGTGAGCTAAAGGCGAAACCATCACGAAGCCCTCTCATTGATCCAACGAACGTGTTGTACTGCATAGGCTGCATCCGCCTTTTTTGCGGCTAGTTGCTTTCCAACGACTACCTTGTTTTTCTTGGCCTTTAATACTTTTGTTTTATCGACCATTGTCGGTGTTGTATGACAGCCAGTGCGTGTCTATCTTTTCACTTGTATGATGTATGACATATAGGGTATATGTCATCACGCTCAACAAGACATAAGCGAGGGACATGACGGTGCAATTTTCCAAAGCAGAAACGATAGAAGCGGTTGGCGATGGCCTGCTGTCTTTTCCGGTTACGGATTTCGATTCTGCAGGTCGCTTCGATGAAGAGAGTTATCGTAAACGGCTTGCATGGTTCGTCAGTCATGATATCTCCGCCGTCTTCGTGGCAGGTGGAACTGGCGAATTCTTTAACCTCTCTTTGGATGAGTTTCGTCACATCGTGCGCGTTGCGGTCGATGAAATCGGCGGCAAGGTACCGATCATCGCGAGCGCAGGCTTGAGTGTGGAAAGCGGCAAGGCCTTTGCCAGCGCTGCGGAAGAGGCCGGTGCCGATGGCATTCTATTGATGCCGCCCTATCTGACCGAATGCCCACAGGATGGGCTGGTCGAGTACGCTCGCCAAATCTGCGACAGCACGTCGATCAATGTCATTTACTACAACCGTGGCAATGGTGTACTCGAAGCCCCGGCCGTCCAGCAACTTGCCGAAAAATGCCCCAACTTGATCGGGTTGAAGGACGGCAAGGGAGACATGCAACTCCTCAACAAGATCGTCAAGACGGTAGGCAACCGCCTGATCTATGTCGGCGGTGTCCCGACGGCTGAAATCTTCGCCGAAGCGTATCTCTCCATCGGCGTCAACACCTACTCTTCCGCTGTCTTTAACTTCGTGCCGGAGTTGGCATTGAAGTTTTACAGCGCATTGCGTGCCGGCGATAGCGCCACGGTGAAGAAGATCACCCAAGAGTTTTTTATTCCTTTCGTCGATCTGCGTGATCGGAAAAAGGGATATGCCGTCAGCCTCATCAAGGCAGGAGCTGACATCATTGGTATGCCGGCGGGGGATGTACGTAAACCACTGGTGATGCCAACCTCGGATGAGCGCGATGTCTTGGAAAAAATCATTGGGAAAGCCAACGAATTATGAGGATATGGCTGGATTCGTAAGGAGTAACGAAGAACGAATCTAGCCATTAGCCGGAGGTCTTGCTAAGGGGTTACAACTAAAAAGACCTTTGATACGCCAAGCCAAGAGGAAAGAAGCCTTATGAAAACCATGACAACGCACTTAAAGAAACTTGCATTGGCGGTGGCTGTTGCAGGAACCGCAAGCGCTTCCATGTCCAGTTTTGCTGCAGAGAATTGCCCGATCCCTGAGAATGTTCGTGTTGTTATCGGCTCGACTTCAACGGGGGGAGACACCTATCAGAATTCGAGTCTGGTGACTGACTATTTGTCCAAGCATCTGGATATCAACATGAAGGTGGACGCTGTCGGTGCGATCCCAGCATTTCGTGCCTTGGAGCGCAGTCCCAATGGCAATACCATCATGATCTTCCATGACATGGCATATCTTGGCAATCTTTATGACGTCAATGGATATGGCAACGTCTTCGAGAAATTTAAGATAGGACCTACTATCGCAATTAATCCAGGTAATGCGTATCTAGTGCCTAAAGATTCTCCATATCAATCGATTGGGGAAATCATTGACGCTGCAGGTAATGGCGAAGAAATTAAGGTTGCCATTCAGCCGGGAGGGGTTTCCGAGATTGGCTTCAGTGCCTTGAAGAATGCCGTGAAGCGCGAATATCCTGGTAAAGAAAAGAATGTTGTGGCAGTTAATACTGGTTCTCAAGCCGATAAGAATCAACTGCTTTTCAATGACTATGCCGATGTCATCAATGGCAGTGTTCAGGCTAATGAACAGTACACACGTCTCCCGAAGAGCGATCAAAAGGCGATGCGCTTCGTGTGGTTGACTGCACGCAATGAAACAATTCAGCAGGCGAACCCAGAAGGAATGGGGGAAACCACGCGGGAAGATCTTCTAGAGTACGTGACGCCCAACGCGTCAGTCCCAATGACTGACGATAAGAACTTTACTTTCGATAAAGAATTCTTCTTTGTTTACAACAAGCAAATGGATCAGGATATTGTGAAGTGTATCGATAAGGCGCTCAAGGAAGTTTACGCCAAAGGTGAGATACAGAAAAGGCAGAAGGAGCTGTTCTTTATTCCTAACTACATGCCTTCTTCCGAAGCTGGCAAGCATCTGGAAGACAAGATGACTGAATATAAAGATATTATCAATAATATTCAGTCATGATGCTTCGGGGCGGTGTCGAGTGATGCCGCCCCTTTACAAGTTTCGGTGTTTCAAGGCTGTGTTCTTGGCCCAACCTTGCGGAAAGTAAAAATGGGTTAAACATGGAAAATGGTTTCTTGTCATTATTTGACGTGTCGATCAGCTTCGAGCAATCGCACCTGTTTTTTCCAAGGATAATAACTTGGGTGTTGGTTGTAATGCTGGGGGTGATCTTGATTAAAGAACGTCGCGCTATCTTGCCTGGCCTAAGAAAGGCGGGAGAAGCAGTGTTCACAAAAGGGGGGAGTTTTGACAGGCTTCGTTTTTTCGGCACTATCGTCTTGACGACAGTATATTTTTACTCGATGTACGTCGTAGGACGACAGTTTCCTAACACTGGGTATGGATTTTTGTTAATGTCTATTCCCTTTATCTTTCTGCTTTCATTGTTGTATGTCGAGAAGCGAACTCGAAAAAATATAGCGATAATTTCTGTTACTGCTGTTATAGCACCATTGCTGGTATGGTTTCTATTAGCCCGGCTTTTCGGTATTACACTGCCCTGATGGCGGAGAGATAATTATGGATTTCCTCTCACAATTGACGCCGATGTTCTTTCTGTTAGTAGCGGTTGGAACCTTGGTTGGTATTATTTTTGGCTCGATCCCTGGCATGACAGCCACAATGGCAGTAGCAGTTTGCCTGCCCTTGACCTACGCACTTGGATTAAACGGTGCCTTGGCTTTGTTGTTGGGCCTATATGTTGGGGGTATTGCCGGCGGGATGGTGCCAGCGGTTCTTTTGAACTTACCGGGTACGCCTTCTTCGATATGTACTACCTTTGATGGCTATCCCATGGCCCAGGCTGGTAACGGCGAGAAAGCGCTAAAAATCGGGGTGGTGGCCTCGTTATTTGGTGGTCTTTTCAGTGCGGCCGCTCTCTTTTATCTCGCGCCAGTTTTGGCTGAGTTTGCTATAAAGTTTTCGTACGTTGAAAAGTTTTTGGTCATTCTTTTAGCGCTAAGCGTCATTGCCTCACTATCCAACAGCCTATTGATGGGCATGTTTAGTGGTGTCTTAGGAATATGGTTGAGCCTAGTGGGTGTTTATCCTATCACTGTGGGTGGTAATGGTGAGGTGCGGTTAGTACCGAGTTTTCTCGAGGATACAATGTATAGTGGGTTTACTTTGTTGCCTGTCCTGATAGGTATATTCGGGTTGGCAGTGATCCTCGGGGATGCCGCGACAGGGTTGAAGGGTGAGGCCTCAAAGAGTGTCAAGCTGTCTAAGGGGGAGAGATTTTCTTTTAGTATCTTCAAAGGCAAGCTTGTCAATCTGTTGCGTTCATCGACTATCGGTACCTTTGTGGGTATTCTACCTGGTGTTGGTGGAAGTACCTGTTCCATTCTGGCTTACACACAGGAAAAGAATTTCTCGAGAGATCCTTCCCAGATGGGTAAAGGCGCTCCTCAAGGCATTGTCGCTTCCGAGTCTTCGAACAATGCTTTGACGGGTGGCGCACTTGTTCCCTTGCTTTCGTTGGGGATTCCAGGTGACTCTACTACGGCTATATTGATTGGTGCTTTTACGCTTCAGGGTATTCAGGTGGGGCCGCTTTTCATCAATAGTAATATTGATACTTGGTATATCATAATCACGGCGCTTGTGGCGGCCAATATTGTCATGTTCTTTGCCATGTATTTTGCTATACGCCACATTGCAAAAGTGGTGGAAGTGCCAAAACACCTTCTTTATCCAATTATTGTGATGATGTGTGTTGTCGGTGCTTATGCCATTAATTACGGCGTTATGTTCGATGTGTGGGTGTTGTTAGTTTTTGGGATTCTTGGCTATCTTCTCACCAAAGTTGGGGTTGAAATTGTGCCCCTTATTATTGGCTTTATTTTGGGCGGCTCCGCTGAAGTCTATTTTGTAAAAAGTATAGAATCCTTTGGCAACCTCACAGTCTTCTTTACCAAGAGTCCTATTGCGGTTGTCCTTTGGGTTTTGATCGTTGTCTCCTTGGCCTTCCCTGTGTATATGCGAATGCGTACACGTAATAGCCAGGATACGGCTTCTTCACGCTGATCTTCGGCAATTGAGGTAATTAATCGAGGTGAATGGTATGGGGCGAGATCAGGAGAAAAACCGGGTCATCAGGGTACATGCACAGGACAATGTTGCTGTCGTGGTCAGCCAGGGTGGGGTGGTTGTCGGTGAACATCTCGATAATGGAGTTGTGTCCGAGGCCAACATCCCACAAGGGCATAAAGTTGCTCTTGTGGCTCTCTCTGAGGGGGATGCGGTGATTCGCTACGGTGAGGTCATCGGAACAGCGGTTACGCCGATCCCATGCGGTGGTCACGTCGACGAGAATAACCTGCGTATGCCCACGCCGCCGGCGTTGGATGACCTACCGCTGGCCACACTCTCGGTTCCAGTGTCGGAACCGCTGGAGGGGTACACCTTCGAGGGGTTCCGCAACACCGACGGCAGTGTCGGTACCAAGAACGTTCTCGGCATTACCACTAGCGTACAGTGTGTGGCGGGAATCGTCGACCATGTGGTCCAGCGCATTAAGAGAGAGCTTTTACCACGCTTTCCCAATGTCGATGATGTGGTGGGGCTCAACCACAGCTATGGCTGTGGCGTGGCAATCAATGCACCAGCTGCCGTGGTGCCAATCCGTACCCTTAAGAACCTGGCCCGGAACCCCAACTTTGGCAATGAAGTCATGGTGGTTGGCCTTGGCTGCGAGAAGTTGCAGCCCTCGACTTTGGTCGAGGATCAACCGGTCAAAATCTACGAGAATACCGAGGACGCTGATCCTGAAGCCAATGTGCTAAGTCTTCAGAACGAGTCCTTCGAGAGCTTTGCCGATATGGTCGAAGGCATCATGGCCATGGCGGAGCGGCACCTAGAGCGTCTCGACAAGCGCCAGCGTGAAACTTGCCCGGTTTCCGAGCTGGTAGTGGGCATGCAATGCGGGGGTAGCGACGCCTTCTCCGGGCTGACAGCCAATCCCGCCGTTGGCTTCGCCACTGACTTGATCGTGCGCGCGGGGGGCAGCGTGATGTTCTCCGAGGTGACCGAGGTGCGCGATGCCATTCATCTGCTGACGCCGCGTGCTGTGAATGCTTCGGTCGGCCAGGCGCTGATCGACCAGATGGCTTGGTATGACGATTACTTGTCCCAAGGCCAGGCGGATCGCAGCGCCAATACGTCGCCAGGTAACAAGAAGGGTGGGCTCTCCAATATCGTCGAGAAGGCGCTTGGCTCGGTGATCAAGTCCGGCAATTCGCCAATCGTCGATGTCATCGGCCCTGGTGAGCGGCTGCGCAAGCGTGGTCTGACCTTCGCCGCCACCCCGGCCAGCGACTTCATTTGCGGCACCCTGCAGGCTGCTGCGGGCATGAACCTGCAGGTCTTCACCACCGGCCGTGGTACGCCCTATAACCTGCCGATGACGCCGGTGATCAAAGTGTCTACTAACTCTACTTTGGGAAAGCGGTGGCACGATCTTATCGATCTCGATGCCGGGCGTATCGCGACCGGTGAAGTTTCTATCGAGGAGGTGGGCTGGGAGCTGTTCCACCTGATTCTCGATGTGGCTAGCGGCCGCCACAGGGTCGCTGCTGATCGGCTCGGCTTGTACAACGATTTGGTGCTGTTTAACCCAGCACCGGTGACATGAACTTAGTTTGACTTTTCACAAAAGGTGACCTCCATGTTCCCAACCATCACTAACATGCGCATCGTGCCCGTGGCCGGCTACGATGGCTTTCTGCTCAACCTGAGCGGTGGTCATGCACCTTGGTTCATCCGCTGTATCGTCATCCTCGAAGACGATGCCGGTAACCAGGGTGTGGGCGAAATTCCTTCTAGCGCTGGCATTCTCAAGGGGTTGGAGCAGTGCCGGGGACTGGTCGAGGGAACGCGTGTCACTGATATCAAGAAGACGCTAAATCAAGCGAAAAAGCGCCTGGCAAAAAACGGTCGTGAAGAGCGCGGCCGCCAGACCTTCGACCTGCGCGTGGCGGTGCATGTGCTGACGGGTGTCGAGTCTGCTTTGTTCGACCTGCTGGGGCAAGCGATGGGTATGCCGGTGGCAGATCTTTTAGGGCAGTACGGTCGCCAGCGTGATGAAGTCGAGGCGTTGGGGTATCTCTTCCTGCTGGGCGACCCGGACAAGACCGACTTGCCTTATCCCAAGGCCGAGAACCCGCAGGATGCTTGGGATGAAGTGCGTCGCAAGGAGGCGCTGACGCCTGAGGCCGTTGCCAATCTGGCCAAGGCCGCTTTCGATCGTTACGGCTTCAAGGACTTCAAGCTCAAGGGCGGCGTACTACCTGGCGAGGAAGAGGCTGAGTGCATTCGAGCGTTGCACGAAGCGTTCCCCGAGGCACGTTTGACTCTGGATCCCAATGGTGCCTGGTCGCTCGATGAGGCTGTGAGAGTGCTGGATCCCATCAAGCATCTGCTCAGCTACGCCGAGGATCCCTGTGGACAGGAGGGCGGGTTCTCCGGTCGCGAGACCATGGCGGAGTTCAAGAAGCGCACCGGCCTTCCCACTGCGACGAATATGATCGCCACCGACTTCAAACAGCTACAGTATGCCGTGCAGCTCAATTCAGTTGACATTCCGCTTGCCGATTGTCATTTCTGGACGATGCAGGGCGCGGTGATGGTCGGCGAGCTGTGCAATGAGTGGGGCATGACCTGGGGCTCGCACAGCAACAATCACTTTGATATCTCGTTGGCGATGATGACACATGTGGCAGCGGCCTGCCCGGGTGAGATCACCGCCATCGATACCCACTGGATCTGGCAGGATGGGCAGCGCATCACCAAAGAGCCGTTCCTGATCCGCGATGGTAAGCTCAAAGTGCCATCTACTCCGGGGCTCGGCATCGAGCTGGACGAGGAGAAGTTGATGGAAGCGCATCAGCTTTATAAGGGCCTCGACGTGACCCAACGCAACGACGCCATGGCGATGCAGTATCTCATCTCGGGTTGGGAATTCGATCCCAAGCGACCGGCACTGGTACGTTGAATGAACAATGAGTGGATATCCATGCAAACGACACATGAATTATGAACTCACTTGGCGTTAAGCGTGTCTCCCAGCAAGGGAGCTTGTCCCGTCAGGTCTCCCAGCAGCTCGAAGCGATCATTGCGCAGGGCGAAATCTCCGTGGGTGACAAGCTGCCCCCGGAAAATGGCTTGTGCGAGATGTTTGGCGTCAGTCGCACGGTCGTTCGTGAGGCGATTACTCATCTCAAGTCGCGGGGCCTGGTGGAGACGCGGCGTGGTATCGGCACACGGGTGCTCCGCGCCGCGCCTGAGGAAGCATATCCCGCCAAGCGGATCAGCTTGACCACGGTCGAGGATATCCTGGGGATTCTCGAATTGCGCCTGACGTTGGAACCTGAAGCCGCTGCCCTGGCGGCATTGCGGCGCGACGAGACGGATATCGAGCGGCTTCGTCAGGCGCATGCGCGATTCATCGAGGCGTTCCAGCATCAGTCCCAGGCGCGGGAAGAAGACTTCTCTTTTCACTTCGCGGTGGCACAGGCCACGCATAACCCGGCATTCACGACGGTATACGAGCAGTTGAACCTGGGCGCGATTCCGCGTGCCAAGCTGCTTTCCGTCGAGCTCGATACGGCGGCGACGCATCGTTATCTGGAGCGTGTCGCCGAAGAGCATGCAGATATTCTCGAGGCGATTATCGCCGGCGACGCGGACGCGGCCCGCGATGCGATGCGCCATCATCTGAGCCGTGCGAGCAATACCTACGCCTCCTATCGGGAGTGACGGGTATTGCTTATATACGTATTTAATCCGCACAAGGAGTAGATCATGACACTGGAAGGTAGCTTATTGATCGGCCAGCAGGCCGTGCGTGGCCCCGGGGCTGCGATTCATGCCGTCAATCCGGCGACGGGCGAGACACTGGATCCGGCTTATCCGGGCGGTACGCAAGTGGAAGTCGAGCGTGCCTGCGAACTTGCCTGGAACGCCTTCGATACCTACCGCGAGACCTCGCTCGAGGATCGCGCCAAGTTCCTCGAAACCGTCGCCGATGAGATCGAAGCGATTGGTGACGATCTGATCGAGCGCGCCGTGGCCGAGTCAGGTCTGCCTCAGGCGCGCATTCAGGGCGAACGCGGCCGTACCTGCGGTCAGCTACGCATGTTCGCTCGCGTCGTGCGTGACGGTGAATGGCTTGACGTCCGTGTCGACCCGGCATTACCTGAACGGACCCCGATGCCGCGTGTCGATTTGCGCCAGCGTCACATTGGTCTGGGGCCGGTGGTCGTGTTCGGGGCAAGCAATTTCCCGCTAGCGTTTTCCGTCGCCGGTGGCGATACCGCCTCCGCGCTGGCAGCAGGCTGTCCGGTCATCGTCAAGGCGCATGCCGCCCACCCGGGCACCAGCGAGTTGGTTGGCCGCGCGATTCAGTCCGCAGTCAAGAAGTGCGGTCTTCCGGAAGGCGTCTTCTCGCTGATATTCGGCTCTGGCCGCGAGGTGGGTACTGCCTTGGTCACGGATTCTCGCATCAAGGCGGCTGGCTTCACCGGATCACGCAGCGGCGGTCTGGCTTTGTGGAAAGCCGCCCAGTCGCGCGCTGAGCCGATCCCGTTCTATGCCGAGATGAGCTCGATCAATCCGGTCTTCCCACTGCCGGCAGCGCTCAAGGCACGCGGCGAAGAGATGGGTAAGGCATTCGTGGGATCGCTCAACATGGGCGCGGGTCAGTTCTGCACTAACCCGGGATTGGTCATCGCGCTCAAGGGGCCCGAACTCGATGCGTTCCTTTCTGCCGCTGGTGACGCGGTCAAGGGCAGTGCGCCGCAAACCATGCTGACGCCGGGCATCCATGAAGCCTACGAGAGCGGTGTCGGTGCGCTGGTGAGTAATGGTAAGGCGAAAGAAGTGGCGCGCGGCGAGAAGGGCGAAGGCCCAAACCAGTGCCAAACCGGCCTGTTCGTGACCTCGGCGCAGGACTTCTTGAGTGATGAAGCGTTGCAGGGCGAAGTTTTTGGTGCCACCTCGCTGGTCGTCGAATGTGCCGATGTGGCCGAACTGGCGAAGGTCGCCGAGCACCTGGAAGGACAACTCACCGTTACGCTGCAGATGGACGATGCCGACCTCGATGTGGCGCGCCAGCTGTTGCCGACGCTTGAGCGCAAGGCGGGTCGTATTCTGGTCAACGGCTGGCCGACAGGTGTCGAGGTGTGTGACGCGATGGTCCATGGCGGGCCGTTCCCGGCAACGTCAGATTCACGCACTACGTCCGTGGGGACTGCGGCGATCTATCGCTTCCTGCGTCCGGTCTGCTACCAGAACCTGCCCGACGGTCTGTTGCCGGAAGCGCTCAAGCAGAGCAATCCGTTCAAGCTGGATCGACTGGTCGACGGTAAACGCGAGAGCTGATTCCCGGCGCCGCTAACGGCGCCTTTCGGGTACTCAAGGCCACTCTTCGGAGTGGCCTTTTTTGCTGGCGTATCACGTACCAGAGTGTGTGTCGCTCTTCGCAACCGTGGGGCCTGCAATCGTTCGGACCTGACTAAAGATAGTTCTGTGACGTTTTGGTAGATGGATTTTCAGGCACTCTTTCGCGCAATTAGAGGATGGCGCTGACGTTGGTCGTTGCCAGCGCGTACAATGCCGCCTCGACATAGGTTGGGGCTCGTACCGCCGGGTCCGCCGTCGCTTCATTCACGCCGTTTCCCGCGAGAACCCCGATTTTGCTCTCTACCGCCAACATTACCATGCAGTTCGGTGCCAAGCCGCTATTCGAAAATGTCTCCGTCAAGTTTGGGCAGGGCAACCGCTATGGCCTGATCGGTGCCAATGGTTGCGGTAAGTCTACCTTCATGAAGATTCTGGGGGGTGACCTGGAACCTACCAATGGCCAGGTCATGAAGGACGCCACTACACGGCTCGGCAAGCTGAGTCAGGACCAGTTCGCGTTCGAGAACGAGCGTGTCATCGATACCGTGATCATGGGTAATACAGAGCTGTGGGAGGTGACCGCCGAGCGCGAGCGTATCTATTCGTTGACTGAAATGTCCGAGGAAGATGGCATGAAAGTCGCCGACCTGGAGGTGCGCTACGCCGAGCTCGACGGCTATACGGCAGAGGCACGCGCGGGGGAGTTGCTGCTCGGCCTCGGCATCCCACTCGCGCAGCACACCCAGCCGATGAGCGTGGTGGCGCCGGGCTGGAAATTGCGCGTACTGCTGGCCCAGGCACTGTTCAGCGATCCCGACGTGCTGCTGCTCGACGAGCCGACCAACCATTTGGATATTAATACGATCCGGTGGCTGGAGGAGATTCTGCGTTCACGTAGCTCGACCATGATCATCATTTCTCACGATCGCCACTTCTTGAATAGCGTCTGCACCCATATGGCGGATCTTGACTACGGCGAACTGACGCTGTTTCCGGGGAATTATGATGAGTATATGACCGCGGCTACCCAAGCGCGGGAGCGCTTGCATGCCGAAAACGCCAAGAAGAAGGCAGAGATCGCCGAGCTGCAGCAATTCGTCAGCCGCTTCTCGGCCAACGCCTCCAAGGCCAAGCAGGCCACATCACGGCAACGCAAGATCGACAAGATTCAGCTCGATGAGGTCAAACCGTCGTCACGGGTCAGCCCGTTCATTCGCTTCGAGCAGGCCAAAAAGATACACCGCCATGCGCTGAACGCGGAGAAGCTCTCCAAAGCATGGGGGGACAACGTGCTGTTCGAGCGCTTCGATTTGCAGGTCGAAGCCGGCGAGAGGGTCGCTATCATCGGACCCAACGGGATTGGCAAGACTACCCTGCTGAACTGCCTGGTTGGCACTATGGCGCCGGATTCGGGCGAGGTGAAATGGACCGATGCGGCGGAAGTGGGCTACTTCGCCCAGGATCATGCCGATGATTTCGAAGGCGGTGAGACGCTTTTCGAGTGGATGGGGCAGTGGACCACGGAAGGAGAGCAGGCCGTACGCGGTGCGCTGGGCCGTATGCTGTTCTCCAGCGATGATATCGGTAAGTCGGTCAAGGTAATCTCCGGAGGCGAACAGGGACGGATGCTGTTCGGTAAGCTGGCGTTGCAGAAACCCAACGTGCTGGTGATGGATGAGCCCACCAACCACCTTGATATGGAGTCGATAGAAGCGCTCAACTTGGCGTTGGAGAACTATCCCGGCACCTTGATCTTCGTTAGCCATGACCGCGAGTTTGTCGGTTCCTTGGCGACCCGAATCATCGAGATGAAGGACGACGATATCGTCGACTTCAGTGGTAGTTACGATGATTATCTGCGCAGTCAGGATATCTACGCTTAAACGCAACGGCCGCCATTCTCAAACCAGCGGACACGACAGTTCTAAAAGTCAGTTCCTGACCCACGCGTGCTAAAGCAGCACGCGTGGGTAGTATGTTTATTCGAATGCTTGTGGGTAGCGGCGTCTGGCGCGGGCCAGCCGATGGATGGTGATGGCATTGGTAACGAATACCAGCGCCTCGGCCAGCATGCCGCCCACTGAGCCCACCAAGGCATGACTTAGAAACCATGACAATGCGGCGAGCCCCAAGCAGATGCGCATGGATATGCCGTGAAATAGAAACATACCCACCGTTCCCACCGTCATCGCCACGATGGCAGGCAAGTCCGCCCAGCCTTGCCAGGTCAACAGAGCCGCCATACCGCTTGCGACAAGCACGCCCGACATGACCTTTTTACTACCCGGGTAACGTCGCGCCAGCGCGATGCGCACGATCACCAGCACCGTCAGTGCTGCTGCCGTCCAACTCTCGAAAAGGATGAACTGCAACGCGAAGGCCACATTGGCGGATAGCAATAGGCCCATCAGCCGCTCATCCCGCTTGCTGGCGAAGGCCAGCAGGCAGAGTAGCAGCGAGATCACGCCAAAGAATTGCCCGGCGAGTGCGCTATAGCTATCAAGCATGATGCGTTTATCCCATGTCGGTGGCGAGGGAGTCAGAGTATGCCAGTAGCCAGTCGCGGAAGGTCGCCAATGGAGGGAACTTGGATTTCTCTGGCGGGTACAGTAGGGAGTAGTGGCGCCGACTGTCCAGGCCTGCATTCAATGGAAGGACCAACCGTCCGTCTTGAAGCTCCTCTGTGACCAGGCAGCGAGCGACAAGTGCGATACCGATCCCGGCGGTGGCCGCCTGAATCATGTGTGCTGAAAATTCGAAATGTGGACCAAGCCGCATGTAGCCTGATGGTAATCCTTGGGCCGTGAACCAATGGTGCCAAGCTTCGGAGCGTACAGCGATTTGTAGTAGCAGATGACCGCAGACATCAACTGGTTCTCGGATGGGCTGACGTGCCAGGGCATCAGGACTAGCGACCAATACCATTTCCTCATCCACGAGAGGGTGGCTGATCAGGCCAGGCCAAGGATCGACACCAACGTTAATGGCGGCGTCCATGCCTAACTCGGTAATGTCATACTCACCGATGCGGGTGTGTAAATGCAGCATCACGCCGGGGTGGTGGCGATAGAACATCCCTAGCTTTGGCATCAGCCAGCGCTCCCCAAAGGTTGGCAGAATTGCCAGGTTCAGAGAGCTTACCCCTTTGCGAAAAGCACCGACTCGAGCGCTGGCCCCGCTGATCCGGGCCAGCGCGGGGGCAATGTCCTGAGCGTACATGACGCCGACCTCCGTAAGCCGGATATGGCGTCCATCGCGTTCGAATAGCTTGACTTCGAGAAGCTCCTCAAGGGCTTGGATCTGCCGGCTTACGGCACTCTGAGTTAGGCTAAGTTCGTCGGAAGCGCGGGTGAAACTGCAATGACGTGCAGCAGCATCGAAGGCCAGCAGCATTGACATGGAAGGTGCGAGCCGGTGGATATTCATTCGTAAAACTCATTCAAAGGCTGAGTAATCGTCGATTGAGACGGCATTTAAGTGGCGTCAGACTTCCTTAACATCATCCGAGGTCAAGAGGAAGCACGCGATGGTCACCGAGATGCTATCACCGACTCCTGTGGGAGAATGCCCGCCGCCTAGGGCTTCCTGGCTAGCGGCAAGACGTTTGGCCCGTATCTTCTGCCTGAATGACTTCGAACCCGCTGCTAGACGACACCTACCGAGGCCACTTTTTGGCTACGTTGCGGGTGCGGCAGAGACCAATGCATCGTATTGCGATAACCGCAACGTGTTCGACGAGTACGGTTTCCGACACCGCGTGTTGCGTGATGTCAGTGGTCGCGAGCAGTCAATCAATTTGTTGGGACGGCGCTACGCGTCTCCATTTGGTATCGCGCCCATGGGTATCTGCTCACTGACTGGTTATCGTAGCGATCTGGCTCAAGCTCGGATGGCCGAGCGAGCAGGGATTCCCATGATTCTTAGCGGCTCATCGCTGATTCGACTCGAGGAGGTCGTCAAGGCCGCGCCGAGTACCTGGTTTCAAGCCTATCTACCCGCCGACTCGGAACGCATTGCCGCGCTAGTCGATCGAGTGGCCAAGGCTGGGGTGGAGACGCTTGTGGTAACGGTGGATTCGGCGGTCGTTCCCAATCGTGAGAATAATCTGCGTAATGGCTTCAGGACGCCGCTGAACCCAGATCTGCGGCTACTCTGGCAGGGGATGACACATCCCACCTGGAGTATAGGTACTTTTTTTCGTACTTTGCTGCGCCACGGCATGCCTCATTTTGAGAACAATGCTGTCGAACGTGGAGCTGCTATCTTGTCGCGGAACGCTACGCGTGACTTTTCGGGGCGAGAGCATCTCGACTGGCGGGAATTGGAACGCATTCGCTGCCAGTGGCAGGGGCGCTTGGTGATCAAGGGAGTATTGCATCCAGAGGATGTCGCTGCTGCCCGAGCGCTGGGGGCCGATGGGGTGATTCTTTCCAATCATGGCGGGCGACAACTCGACGGTGATGTTTCGCCAATGCGAGTTCTGCCGCAAGCGAAAGAAGTTGCAGGGGAGATGGCTGTCATGATTGACAGCGGCTTCCGGCGTGGCACCGACGTGATCAAGGCACTCGCCTTGGGGGCTAACTGTGCCTTTATCGGCCGCCCTTTCAATTATGCTGCCGCCATTGGCGGAGAGGCTGGAGTGGATCACGCCATACGACTGCTGGCGTCGGAGATCCGTGCGGATATGGGGATGTTGGGCATTAATCGCTTGTCGGAGCTGGACCCCGTGATGCTGATGGATCGAGGCTAGCGTGAATGAATGCTCAATCTCGGTTTGCGACAAGGGCCGCAAATTCTTGGCAAATACGGTGAGGCTTCGTGGTGAGAGCGGAGTTAGATCCAGCCCACTAGTTTCAGTATGAATACCCCGGCGCTGAGGGTGAACAGCGAGGCGACGGTGGTAATGACGATGATGTTGGCGGCGAGCTTGGCATTGGCATGCGCAGCCTTGGCCATGACGAAACTCGCTGCAGCGCCGGGGGTACCGAAGAAGAGAAAGAGGATGCCCAGCTCGCGCCCACGATAGCCCAGCGCGAAGGCGCCCAGCACGCCGAGAAGGGGGAGCCATACGACCTTCCAGAGGCTGGCATCCAGTGCCAGGCTGCTACTTCGCTTGACGGACGTGAACGACAGCGTGCCGCCGATGCAGACCAGGGCCAGCGGTAGGGACATCGCACCGAAATAATCGCCCGAGGTGAGCAGCCATGCGGGCAGGTCGATATCGAAATACGCAAAGGGAATAGCCAGCAAGACGCCCAGGATGAGCGGATTCTTGGCGATATGCTTGAGGATCGCGGCGATGCCCGATCGCGCACCTGCACTGTAATAGGCCAGAATGATCGCCGACAGTACGTTGTAAACGATAATGATCCCGCCGACCAGGATGCTCCCCAGCGAGAGGCCGTAGTCGCCGTATTGGTTGGCGGCAAGCGCCAGGCCCACGATCCCGCAGTTGCCACGAAAAGCCCCTTGCGTGAAGACGCCGCGCTCTTCATAGGGGCAGCGCCAGATGGCCCAGCCCCAGGCGAGAAAGAAGCTTAGTACCGAAAAGCCCAGGAAATAGACGATCAGCCCCGGTTGCAGGGCGACGTCCAGATCGGCGCGAACGATACTCAGGAAAATCAGTGTCGGCATGGTGGCGCGAAACACCAAGGCCGAGGCCATGGAAATGAAATGCGCATCGATCCAGCCGATACGCTTGAAGACGATTCCCAGAAACACCATGGCGAAGACGGGCAGCGTGACTTGCAGCGTATGCGAGAAAACGGCCAGCAGGTCCATGCGCGATCAGTTTCCTTGTCTTGCGAGGACGAAGCCCACGATGATGGCGGCGGCCACGACGAGCCAGAAGAGGGTGTTGCGCAGGCGAGTAGGGCGGGGCGGTCGAGATCTTGGCACGCAGGATTCCTTGTTCCTTGGTCGGCTTGGGTAACGAAAAGGTTTATGGTAAACCCGTTAGCCTGCTAGGCCCAGTGCCGCGCTTCAAACGTCCCATGACCGATTAAGACGGCAGCGTGGCGAGCGGGCCCTCGATCGATCAACTGTGGGAGTCTTCATGCGCGAACCCGAAACTCTGAATCTGGCCCATGGGCGCCTCGCGGCCCTGGCCTGGGGCGACGCCGACGCGCCCGTGTGGTTGGCGCTGCATGGCTGGCTGGATAACGCCGAGAGCTTTTCGCGCTTGGCACCGTTGTTGGTCGAGCGTCTGGGGATTCGCATCGTCGCGATCGACTTCCCTGGTCACGGACGCTCGCAGCCGCGCGCCGAGGGTGGCGACTATCCGATCTGGGAATATACGCTGGACGTGTTGGACGCGCTCGACGCATTGGGACTCGAGTGCGCGCCGCTACTGTCGCATTCGATGGGCGCGGCTGTCGCGTGTCTGGTGGCGGCGGCGATGCCGGAGCGTGTCGCTCGGTTGGTGCTGATCGATGGTTTGGGCACCTTGACCACCGAGGTCGACGACACCGCCAAGCAACTACGCATGGGCTTGATTCAGCGCCGTCGCTCACGTTCCACGGTGCCGCGCTACCCCGACGAGGCCACTGCCATCGCGGCGCGTGTGGCGGGTGGTGTGACGCCTATCGATGCGGATACGGCCGCCCCCTTGGTACGCCGCAATTTGGATGTGGAAGACGATGGCCACGTGCGCTTGCGCTCCGACGGTCGCTTGCTGCGTCCATCGCTGGTGCGCTTTACCACCGAGCAGATGCTGTCACTACTGCGTAGCATCGAAGCCCCGGTACTGTTGATCGAAGGCAAGCAGGGCATTCTCGCCCAGCGTGCCTACGCCCAACGGGCCCGTGACGCCATCGCTCGGCTCACGCGCGTGATGCTGCCCGGTGGACATCATCTGCATCTCGAAGCGCACGCCGTCGATGCCGTGGCCGAGGCCATCGTCGCCGACTCGAATGAGATGACGAGGCGTCATGCGTGAAGGAGAAAACTGACATGGGCAAGCGAGTTGCGTTGGTGCTGGGCAGTGGTGGCGCGCGGGGCTATACGCATATCGGCGTGATCGACGAGCTAGTGGCCCGCGGATACGAGATCGCCGCCATTTCGGGCTGCTCGATGGGAGCTTTGGTGGGCGGTATTTATGCAGCAGGTCAACTTGATCGATACCGCGAGTGGGTGTGCCAGTTGGATTACTTCGATGTACTCAAGCTGGTCGACGTTACCTGGAGCCCGATGGGGGCGATGCGTGCCAGCAAGGTGATGAACAAGCTCGAGAGCCTGATCGGGGATACCCGCATCGAGGACTTGAGCATCCCGTTGACCACCGTGGCCACCGACCTTAATCGGCAGAAGGAAATCTGGTTCCAGAGCGGTCCGCTTTTGCGTGCGATCCGTGCCTCCATTGCGGTCCCCGGCATCATCACGCCGGTGCATCTGGATGGACATGTTCTCGTCGATGGCGGTTTGCTCAACCCGTTGCCGATCATTCCCACCGTGGCGGTACACGCCGACCTGGTAGTCGCGGTCAACTCCACCGCGCAGACCTCTCGGCAGGTGACACTCGAGGAAATGCTGCCTCCCGAGGAAGCGGCCCAGGAAGAGGCCCGCGAACGCGAGCGCGAATCGCGCGGACAAGGGTTCGGCGGCTGGCTGGGCGGTGTACGCGAGCGTGTGCAGCACATGTTCGGCAACGGCCAGGAAGACGGCGAGGACAGCGAGGCCTCCGAGCAAGCGGCTACCGAACGTGCCTGGAGCAAGCTCGACATGATGCTGGCGTCGTTCGATATCACTCAGGCGGCGCTAGCCAAATACAAGGTGGCCGGGTATCCCCCCGATATCTTGATCGAGGTGCCCAAGAGCGTGTGTGGTGCCTATGAGTTTCACCGTGCCGAGGCACTGATCCAATTGGGGCACCACCTGGCCGCGCAGGCCATCGACCGTTACGAAGGGGATCGTGACATGACCGTGACCGGAGGGGACGTGACTGAAGCCAAGCAGCATCCGCTGATGACGCCCGCTAGGCGCAAGCCGAGTTGAAGCTTAGGTAGTCGTGGTGGCCGGTGGCGGTCGGTTATACGGCATCGCCGCGCCGACGGAGCAGGATATAGACCGCCCCGGTGCCACCATCCGCATCGCGCGCCGAGCAGAAGGCAAGTACCGCGGGCCATTCGCGCAGCCAGGCATTGACGTGACTCTTGATGACGGGATAGTCATCGTCCTTGCCGAGCAGCGATGCGCGGGCCTTGCCGTGTACCACGAGCACACAACGCCAGCGCTGCCCGTGGGCGTCGTGAAGGAAGGTCTCGAGTTGCTCGCGTGCTTCGCTGACGGTGTAGCCGTGGAGGTCCAGGCCGGCTTCCCATTCGATATTGCCGCGCTTGAGTTGTGTCCGCGTTCGGTAGGGAAGGTCGGGCACCGCGAATTCCAACGCCTCGCTGGGGCGCACCGGCTCGACGCGACCATCACTGGTGCGGCTGGTAGGGGCTTGTGTGTCGGCGCTGGTGGCGGCGGCGCGGCGCTCCGCCACGGCATCGTCGTCGCGGCGGCGCGGGCGCCCGGTATCGGCGCGGTTGGTATGCAGGCGATGCACACCGGCGTCTTCCAGCGCTTGACGAAACACGTTGATATCGGCGTCGTCGGGCTGGCCACGGCGTCGGCTCATGACGATACTCCCCAGGCGGCACGGTCGGTTGAAAGGCCACCCAGTATAGCGACTTGCCCACGGCTGTGAACCGGCGCGCGCTGCGGGTACAATCGCCGATTCCATGAAGCCGTTAAACAGGACGCATCGTGCCCGCTTCTCGACCGACCGACGTTTCTACACTGACCCTCGACGACGCGTCCCTGGCCGAAGGGCTGGTGTCGCTGCGTGATTGCCTACGCTGGGCCACCAGTGAATTCAATGCCCACCGCCTGCACTTCGGGCACGGCACGGCCAGTGCGTGGGACGAGGCGGTGGCGCTGGTGCTGGGCGCGTTGCACCTACCCTGGGATGTCGATCCGGCGGTGCTCGACGCTCGCCTGTTGCCGATCGAGCGTCGCCGGGTCGTGAGTCTGGTACGCCAGCGCATCGAGCAACGCACGCCACTGCCGTACTTGCTGGGTGAGGCCTTTTTCGCTGGTCATCCCTTCCAGGTTGACGAGCGGGTACTGATCCCGCGCTCACCGATCGCGGAGTTGGTCGAGGACGGCTTCGCAGCCTGGTTCCCCGAATGGCCGCCGACGCGGGTGCTGGACTTGTGCGCCGGTTCCGGTTGCATCGGCATCGCCACGGCGCTGTACCTGCCCACGGCTGAGGTAGATCTGGTGGATATCAGCCCCGAGGCGCTGGCGGTGGCCAAGGCCAACATCGTACATCACGATGTTGGCAAGCGCGTGCGCGCGGTGACCTCGGATCTATTCGCCGGCGTTGCCGGTCAGCGCTATGACATCATCGTCTCCAACCCGCCCTATGTGGACGCGCGTGACCTGGCGGGCATGCCCGCCGAGTTCCGCCACGAGCCGAGCCTGGCCCTAGCGGCGGGCGACGATGGGTTGGATATCGTGCGCCGCATGCTGCGCGAGGCGCGCGAGCATTTGACCGACGATGGCGTATTGATCGTCGAAGTGGGCAATTCCGCACGGCATCTCGACGCGGCGTTTCCCGAAGTCCCGTTCTTGTGGCTCGAGTTCGAGCGGGGTGGTGAGGGCGTGTTCGCGCTGACCGCCGCCGAGCTCGACCAATATGCGGCATCGTTCGCCTGATCGTTGAGGAGCGCGGAATGTCTGGCAATACCTTTGGCAAGTTGTTCACCGTCACCACCTTCGGCGAGAGTCACGGCGAAGCGTTAGGTGCCATCGTTGACGGATGCCCGCCGGGGCTCGAGCTCGATGCTTCGGATTTACAGCATGACCTGGATCGGCGGCGGCCGGGTACCTCGCGGCATACCACGCAGCGCCGCGAACCCGATCAGGTGCGCATCCTCTCGGGCGTTTTCGAGGGTGTTACCACGGGGACGCCGATTGGCCTGTTGATCGAGAATACCGACCAGCGTTCCAAGGACTATTCGAAGATCAAGGATCAGTTCCGCCCCGCGCATGCCGACTATACCTACCATCACAAGTACGGGATTCGTGACTATCGCGGCGGTGGGCGTTCGAGCGCCCGCGAGACGGCCATGCGCGTCGCCGCCGGGGCTATTGCGCGTAAGTACCTGGCGTCGAAGGGTATCCGCGTGCGCGGCTACATGAGTCAGTTGGGCCCCATCAGCATCGACTTCAAGCAGTGGGAAGCGGTTGATAGCAACCCCTTCTTTTGCCCCGACCCGGACAAGGTCCCCGAGCTCGAGGCCTTCATGGATCAGTTGCGCCGCGACCAGGACAGTGTCGGTGCGCGGATCACCGTCGTCGCCGAGGGCGTGCCGGTGGGGCTTGGTGAGCCGGTCTTTGACCGTCTGGACGCCGAACTGGCGCATGGTTTAATGAGTATCAACGCCGTCAAGGGCGTGGAGATCGGTGACGGCTTTGCCGCCGTGGCAAGCCGCGGCAGCGAGCACCGCGATGAGATGACGCCCGAGGGGTTCCTCTCCAATCATGCCGGGGGCGTGCTGGGTGGTGTCAGCTCCGGCCAGACGCTGGTCGCGCACCTGGCGCTCAAACCGACCTCCAGCATCACCCAGCCGGGGCGTTCGATCGATATCCACGGCGATCCGGTCGAGGTCGTCACCCGGGGGCGCCATGACCCTTGCGTGGGAATTCGGGCCACGCCCATCGCCGAGGCGATGATGGCGCTCACATTGATGGATCACTTCCTGCGCCAGCGCGCCCAGAACGCGGATGTCGAGGTGGACACGCCCCGCCTGAGGTAAGCGTTTTCTTTTAAGCGTCGCTGTATCGAAAAGCAGCTTGATCAGCGTCATGCATGAAAAAGCCCGCCTTATCCAGGCGGGCTTTTTCGTCGGGACGGCTCTCGTTTCTCGCGAGGCTGGCTACACTGTAAGGAGCCAGCAACGGGAGCGTCTCATGAAAGTCCATGTCGAATTCGATCTGACCCCCGCAGAATTCCGTCAGGCGATGGGGTTGCCGGATGTCGAAGTCTTTCAACAGGAGTTGATGGCTCACATCCGCCAGCAGATGGAAGCCGGGGTGGAGGGCTATGATCCCTGGAGTCTCATGCAACCTTTCCTGCAGCAGGGGATGGCGCAGGGCGTCGCTAGCTTCGGCCACTACCAGCAGATGTTGATGGATATGCTCCGCCAGGCCGATACACAAAGTGACGGAGAGACCCACAGTTCGAAACGAAAAAAGACCTAGAGTCTTGACATATGGCAATTGCAAGCTCAACGGGGTGGGGCTATTCTTTGTGCAGTGCAGCATAACTGCACTGGCCTTGCCTTAGATCCTCCAGGAGGAATCCGTCATGCAGGACAAAATGTTTAGTGCCTTTTCCGAACAGACGCGCGGCTTTTTCGAGCCGATGCGCAAATTCAACGGCCTGATGCTGGACAACATGGAGCGGATGACCGAGTACCAGCTCGATGCCATGAAACGCTACAGCCAGTTGGGCGTGGAGCGCATGCGGTCGGCCTCTGAAATCAAGGATGCCGACGACGTGCGCGATTTCACCACCCAGCAGGCCGACATGCTGAATTCGCTTTCCAAGCAAATGTTGGAAGATGCCCGCGCAATGGCCGATATTAGCCTCAAGTTCAAGGCTGATCTGGAAGAGATGATGTCCGAAACGGGGCAACAGGCTGCCGATCAAGCCTCTGAGAACATGAAGGCGGCGTCCGAACCCGCCAAGGCGGCGAGCAGCAACAGCCAGTCGTCTTCTTCACGCAGTAGCAGCAGTAGCAATAGCAGTAAAGACAAAGCGTAGAACAGCAGACATCATGCGCCGACCCCGGCAGTCGTGAAGACAGGCGGCTGCCGAGGCGTAGAAGTGCGTGAACCGTTTTGTGATGCGGGGAGATAACGTATGTGGCCAGGGCCCGAGGAAGGCGATGACGCCTTAGGTGACCCGCACGCCTGGCAGCGTCAGGTGAGCGCGTTCGGTGAGCAATACCAATCCCTCATGCAGGAAGCCTTCAATCGGTTGTGGCCCAGTGACGCGGGTGCTTCGGTGTATGCCGACATGCAGGAGAGTCTGCGTATCGGCGCCGAGGCCATGGTCTTCAATGCGCCGACGGTATATACCGTGCAGATGCGTCTGGCGCAGGATCAACTGCGTGTCTGGCAGAATGCCCTGCGGGAGATCATGGGTGAGAGTGTGCCTGCAGTGATCGAGCCGAGTCCCGAGGATCGACGCTTTCGCGATGATGCCTGGCACTCGCATCCCTTCTATCGCTATATTCTTCAGCAGTATTTGCTCTTCGTACGCGCTGTCGACGAGTTGTTGGCAAATCTCGGTGGGCTGACGCCGCAGACACGCCATCAGCTGGAATTCTACGCGCGGCAGTATGTCAATGCGCTCGCGCCGAGCAACTTCGTGTCCACCAATCCAGAAGTGGTCCGCAAGACACTCGAAACCCGCGGGCAAAATCTTGTCGAGGGCCTCAAGCGTTTGCGCGAGGACCTGGCCAATTCCGCCGAGGGGCTCAACGTCGCGATGAGCGACCGCAGTGCCTTTCGATTGGGCGAGAACCTTGCCATCACGCCGGGCGAGGTGGTCTTCGAAAACGATTTGATGCAACTGATTCAGTACCATCCGAGCACCGACAAGGTCTTCAAGACGCCGCTTCTGATCGTGCCACCCTGGATCAACAAGTATTACGTGCTCGACTTGCGTCCGGATAACTCGTTTGTGAAATGGCTGGTGGCGCAAGGGCATACGGTGTTCATGATTTCCTGGCGCAACCCCGGTCCCGAGCAGCGCCATCTGACCTGGGCCGATTACATGCAATTGGGGCCGATCGCTGCGATGGGGGCCATCGAGCAAGCCTGTGGCGAGAAATCCGTCAATCTGTTGAGTTACTGCATCGGTGGCACGCTGGCGGCGACCACGGTGGCGTATCTGACCAGTAGTCTGCGTGGTCGCAAGGTACGTTCTGTGACCTACATGGCGACGCTGCAGGATTTCAGTGACCCCGGCGAAATCGGTGTATTCCTCAGTGAACCGGTATTGGCTGGCATCGAGCGCCAGCTCGCGCGTGACGGCTATCTCGATGGCCGTGCCATGGCCTTCTCGTTCAACTTGTTACGCGAGAACGACCTTTTCTGGTCATTCTATATAAGCAATTATCTCAAGGGCGAGGCGCCGGCGGCATTCGACCTGCTGTATTGGAACAGCGATGGCACCAACCTGCCGGCGGGCACTCACGGTTGGTACCTGCGCCATATGTATCGCGAAAATCGTCTCGTCCAACCCGGCGGAATAGAACTCGATGGTGTCAAGATCGACCTGCGCAAGATCTCGACGCCGAGCTATTTCGTCTCCGCGCACGACGATCACATCGCCAAATGGCGAGGCAGCTATCTGGGGGCCCGCTTGCCTAAGGGCCCCGTGACTTTCGTGCTGGGCGGGGCCGGGCACATCGCGGGGATCGTCAATCCACCGACGAAACGTAAATACGGTTATTGGACCCACGACGAGATCCCCGACGATCCCGATGCCTGGTTCGAGGCGGCGACGTTTCAGGAAGGATCCTGGTGGCCGCACTGGCAAGCATGGATGACCGACAACCGCTATGCCGATCCCGATAAAACAGTCGCGGCGCGTCATCCGGGAGAGGGCGAACTGAAGCCCATCGAACCCGCTCCTGGCCGCTACGTTCGTCAGACCATTCCCGAGGTGCTGGGCACCGAGTCGACCGACGAAGGCGAAGCCGGGTCTTGAGATCGGCCGATCTCCACGGAGGTTGGTGTCGCTCATGACACCATTACTGGCGATAGTCGGGGTCGTCGCGGTCCAGCAGTCGCATCAGTGCGGCCAGATGCATCGTGGCGGCGCCCTCGCGTACGCTCTCTTCCCATTGCTGGGCGGTCTTGCGCGCGACCTCATCGGGGACCGCCTTGAGGGGCAAACCACTGGCACGTGCCACGAGATAAGAACGGCACGCTCGTTCGAAGTAATAAAGGCTATCGAACGCCTCGGCGACATCGGCGCCGGTGGCAATCACGCCGTGATTCCCTAGCAAAAGAATGGGTGCCTTGCCCGCGAGGTTGCCGAGACGTTCGGCTTCCTCGCCGAGGCCCATGCCATCGAAGCCTTTATCGACATGTACGCGCTCGAAAAAGCGCATCGCGCTCTGCTCGACCGGGGGGAGCGACGGCGATTCCAGACACGCCAAAGCTGTGGCATAGAGTGAATGAGTGTGCATGACGCAGCCCACATGGTGGCCCTGACGATGCATGGCACCATGGATCGCCCAGGCGGTGGGCTCGACATCGTCGGGACGCTGGACGGTGCTGGCGTCGACTTCGAGCAGGTCGCTGGCGCGCAGTTCCGCATAGTGGCGACCTTGTGGATTGATCAAGAAACGTGAGCCGTCGTCCGTCGTGGCGAGGCTGCAATGATTGGCGACGCCTTCATGCATGTCGAGGCGAGCCAGCCACCGAAACGCGCAGGCCAGTTGTTCACGTGGGCTGCCGAGATCCAAAGCAGTCATTTGTCCTCCTCGTTGTATAAATTGTGTGCACTCCATAATGATGCTAGTGCGATACGGTTCAATTCAGCCAGTGCCTGGCGCGTTGGTCGCGGGCATTATCGAGCATGCCGAGCATGGCCCTGGCGGCGTTGGAGAGGGTGCGACTCTTGTGAAATAGATAGCCCAGCGGACGCTGGATGGGGCGGTGGTCGATGGGCAGGATCTCGATGTCGTCGTCGATCATGGTGTCGGGTAGCACGCTCCAGCCCAACCCGATGGCGACCATCATCTTGAGCGTCTCGAGGTAGTTGGTGGACAGCGAGACGTTTACCTTGAGGCCGTCGCGGGCGAAGGTATCCACTACGATGCCGCGGGTGAAGGTCAAATGCCCGGGCAGTACGGCGTCGTAATCGGACAGCGCCGACAAGGCGAGTTCCTCGCGACCGGCGAGGGCATGCTCGCGCCCGCATACGAAACGCAACTGGTCGATCCACACCGGCACGACTGTCAGTGCTGGGTCGGGCACCGGCGCCAGCGTGACCACGGCAAGTTCCAGTTCGCCATCCAGAACCCCCTGATAGGCCTGCTCGGAATCCAAAAAGCGCATGTCCATGCGCACCTCGGGATGCGCTTGGGTGTAAGCTTTGAGCAGCGGCGGCAAACGATGCAGGCCGATATGGTGGCTGGTCGCCATGGTCAGGCTGCCGCTGACGTCGCCGGCGAGGTTGGAAAGCGCGCGACGGCTGTCGTCGAACATCACCAGAATCTCGCGGGCGCGAGGTAATAAGGTGCGTCCTGCCTCGGTGAGCGTCACGCGGCGGTTGAGTCGGTCGAATAACTGCGCGTCGACTTGAGTTTCGAGCCCTGCGATACGCTTGCTGACCGCAGGCTGGGTCAAATGGAGCTGCTCCGCGGCGAGCGAAAATGAGCCATTGTCGGCCACGGCGAGGAAGGCTTGTAGACTTTGTGTATCCATGAACGCGCTCTAGTGGCCATGTATTCTATTGAGGAATGCAAAGCATAAATAACATGAATTGCTTTTATCCATAACCCCCCTTAGGCTCGGGGATATCAACGTTGCGTCGGTTATTACGGCGCTTAGCAAGGCGACATGTTTCAAGACGACATAGAGCGTCATCGCCCAATCTTCCCGGTCGGGGAGGCACGAGTGGAGGAGATTCCATGGCAGGCCAGACTCTTTACGACAAGCTCTGGTCGCGGCACCTGGTAAAGGAACGCGACGATGGCACGGCGTTGATCTACATCGACCGTCACCTGCTGCACGAGGTGACCTCACCCCAGGCCTTCGAAGGGCTGCGTCTCGCCGGGCGCAAGCCATGGCGGTTGGATACCAACCTCGCCACGCCGGACCATAACGTGCCGACCACGCTCAAGGAGCGTGCCGAGGGCAACGCGGGTATCGTCGATCCGGTCTCGCGCATTCAGGTCGAGACGCTGGATGACAATTGCACCAGCTTTGGCATCGAGGAATTCCGCATCAACGACGCGCGCCAGGGAATCGTGCACGTCGTGGGGCCGGAACAGGGCGCCACGCAGCCCGGCATGACGGTCGTCTGCGGCGACTCGCATACCGCCACGCACGGTGCCTTCGGCGCCTTGGCGCACGGCATCGGCACCTCCGAGGTCGAGCACGTGCTGGCGACCCAGTGCCTGATCCAGCGCAAGATGAAGAACATGCAGGTGCGCGTCGAGGGTGAACTGGGCCTCGGCGTGACGGCGAAGGATATCGTGCTGGCGGTGATCGGTAAGATCGGCACGGCTGGCGGCACTGGTTATGCCATCGAGTTCGCCGGTAGCGCGATTCGCGACTTGTCCATGGAAGGCCGCATGACCATCTGTAATATGGCCATCGAAGCCGGTGCACGCGTGGGCCTGGTGGCGGTCGACGAGACCACGGTCGAGTACCTGCGTCGGCGTCCCTTCGCGCCCAGCGAGGAGTACTGGGATGCGGCGGTCGCCGACTGGCGCGATCTGGTCTCCGATGGCGATGCGGATTTCGACAAGGTCATCGAGCTCGATGCCGCCGCGATCGAACCACAGGTCACCTGGGGCACCAGCCCAGAAATGGTCGCGGGCGTCGGCGCACAGGTGCCGGACCCAGCCGCTGCCGGTGACGAGACCGTGCAGCAAGGCGTGTCGCGCGCGCTCGAGTACATGGGGCTTCAGGCGGGGCAGCAGATCACCGATATCCAGCTCGACAAGGTCTTCATCGGCTCGTGCACCAACTCGCGCATCGAGGATCTGCGCGAGGCGGCCAAGGTCGCCAAGGGCCGCAAGGTGGCGGATACCATCCAACTGGCGATGGTCGTGCCTGGTTCGGGGCTGGTCAAGCGCCAGGCCGAAGAGGAAGGGCTGGACAAGATCTTTCTCGAGGCGGGCTTCGAATGGCGTGAGCCGGGGTGCTCCATGTGCTTGGCGATGAACGCCGATAAGCTGGGTGCCGGTGAGCATTGTGCCTCGACCTCGAATCGCAACTTCGAGGGGCGCCAGGGCTATGGTGGCCGCACGCATCTGGTGAGCCCCGCCATGGCGGCGGCGGCGGCCATCGCCGGTCATTTCGTCGATGTGCGCGACTTCGGTGCCGAGCGCGCCGCCAACGACGACAGCCAAGTACAGGAGGCGTGAGCATGCGCAAGTTCGACCGCCATCAGGGCCTCGTGGCGCCCATGGATCGTGCCAACGTGGACACGGACCTGATCATTCCCAAGCAGTTTCTGAAGTCGATCAAGCGTACCGGCTTCGGCCCCAATCTGTTCGACGAGCTGCGCTATCTGGATGAAGGCTATCCAGGGCAAGATGTCGCCAATCGTCCGCTCAATCCGGATTTCGTGCTCAATCAGCCGCGTTACCAGGGAGCCAGCGTGTTGCTGGCGCGCCGCAACTTCGGCTGCGGTAGTTCGCGCGAGCATGCGCCCTGGGCGCTGGAAGATTTCGGCTTCCGCGTGATCATCGCGCCGAGTTTTGCCGATATCTTCTTCAACAATGCCTTCAAGAATGGTTTGTTGCTGATCACCTTCGACGAAGCCACGGTGGATCGCCTGTTCCAGGAAACCGAGGCCGAGGAAGGCTATCGTCTGGATGTCGACCTGGAGAGCCAGCAGGTCACCACGCCCCATGGCGAGACGCTTACCTTCGAGGTCGATGCGTTTCGCAAGCACTGCTTGCTCGAGGGCCTGGACGATATCGGGCTGACGCTCAAGGACGCCGATGCCATTGCGGATTTCGAGCAGCGCCACCGCCAGGCGCGGCCATGGCTGTTCCGCCAGGCCGGATGACGCTGGTGGCCTTCAAATAACAACAACGCTGGACACAACCGATAGGGAGGCCTGGCTCAATGAGTCGGGATGGCAGGGAGCGCCCATCTTCTCGCGGTCGGCGTCGCGGCGCCGGCCGCCCACGAACCATCAGTCACGTCATCCACGATGATGTGTCGAGTAGCGAGAGAGTACGCCATGAGTCGCAAGATTCTCGTTCTGCCGGGCGACGGGATCGGCCCGGAAATCACCCGCGAGGCCGTCAAGATCCTCAACGCGTGCCGCGAGACAGGGCTGGATATCGACCTCGAGGAAGGTCTAGTCGGCGGAGCGGGGATCGACGCCCATGGCGTACCGCTGCCCGATGAGACGCTAGCGAGCGCCAAGGCCGCCGATGCCGTATTGCTGGGCGCTGTGGGTGGCCCGAAGTGGGACAAGATCGAGGATCTGGCCAAGCGGCCCGAGAAAGGCTTGCTGGGCCTGCGCAAACATCTCAACCTGTTCGGCAATCTACGCCCGGCGCTGCTTTATCCGCAGCTGGCCTCGGCCTCGAGCCTCAAGCCCGAGATCGTTGCAGGCTTGGATATCATGATCGTGCGCGAATTGACCGGCGGTATCTACTTCGGCCAGCCGCGCGGCATAGAAGAGCGCGATGGCGAGAAAGTCGGCTTCAATACCTACGTCTACGCCGAGCACGAGATCGAACGCATCGGGCGGGTGGCCTTCGAGATGGCGCGTGCGCGGAGCGGCAAGCTTTGCTCGGTGGACAAGGCCAACGTGCTCGAGGCCACCATCTTGTGGCGCGAGGTCATGGAGCGCCTGGCGCCGGAGTATCCTGACGTCGAGTTGTCGCATATGTACGTCGATAACGCTGCCATGCAACTGGTGCGCGCGCCCAAGCAGTTCGACGTCATCGTTACCGGCAACATGTTCGGTGATATCCTCTCCGATGCGGCGGCGATGCTGACGGGCTCGATCGGGATGTTGCCGTCGGCATCGCTCAACGAACAACGTCAGGGTATGTACGAACCCTGCCATGGCAGTGCGCCGGATATTGCCGGGCAAGGCATCGCCAATCCGTTGGCGACGATCTTGTCCGTGGCCATGATGCTGCGTTATTCCCTTGAGGCACCGGCGCTGGCCGAGCGCATCGAACGCGCCGTGGGATCGGTGCTCGATCAGGGACTGCGTACCGCCGATATCGCCTTCGAGGGCACGACGCCCGTTTCGACCCAGACGATGGGCGATGCCGTGTTGGCGGCATTCCAGGCGCAGTGAGCGCGGCTCACGTATCATGGCCATATGCCCATTCGTAGATTTCAGGAGGACGACACATGCTTAGAGTCGGTTTTGTCGGTTGGCGGGGAATGGTGGGGTCCGTCCTCATGCAACGCATGCGCGAGGATGGCGATTTCGCCGGCCTCGAACCCGTGTTCTTCACCACTTCCCAGGTGGGTCAACCTGGCCCCGACATCGGGGTCGAAGTGCCGCCCCTCAAGGATGCCCGCGATCTGGAGGCCCTCAAGAGCCTCGACGTGGTGGTAACCGCTCAGGGCGGCGATTACACGGAAAGCGTCTACCGTCCGCTTCGCGAAGCCGGTTGGCAGGGTTATTGGATCGACGCTGCTAGCACGCTGCGTATGGCGGACGAGGCGACGATCGTGCTCGATCCGGTCAACCGCCACGTCATCGAGCGCAGTCTCGCCAACGGCGGCAAGACGTTCGTGGGCGGCAATTGCACCGTCAGCCTGATGCTGCTGGGCCTGGGTGGTTTGTTCGAGGCCAACATGGTGGAGTGGATGACCTCCATGACTTACCAGGCCGCGTCGGGCTCGGGGGCCAAGCACATGCGCGAGCTGCTCTCCCAGATGGGCGCCCTGCATGGCGCGGCGTCGTCGGCGCTGGCCGATCCCGGCAGTGCGATCCTGGATATCGACCGTCAGGTGACGCAGGCCATGCGCGGCGGTGATTTTCCCACCGAGCAGTTCGGTGAGCCGCTGGCCGGCAGCCTGCTGCCGTGGATCGACAAGGTGATGGACAACGGCCAGAGCAAGGAAGAGTGGAAAGGCGGGGTCGAGAGTAACAAGATTCTCGCTACCGGAGACTCGCCGATCCCCATCGACGGCTTGTGCGTGCGCATCGGCGCGATGCGTTCGCATAGCCAGGCGTTCACGATCAAGCTCAAGCAGGACGTACCTCTCGACGAGATCGAGGATCGTCTGGCCAAGCACAATCAGTGGGCGAAGGTGATTCCCAATGAAAAGGACGCTACCTTGCAAAGCCTGACACCGGCGGCCGTGACCGGGACGCTGGATGTACCGGTGGGACGCCTGCGCAAGCTGGCCATGGGCGGCGAATACCTCTCCGCCTTTTCGGTGGGCGACCAACTGCTGTGGGGCGCGGCGGAGCCGCTCAAGCGGATGTTGGGCATCCTGCGCGAGCAGCGCTAAATCGTACGCCTTG
The DNA here is from genome assembly GCF_033052815.1 of Chromohalobacter sp. HP20-39. NCBI lineage: Bacteria > Pseudomonadati > Pseudomonadota > Gammaproteobacteria > Oceanospirillales > Halomonadaceae > Chromohalobacter > Chromohalobacter sp. HP20-39. The sequence continues at coordinate 33,879 of NZ_JAWHTP010000001.1, read as the reverse complement.
TAACGACACACATGAAAAAGCAAGACCAAGGGCGCCGCATGGCGCCCTTCGTGTTTTTGAGTTTCGTATCGCGAGGTTAGCTAGAATTGCGCTTCCTCGGTGGAGCCCTTGAGCGCGGTCACCGATGATACGCCACCTTGGATGATGTTGGTCATGTCGTCGAAGTAGCCGGTACCGACTTCCTGCTGATGGGCGACGAAGGTGTAGCCACGTTCGGCCGCCTCGAATTCCGGCTGCTGGACCTTCTCGACATAATGCTTCATGCCTTCACCCTGAGCGTAGGCATGGGCGAGATCGAACATGTTGTACCACATGTTGTGAATGCCGGCTAAGGTGATGAACTGGTAGGTGTAGCCCATGTCGGCCAGGGCCTTCTGGAAGCCGGCGATCTCGGCGTCGTCTAGATTCTTCTTCCAGTTGAACGACGGCGAGCAGTTGTAGGCCAGCAACTGATCGGGGTATTCGCGATGGATCGCATCGGCGAAGCGCTTGGCCTCGGCAAGGTCCGGCTTGGCGGTTTCGCACCAGATTATGTCCGCGAAGGGCGCGTAGGCCAAGCCTCGCGAGATGGCCTGATCGAGGCCGGCATTGACCCGGTAGAAGCCTTCGGCGGTGCGTTCGCCGGTGATAAAGGGCTTGTCGTAATCATCCACGTCGGCGGTGATCAGGTTGGCGGCATTGGCGTCGGTGCGCGCGATGACCAGCGTCGGTGTGCCCGCCACATCGGCGGCCAGACGCGCGGCGACCAGTTTCTGCACGGCTTCCTGGGTGGGCACCAGCACTTTGCCGCCCATGTGGCCGCATTTCTTGACCGCGGCGAGCTGATCCTCGAAATGCACGCCGCTGGCGCCGGCGCGAATCATCGCCGTCATCAGTTCATAGGCGTTGAGCACGCCGCCGAATCCCGCCTCGGCATCGGCGACGATGGGCGCGAAGTAATCGACGAAGTCGGCATCGCCGGGATTGGCGCCCTTCTGCCACTGAATCTGGTCCGCGCGGCGGAAGCTGTTGTTGATGCGTTCGACGACCTTGGGCACCGAATCCACCGGGTAGAGCGACTGGTCGGGGTACATCGACAGGTAGCTGTTGTTGTCGGCGGCGACCTGCCAGCCCGACAGGTAGATCGCCTCGATGCCCGCCTTGACCTGCTGCATGGCCTGGCCGCCGGTCAGCGCACCGAGACAGTTGACGTAGCCCTTGCGGGCGTCGCCGTTGACCAGGCGCCAGAGTTTTTCGGCACCTATCGTGGCGAGCGTATGTGCTTCATTGACGCTACCGCGAAGTCGGACCACCTCCTCGGCGCTATACGGACGCTTGACGTTCTTCCAGCGCGGATTCTCTTTCCAATCCTTTTCCAGTGCGGCGATTTGCTGTTCGCGTGTCTGGGACATCTCGTTTACCTCTTGGTCGTCGTGAGCATTCAGAGCGTGCCCGATAGGGCATTTCACGTTCAGCCGAAGTGCAATCTTTTCCGCTGCGATGCGCGTAATGGCGCGGATGCTGCGCTGCAGTAAAACAAGCGTTTTAAATTCGGCTTTACGAAAAATATGGCGCACTCAAGCGAGGCGAACAATACCTAGTTAGGCGCAGGAAACGTTGTAGTTTGACTACATGACGCCCGAATCACGCGGCACCATGTAGTGTTTTTCCGAGAGGTGAGAAAAGCCCGAGACAACTTATTGAAAAAGAAGGTTATTGAAAATGCAGGCTCATATGGTAATGGGGGATATTGGCATCGAGGAATTCATCGCCATGGGCGATAAAGCCCAGACGTTCGTAGAAGGGGCTCGCATGGGTTTGTGCATCCAGATGCACGGCGTGGTGGCCGGCTTCGCGGGCCGCCACCAGCGTCGCTTCCATCAGATGCAGGCCAAGCCCTTGGCCACGGGCCTCCTCGAGGATCGCGACGCGTCCGATATGGCCGTCCGGCAAGAGACGCGCTGTGCCCACTGGGCGGTCATCGACGTGCAGCAAAAAATGCAGACATTGTGGGTCGCGGCCATCCCATTCTTCCGCCTGGGGGACGTTTTGTTCCTCGATGAATACGACCTTGCGGATCGCGCTGCACTCAGTGCCCAGCGTTTCCCAGTCGCCGCGGGTGATATGCCACTCACGCATCGCCGTCTTCCTGTGTTTCGTCTTGCCAGTGGAGGCTGCCATGATTGACCAGTTCGGCGAGCAGCGTCAGGGCCTGATCGTCCAGGTGTGATGCCAGCGTGGCGGCATGCAGTGGCGTGGTGTCGGCCAGCAGCCGCGCAAGCCCTGGCGGGCAGGCATGGCCGTCGCCATCCGCGAACAACGTGGTGTGGCCGTTATCTTCGTGAAACGCGAAACGCGAGCCCAGAGCGCGTTCCAGGTAGTGTCCCTTCGCCAATGCCTCGGTGATGGCCTCGCTGTCGGTGGGTGCTTCGAGCGGCGCGAGCTGATCGGCATACTTGGGCTGGGTCATGACGCGTCCGAACCATTGCGTCATCTGCGCGGGATCGTCGATTACCGAGAGCATCAAGGTGCGCAGACGTGCGATGGCGTCGTCATCGAGGCGGCCGGCGTGTTCGATGGGGCGCAGGTCCGGGTCGGTGTAGCGCGAGGTCTCGGGCTGCATTTCACCGAGATAGTCGGCGAACGAGGTGATGATCTCGTCGGAGGACGGTGCGCGAAAGCCGATCGAATAGGTCATGCAGTCGGCGCTCTGGCTGACGCCGTGATGGGCGATGCGCGGCGGCAAGTACAGCATGTCGCCGGGCTCGAGCACCCAGTCTTCGTCTGGCGTGACCTCGAAGCGTTCGAGCATGCGCAGGTCGACACCCGAGACGATGGGGGCGTCGTCTGGCTGCTCGCCACCGAGCTGCCAGCGGCGTTGGCCGCTGCCCTGAAGCAGGAAGACATCGTAGCTGTCGACATGGGGGCCGACGCTGCCTTCGGGGGGCGCGTAGCTGACCATGACGTCGTCGAGGCGCCAGCGTGGCAGGAAGTCGAAGGCATCGAGCAGGGCTGCGACCTCGGGCACGTAATGGTCGACGGCCTGAACCAGCAGGGTCCATTCTCGGTCGGGCAGGCGCGCGAAGGTGGCGTCATCGAAAGGCCCGTGGCTGACCTGCCAGGGCTTGTCGGGGCCCTGAGCTTCGACAAGTCGGGCCTCGATGCCGTCTTCGCAGGCCAGGCCGGCGAGTTCCTCCGGTGCAAGCGGCGACTCGAAGTCGGCGAAGGCACCGCGAATCAGCAGCGGTTTTTTTTGCCAGTATTCACGCAGGAACTCGGCGGCGGTTAAACCGCCGAGTATCGCGAGGGGCGTATCGGTTGACATAAGGATATTGGGACTCGAAAGGGATGAGTGAGCAATCGGGCCATAGTGTAAAGTTGGAAGAGCCGGGCTTCGCCCGAAGCTGGAAGAAAAGACTTGATGCCTTGGATGGCGAATTCATGCTGCCTTCCAGCTTCCAGCTTCCAGCTTCCAGCTTCCAGCTTCCAGCTTACAGCCCGCGCGCTTGTTCGGCGGCATTGCCGATATAGGCAGCCGGCGTCAGCGTCTTGAGTTCGGTCTTGATGTCGTCGGGCAGTTCCAGAGTGTCGATGAAGGCCGCGAAGCCGGCCTGATCGACGCGCTTGCCACGCGTCAGCGTCTTGAGCTTCTCGTAGGGTTTCTCGATGCCGTAACGGCGCATCACGGTCTGGATCGGCTCGGCGAGGACTTCCCAGTTCTGGTCGAGGTCCTCGTCGAGGCGGGCCGGGTTGGCTTCCAGCTTGCCGACGCCCTTGAGCGTGGCCTGATAAGCGATCAGACCGTACGCCAGCCCCACGCCGAGATTGCGCAGCACCGTGGAATCGGTCAGGTCGCGCTGCCAGCGAGAAATCGGCAATTTCTCGGCGAGATGGCCAAGCAGGGCGTTGGAGAGCCCGAGATTACCCTCGGAGTTCTCGAAATCGATGGGGTTGACCTTGTGGGGCATGGTCGAGGAGCCGATCTCGCCCTCGACGGTCTTCTGCTTGAAGTAGCCCAGCGAGATATAGCCCCAGACGTCGCGATCGAAGTCGATCAAGATGGTGTTGAAGCGCGCGATGGCGTCGAACAACTCGGCGATGTAGTCGTGCGGTTCGATCTGCGTGGTGTAGGGGTTGAAACTCAGCCCCAGGCCTTCGACGAAGGTGCGGGCGTTGGCTGCCCAGTCGATTTCCGGATAGGTGGTGAAGTGGGCGTTGTAATTGCCGACCGCCCCGTTGATCTTGCCGAGAATCTCGGCAGCCTCGATCTGCTTGAGCTGGCGGCGCAGGCGGTACGCCACGTTGGCCATTTCCTTGCCCAGCGTGGTGGGGCTGGCGGTCTGGCCGTGGGTGCGCGAGAGCATGGGCTGCTCAGCGTGCTCGTGGGCCAGACGCTCGACTGCAGTGACGATCTCGCGCAGCGTGGGCAGCAAGGTGTCGAGGCCACCGCGAAGCATCACGCCGTGGGACAGGTTGTTGATGTCCTCACTAGTGCAGGCGAAATGGATGAACTCGGTGATCGCATGCAGTTCCGGGAAGTCGGCGACCTTTTCCTTCAGGAAGTACTCCACTGCCTTGACGTCATGATTGGTGGTGCGCTCGATCTCCTTGATGCGCTCGGCGTCGGCGACCGAGAACTCACTCACCAGTTGGCCGAGAAAGGCCGTGGCCTGTGCTGAAAGCGGGGGCACTTCGGCAATCTGTGGATGCGCGGCGAGGCGCTCCAGCCAGCGGACTTCGACGGTCACGCGGGCACGGATCAGGCCGTACTCGCTGAAATGCTTGCGCAGGGCTGCGGCCTTGGCGCCATAGCGACCATCGACGGGAGATAATGCGGTGAGAGCGGAAAGTTCCATGGATGTTGTCTTCCGGGTCGTGGATCGAATCGCGCGGCGAGGACCGTCAGCGGTCGTCGAGGGCATTGAGTGATTTCTTGATGGCCTGACGCTGAAACAGCAACTTCCAGCGTCGGCCTCCTTGCTGGTGCCAGAGCAGGGCGAAGCGGACGCCTGTCAACAAGGCGGTACGCACGCGCTCGGGCATCATTCGGCTTTGCAGCAAGCTGGGGTCGCCCTGCACGACGATACGGTAACGAAACGTGGACAGCGTGTCCTGGTAGAGCTGACCGAGGCTGGCAATCACGTTTTCGTGCGTCTCGCCGAAGTGCTCGGCCTGGCCCTGAACGCGCGTCAGGCGCTCTCCCAGCGAGGCTAGCATGGCATCGTCCTTGCGCAGCTTTTGCATCAATAGCACCAAAGAGAAACCGTAGCGCATCACGGCGGGATCATTGCGCTGGCGATTCATCACCCCGCTGAGGGTGTCGATGCCCAGGCGCAGGTTGTTGTGGTGGCCGCCGTAGATAGTCGCGAAGCTTTCCGGGTTGGTCTCCAGTGTGGCATGAATCAGCGTATTCCAGGCGCGTTCGTCGCACTGCCCGGTACGGGCCAGCTCGTCGACCACCGCGGCGGCCTGGAAAACGCCCGCCAGGGCGAGGGCCTGGCGGGTGACGGCGCCTTGTGGTGCGCTTTGGATCGGGGTGGGCGTCATGCGGCGTTGTCTCCTTGGCGCGCGTGTCGGTTCCATGTCTGATGAATGACGCCACCGCCCAGGCAGATGTCATCTTTATAAAGTACCAGCGATTGGCCCGGCGTGACCGCGCGCTGGGGATCGTCGAAAAATGCTTCGACACCGCCGTCTTCGAGCACGCGAATTTGGCAGGCGACGTCCTGCTGACGATAGCGCGTCTTGGCCTGGAGGCGTGCCTCTGGTGCCGGCGGTTGACCGGCGACCCACTCCACGGGCTCGGTGCTCAGGCTGTCGGTGTACAAAAGCGGATGGTGCTTGCCCTGCACGGCGACCAGGACATTGCGCTCAAGGTCCTTGGCAGCCACGTACCAGGGAGCATCGGGATGGTTGGGCAGGCCGCCGATGCCCAGGCCCTGGCGTTGGCCGAGGGTGTAATACATCAGCCCCATATGCTCGCCGATGACCTCGCCCTCGGGCGTTTCGATCGTGCCGGGCTGTGCGGGCAGGTACTGCTTCAGGAAGTCGCCGAAGCGGCGCTCGCCGATGAAGCAGATGCCGGTGGAATCCTTCTTGCGCGCGGTGGCCAGGCCATGGCGCTCGGCGATGGCGCGGACTTCGCTTTTTTCCATCTCGCCGACCGGGAAGAGGGTACGTGCGATGGCGACTTCCGGCACAGCGTGCAGGAAGTAGCTCTGGTCTTTGTTGGCATCCAGGCCCTTGAGCAGGCGCACGCGACCGTCACGCTCACCATTGCGTACGTAATGCCCGGTAGCGATGCGTTCGGCGCCGAGCATTTCGGCGTATTCGAGGAAGACCTTGAACTTGATCTCGCGGTTACAAAGGATATCCGGGTTGGGCGTCCGCCCGGCCTTGTACTCGGCGAGGAAATGTTCGAAGACGTTATCCCAGTACTCGGCGGCGAAGTTCGCGGTATGTAGCCGAATGCCGAGCTTGTCGCACACGGCCTGGGCGTCGGCAAGGTCGTCCTTGGCGGTGCAGTACTCGGTGCCGTCGTCCTCGTCCCAGTTCTTCATGAACAGGCCTTCGACCTCGTAGCCCTGCTCCAGCAGGACGAGGGCGGTCACGGACGAGTCGACGCCGCCGGACATGCCGACGATGACTTTGCACGCGGTAGCGGCCCCCGCGGTGGAGGATTCCGTGGCGTGAGACATGGTCACTCTCGAATGAGTTGAGGATGGATTGATGTTCGGGGCGATATTATACCTGAAACCGGCTTGGTGCTTCGAGCTTGAGCCATCAGCGCTTGTGAATTGAGCCATCAGCGCTTGTGAAGTGAGCCATCAGCGCTTGTGAAGTGAGCCATCAGCGGTCGTGAATCACATCGAGCGGAAACTGGCGGCCGGCGATGGCGTCGCGAATGCGCTTGAGCACCAGCGGGCTGCGCAGACGGTGCGCACGCTCCAGTGCCTCGATTTCGTCGAGCGTGAGCCAATGCGCGGCGACGATGCCACTGTCCAGCGCATTACCCAGATGCGCCAGGGGAATTCCCACGAAGGCGTGGCTGTGAAACGTCACCTCATCGGGGGCGGTATACACATAAAGCCCCAGATAGCCGGTCAACGTGATGTGCCAGGCGGCTTCCTCGCGGGTTTCGCGTTCGGCGGCCTGGGTCAGGCGCTCGCCGGGTTCGAGGTGGCCGGCGGGTTGGTTGAAGAGGCTGAACGGGCCACCCTTGTCTTCCTCGACGAGCAGGTAACGGCCGGCGCGCTCGACGACGCTGGCAACGGTGACGTGGGGTGTCCAACGACTCATCGACGACTCCGGTGGCGCCTGGCCGGCGTAGAGGCCTTGCGGCGCGGGGCATGCAGGGTTTCCTTGCGCCAAGTACCCGGCGCAAGATCGTCGAGGCGCCAGGGGCCGATGGCGACGCGAATCAGGCGCAGCGTGGGGTGGCCGACATGCGCGGTCATACGGCGTACCTGTCGGTTGCGGCCTTCGCTGAGGACGATCTCGAGCCAGATGGTGGGAATGGCCGCGCGGTGGCGTACCGGCGGTTGGCGTGGTGCGATGCCGGGCGCCTCGAGACGCCGCACTTGGGCGGGGCGCGTCGGGCCGTCTTTCAGTGTGACGCCGCTGCGAAGCGCGTGCAGGGCCGCTTCCTCTGGGTCGCCTTCGACCTGAACCCAGTAGGTCTTGGGCTGCTTGTGGTGCGGATGGCTGATGCGATGGGCCAGGGCGCCGTCGTCGGTCAGCAGGAGCAAGCCCTCCGAGTCGTAATCGAGCCGCCCGGCGGGGTATATCTCGGGGATGTCGATGACGTCGGCAAGTGTTGCCCTGCCTTGCGTATCGGTAAACTGCGAGAGCATTTGGTAAGGTTTGTGCAGCAGGTAAAGCGAACTCATGAGTGGTTTCGGACCTTTCGACAAGCGGCGTCTAGGGTCAAAGCCTACTCCGCACTCGGGGCGTGATGCCATACTTACCGGTGTCAGGCGCGGGCTTTTTAGTGGTACCTACCTTGCATCCGGGCCCTGCCGACCGCACATTGAAGAAACCGGAGATAGGCGGCGGTGTTGACCCTAAGAAGCGTCGTCCTGCCTATCCGGCGCGCACTTACGGAAATTTCCATCTATGTTTGAATCAGTAAGCTCATTCGTACTTCGAGCGCCTGATGCGGCGGTCATTCTTGGCATGACGCGACCGCCCGGCGAGGATCCCCACGAAGACCCGGAGGGCGATGTATCGGTCCAATCGGCGGACCCGGAGCTGGCCAAGCCGCCGATGTACAAGGTCGTGCTGCACAACGATGACTTCACTCCCATGGAGTTCGTCGTCGAGGTGTTGCAAACCTTCTTTGCGTTGGAGCGGGAGAAAGCCGTGCAAATCATGCTCGTCGTGCATACCCATGGTAAGGCGACCTGCGGCATCTTCACCCGTGATATCGCGGAAACCAAATGTCATCAAGTCAACGAGTACGCACGCGAATGCGAGCATCCGTTACTGTGCGATATCGACGAGGCGGACTGAGATGGCACTGCTGCGTTAAATCGTGGTCCAAGGTAGCACTTGCATAACCTCTGTTTGTGCCCGATTGTGAAAGTGCCGACAGACGCCATAGGCGGCTAAGAGGGGATTGCCATGTTGAGCAAAGAACTTGAACTCACCCTAAACACGGCTTTTACTGTGGCGCGCTCCAAGCGCCATGAGTTCATGACCGTGGAACACCTGCTGCTGGCGTTGTTGGACAATGCTTCTGCAGCCGATGTGTTGCGAGCCTGCGGCGCCAATCTCGAAAAGCTGCGCGCCGACCTGCAGGACTTCATCAATTCCACCACGCCCTTGATCCCCGACGATCAGGAAGATCGTGAAACGCAGCCCACGCTGGGCTTTCAGCGCGTACTGCAGCGCGCCGTCTTCCATGTGCAATCCTCGGGGAAGTCGGAAGTCACGGGGGCCAACGTCCTGGTCGCGATCTTCTCAGAGCAGGAAAGCCAGGCTGTCTACTTCCTCAAGCAACAGAATGTTGCGCGCGTCGATGCGGTGAATTACATCGCGCATGGCATCTCCAAGGTTGCTGGACATGGTCAGTCTCCCTCCTCGCATGAAAGTGAAGAGGCCGAAGAGGGTGTGTCGGAGGGTAGCCCCCATCCGTTGACGGGCTATGCCACCAACCTCAACGAGCAAGCGCGCCTGGGCAAGATCGATCCGTTGATCGGTCGCGACCATGAGCTAGAGCGCGTGATTCAGATCCTCGCGCGGCGGCGCAAGAACAACCCGCTGCTGGTGGGCGAGGCAGGTGTCGGCAAGACCGCCATCGCCGAAGGCCTGGCCAAGCGAATCGTCGAGGAAGATGTCCCCGATGTGATCAGCGATGGTGTCGTCTACTCGCTGGACATGGGGACCTTGCTGGCCGGCACCAAGTACCGGGGGGACTTCGAGAAGCGGCTCAAGGGGTTGCTGGCCGAGTTGCGCAAACAGCCTAACTCGATCTTGTTCATCGACGAGATTCATACCGTGATCGGTGCCGGCGCAGCATCGGGCGGCGTCATGGATGCCTCCAACCTGCTCAAGCCGCTGTTGTCCTCGGGCGAACTGCGCTGCATCGGCTCGACCACCTTCCAGGAATATCGTGGCATCTTCGAAAAGGATCGTGCCCTGGCGCGGCGCTTCCAGAAAGTCGATGTGCCCGAGCCGACGGTGGACGACACCATTCGCATCCTCAAGGGGCTGCGTGGGCGCTTCGAGGAGCATCATGCGCTCAAGTACACCGATGGCGCGCTGGACAGCGCGGTACGCCTGGCGGATCGCTATATCAACGATCGCTTCCTGCCGGATAAAGCCATCGATGTGATCGACGAGGCGGGCGCGCATCAGCGGTTGTTGCCGCCGGAAATGCGCGTCTCGACCATCGATGTCGACCAGGTCGAAGCGGTGGTGGCCTCTATCGCGCGGATTCCGCCGAAGAGCGTCTCCAGTTCGGACCGCACGTTACTGTCGAACCTCGAACGCGATCTCAAGATGCTGGTGTTCGGACAGGATGAAGCCATTACCAGCCTCTCGGCGGCGATCAAGCTGTCGCGTGCGGGTCTTAAATCGCCCGACAAGCCGGTTGGTAGCTTCCTGTTCTCGGGGCCGACCGGGGTCGGCAAGACGGAGGTGGCACGTCAGCTGTCGCAGCTGATGGGCATCGAGCTGGTGCGCTTCGACATGTCCGAGTACATGGAACGCCACACGGTGTCGCGTCTGATCGGTGCGCCTCCTGGCTATGTGGGATATGACCAAGGTGGCTTGCTGACAGAGGCGATCACCAAGCAGCCACATTGCGTACTGTTGCTCGATGAGATCGAGAAGGCGCACCCCGAGGTCTTCAACCTGCTGCTGCAGGTCATGGACCATGGCCGTTTGACGGACAATAACGGTCGTGAGGCCGACTTCCGTCACGTGATCGTGATTATGACCTCGAACGCCGGGGCCGAGCAGATCGCGCGTCGCTCCATCGGCTTCCAGACCCAGGATCACTCCACGGATGGGATGGAGGTGCTGCGCAAGACATTCTCGCCCGAGTTCCGCAACCGCCTGGATGGCATCATCCAATTCCACGGTCTGGCACCTTCGGTAGTGCGCAACGTGGTCGACAAGTTCCTGGTCGAACTGCAGGCGCAACTCGACGAGAAACGCGTTCAACTGGATGTCGACGAGTCGGCACGTGCCTGGCTTGCCGAGGAGGGCTACGACCCGGAAATGGGCGCACGTCCTATGGCACGTGTCATTCAGGAAAAGCTCAAGAAGCCGCTTGCCGAGATGATCCTGTTCGGCGATCTCGCCGAGCATGGGGGCGTGGTACACGTCACCCTCGAGGAAGGCGAGCTACACTTGGAGACGGAGGCGGCCGTAGTCTGAGCGGCCGCTCAACCCACACCCGTAACGCCGCACGCTTCACGCCCTGTCGTCATGACGGGGCGTTTTTCGTGGCCGCAGTGGCAACAAGCAAACAGCAGCGCATGGGCAAGCAAACGGCGCGTGCCGTGGTAGAAGCTCAGCGGGCGCGGTAGACGATGCGACCCTTGGAGAGATCGTACGGGGTCAGCTCGACCTTGACCTTGTCGCCGGTCAGGATGCGGATATAGTTCTTGCGCATCTTGCCGGAAATGTGTGCCGTCACGACGTGGCCGTTTTCCAGCTCGACTCGGAACATGGTGTTGGGAAGGGTGTCGACCACGACCCCTTCCATTTCAATATGGTCTTCACGTGCCATATTAGGCGTTTCCTCGTATTGCGTTGAAAGCGTCTTCGAAAGTGCGTCACCCTGGACGACGCCAGTGACCGACCGTAGTCGGTATCGGTTCTGAAGATAGCCCGATATTCTGCCGCATGCCGAGTGTTAAGGCAAAAATCATGTGCATGATATTGTGCGATCGTTATGACAAGGGCGTATCGACCGAGGGGATTTGGCGTCGCCAATATCGGCCATCGAGGTATTCGAGAGGCTGAAAGTCCTGCTTGTAGCGCATCTTGCGGCACTGACGAATCCAGTAGCCAAGGTAGACATGCGGGAGTTCGAGCCGGCGTGCCAGCTCGATCTGGTGGAGGATCGAATAGGTACCGAGAGAGCGGCGCTCGAATTCCAGCCCCGGATCGAAGAAGGTGTAAATGGCCGACACGCCATGGCTCAGCAGATCCGTCGCTGCGACGGCAAGCAGTTGGCCGTCCAGACGAAATTCGATCAAGCGTGCGTAGGGATGATCCAGGGTCAGGAAGGTACGGTACTGCTCATGGCTGGGTGGAAACATGTCGCCATCGGCGTGGCGGGTTCGAATGTAACGCGCGTAAAGCGCATAGTGTTCTTCATGAAACGCCGCGGGCCGCATGCGTATCTCGAGATCGGCATTACGCGACATCAGCTTGCGCTGCGTGCGAGAGGCCGCGAAGTCTTGCACCGGGATACGCACCGAAATACACGCCCGGCACCCCTCGCAGTGTGGGCGATAGAGATGTCGGCCACTGCGCCGAAAGCCCAGCAACGACAGCGCGTCGTAGACGCCTTGACCGGGCTGTTCCTGAGGGTCCAGAAATAGCGTGGTCGCCTCGCGATCCGGGAGATAGCTGCATCCATGCGGAACCGTGAGGAAGAAACGCAGGTCGCGCGTGAGTTGGGACGGCGTATTGCTGCTCACGTTAGTTTCGGCTCTTCGACTGAGAAATGGTTGGACGTAGCGGAAGGCCACAGCATCGGTGACACGGGTGCCTCCGTATATTGGTCAAGATAGTCGATGAACGATGAGCGAGCGATGCTTCGTGCGCCAAGACTGGCCAGGTGGGGCGTATGTACCTGACAGTCGATCATGCGCCCGCCGTGTGCCGCCAAATGCCGGGCAAGATGCACCAATGCGACCTTCGACGCATCGGCGATGCGGCTGAACATCGACTCGCCGAAGAACACGCCACCCAGGCCGATGCCATAGAGCCCGCCGACCAGGTCGCCATCGCGCCACACTTCAACCGAGTGGGCGTCGCCGTCGGCATGCAAGCGGCAATAGGCATGACGCATCTCCGGGGTGATCCAGGTACCTTCATGATCTTCGCGAAGGGTGGCACAGGCATCGATGACGGTGCTGAAAGCGTGGTCGAAGGTGACCGTGAACCCTGCGTTGCGCAGTCGTTTGGCGAGGCTGCGGCGCACGTGGATTTCCTCGGGGAACAGCACCAGGCGCGGATTGGGACTCCACCACAGAATGGGTTCGCCCGGCGCGAACCAAGGGAATATGCCGCGTCGGTAGGCGCAGCGCAGCCAGTCAGGCGACAGCTCGCCACCGGCGGCAAGCAGCCCATCGGGCTCGCGTAACGCTTGTTCGACGGGCGGGAAACCGACCCGGTGGGGAGGCAGCCAAGGCAGCATGGGGACGTGTCTCTGCTGATTAACGTTAAATCGGGACTTTCAGCGTACGCCAGTTGCAGTATTGATAACTACCCGCTTCGCCTCTTGACCGCATGGCGTCGCCCTTCGGCGACAACGAGTGAGTGTTTTTTCCCCTGTGACGCAGCGCATGGGGTGGGTATGATGGCGAACCAGAAAGCTTCGCAATAGCCCGGGCGGTGTCGACAACATTGGGCATCGCCATACGTGGCGCAAGGGGGATGGCCACTTGAGTGTCAACGGAAAACGCAACGAACGCCGACAAACGACGTCCCAGGCCAAGGAACAGGCACGTCGTGTCGTGATGCATCTGCAGGGAGTGACGCGTGAGGGGGCGGCCATCGTGCTGCTTGCGATCTGCGTCTTTCTGCTGTTGTCACTTTTCAGCTATGCGCCCGGGGATCCGGGGTGGTCGCACAGCGGCCCCGATCAAACGATCAATAACTGGATGGGGCCCGTCGGGGCATGGCTGTCGGACGTGTTGTATTCAATGTTCGGTGCCAGTGCCTTGTGGTGGCCGGGCATGTTCGGCTTCGCGGCCTGGCGAATGCTGCGCGCGCGGGAAGTCAACATCGCCTGGGACCCGACAGCGCTGTCAGTACGCACCAGCGGCCTGGTGCTGCTGCTTTTGAGCACCACCACGCTGGGAGCGCTGCATTTCTATCATCCCGACAGCGAGCTGCCTTATGCGGCGGGTGGCATCCTTGGCGAAGGATTGGTCGGCGCGCTAAAGCCGCTGCTCAATATGCAAGGCACCACGCTGGTGTCATTGGTCGCCTTCATGTGCGGCTTTACCTTGTTTACCGGCATGACCTGGCTGGCGGTCATGGATGAACTGGGGCGTGGCATGTATCGCCTTCTGTCGTGGGGGCTTACCAAGTGGCGTGGTCTTCGGCAGCGCCAGGCTCAGCGGCGTGACGCGTACGACGATGACGACATGGACGATGCCGAAGAGGCACCTGAACCGGAGGACGCAGTACCTGAGGACGATGAAAAGCGTGCCTCATGGTGGCAGCGCTGGCGCGCGTCACGACAAGCGCCCCAACTGGCGGGGGCAGCCGAGCCGGCGTACGCCACGGCCAGCGAGCGCCGCGTGGCCCCCTCCTTCGAGACCACCGAGCCCACGGTCGAGACATCGGCGTGGCGCAATGACGGCAAGACCGATATTCCCTGGGATGTTCCCGAGCACACGCCCTCCGCCAAGCGTCCGGATGCGGCCTATACGGTTCGTCAACGTGCCGATGACGAACGCTTTGCTACCGCTGACGCACCACAGCGCCGTGTGGCCACTTCCACTGCGTCGCATGGCCAGTCTCGCCACGAGCCTGGCGATAGCGAGGAGCCTCGTCCCACGGAGCGTGCGTCTGAGGAGCCTGACGCGTCGTCTCAGGCGCCATCCCAAGCGGATACGGACTCCGCGGCGTCGATGCGCGCCGACGTTACCCGGCGGCGTATCCCCGAGCCCATCCCGGAGCCGCTGACGGCCGACGATGATGACGTACCGCTCGGTGAGTGGGGCATCCAGGCACGCCGCGACGATGACGGCGTTGAGGCGGCAACGCCTCACACGACCAGCGAGCGCGAGACGAATGCCGCGGCGCTGAGTTCCGCTGAAGACCCCGCGTCGTCGCAAGCGCCCACTCCCCAAGAAGAGCCGGCGCAAACGCGCCCGCGCATCAGTTGGGACGACGACGCTTCGGAAGATGGCTCCCCCGCTGCTTCGACAGTCTCTTCCTCCGAGACTCCCGACGCCGAGCCCGATGCCGTTGAAGACGAGCCATCGGCCACGCCGCAGGCAGCTGTGCGTGGGGAGATGGAAAGAGCGCCTGGAGACACGGCGGGCGTGCGCGCTGCTGAACCATCGATGAGTGGGCCGGAGAGCGGTGACGAGGCCCCCGCGTTGTGGACGGTGGAGCACCTACAGAACCAGCGTCCCGAGGCCGTCCCATCGACCGAGCCCGAAGGGGCATTGCCCACGTTGCGACTGTTGACGCCCACCGGTGAGCAGAAACCCAACTATACCGATGAGCAGTTGGCCGATATGGCTGAGCTGCTGGAGACCCGGCTGCGTGAATATGGGGTCAAGGCCGAGGTCGTCGATACCTGGCCAGGCCCGGTGATCACACGCTTCGAAATCAAGCCTGCCGCCGGGGTGAAGGTCTCCAAGATCAGTAACTTGTCGAAGGATCTGGCGCGTTCGCTGATGGTCAAGAGTGTGCGCGTGGTGGAGATTATCCCCGGGCGTCCTACGGTAGGGATCGAGATCCCCAATCCTAATCGCGCCATGATCCGGCTACGTGAAGTACTTGACTCGGATGTCTATCAGCAGGCCGATTCGCCGCTCACCATGGGGCTGGGGCAGGATATCGGCGGCAATCCCGTGGTCGCCAACCTCAACAAGATGCCGCACCTGCTGGTGGCCGGGACTACCGGCTCGGGCAAGTCGGTGGGCGTCAATGCCATGCTTATCTCGATGCTCCTCAAGGCGACGCCGGACGAGGTGCGGATGATCATGGTCGACCCCAAGATGTTGGAGCTGTCGGTCTACGATGGCATCCCGCACTTGTTGGCGCCGGTGGTCACCGACATGAAGGAGGCCGCCAATGCGTTGCGCTGGTGCGTGGCAGAAATGGAGCGCCGCTACAAGCTGATGGCCGCGATGGGGGTGCGCAACCTGGCGGGTTTCAACGCCAAGCTCGACGAGGCCGAGCGTCATGGCGCCCAGGTTGCCGATCCACTATGGGAGCCGCAGCCGTGGGAGATGCATCAGCAGCCCCCGGTGCTCGAGAAGCTGCCGTACATCGTGGTGGTGATCGACGAATTCGCCGACATGTTCATGATCGTGGGCAAGAAGGTCGAGGAATTGATTGCGCGTCTGGCGCAAAAAGCGCGTGCGGCGGGGATTCATTTGATCCTCGCCACGCAGCGGCCCTCGGTCGACGTAGTGACGGGGCTGATCAAGGCGAATATTCCCACGCGCATGGCGTTTCAGGTGTCCTCCAGGGTCGATTCGCGCACCATCCTCGATCAGGGCGGAGCGGAGAATCTGCTCGGTCACGGCGACATGCTTTATCTGCCGGCCGGTGCCGGTATGCCGACGCGCGTGCACGGCGCCTTCGTCGATGACGATGAAGTGCATCGTATCGTCGAAGACTGGAAGCGGCGGGGTGAACCGGAATACGTCGATGAAATTCTTTCGGGAGGTGTCTCGGCCGATGCCCTGACGGGGCTTGAGTCGGAAGGTGCTGAAAACAATGATCCCGAGCGGGACGCACTCTACGATGAGGCCGTGCAATTCGTGACCGAGTCACGCCGTGCCTCGATCTCGGCAGTGCAGCGTCGTTTCAAGATCGGCTACAACCGGGCCGCGCGTCTGGTCGAGGCTATGGAGGCGGCGGGTGTGGTGTCGTCTATGGGGACTAACGGTGCCCGCGAAGTGCTGGCATCGCCGCCCGCCGCCGATCATTGAGCGCGCAAGCGCTCTTCGAGGCCAGGAAGAGGCCAGTAAAAAGTGCAAAGACGGTGAACGTTGCCTTTGCAGCGCAACTTTTTTGCCCGCGGCGGCGTCCCATCGGGTAACGCAGGATGAGCAAACAAGGAGTAGTAATGAGGATATTGAAGCTGGCGTTGGCCTTGGGAGTGGCGCTTGCATTGCCGCTGATGGCACAGGCGCAAACGGGAGATGCGGCGGCCCGCCTATCGAATTTACTGGAGCCAGTGAAATCCTATTCGGCGGACTTCGAGCAGCAAATTCTCGACGGTAGCGGTCAGCGCCTTCAGAAAGTGGAAGGTCATATGTGGCTGTCGCGTCCGGGCAAGTTTCACTGGGAAGTCGATGCACCGTACCAGCAGGTCGTAGTTTCAGATGGTAACAAGGTTTACCTTTATGACCCAGATCTGAAGCAGGTCAGTGTTCGTCCGCTCGATAAACGGGTGACGCACACGCCTGCATTGTTGCTATCGGGAAGTACCGAGGCCTTGATGAAAAATTACGAGGTGACGAGTCGGAAAAAATCCGGTATCGAAACCTTCACGCTCATACCGAAGTCGCCCGACACGTTGTTTGAGAGCCTCGAGCTCACCTTCGAGGATGGCCGCCTGGAGGGCTTGCAGATGGCCGATAGCACCGGGCAACGGACCGCTATAAGTTTCGAGAATATCGAACTCAATGGCGATATTGCGGCCTCACGTTTCGATTTCGAGATTCCCGAAGGAGCGGATGTCATCCGCGAAGGCGGTTGATCGGCGTCGTCCACTGATGCGCCAGGCCCGTTTGGCCTGGCGTTTTGCGTTTCATAACGTGCTTGCTGGGGTGAGCAAGGTCAGCGAGCGTCAAGCCGAGGAGAAAGTGTCATGCATGTCATCGTCGATTTATGCGTCGTGCCGTTAGGCGTGGGGGTTTCGGTGGGGGAGCACATCGCGGCCTGCGAGCGCGTCATCGACGCCTCGGGGCTCGAATATCGCATGCATGCCTACGGTACCAATATCGAGGGCCCGTGGGACGACGTCATGGCGGTGGTCAAGGCGTGTCATCAGCGCGTACACGAGATGGGCGCGCCGCGCATTACCACGACGCTGAAGATGGGTACGCGTACCGATCGCGAGCAACACATGGATGACAAGGTGTCTAGTGTCGAGCGGCACCTGCAGTCGCCTTGATCTGGGGCATGAGGAACGTCTAAAGAAGTGGCTGCGATTCTGGTGAGGGCGGCATGAGCCAGGCGCTGCTCATGTCGAGCAAATGGGCGGTCAAGGCATCCAGCGTCTCGCCGCCGTGACGCCAGTGATGCCAGTACAGCGGAACATCGATGTAGCTTTCCGCGTCGAGATCGACCAGACGCCCTTCGTGTAGTTCGCGCTCCACCTGCCGTTCGGGAATCAATCCGTAGCCCATGCCGGCCAGGGCTAGATGCACGAAGCCTTCCGAGGACGGACACAGATGGTGCGGAAACGATTCCCTGTAGCCTCGCATCTCCAGGTAACGATGCTGGAGCCGGTCATCGGGCCCAAACACGATGGCGGGTGCCTTGCGTAAGGCATCGTGTGTCAGCCCTGCGCTGAAATGGCGTGACACGTAGCCGGGGCTGGCGATGGCGCGGTAGCGCATGCTACCCAAAGCGTGCGCGCGGGCGCCCTGCACGGGGCGCGGTGTGGCGCAGATGCAACCGGCGACCTCGCCATCGCGCATGCGCTTGAGCGCGACATCTTGATCTTCGACAATCAAGTCCAGCAAAACGCCCTGGCGTCGACAGAAGTCGCCCGTGGTCGGTGACCACCAGGTGGCTAGACTGTCGGCGTTGATGGCCAGACGCAGGCGTTGCTCACGTTCGCCAAGTGCTGGGATCTGATCGAGCAGGTCATGCTCGAGCAGCCGAACCTGTTGCACATGATTGAGTAGCCGTCGACCCAGCGGAGTCGGGGCGAGCTTGGGCGTGCGTACCAGCACGGGTTGGCCGAGGCGTGCTTCGAGCAATTTGATGCGTTGTGATACGGCCGATTGGGTGAGTCCCAGATAATGCGCGCCGCGTTCGAATCCACCCTGATCGACCACGACGGCGAGAGCTTCGAGAAGTTTGTAATCGAGCATCAGTAAACGTTATCACCCATTTCTTGAATTAATTTAACTTATCCCTGTAGTCAAGCGTATTCTGCGTCACTTATCAACGTATCCCGACTGAAAAGGGAGAGAAGGATATGTGGGGCTCATGGCTCAATGGCCTGTTCGTGGGAGTGGGGCTGATCATTGCGATCGGTGCACAGAATGCCTTTGTGCTGCAACGTGGACTCAAGAATGAATACCCCTGGTGGGTAGCGACTGTGTGTGCGCTTTGCGATCTCGTGTTGATTGGTTTGGGGGTGCTGGGGCTTGGAGCCTTGCTGTCCACTCATGCGGGGCTCATGCAAGTGGCGCGTTGGGCGGGAGTAGCGTTCTTGAGCTGGCAAGCGTGGCAAGCCTGGCAGCGTGTGCGTCGTCCTTCCTCCCTCAAGGCCGGCGGAGAGACACGACCTCGCCTGTGGGGCGTGTTGATGGCAACGCTGGCCGTGACTTTGCTCAACCCGCATGTGTATCTGGATACGGTGATCATGCTCGGCGCCATCGGTGCTCAGCAAGCCGTGCCAGAAGCCTTCGTGGCCGGCGCGGCCATGGCGTCGGTGGGATGGTTCTTCGCTCTCGTGGGTGGCGCGGGCTGGTTGGCACCGCGTCTGGCCAACCCGCGTGCCTGGCAGGTCATCGAAGGCGGGATTTGCGCTGTCTTGCTGCTGGTGGCGTGGCAATTGGCGATGACGCCCTTGGGTGCTGCATGAGTGAAGTGCTCGAGTTCGTCGATGGCATTGTCCGTTTGAGCACTCACGTTCAAACGAACGCTTGACTTGATGTTGGGCGAGGCTTAATTTCAAACACATGTTTGACATTCCCCGGGACAACCGCTCGTAACACTCAGGAGCTTCAAGATGCCCAGCTATCAGGCGCCACTGCGCGATCTGCGTTTCGCGATGGATGAGGTCCTCGACTATCCCCGGCACTATGCGGGGCTTCCCCAGGCCGATGATGTCACCCCGGACGTGGTGAGCGCGATACTGCAAGAAGGCGCGCGCTTCACGCGCGATGTGTTGTTGCCGCTCAACCAGGTGGGCGACGAGCATGGCTGTCGTCTCGAAGCAGGCGAAGTGGTGACGCCGCCGGGATTCAAGGAAGCCTATGCACAGTATGTCGAAGGTGGATGGCCGAGCCTGGCGGGCGATCCGGTCTATGGCGGGCAAGGATTGCCGACATCGCTCGGGATGGTGTTGTCCGAGATGGTCTGTGCTGCCAACCTGGCGTGGGGCATGTATCCGGGGCTCTCACAGGGGGCCGCCGATGCGCTTCGCCATCATGGCAGCGACGAGCAGAAAGCGCAGTATCTGACCAAGCTCAATGAAGGCATCTGGACGGGCTCCATGTGTCTGACCGAGCCGCAATGTGGCACCGACCTCGGTCTGATCAAAACTCGTGCACGCCCCGATGAGACGGGCGGTTATCTCATTACCGGGACAAAGATCTTCATCTCAGCGGGCGAGCATGACCTGGCCGAGAACATCGTGCACCTGGTTCTGGCCAAGTTGCCCGATGCCCCGGAAGGCACCAAGGGGATTTCCTTGTTCGTGGTGCCCAAGTATCTGCACGATGCCGAGGGCGGCATAGGCGAGCGTAACGCGGTGAGCTGCGGTTCATTGGAGCACAAGATGGGCATCCATGGTAATGCGACCTGCGTGATGAACTTCGATGGTGCGCGCGGGTATCTCGTCGGCAAGCCCCACAAGGGCTTGGCCTGCATGTTCACCATGATGAACGTGGCGCGTATCGGTGTCGGCATTCAGGGACTGGGTCTGATGGAGGTAAGCTTCCAGAATGCCTTGGCCTATGCCCGTGAGCGCTTGCAGATGCGGGCGCTGTCCGGCGCGCGGGAAGCGGACAAACCCGCCGATCCGATCATTTCGCATCCCGATGTGCGGCGCATGCTGCTGACCCAGAAAGCGTTTGCCGAGGGCGGTAGGATGCTGGTGCTGCATGCCGCGCAGCTCGCGGATAGCGTCGAATACACGAACTCCGAGACCGAACGGGAAGCGGCCGAAACCGAGCTGGGCTTGCTGACGCCCATCGTCAAGGCGTTCTTGACGGAAATAGGCTTCGAGGCCACCAATGAGGGCGTGCAGATCTTCGGGGGCCATGGCTACATTCGTGAATGGGGTATGGAGCAGTACGTACGTGATGCCCGCATTACGCGATTGTATGAAGGCACCACGGGGATTCAGGCCCTGGACCTGCTCGGCCGCAAGGTGCTGATGAGCCAGGGTGAGGCACTCAAACCCTTCACCAAGCAGATCCACAAGTTCTGCCAGGCCCACGAGGGCGACGACGCCATGGCGGAGTTCGTCACGCCCTTGGCAAAACTCAACGCCGAGTGGGGTGATCTGACCATGGCGGTCGGCATGAAGGCCATGCAGGACCGCGAGGAGGTCGGCGCCGCGAGCGTCGATTATCTGATGTATGCCGGCTACGTTACCCTGGCATACTTTTGGGCGCGCGCCGCGCAGGCGGCGCATCAGGCCCTGGCCGACGATCCCGACGACGCGGCGTTCTATCGTGCCAAGCTCGATACCGCTCGTTTCTACTATCAGCGTCTGTTGCCGCGTACTCGCGGGCATGTCGAGATGATACGCGCGGGGCGCGAGACATTGATGGCCATGCAGGCTGAGGACTTCGGGCGCGGTTTCGACATTTGAGCGTGGTGGGGTTATCAATCTGTGGGGGCTTGGCGGACCGCTCGGGTCCGCCTTTTTCGTCTCTTGAGGCGTGTCGAGACGTTTGTGCCAACACCCCCTGCCAGGCAAAATAGGGTCTTGGTTTCGTCAAGGATGCGAACGCCCCATGTCCCCCGGACACGACCCCGGTTCTCAGAACCTCCCCCTCAACCTGATGCTGACTCTAGCGTCCTTGGTGATCATCGTTGGCGGCATGCAGGCCGGCTCCGATCTGCTGATCCCGATATTGCTGTCGCTGTTCATTGCCGTCATTTGTACATCACCGGTGCATTGGCTGCATGAGCGTGGTCTGGGCATGCGGTTGTCTGTGCTGGTCACGCTGTTGATACTCGGCGTGCTGATGACCCTGCTGGGCGCGCTACTCGGCAACAGTTTCGCGACCTTCGTGGACGCCTTGCCCAAGCTTCAAGAACAGCTGCAGTCGTATTACTTGGCAGCGTTGCAATGGCTGGCGGGGCAGGGAATATCCATTGATCCTAAAGCTGTATCGCGTCTACTCGATGCCTCACGGGCGACCGGCTGGGTGCCTGTCTTCCTGGGGAGTGTGGGTAACCTGCTCTCGCAGGGCATCGTCATCATATTGCTGGTGATCTTCATGCTGTTCGAGACGTTGGAGTTCCGCAACAAGGTCTCGCAAGCCTTGCTCAATCCAGCGCCGAGTCTCCAGCGCTTCACCGAGTTCAGTCGCAATCTCAAGCGCTATCTGGCCATCAAGACGGTGATCAGTCTGGTTACCGGGGTGCTGGTATGGGGCACATGCCTGGTGATCGGCGTCGATTTCGCGCTGTTATGGGGCACCTTGGCGTTTTGTCTTAATTACATTCCCAATATCGGTTCGGCCTTGGCGGCCGTACCCGCCGTATTGCTGACCTTGGCGATGCCGGAGGGTGGCCCCTTCAAGGCGATGCTGTTGGCTGGTGCCTACTTGGCGATCAATTTCCTCATGGGCAATATCATCGAGCCCCGAGTGATGGGGCGCACCATGGGGCTTTCCACGCTTGTGGCGTTCTTGTCGCTGGTGGTATGGGGGTGGATCTTCGGGCCGGTGGGTATGTTGCTATCGGTGCCGTTGACCATGACGCTCAAGATTGCCTTGGACAGTCACCCCGAGACACGCTGGCTGGCGAAATTGTTGAGTCCTGCCGAGCGCGTGCGGCGCCGACATGCGGAGATACCGCACGACGAGTAGTCGTACAGCGATACTCTGCGTAACGAAAATCGCCCCGCATTGAGCGGGGCGATATGGGCCATGCTTTGACGCTGTACGCGTATCGTTCAGGCGTTCTGATCGATGAATTGCGTCAGCTGTGATTTGGACTGTGCGCCGACCAAGGAGGCGACCTTGGCGCCGGACTTGAACATCATCACGGTCGGAACGCCACGTACGCCTTGCTCGGAGGCGATTTCCGGCGCGTCGTCGACGTTGATGCTGACGACCTTGAGGCCCTCGGCCTTCTCGTCGGCGACTTCATCGACCACGGGGGCCATCATCTTGCAAGGGCCGCACCACGGTGCCCAGAACTTGAGCAGTACAGGCTTCTCAGCGTTGACGACTTCCTGCTCGAAGTTCGCGGAGGTGACATCGACATTATTAGCCATTACGAATCTCCAGTATTCCGTTGCGCTTTTGCGAGCGTAGATGAGGCGATGGTAGCCGCTGACCATGGGCCCTGGCAAATGCCTCATCGATATGGTGACAATAGCATCAGCTTATCATGGCAGCGATTTTTCGCCCACGACCACCGTGCGGTGTTGCCAGGATGCCGGCTCTCTTCTACTCTCGCTTCATATGCTTTAAAGTAATCACAAATTTAAATTTTATGCCATAAAAGATTGTCAGGTCGGGAGACATCGCTCATGAAACTCCAGCAATTGCGCTATATCTGGGAAGTGACCCGGCACAACCTCAATGTCTCCGCCACCGCGCAGAGCTTATTTACTTCACAGCCGGGCATTTCCAAGCAGATACGCTTGCTGGAGGACGAGCTGGGAGTGGAAATATTCGCGCGTAGCGGTAAGCACCTGACCCGTGTGACACCGGCCGGCGAGGCCATCATCGAGCTGGCCGGCAAGGTGTTGCGCACCGTCGACAACATCAAGCACGTCTCGCAGGAGCACAGCGATGAACGGCGCGGTAGTCTATCGATCGCGACCACTCACACCCAGGCGCGTTATGCTCTGCCGCCGGTCATTCATGAGTTCCGGCAGAAGTATCCCGATGTCGCCCTGCACATGCAGCAGGGTACGCCCAAGCAGATCGCCCAGATGGTCAGTGAAGGGCAGGCCGATTTCGCAATCTGCACCGAGTCGCTGGAGCTTTTTACTGACCTGGTGCTGTTGCCATGCTATCGCTGGAACCGCTGCGTACTGGTTCCACAAGATCACCCCTTGGCGTCGGTGGAAACTCTGACGCTCGAAGCCCTGGCCGAGTATCCGCTGGTGACCTACCTGTTCGGTTTTACCGGCCGTTCGCAGCTCGACGATGCCTTCAAGGCACATGATCTGACGCCCAACGTGGTACTTACCGCTGCCGATGCTGATGTCATCAAGACCTACGTTCGCCTGGGGCTCGGCGTGGGTATCGTCGCGCACATGGCCGTCGATCCTGTCGTCGATCGCGACTTGGTGGCGCTCGACGCCAGCCATCTGTTCGAAAGCTCGACGACCAAGATTGGCATTCGCCGTGGCACCTTCATGCGCGGTTTCATGTTCGACTTCGTCAACCGCTTCGCACCGCATCTCGACCGAGATAGCGTCGAAGCCGCACTGGCGGCGGGGCCACGCCACGAGCAGACCCTGTTCGAGAGAGTCGAGCTGCCGGTGCGCTGAAAGCGGCCTGACAGCACGAGAAAGCCGATGCCCCGTGGAGGCGGCATCGGCATGACGCGGCGGTTCGTCTCATCTGTTCGATGTTTGGTGCTCAGCGCCTGGTGTGGCCTAGTGCTGAAGGTGCAGGCCGCACTCGCGCTTGTCTTCCACCTTGGTCGGGTCGAAGTAATCGAAGTTGTTGGGCAAATCGTGCTTCTGCAGGTACTGATACATGTCCTTGGCGCTCCAGTGCAGTACGGGTGCGACCTTGATCAAGCCATCCTGATTGATCGATACCGGCTGCATCTGGGCACGCTCGGCGGTGTCCTCGGCACGCAGTGCGGTGAGCCAGATACGCGGCGCGGCTTCGCGTAGCGCCCGCTGGAACGGCTCCAGCTTGACCTCTTCGGTGAATGCCGCATGACGTGGATCGTCGATGGTCGGAAACTCGCCCTCGACGGCGTCGCGATGTGCGCGTGAGCGGCGCGGATGATAGATCGTCAAGTTGAGGTTCAACTGACGACTGATCTCTTCGGCGAAGCGATAAGTCGCCTCGGTATTGTAGCCGGAGTCCATCCAGATCACGGGAATGTCCGGCTGGACCTGCGTGATCATATGCAGGATCACTGCCTCGAAGGGGCGGAAGTTGGTGGTGCAGATCGCCTTACCATCGAGTGAGAGGGCCCAGCGAACCAGGGCCTCCGGGTCGTGACCCAGCTCGCGATTGATGGTATCGATATCGAGCGACATGATGAACTCCTGTAACAGGTGGCGTGAAGCCGGTCGACTTCAGGGAATGGCCATACCCTAGCAAACCGCCGAAAAGATTCCCCAATATCGATTGGTTCGAAGCTTATATGCCTTTAGCGAAGGTGTCGGGCCCCTTGTTAGAACTTATCTGTATTAAATTCTGTGTTCACCGCCCCAGTGAGTGAATCGCCGTGAGGGGCGTGATACGCGGCGGCTCGTCGTCCGGCCATTCGATGTGCGCCTCGATGGCATAAACGTCACGCAGACGTGCATGAGTCAGGACATCGCCGGGCGCGCCGCTGGCGGCGACGCGGCCTGCCTTGAGCATCCATACATGCTGGGCGAAACGCGCCGCCAGGCCTAGGTCGTGAATGGCGATGACGACGATGATATGGCGCTCCACAGCCAAACGGGTCAGCCAGTCGAGTACTTGCAGTTGATGATGAAGATCCAGCGCACTGGTCGGCTCGTCGAGCAGCAATAGCGGCGGCTCGCGTGTCACGGCTTGCGCGATGGCGACCCGCTGTCGTTGTCCGCCCGAGAGTTGGCTCAAATCGCGCTCGGCCAGCGGTTCCAGCTCTAGCGCTTGAAGTGTCGCCTGCACCTTGCGTAGCGCACGGTCATGCGGCTCGTGAATGCAGGTGCGGCGTGCCAGCAGCACGGCCTCGAATACGCTGAGCACGGCGCGTGAGCCGAGTTCTTGCGGTAAGTAATAAAGATGTCGGGCACGCCGTTCGAGCGATAATGCCGCCAATTCCTGGCCATGCAACATGAGCGAGCCGTTGGCGCGTTGAAGGCCGGCGACGGCCTTGAGCAGTGTCGATTTACCGGCCCCATTGGGGCCGATCAGCGCGGTGACTTCGCCGGGACGCGCCTTAAGGCCAGTGATGCCTTCGAGAACGGGCGTGCCACCCAAGCGGCAGTCGAGATTTTCGAGCGTGAGCGTCATCCCCACATCTCCTTGCGGCTGCGCAGAATCAGCGAGATGAAAAAAGGCAGCCCGATGAGTGCGGTGAGCAGACCGATCGGCAGCAGAATGCCGGGCACCAGCGTTTTTGAGAGGATCGAGGTGACGGACATGATCAGCGCCCCGCTGAGGGCGGACATGGGCAGAAAGACACGCTGATCCTCGCCGACCAGCAATCGCGCGATATGCGGGCCCACCAGGCCGACGAAGCCGATCGTCCCCACGAAAGCCACGGCGGTGGCGGCCAACAGCGAGCAGCACAGCAGGATACGCAGTCGCAAGCGCGCGACATCGATGCCCATGGCCTGGGCGTGAAGATCGCCCAGGCGCAGCGCGGTGAGTCGCCAGCCAGCATGGATAAATATCGGCAGTGTCACGCAAAGCGCCAGTGTTGCCAGGCCGACCTTGCTCCAACTGGCCTTGCTGAGACTGCCCAGCGACCAGAACACTAGTTGTTGCAGGGCCTCCGCGGAGGCGACGTACTGCATCAAGCCGAGCATGGCGTTGAAGAAGAACATGATGGCGATGCCCATCAGCACCAAGGTCTGAACGCTGACACCGCGCAGGCGACTGACGCCCCAGATGAGTAGCGACGCGGCCAGGGCCAACAGAAAGGCGTTGCCGGTAACCAGCAAGGTGTCGGCGAAGGGCACGATGCCGACGCCGAGGGTGATGGCGAGCGCTGCGCCGACACTCGCCGCCGAGGAAATACCCAGCGTGAACGGGTCGGCCAGAGGATTGTTGAGGATGGTCTGCATCTCGGCGCCGGCGAGTGCCAGGCTCACACCGACGACGATTGCCATCAGGGCCACCGGCAGACGAATGTTCCACACGATGATGCGCAGCGTGTCCGATGCTTCACTCGGCACGACGAGGGTCATGAGCACATCGCGTAGTGGGTACTGGCTCGGGCCGATAGCGATGTCGACGATGACCATAGCGAATGTCAGCAAGGCAACACCGACGATGAGACGACGCTGGCGGCGGCGCCGCGTGCGATACCGGGTGACGCTGTCGGTAGGAGAGAACTCAGGCATTGCGGTTGTCATTCGCTCAGGATACGCGATTCGTTGAGCTCATGGGGCTCATCGGCATCGAGGGCTTCCATCAGGCGCGAGATCTTTGCCAGTGTCTCCTGATACTCGGCCTCCTCATCAGAATCCGCGACCAGGCCGCCGCCGCCCCACAGATGGAGTTGACCGGCATCCGCTACGGCGGTGCGAATGGCGATGGACGTATCCATTCGCCCGCGCGTATCGACGTAGCCGATGCTACCGCAATACACGCTGCGGCGACTGGGTTCGAGGTTGTCGATGAGCTGCATGGCGCGAACCTTGGGGGCGCCGGTGATCGAGCCACCGGGAAAAGCGGCCCCGAGAAGGTCCAGCGCATGCCGGGTCTCGTCGAGTTTACCCGTGACCACGCTGACCAGGTGGTGGACGTTGGCGTAGCTCTCCAGGCCGCAAAGTTGGGGGACGCGGACGCTTCCCGGCCGACAGACACGCCCCAGATCGTTGCGCAGCAAGTCGACGATCATCACGTTTTCGGCGGTATCCTTGAGGCTGTCGCGCAGCTCGCGGGCGTAGCGCCGATCCTCGATGGAGGTGTTGCCGCGCGGCCGGGTGCCCTTGATGGGGCGCGTTTCCACGCGTCCCTCGACGACTTCAAGGAAGCGCTCCGGCGACAGCGATAGAATGCCCTTGTCGTCCCAGGCGAGATAGGCGCCATAAGGAGTCGGCGTGGCTTGGCGCAGCCGCCGATAGGCGTGCCATAAATCGCCTTGGTAGTGAGCGCTGAAACGCTGGGCCAGGTTGATCTGGTAACAGTCGCCACTGCGGATGTAATGCTGCACGGCACGAAAGCGCTCGCCGTAGGCGGCGCGGTCGAGTTCGCCTCGAAAGGGGGAGAGCAGTTTGAAGTTAGAGTCCGGCGCTGGCGCGGCTTGTAGCCATGCCAGCACCTGGGCGCGGCGCCCCGGTGTGGCCACGAGCCAGGCGCAACGGGCATGGTGGTCATGGATGATAGCCCAGTCGTAGAGCCCCACACGGCTGTGGGGTAGCGTGACCGCCTCGCGTGCATGGCCCGTAAAGGCCTCCAGGTGCCGCCCGAAATCGTAGCTCCAGTAGCCGATCAAGCCGCCCAGGAACGGCAGTTCGCTCGTCACGTCGGCAGTGGGAAGACGCTCGAGCAAGGCATGCTGGGCCGCGAGCGGCTCGTCGGGAAGGTTCGCGGCGTCACTAGTGACCTGGCCGTCTCGGTCGACTTCCAGCCACGCGATGGGATCGCTGGCGAGGATGTCGTAACGCCCACCGGGGGCTGCCGGAAAGCCACTATCCAGTAGCACGGCGCCGGGACGATGGCGCAGGCGCTCGAAACGTTCCAGCGGGTCACCGTGATAGGGCAGGGGCGTGAATTCGAGTGTCGGCATCGGTGCAGCTTCCTGTCGCGGGCGGCTCATTTTAGGGAAGCCAGCCGGATTTGTCCGCCCATGAACGTGTGCGGATAATGACGGCCATTCAACGCCTCAGAGGCGCGGCACACAGAGGATGACGATTATGACAACGTCGCCGGATGAGGGCGAGATGCGGCAAGGGATATTGGCGCGTCCGGATCAGGAGTGCCATTGGCGCCGCCTCGAGCGTCGAGAAGGCGCAGGCAGTGTGGTCATGCTGCACGGTGCCGGGGTAGCGGCCGAGCTGACCTGGGGGCCGATGGTGACGCATCTCGATACCTGGCGAACGTTTCTGATGCCCGACTTGCGAGGCATGGGGGCGACGCGTGCGGCGGATGGCCGTGAGCGGCCTTTCTCGCTGGATGAAGTCGTCGCCGATGTCGAAGCTTTGCTCGATGCCCAGAAGATCGATCAATGCGATGTCATGGGCTATTCGTTTGGCGGGCTGGTGGCGATGCGTCTCAAGCAACGCTTGGGTACTCGCATTGGACGTATGATGTTGCTCGAGCCGGCACTTCTGGAGCGCGAGGATCATGCGACCATGGTGCGAGTGCGCGATGGTTATGCCGAGGCGGCGCGTGCCATCCGTGAGGCGTCGACACCAGAAGCGGGTATTGTCGCCTTCCTGGATCTGATTGCGCCACATCGCTCGCGCAACCCGCGGGCCGAGCGCATGATGATACGGCGCCTTGCACACCGCCCTCTGGGGTTTGCCAATGCGCTGGATTGCGTGACTGATGCCGTCCGGCATCTCGACCGCGAGGCCTTGCTCGAAGCGCAGCGTGACGTGACGAGTGTCGTGGGTGGCAAGAGCCTCGCGGCCATGCAAGCCTACCATTCGATATTGGCTCAGCGCCGTTCCGACTGGCGTTACATTGAACTGCCGGGCACTGACCATTCTCTGCCGTTTCAAAAACCCCGCCGGCTCGCCGGCCTGCTGCAAGAAGCATCTTCGCTTATCCAGGATGAAGGTGAGTGATTGTCGACAACTTGGTCGCCCGTGTGCGCTGCCCATGCGGCGAAAGGTGTAGGTAAGCCGGGCTTCAGGCGGTTGACCCTTTTGAGGTAGATTACTAAAGTAACACTTATTCTTTATTGTCGACAATTACATGACGCTTCCTCCTTTACCTCATAACACCGATTCTCATGATGCTTGGCAGTCGGCGACGGGACATGACGACGCTCCCGAAGTTCGCACACTCGCTGAGCGCGTCTTCCATCAGCTTCAGAGCGCCATCGTGCGGGGGGAATTGGCGCCCGGTGCCAAGATCACCGAGCCAGGTCTGGCCAAGGCGTACGGTATTTCACGCGGCCCGTTGCGCGAAGCGATGCGCCGCCTGGAAGCCCACCGCCTGATCGAGCGAATTCCGCATGTCGGCGCGCGCGTGGTCAAGCTCTCCATGCGTGAGCTGCTGGAGCTGTTCGATCTGCGCGAAGCCCTGGAGAGCATGGCGGCGCGCCTGGCGGCACGGCACATGACAGCGCCGGAAATCGCTGGGCTACGCGATGTACTGGCGGTCCACGAGCGTCAGGAGGACCTCCAGCGCGACGAAGCCTATTTCCAGCGCGAGGGTGATCTGGATTTCCACTACTGCATCGTACAGGGCAGCCACAATCGCATGCTGATGACCATGCTCTGTGACGACCTTTATTACCTGGTGCGTCTTTACCGTACGCAATTCAGTGCCAGCGGCGCGCGCCCGCAGCGAGCCTTCGTCGAGCACCATCGTATCGTCGATGCCATTGAGGCCGGGGACGAGGAGCTTGCCGAGTTGTTGATGCGCCGTCACGTCAGTGCCTCTCGCGAGAACGTCGCCAAGCACTATGCCGAGACGCTCGAAGGCGAGTCCTATCATGCCGATTCCGAGGAGAGTTCGACGTCATGAGTCATCCCACGCCTGGTACTCGTTTCCGCGCCGCGCTCGACGTGCATCGGCCTTTGCCGATCGTCGGCACCATCAACGCCTACACGGCGCTCATGGCCGAGAAGGTCGGGCACCCTGCGATCTACCTCTCGGGAGGCGGCGTGGCCAATGCGTCCTTTGGATTGCCTGACTTGGGTATGACCACGATGAACGACGTGGTTGAGGACGCCCGGCGTATTACGGCGGCCTCAGAAACACCGCTGCTGGTCGATATCGATACCGGCTGGGGCGGAGCGTTCAATATCGCGCGCACCGTCAAGGAAATGCAGCGTGCTGGCGTGGCGGCGGTGCATCTGGAAGATCAGATCGCGCAGAAGCGCTGTGGACACCGGCCCAACAAGGCCATCGTGTCGCAGCAAGAGATGGTGGACCGCATCAAGGCGGCAGCCGATGCGCGTCTGGATGACGATTTTTATCTGATCGCACGCACCGATGCTTTCCAGAAGGAAGGGCTGGACGCTGCCATCGAGCGCGCCAATGCCTGTCTCGAGGCCGGCGCCGATGCCATCTTCGCCGAGGCCGTGCATAGCCTCGAGGACTATCGCGCGTTTTGCACGGGCGTCAATGCGCCGATCCTGGCCAATATCACCGAGTTCGGCGCCACGCCGTTATTTACCCAGCAGGAACTGCATGATGTGGGTTGCCGCATGGTGCTGTATCCGCTGTCGGCCTTTCGTGCCATGAATGCCGCGGCACTCGAGGTGTATCGCAGCATTCACGACAACGGGCATCAGCGCGATGTACTCGACAAGATGCAGACGCGCGATGAGCTTTACGAGTTTCTCGATTACCACGCTTTCGAGCGCAAGCTGGATGCTCTGTTCGACGAGGACAAGTGAAAGGGCGTCGTGGCTGCGTGCTATTAGCAAGGCAACGACGATAACGATCTGGCACAAGGAGGCTCGCCATGGCGGATAAAACGCCTACCAGTACCGGCTTGCGCGGCATGAGTGCGGGTAGTACCGCGTTATGTACCGTTGGGCAGGCTGGCTCCGGACTCACGTACCGTGGCTATGACATTCACGACCTTGCCGAGCATGCGCGCTTCGAGGAAGTCGCCTATCTATTGTTCAAGGGGACGTTACCCAATCAGGCGGAGCTCGAGGCCTACGTGGTCAGGCTCAAATCGCTACGCGGACTGCCCGCATCGCTGAAGGCAGTGCTCGAACAGATTCCCGCCGATGCCCACCCGATGGATGTGATGCGCACCGGGGCGTCGATGCTGGGCAATCTCGAGACCGAGGAGGGCTTCGCCGAGCAGCAGGATAAAAGCGATCGAATGCTGGCGGCGTTTCCCTCGATCATCAACTATTGGTACCGCTTCACTCATGACGGCGTGCGTATCGATACCGAAACCGACGATGACTCGGTGGGTGGCCATTTCCTGCATTTGCTGCATGGCAAGCCGGCCTCCGAGCTGCATGCACGGGTGATGAACGTTTCGTTGATCCTGTACGCCGAGCATGAATTCAATGCTTCGACTTTTACCGCACGCGTGTGCGCCTCGACGCTGTCGGATATTCATTCCTGCGTGACCGGCGCCATCGGCTCGCTACGTGGCCCGCTACATGGCGGAGCCAACGAAGCGGCAATGGCGATGATCGAGGACTGGCAAACCCCGGAAGAGGCCGAGCGTAAGCTGCTGGGCATGCTCGAACGCAAGGAAAAGATCATGGGCTTCGGGCATGCGATCTATCGCGAATCCGACCCGCGTAACGCCATCATCAAGCAATGGTCGAAGCGACTCGCCGACGACGTGGGCGACACGCAGCTTTATCCCGTCTCCGAGCGTGTCGAGGACGTCATGTGGCGGGAGAAAAAACTCTTCTGCAATGCCGACTTCTTCCACGCCAGCGCCTACCACTTCATGGGCATTCCCACCAAACTGTTCACCCCGATCTTCGTGTGCTCACGCCTCACAGGCTGGTGTGCCCATGTATTCGAACAGCGCGAGAACAACCGCATCATCCGACCCAGTGCGGACTATATCGGGCCGGAGAAGCAGCAATGGCTACCCATTGAGCACCGTTCGTAAGGAATCCGGCCTGATATAAGCGCGCGGGTTTGGGCGCGGACAGAAAGCATCGGGCCAGAAGCAGCAATGGCTACCGGTCGAGCAGCATGAATAATACTGGCTTCGAGCTTCGAGCTTCGAGCTTCGAGCTTCGAGCTTCGAGCTTCGAGCCTGACTTCAAGGAACCGAGATGAGTGCCAACGTCGAACAGAACCAGCGTCCCGACTACGATCCCGAGCTTCAGGCGATCGCCGATTACGTGCTGGAATATCGCGTCACCGGTCAGGAAGCACTGGAAACCGCCCGTTATTGCTTGATGGATACTCTGGGGTGCGGCTTGTTGGCACTGCGTTTTCCCGAGTGCACCAAGCATCTAGGGCCGTTGGTCGAGGGGACCGTTGTACCCCACGGTGCGCGGGTACCGGGCACCCAGTTGCGTCTCGACCCGGTCAAGGCGGCCTGGGATATCGGCGCCATCATTCGTTGGCTGGATTACAACGACACCTGGCTGGCAGCAGAGTGGGGGCATCCCTCAGACAATCTGGGGGGAATCCTGGCGATTGCCGACCACCTGTCGCAAAAGCGTGTTGCTGAGGGAGAGGCGCCGCTGACCGTGCGCGATGTGCTCGAGGCGATGGTCATGGCCCATGAGATTCAGGGTGTGCTGGCCCTCGAGAATTCATTCAATAGGGTAGGGCTCGATCACGTCGCTCTGGTCAAAGTGGCGTCGACTGCGGTGGTCGCCAGACTGATGGGAGCAGATCGTGAACAGTTGCTCGCCGCGCTGTCGCATGCCTTCGTCGATGGCCAGAGCCTGCGTACTTATCGGCATGCGCCGAACGCTGGGTCGCGTAAGTCTTGGGCGGCGGGCGATGCAACCTCGCGTGGCGTACGCCTTGCCGATATCGCCATGCGTGGCGAAATGGGCATTCCCGGTGTGCTGAGCGCACCGCAATGGGGCTTCTATGATGTGCTGTTCTCCAAGACCAACAAGGATCAGCAGCTCAAGCTGGAAGAAGATCGCCACTTCCGTGTCAGCCAGGAATACGGCTCCTATGTCATGGAAAACGTGTTGTTCAAGATAAGCTTTCCGGCGGAGTTTCATGCCCAGACCGCCTGCGAGGCAGCCGTGACGCTGCATCCTCAGGTCAAGGACCGCCTGGAGGACATCGATAGGGTCGTGATCACTACCCATGAATCGGCCATTCGCATCATCTCCAAGGAAGGGCATCTGGCGAATCCTGCCGACCGTGACCATTGCCTTCAGTACATGACCGCCGTTCCCTTGATCTTCGGGCACTTGATCGCCGAGCACTACGAGGATGCTTTCCATGCGGCGAACCCGGTCATCGATCAATTGCGTGACAAGATGGAAGTCGTCGAGGACGCGCGTTACAGCCGTGAGTATCTTGAGGCCGACAAGCGTTCCATTGCCAACGCGATTCAAGTGTTCTTCAAGGATGGCAGCAAGACCGATCAAGTGGCTGTGGAATATCCCATCGGTCATCGTCGGCGCCGTTCGGAAGGCATGCCCCTTCTGGAAGAGAAGTTTCGCGCTAATCTTTCGACACGCTTCCCGGCACGTCACTGCGATGAGATTCTGACGCTGTGCGCGAATCAGGCGCGTTTGGAAAGCACGCCGGTACATCGTTTCATCGATCTTTTCGTTATCTGAGAAAAACCCCTTGCGTTCCCGCTGGTGGATCCGTAAAGTACGCATCCGCTGCCGGCGACGGGCTTCGTGGCCAGCGGTGAAAGGGTAGCGCAAGTAGCTGACTTGCT